>NZ_JBWJIG010000001.1:0-834321 GCF_056490705.1 Pedobacter humicola | reverse complement strand
TTAATTTTGGCCTGTGGTTTTTCGGAAACCGGAAATTACCTAAAAATTAATCAGATAACCTGATCTTAAGATCCTGCAATCCTACGAATCCTAATCCCTATAATCTTAAAAATCCTGTTCCATGTCGCTAATTAGTATCATCAGCAAAGATTTCGATATCCCGGATAACCTTTCCGAAAATCAGTTGCGTGCTGCAATGGTTGATGCTTTTGCTTACCTCATTGATAACGATTTCCCAAAATTGATCCAGATCTTATATAAGGCTGATGTAGATCAATATAAGCTGAAGGAATTGCTCGAGACAGTTGAAGGTTCGAGTTCGGCCGAAGTCATTGCCGATGCCTATATCACCCGCCAGATGGCCAAAATTGAAACCTGGAAAAAATACAGTCAGAAAAAAGATTAGACAAAAATTATTCTTGCGCCGGATTAAAGCGGTTGTACATAGCCATATCAAAAAATGAAATAGAATTGATTTTATCGGCTTTTAGTACAAGATCGGTTTTTAGTTCGTTGGTGTTGGCAACAGAACCATCTTCAATATAGCTGGCGTAAACGGTTAAGTACTGCGTAGTAAACACCAGCTCCTTATCGTTAGCCTTGCGGTAGCCACTAAAGGCAGGTGTAATGCGAATATAAGTTGTGGTAAAAGGTTTAGGTAATTCTTTAACCCAGCCGACATAAAATTTACCACTATCCATCGTAAACTGCAAAAGATGTGCATCGAAGAATGATGAACTCAGCAAAAGTTCAAATTCATTACCTGATGTAGCTATCGCTCTTTTAATGGCATTAAGACGGTTGATGAAAAGATTTGCGATTTCTGTTGCAGCTACAGCTACGAATAACGACATGCTGGTGGTTCCGAAATAAGGGGCGTGAATGGGTAGTAATTTGCTTAAGTGCTCAACGGTTTCAGGAGAAATCGCGATAAGAATCGCTCTTAATATGAAGCATGCGCCGAGTAAAAGGATGCCTGCAAAAGCAGAGTTTAATAATATACGCTGGCTTTCTAGCCGGTATTGTACATACCTCAGGTATCTGAACCTGATAAGAATATAATAGCCGCCTACAAGAGGAAACAAGAGCAGATTAAAAGGCATCTATAATACTATTTCTTGCTTTTGTCCTTCTCTATTTTTTTGAAAATACTCGATTCCATTAAAGTGCCTACCATTTGCCTGATCCTTGGCTGCGCAAAAAAATCCGGACTTTTAATGTAGAGCTTTCCGCTACTGCTCGCATGGATTATGCCATCAAACTCGCTGTCTTTTCTCATATATCAAATTTACATATATTTTTTAAATATCTGAAAAACAATATTCAGCTTAAAAAAGTTTAGGTTTGTTGCTATTATGTGTAAGCGGGCAATGTTTTACGATAACATCACTTCAATCAGTTTTGATAAAACAGATTTCTGAAAATCTTATAATTTTAAATTTCAATTAAGGCTTGTAAATCAAAAATAAAATTAAGATATTTGCATCCTCTAAAATAGAGGTTGAAAGACAAATAGGAAATATCATAAGCGTTGTTGCCAGCAAATTGCAAAAATGTTCTTGATGCTTTCAAAAATTACTAAAATAATATTCAAATGAAACCATCGAAGCATTAGCGGAATAGTTTCATCACAATTAAAAGAAAATAAAAAACACGATGAAAAAAGATTTGCACCCAACAAGCTACAGACCAGTTGTTTTTAAAGACATGTCTAACGAATATGCTTTCTTAACAAAATCTTGCGTAGATACTAAAGAAACAATTAAATGGGAAGATGGTAACGAGTATCCTCTTTATAAATTAGAGATTTCTCACACTTCACACCCTTTCTATACTGGTAAAATGAAATTGGTTGATACAGCAGGACGTATCGATAAATTCAAAAACCGTTACGCTAAGAAATAATTTTAGCAACAAAAAGCATTTTTTGAAGTCCCTTTGCCAAAAGCATCGGGACTTTTTTTATTTTTGCTGCTTATGACAATCAATTTATTTGATGATGCTTGCTGGGCGTCGCTCCGCCCGCTTACTTTTACCAGGCCAGTAGCCGATTTGCGTGTTGGTATTTTAACGATTGCCGAGAAATGGGCCAAATATTTAGATGCCGGTTTTGGTTTTTATACTCAGGATTACCTTTCCATAAAATTTGCGCCAAAACCTAATGCCGATTTATTTATAAATGGCTCTGTTTGTCCCGATGAACCTTTACTCAACGCTGTAGCTAAGCTTAAAGCAGGCGAAGCGCTTTATAAAAAAGATGTTGTTATCGCTTATATTGCTGATCAGCATGATCTTGAAGCTGTTAAGTCGCTAAAACAAATTGAATATCCAGGAGATTTTGTGCAGATTGTTTATCCGGAAAATATTTTCGGTCATAACCCGGCCGAAATCAGAAAAGATTTTAAATTATTGACCCACGGACGTACTTCTGCCAAAATAAGCAGTACCAACCAGTTACTTGGTGATGATATCTTTTTCGAAGAAGGTGCAAAAGCCGAGTGCAGCGTTTTAAATAGTACTATCGGGCCTATTTATGTCGGTAAAAATGCAGAAATTTGGGAAGGTAGTTTAATAAGAGGCTCTTTTGCACTTTGTGAGTATTCATCAATAAAAATGGGCGCTAAAATATATTCAGGTACTACAATCGGTCCGAATAGCCGCGCTGGTGGCGAAATTAATAATGCAGTAATCTGGGGTAATTCGGCAAAGGGTCATGATGGTTATCTGGGCAACTCCGTAATGGGAGAGTGGTGCAATATAGGTGCCGATACCAATAATTCGAATTTAAAGAACAATTATGCCACGGTTAAGCTTTACGATTATGAAAGCCGGAAAATGCGTAATACCAATCTCCAATTCTGTGGTTTAATCATGGCTGATCATGCTAAATGTGGCATCAATACCATGTTTAATACAGGTAGTGTGGTAGGGGTTGGGACCAATGTTTTTGGCGCTGGTCTTCCTTCAAACCATATAGCCGATTTTAGCTGGGGAGGCGCAAGTGGTTTCGAAACCTATAAAATCGATAAGATGTTCGAAACGACCGAAAAAGTATTCGCCAGAAAAAATTTACCTCTTGATCAGACAGAAAAGGATATTATTACCAAAGTATTTGAATTAACTGAATCGTATAGACGATTTTAATATAAAACGTGATCTGAAAAGATCATCCAACCATTAAATAATACAAAATGAGAAAAAAGATTGTTGCCGGTAACTGGAAAATGAACTTGGATTATAACGAAGGTGTTTCGTTATTCAGCGAAATCGTAAATATGGTTAAAGACGAACGCAAAGGCGATCAGCTGGCCATTATTTGCTCACCGTTTATTCATTTAAACAGCTTGGCAAAATTGGGTGGTAACGATGTTAAAATTGGCGCTCAAAACATTAGCGATAAAGAAAGTGGTGCTTATACCGGTGAAACTTCAGCTAAAATGGTAAAATCTGTTGGTGCTGAATATGTTATTTTAGGGCACTCAGAACGCAGACAGTATTTTGCAGAAAGCGATGCGTTATTGGCAGAGAAAACCAAAGTTGCGTTATCAAACGGCTTAACTCCAATTTTCTGTATCGGCGAAACCTTAGATGAGCGTAACAACGGTAGTTATTACGAAGTGTTAAAAAAACAATTGGTAGAAGGTATCTTCAGTTTAACTGAAGAGGAATTCAAGAAAATTGTGATTGCCTACGAACCAGTTTGGGCAATTGGTACAGGTTTAACGGCTTCTCCAGAGCAGGCGCAGGATATTCACGCTTTTATCCGCAGTGAAATTGAAGCAAATTATGGTTTCAATGTGGCAGACGATACTACCATCTTATATGGCGGTAGCTGTAACCCTGGCAACGCAGCAAGTCTGTTCTCTCAAAAAGACATTGATGGTGGGCTAATTGGTGGTGCATCGTTGAAATCACGCGATTTTACAGACATTATTAAAGCATTAAATAGCTAAATGCAATACATTAAAGCAATATTTACATTCAAAAGTATCGAAGACTATCAACAGGATCTGCTCATCAGCGATCTTGCCGATTTGGGTTTCGATACTTTCGAAGATAGTGAAGGTGGTTTTACGGCTTTCGTAATCAAAGACAACTTTAACGGGCAGGAATTAAAAGAACTCCTGGCAAATTATAGTGAAGAATTTGCAACGGATTACACTTTAGAAGATGTTGCCGATGAAAACTGGAATGCCGAATGGGAGAAAAACTTCAGTCCGTTGATTATTGATGATGTATGTTATGTTAGGGCAACCTTTCATGAGCCACAGCCATCATATCCCTACGAGATTGTAATTGATCCTAAAATGGCTTTCGGTACTGGGCACCACCAAACCACAACCATGGTGATACAGTATATTTTAGCTGCTGATTTAAAAGATAAAGATATCTTGGATATGGGCTGCGGTACCGGGATCTTAGCTATTTTGGCAGCAAAACTGGGCGCCAAAAGTCTGCTGGCCATCGATTATGACGATATCTGTTATGAAAGTACGATAGAAAATGCTGCCCTTAACCAGGTAGATAATTTAAAGGCACTTTGTGGCAGTAAGGAGGTGATTCCCAACGAAGAATATGATGTTATTTTTGCGAATATCAACAGGAATATCCTTTTGGATCAGATTCACCGTTATGCTGAAGTGTTAAAAGCAGAAGGCAAAATTTTCTTTAGTGGCTTTTATTTAGATCCTGATTTGAGTATGATTTCAGCCGAATGTGCTAAATACGGCATCAAATATATGGATCATAAACAGAATGGCGATTGGGTTGCGGCTCAGTTTGAAAAGAAGGTAGAAGGTTAAAAGGTAAAGGGTTGAAGCCTGGATCTCAGATCTCCCGTCTCAACTCTAAAATAAAAAATATGCGCATACATTTTATAGCGATTGGTGGAAGTGCAATGCACAATCTGGCCATCGCCTTACATAAAAAGGGATATCAGATTTCGGGTTCTGATGATGTGATTTTCGAACCGGCAAAATCCCGTTTGGATCAATATGGCTTATTACCAGGCGAAATGGGCTGGGATGAAAACCGGATATCGACTGATCTAGATGCTGTTATTTTGGGCATGCATGCACGGATTGATAATCCTGAACTGTTGAAAGCGCAGGAATTGGGTGTTAAAATCTATTCCTATCCGGAATATATTTACGAGCAGAGCAAAAATAAATTACGTGTTGTAATTGGCGGGAGTCATGGTAAAACAACGATTACCAGTATGATTTTGCATGTGTTGAATTACTATAAACGCGATTTCGATTATCTCGTGGGAGCACAGCTGGCCGGTTTCGAAACCATGGTTAAAGTAACCGAAGAAGCGCCTGTAATGATTATTGAGGGTGATGAATATTTATCTTCACCGATCGACAGAAGGCCTAAATTTCATTTATACAAAGCCAATGTTGCGGTAATTAGTGGCATTGCCTGGGACCATATCAATGTTTTTCCAACCTATGCCGATTATACCCTACAGTTTGATAAATTTATCAATACCATCGAAACCAAGGGTACTTTGATTTATTGCAATGCAGATGCCGATCTGAACGAAATTGTATCCAATTCAAAAGCCGACATTACTAAAATCGGTTATGCCATTCCTGAACATGAAATCAGAAACGGGATCACTTACCTGCTTCCTGAAGAAACGGGGCTAAAGATTTTTGGCGATCATAACCTGATGAATTTGAATGCCGCTAAATTGGTGTGCAAGCAATTGGAAATTGATGAAAAAGAATTTGATGCCGCGATTGCTTCATTTACTGGTGCCGCCAAACGTTTAGAGGTAATTTCTGCAGACGACTCGACCAATGTTTACAAAGATTTTGCACATTCACCATCAAAATTAAAAGCTACTATTGATGCGGTTAAGGCGCAATTCACCGATCGTAAGCTGGTAGCCTGTATCGAATTACATACGTTTAGCAGTCTGAATAAAGATTTCCTGAAAGAATATACCGGAGCAATGGATAAGGCAGATGAGGCCATTGTTTTTATCGACATCAAATCTTTCGAACAAAAACAGATGGAACCTTTTTCTGAAGATGATGTGCAGCAGGCCTTCGCCAATCCGAAACTGAAGTTTTTTAATGATGCAACAAAACTGAAAGCCTATTTATTAAGCTTAAATTATAAAGATACCAATCTATTAATGATGAGCTCTGGTAATTACGCGGGTTTCGATCTGCCCGAACTGGCGGCTTCGTTAGATAAATAGATATGAGACGTGAGATTTGAGACAGGAGACAACCCCACCTCATATCTAGCATCTCAAGTCTCATATCTAGTATCTCAAATCTCATATCTATAAATGAAAAGCATCGGAGACCGCATTAAAGAAAGCAGATTGGCCTTAGGCTTAAGTCAGTCTGATGCTGCCAAAAGATTAAATATTTCTACACCCGCTTTTTGTAAAATCGAGACGGGCCAAACCGATCTCAATATTTCCCGTTTACTGCAAATCTCTAAAACTTTTAAAGTTCCGGTAATCCAATTAATTGATGGGAAGTCTGTAACATCAGATTCATCAGCAGAATTGGCAGCGCTTAAAAAGGAACTGATCGAAAAGGAAGAAGAGATTAACAAACTTCGAAAAAAGGTGATTGACCTGTACGATAAACTTGGGATATAAGATTGCTTCAGGTATATCCAACTAATTATCATAATAAAATTATTTTATAGAATAAAATTCATTTTTATTATAAATATTTTGAATTTTATTCTAAATATTTATATTTTTATGAAATGATAATCGAAAATAATTTTAGTCTGGATCACATCGATCTGGCTATTCTCAGATTGATGCAGGATAATGCCCGGATCTCAAATGTAGATTTGGCAAAGGCATTGGATCTAGTCCCCTCAGCGGTACTCGAACGGGTAAAAAAGCTGGAAAAGAAAAAAGTAATTACCGGATATCATGCAAAGGTGAACCCGCTTGCCGTCGATTTAAGGTTATTGGCCTTTATCTCAATGAAATCTTCCCAAAGTTTCAGTTGCAATGATACAGCCAGTGAGCTGGCAAAAATCCCTGATGTGCAGGAAGTACATGTGATTGCTGGTGATGACTGTTTTCTGGTTAAGGTAAGAACAACGGATTCGGCTTCATTAATGGCCTTGCTCCGCGATGAATTTAGCAAAGTGCCCAATATTTTATCGGTTAAAACAACAATTGTATTGGAAACGGTAAAGGAGCAGCAACAATTGGTAATTCCTCAAAAATAAATCATGACAAATTTAAATAAAACGGCATCTCCGGTAATGGTTTACCTCGCATTTGCCATCGTATACATAGTTTGGGGTTCAACCTACTTCTTCATACAGAAAGCTTTGGCCGGTTTTCCTCCATTTATTTTAGGGGCTTTCCGTTTTTCTATTGCCGGAGTATTAATGTTAACCTGGTGTAAGATTAAGGGAGAAGAGATTTTTAACCTAAAAACAATGAAAATTGCTGCGGTAAGCGGTATTTTAATGTTAGGCCTGGGCAATGGAATTGTGATATGGGTTGAACAGTTTATACCAAGCGGCCTGGTAGCCATTATGGTGGCTTCGGCAGCAATCTGGTTTGTAATTTTAGATAAATCACACTGGAAGGAAAATCTGAGCAATAAATATATTGTATCCGGATTGATTATTGGCTTTTTAGGTGTAGTACTTTTATTTGGCGATCAGATTGTACAGGCATTGGATAAGCCTCAAAGCAATCTGCAGATTATGGGTATGGTATTGCTTGTTTTCGGGCCGATAGCCTGGGCTGGAGGATCCCTTTATTCGAAATATCATCCTACTACCGGTAGTTCGGTTTCTGTTAATACAGGCTGGCAGATGTTAATGGCCAGTATAGCTTTTTTACCTGGAGGTTTTTTAAAATCAGAATTTAAGTCGTTGGATTGGGGCAGCATACCACTAGATGCATGGCTATCGATCATTTACCTGATCCTGTTCGGCTCAATCGCAGCGTTTAGTGCTTATGTGTGGCTGCTTAAAGTTCGTCCGGCTACACAAGTAAGTACTTATGCCTATGTAAATCCTGTAGTGGCTGTTTTGCTAAGCCTGACTTTTACCAACGAGGTAATCGGCTTTACTCAGGTCATTGGCCTGATCATAATATTAGGAAGTGTGCTTCTGATTAACCTGCCAAAGTATAAAAGTAAGTAGTTCTCTTTGAAAAGAATGGCAATACAGGTGTGGTATAAATAAAAATGGTTCGTGGAGACACGAACCATTGTGAGAAATCTTTAAATACTGTTCAAGATTTCTCCATTGCGCTACCGATGAAAAATCGGCAAACCTAAGTCGAAATGACGATTTTAAAGGATTTTAGAATATTTTACGCATTGTCAGGTGCTTTTTGCCGAAAGTTGCACCCGTAGCTTTATGGATAGCAATCATCTGTTCGTTAAAATCGCCCACCCAACTCAATTCGAGTTCTTTATACTGGTTTTTAGGGAGCACATATTCGCCTAAACGGATAAAAAGTACGGATTCTAAGCCATGTTTCTGAAATTTAGGTTTGGTGCCCATTACAATTGCCCTCATTCGGGTAACACCAACCCAGCGGCGGTAAGCAAATTTTAATTTTTCAATCAAACCCAATTTGCCGTCAAAACCCTTGATCATCTGGTTCGCATCTGGAATCAAAACCACAAAAGAGGCAGGTTCGCCATTAAAATATGCAAACTGGATCAAATGTTCATCCATAATGGGCTCCATACTTTTAAAACTTTCTTCGAGTGTTTCCTTTTTAATGGGTACAAAGTTTTCAAAATCCTGCCATCCATCGTTATAGATCTCCATTAAATCATTAATGTATTTGCTCGAATTGGCTTTGCTGAAATATTCGAAAGTGTAACCTGGTTTATTTCTTACCCAGTTGGCAATTTTTGTAAAACGCTCGGGGAAGGGGATAGTAAGGTTGATATGATTGGTTAATTGTTCATATTCGGTAACAAAACCATATTTCTCGAAAAACTTCTGATAGTAAGGAAAGTTATAGTTCATTCCGAAAGAAGGTGGGGTAAAGCCCTCAACCAATAGCCCCCAAAAGCTATCGTTTTCCCCAAAATTAATGGGGCCGTCCATGGCTTTCATGCCATTTTCGGTTAACCAGGCTTTGGCTGTGTCGAATAAAAGGAAAGCAGCCTTTTCATCATCAATACATTCAAAAAAACCCATTCCACCGGTGGGCTGATCGTAATGATAGGCTTTTTTCTCATTAATAAAAGCTGCTATGCGGCCGATCAGTTTTCCAGTATCATCTTTTAAAACCCAGCGTGTGCATTTTCCATGTGCAAAAAAGGTATTTTTTTCTGGGTTAAAAACATTTTCTACCTCACTATCTAAAGGACAGATCCAGTTTTTGTCGTTTTTATATAAGCGTTTTGGTGTATCTAGAAAGTCTTTTTTTAATGATGAATTGCTTACGGATATAACTTGCATGTGCGGATTTTAAAATAAAAAGCATCCTACCAAGCGGGAGGATGCTTTTCAAATATATGTTTTTTTAAATATTAATAATCGTCGTCGTCGTCATCGAAATTATCGAAGTTGTCAAGATCGTCTAATGGCAGGTCAAAATCGTCGTCGTCATCATCGTCAAGAGGCTTCTTTTTCGTTGTTTGAATATCGTCATCATCTTCAAGATCATCATCTTCGTCTACCTGTTTCTTGGTAGTCGGCTTTGTTGGTAGTTTCTTTGGCGCTTTCATATCACAAAAATAAAAATTGCTTTTATAGTTTAAAAATACAAAAAAACTTTTTTTAATAACAATCTGGAAGCAAAGAAATTAATTTATTTATTCCACATTTTCTCCGACCGTATTTTCCTCTTTTACGATGTCTTTTAACTGCGGGAGCTGGCTAAGGTTATTTAATCCAAAATAATCCATAAATAGGCTGCTGGTGGTATATAAGATCGGTCGGCCTGGCGTTTCGGCCTTCCCTTCAATGCTGATCAGTTCCTTTTCCAGTAACCGTTGTACCGAATAATCTGAATTTACGCCCCTGATTTGTTCGATTTCCAATTTGGTAATCGGCTGGCGGTAGGCAATAATGGCCAATGTTTCCATCGCGGCCTGACTTAGCTTTTTCTTCGACCTGTGCAGTTGAAGCTGGTTAACCGTTTCATGATAATCTTTTTTGGTGAGGAACTGATAGCCATTGTTTAAGAAAACCAGCTCGATGGCAAAATCATTATGGCTATATTTTTCTTTAATCAGTTCGATGCTTTCAAAAACCTGTGATTCTATAAATTCATCCTGAAAAACAGCATTTAGGGCAAGTATAATTTCTTGTGTACCTATACTTTGGCTGGAAGAAAATACAAGGGCTTCGATGTGCCTGGTGATGTTGTGATTGGGCATATACAAAAATAGAATTTTTGGGCATAAAAAAAGCGGTCTCGCTTTTAAAAACAAGACCGCTTTCAACACACAAATGAAACCTGAATTAAGATATAGCTTTAGGTTAGGTTATTAAATATCTATATCAATTCTATAAGAACGTCTTTGATAAACACTATCGTTTATTTCTAACACAAGTTTAAGGCTAAAGCGGGTTGGATTATGATTCTATTTAGTGAGTGGTATTAATAATTGAGTAAACGGTAAAATTTCTATTTTAACGGTATAGAAATGGATACTGTGGTACCGTTTATTGCGTTTTGCTTCACGTTTAAGTGTATAGGTTTTGCTCCAATCTGACCTAAAAGGTGCAATCTTTCTTTAGTCAACTGCATGCCTTTGCTGATGTGGGTATCTTTTTTCTCCTTTAAAGAGTTGTCAATGCCAATCCCGTCATCAATAATTTCGATGTTCAGATAAAATTCATCCTGTAGTTTAATGTTGATCTGAATTTCTCCCCCTGATTCTTTTGGCATTATGCCATGCCAGATTGCATTTTCTACGTAAGGTTGCAACAGCATAGAAGGGATAAAGGTTTCTTCTTTATCAATATTTTCATCAATGTTAAAAGTGTATGCTAATTTATCACCAAAACGGTTTTTTTCGAGTTTTAGATAAAGATTTAAATATTCCAGTTCCTCATCTAAAGAAATGTAGCTTTTCGTACAGATCTCTAAATTTTTTCTGATCAATCTGGCAAAGCCCGTTAATACTTTGTTCGCCGAAGCAGTGTTTTGTGTATTGATGTAATGCTGAATGGAATTCATTACATTGAAAACAAAATGCGGGTTCATCATTGCCTGCAAGGCCTGTTGTTCCAACATCAAAACTTTGTTTTTTAATAACAATTGTTCTTGCTCCTTATCCTTTTGCTTGCGTGTAACGTAAACTGCCACTTTGTAAAAAATATAAGCTACAAGCAGTATTAAAATCGATAGGAACCATAGGCTTTGCCAAAAATGTTTTTGAATGGTAAAGGAAATTTTTGCCGATTGCCCCCAGTTGCCATTCTGGCTTTTCGCACTCACTTCAAAAACATAATCGCCTGGTTGGAGTGATGAGAAATCCAAGCGCCTGGTCCTGGTTTCTATCCATGCTGAGTTCTCATTCAGGCGGTAGCGATAGGTAATATCGCTAGTGGTAAAATCTACGGCGCTAAAAGTGAACAAAATAGTATTGTTACCCGTTTCGAAGGTGAAATTACCCTGATCAACCGGCAAACGTTCATTATCCTTTATAATGGAGGTCACATATACCTTGGGCAAATTTTTAATGCTATTTTTGTTGTTGTACTTAAATAAGATTAGGCCCTTGTTTGTCCCAAAATAAGCTGTGCTGTCGTCAATAAATAAACTATTGATATCATCACTCAAAAGATCTTTTCCGTAATCAAAATTGGCCACGCTTGGTTGATCAGGGTAATCCGCGATTTTGTTAACGCCTTTGTTTGTTAACACCCATATTTCGCTGTTTTTTATGAATATTTTGGTGCAGATATTATTGGTTAAGCCGTCCTTTTGGGTAATCTGCCTGCTAATCTGATTATTTTTGTAAAAAATTAAACCATAGCCATCAGTGGCTAAAATTAATGTTCCATCTGGCAATTGCTGTATATCATTAATTCTCTTGGTGAGTAAGGGATGGTTTTCATAGTGTTTAATCAACTTCCCTTTAGAAAATTGAGATAAGCCATTAATATTCGAAAACCACAAGCTGCCTTCACGGTCATAGAAAACATGGTAGGAACGATCTTTAAAGAAATCTTCTTTTTCGCGGTATTTTGCTGCATTAAACTCAAATTTATTCCTTCTATCCGACAAGAATACAACACCTGAGGAAAGCGCTAGGGCCAGGTGGTCATTATTCTGGCCAATGCTAAAATGTTTAATTACAAACATGGAGTTGTTCGATTCCTTTAGGTATCTTACTTCGTTGTTGCCATTGTAGATATTTCTAAAAACTCCCATCCCATAGTCGGATGCAAAATAGATCGATTGATCTTTTGGATCATAAGTAATCTGTTTAATTGTTTTGTATTTCTTGAAATCGTCTAAGCCGATTTCATCTACCTGATAATTATTAATGGTTAATACGTCGATCACAGCATCGTCGGTACCCAACCAAAGGCGGTTTTTTCCATCTTTTGTGATGCTTTTAATGACGTTGCTGCTCAGACCCGATTCTGCATCAATAATAGATAACCTGTTGTTTGCGTTAGGGAGCATATAAATGCCCTGGTTGGTGGCAAACCACATGTTTTGGTTGCTGTCTTTAATAACCTGATTAACAGCTATGTCCTGCAGATATTGTACCGTTTTTCCGCTTTTATCTAAAGCAAAAGCACCATTGGCATTCGATAGCCAAACTTCTTTACTGGCAACGTCGTAATAAAAATATCCCGACATATTTTTGATCAGGTTCTGGGGAATCGGAATGAGATCGTTGATTGTTTCATGCCTATACTGTTTTAAGCCACCAGCATCTAAATAATATAAAGATCTATGGGTAGAATTGGCAGCAGTCATATAGGAGAGTGGCTGCACTTTCGACTTGACCATCGAAAAAGTTTTTCCATCAAAACGCTGAACGCTTAAGTCGCTATAGGCAAATATATTCCCATGTTCATCCTCATGTATAAAGGCATTGATAAATTTATCATTTGCATTAGGGGATATATATTTTTTGATCGTTTTGCCATCCCAGCAAACAATTAGGTTAGCGTTTGTGCCCAACCATATTTTTCCGGTCCTATCAACCAAAAAAGAAACGATTACGGTATTAAAATTTAATTTTTTTAGCAGCTCATCGTTATCCTGATTGTAAAATTTACCTTCTTTTAAATAGCTGAGCTGGCCGTTGAGTGCAAAAAACCACAAGCGCCCTTCTTTATCCTCTTTCATCTGAAGGATCTGGGTATCAGGTAATCCATCTTCGATGGTGAAATTCTGGAAATTAGTGCCATCAAAACGGCTCAATCCATTGTCGGTGGCAATCCAGATAAAACCTTTTTTATCTTGTAAAATGTAGTAACAGTTGTTGCTCGCCAAACCATTTTTAGAGGTATAGTGTGGAAGGTAGGTGGTTTGTGCAACTGTGGGTTTTGAGAAAGTCAAAGCTAGCGCCAAAAATAAAAACACACAGAAAGTACGTCCGAAGTATAACCTCGGTTTAACTAAGCGCACTTTTATATGTGGGTTAATGATCACTGTTGGCTTTTGTAAATAATTTTATTTTTTCAAAAAAATCGCTTGCCCTTCTTCTGGAAATGTTCATGCTTTCTCCGTTTTTTAAGAAAACCTGGAGTCCGTTTTTAGAATTATACTCTTTTAGATGATTGAGATTGATGATGCTCGATTTATGGATCCTTACAAACTGATCGGAGGGCAAAAGCTCTTCAAATTCGCGTAAAACCTTCGAAACCGTTATTTTATCAAGATTATTTAAGTGCACAATAGAGTAATTGCTATCGGCTTCAATATAGATAATATCATCAATATCAATCATTTTAAAACCCTGGCCATAGGGAAGGGTAAGCTTTTTGATTTCGGATCTCGAGCTTAAACTGGAAGCCAGATTGTTTATCCTTTCATCATTCTCATTCTGTCCTTTAAAAAGCTTGATATGCTGAAAAACTTTATCTACGGCGATTTTAAGTTCCTCAATATCAATTGGTTTTAACAAATAATCAAGGGCGTTAGCCTTAATTGCCTTTAAAGCGTATTGATCATAAGCGGTAGTGAAAATCACAGCGGCGTTATGCTTTTGTGCATCCGGAATCAATTCAAAGCCATTACCGCCAGGCATGGCAATATCCAGAAAGATCAAATCAATGGGATGATGTGCCAAAATATCTTTTGCCTCCGCTACAGATCTTGCAATACCGGTAATCTCAACCTGTGGACAATTCTGTTGCAGTAAAAAAAATAACGACGATCGGGCAAACTCCTCATCATCAACAATAATGGCTTTTAATGTAGTCATATCTATAGGTTGGTGAATGTATTAAAATGGTCTTATAAAAAAAAATGCAAATCGAAAAATCCAGTATACAAATTGTCACGTATGTATCATCAAACGAATTCAAAACCACTAAACATAGATGACTATGAAAAACAATGAACTAGAAACAAAAAGTGAACTTCGCGAAGCAAGTTTATTTGACAAAACTGTAGGCAGAAGATCTTTTCTTCAGTATGCAGGTGCAGGCGCTGCAGGTATTGCTTTGGTAGCTGCCGGCTGTAAAAAAGACCGCGGTTACGAAAACCCAATAATGAACGGCGGTGCAACATTAGATTTTAAAGATGATTTCGGTGTGTTGAATTATGCTTATGCTTTAGAGCAATTAGAGGCTGCATTTTATATTAAAGTAGCTTCGGCACCACCTGCAGCATTTACAGCAGCTCAAAAAGCATATTTTCAGGATATTCAGTTCCATGAGATTGCACACAGAGAGTTTTTTAAAGCTGCCTTAAGCACTGCAGCAATCGGAAGTTTAGAGGTAGATTTTTCTTCAATTGATTTTACTAGTGCCACCAGTGTGTTAGGCACAGCAATGGCTTTCGAAGATTTGGGGGTTGCTGCATACAATGGTGCCGGACCAAGGATTACAAATGGAACTTATTTATTATTAGCCGGTAAGATTGTTTCAGTTGAAGCCCGTCACGCAGCATATGTTCGTGATTTGATTTCAAATGGATCATTTGCCGACCTTAATAGTCTAGCACCACTTGGGGCTAATAATGGAGGAGGCTTGGATGGCGCTTTAACACCAGACAAAGTTTTAAATATTGCTAAGACTTATATCAAAACCAAAATTAATGTAATCAATCTTTAATTTTTAAAATCAGAAAATCATGAATATCGTAAATATATTAGAAGAAATTGAAAAAGTTGACGGTGAAATCTATGAAAGATTAAATCCGAGAAGAGCTGCTATGAAAAGCTTTTTCAACATGGGTAAAAAAATCTCTTTAGCCGCTATGCCGCTCGCTTTGGGTTCAGTATTTCAAAAGGCTTACGGACAAACTACTTTGCCGGCAGCAGTTGTAGGTGTATTAAACTTTGCCTTATCGTTAGAATATCTTGAATATCATTTTTATAACCATGCCTTACTAGGTACTGATGTAACTTTTACTTACCCAACTGCAGCAGCAAAGACTGCAATTACTACCATTCGCGACCATGAAAAAGCACACGTTGACTTATTAATAGGCGCTTTGGGAAGTTCTGCCCGTACACCTATTGCCTATGCAGATACAGATTTTAGGGCAGGGGGAACATTTTCTGCCGTATATGATGATTATGCCACTTTTTTAGCAGTAGCACAAGGTTTTGAAGATACAGGAGTTAGAGCGTATAAAGGCCAGGCAGGAAACTTATTAGGTAATCCAGGCATATTGCAAACTGCTTTACAAATCCACTCAGTAGAAGCACGCCACGCATCGCATATCCGTCAAATGCGTACCGCAGCGGCAAATGGTTCGGCTTTTTACAAACCATGGGTTAGTCTTGGCGCGTCCGGACAAGCAAATGATTCGGGAGTAGCGGCTGTTGACGCAGTTTATGCAGGAGAAGATTTAACTGTACAGGCAGGTGCAAACATTGTAGGTATTGGTGGTAATTCAGGTATAAGCAAAGCAGCAGCAGTAGAGTGTTTTGACGAGCCTTTAGATAAAGCCAGTGTAATTACCATTGCCAACTTATTCTTAAGAGATGGTAAAAAGCTTTCATAGTTTAACAAAATATTTACATTATTGATTAGGTAATGTTTAGTTTAAGGTAGGGAGGTAGAACTTAGGTTTTACTTCCCTTTATTGGTTATATGACTTTATGAAAATGAATTTTCTTACATGATGTATTGATTGATACTAACATTCAATAAGATTAAATTTATTTTTAGATAATGTATACTCAATACTGCAATTTTCTATATGAAAATTGCAGTATTGAGTATATCAAATATTGGGATAGTTTTTTAAACTACTTTATTATTTAGTCGATATCGGTTGGTAATGGTTATTGAAATATTTCACTACCGTTTTTGCAGTCTAAAGTGAAAGGTTCATAAAAAACAGCAGGACTACCAAATGGGAAAGTTCCTGGTTGACCCAATACAGAAAATTGAACATAACGGTTATCAATACTTTTCCAATAAACGTCATTTCTGTTTGTATACTGTGATTCAATAGCATAATGGGAAAACTCACTTCCAGAATTATTAACGATTGATAGTGCAACTTGAGGATTACTCTCAAGACCTTTAGATATACACATCACCCTATCGAAATGTTCTATATTTGAGAGTCCATCAAAAAAATTGATGTTCATATCTACTGGATGGTCAAGTATATCAAATAGATCATTTGTTAAGTTATTATATGATATGCCTAAATAGGGTGTGAAACCGGTTTCTGGAGTAAATCCAGGGGACATATTGACACCTCGATATGTGCCGAAAACGTTTTTATGTTCTGCCATTCCTTCAAGTGAGGCAAAGCTTTGATATCCCAAAGCATCTGAGTGTAAATTGTATAATTTTACTCTAAAAAGAAGCCTTCCTCGATCTTTATAAATAATATTCCAGCCTCCTATCGCTGGATAAAAGCTGTTATGCGAAGGGGCTTGAGCAACTAATGGATCGAGTTCAGTTGAAGCCAATTCTGATTTACTAAGTCGTTGAGCTTTTTCATAAGTATCCACCTTAAATGTTTTCATGCCCTTCTCTCTGAAGTATAAGTAGTCGTTGCCTACTTTAACAAATCCATCTTTATTTATAAGCTTGGCTTCAATTATACCCGAACTATTTAATCTGTAACTATTCTCTGTAAATATAAGTGGACCATCATATTTTTCCTGGAGTTCTGAAAAGCCTTTAAAATAATTTTCCTTTGATTCCTTTTCAAGTTCATTCAGCTCTTCGTTAAATTTTTCATAAATAGTTTGCTGGGAGGTGAAGTTAAGTGACTTTTCCCATAATCGTCTTTGACTTTTATTCATTCCACTCACAGCTTTATAATAAGCTATAAAAGTTGAATAATCTTTAAATGCCAAATGATCTTTTTCTAAAGTTACTTCGGATCGTTCAACCTTTTCACTAATTGCGTTTTGCTTTTTACATGAGTAGGTAGCTACTGCAAATGTAATTAGAATTAAATAGAGTTTATTTTTCATAGTATTTTATTTTACTATGAAAGTAGTATAATTATTACAAATTATATAGTTATAATACTAGTTTTTTGTGTATTATTATATTTTACAACTTGTAGTTGTTGTTTTTTGTTGTTGATGTGGAAAATATATAAAATTCAGTTTCTTTAAAAAAAAATGCCCCATAGAAGTTAAGCTCTAGGGGCAATCTAATTTATGATAATATCTTTTAATATGTTATCACCTGTTCTTCTAAATGTTCAGGTAAATCCCTATAGTTGTATTTTTGTCCTCGTAACTGAGGTTCAAAACCAGCAGCTTTGATCGATTGCTGGATACCATTTGCGGTAAAACGGTGTGGTGCACCTGCTGCTGACACCACATTTTCCTCAATCATGATCGATCCAAAATCGTTTGCACCTGCATGCAGACAAAGCTGTGCGGTTGCTTTACCAACAGTTAACCAACTGGCCTGGATGTTTTTAATATTTGGCAACATAATACGGCTCAAGGCAATCATGCGGATATATTCATCAGCAGTTACGTTGTTGCTAATGCCGCGAAGTCTTTTTAATAAAGTGCCGTCATCCTGGAAAGGCCATGGAATAAAGGCCAAAAATCCGTTTGCATCAGCAGGTTTTTCGCTCTGTACCTGACGGATCCATACCAAGTGCTCAAAACGTTCTTCGATAGTTTCAACATGGCCAAACATCATCGTTGCGGATGTGGTAATATCCAATTGGTGGCAGGCACGCATTACATCCAGCCATTCCTGTCCGCCGCATTTTCCCTTCGAGATTAAACGCCTCACACGGTCGTTTAAAATTTCGGCACCGGCACCCGGTAACGAGTCCATTCCTGCTTCCTTTAAAGCTTTTAATACCTCAGTATGCGTCATACCTTCGAGTTTTGCAACGTGTGCAATTTCAGGCGGACCTAAAGCGTGCAGTTTTAAATCTGGATATAATTCTTTTAGTTTTTTGAAAAGATCAGCATAAAAAGATAAACCCAAATCCGGGTGGTGCCCACCTTGTAATAACAATTGGTCTCCACCTAAACGAAAAGTTTCTTCAATTTTTACCTTATAGGTTTCGATATCTGTGATATAACTTTCGTCGTGGCCAGGCCTACGGAAAAAGTTGCAAAATTTACAGTTGGCGATACAAACGTTTGTGGTGTTTACATTGCGGTCGATCTGCCAGGTTACTTTACCACTGGGCACCTGAATTTTTCTTAGCTCATTCGCCACAAACATCAAAGATGCCGTATCAGCATGATGGTATAAATGTACACCTTCTTCGAGGCTTAAAAAATCAAAATGTAATGCCCGTTGCAGTAAATCGGCTGTATTCATAATACAAAGATAAGGAAAAGGGCTGGAAGGTTGAAG
Organism: Pedobacter humicola; assembly: GCF_056490705.1. Classification (NCBI taxonomy): domain Bacteria; kingdom Pseudomonadati; phylum Bacteroidota; class Sphingobacteriia; order Sphingobacteriales; family Sphingobacteriaceae; genus Pedobacter; species Pedobacter humicola. The sequence continues at coordinate 815,388 of NZ_JBWJIG010000001.1, read as the reverse complement.
GTGTAAGGTTTGAGGTTTGTAAAAAAATGTATAGGTTGTTGAGCGGAAAGCGGCTGGCGTGCAAAATTGCCATTATCCATATTCCATCTCACGTATCAATTTACATCTTACATTGTCCATCATTTGCCATTTTACATTCTCTATCATTTTCCATCTTTCAGTTTGCCTTAAAATAATATCTTTACGGTTCTAAAAATAGATATGGTAGATTTTAATCGTTTTACACTGGCCAATGGCTTAAAAGTTTTGGTGCATGAAGATGCAACAACTCCAATGGCAGTTTTAAATATTTTATATGATGTGGGTGCCCGTGATGAGGATCCTGAAAAAACCGGTTTTGCGCATTTATTTGAACATTTAATGTTCGGCGGATCGGTAAACATCCCCAATTATGACGAACCCTTGCAGCGTGTGGGAGGGGAGAATAATGCTTTTACGAGCAATGATATTACCAATTACTACATCACGCTGCCTGCTGAAAATATAGAAACCGCATTTTGGCTGGAAAGTGATCGTATGTTGAGCCTGGCTTTTTCTGAAAAGAGTTTAGACACACAAAGAAATGTAGTAAGTGAAGAGTTTAAACAGCGCTATCTTAACCAGCCTTATGGTGATGTGTGGTTAAAATTGCGTCCATTGGCCTATAAAAAGCACTCTTACCGTTGGGCAACCATCGGAAAAGAACTTTCGCATATCGAAAATGCAACGATGGATGATGTTAAAGCATTTTTCAAAAAACATTATACGCCACAAAATGCAATTTTAGTAGTGGGTGGGAATGTGAAAACCGAAGATGTGAAAAAACTTGCCGAAAAATGGTTTGAACCTATTCCAGCTGGTGATAAATACAACCGTGATTTGATTCAGGAAGAACCACAAACCGAAGCCCGACAGGAAACCGTAAAAGCAAAAGTACCTTTAAATGCGATTTATATGGCTTTTAAAATGCCGGGGCGATTAAATCAGGATTATTATGCCTTTGATTTATTATCTGATATTTTATCGCGCGGCCAATCTTCCCGTTTATATAATAGTTTGTTGAAGGAGCAAAAACTGTTTAGCGATATCAATGCCTATATTTCGAGCAGTTTAGACCCCGGTTTGTTTATTGTTGAAGGAAAATTAGTAGAAGGGGTAACAACCGAGGCTGCAGAAAAAGCAATTTGGGCAGAACTGGATAAATTAAAGACCGAACTGGTTGCTGATGCCGAATTAACCAAAGTAAAAAACAAAGTAGAATCGGTACTGGTGTTTTCGGAAATGAGTTTGTTGGATAAAGCGATGAACCTCGCTTACTATGAGCTTTTGGGGGATGCCGCTTTACTCAACCAGGAAACAGAAGAATTTTTAAAAGTAAAGGCCGAAGATATTAAAAGGATTTCTAACAAAACTTTCAATCCAAATTCATCATCAACTTTGTATTATTTAACCGAAGAAAATGCTTAACAGACAACAGGCACCTGATTTTAAGCAGGTATCAACTATAAATTTTATCCATCCTGAAAAAAAAGTATTGGACAACGGTGTTCCCGTTTTTACCATCTATTCTGGAGAACAGGATCTGGTACGTATCGAATTTATTTTTGAAAACGTAAACTGGAAACTCGAAAAACCATTGCAGGCCATTGCGGTGAGTGCATTGATCAACAATGGAACAAATAAATTAACCTCAAAAGAAATAGCCGAGCAAATTGATTTTTATGGTGCGTTCTTTCAAACAGAATACACTCAAGATCAATCGTCGGTTACGCTGTATACTTTAAATAAACACTTACATTCGGTGCTGCCGATTGTAAAGGATGTTTTATCCGAAAGCCAGTTTCCACAGCATGAACTTGACATTTACATTCAGAACCAGAAGCAAAAACTGCAGGTTAACCTGAAAAAGAACGATATTCTTTCGAGAAAGGAATTTGCACATGCTTTATTTGGCGATACCGCTTATGGTGTAAATATAAAAGCCGAACATTACGATGCCCTGAAACGCGAAGATCTGCTTGATTATTTTAAAGCCGCATACGCACCAAATAATTGTACGATAATTGTTTCAGGCAAGTTTGATGATGCCAGCTTTAACCTGCTCAACGGTACCTTCGGACAGAAGTGGGAAAAAAGCAATGCAGTAAAGAACAGTTTCAATTTTACAAGCACAGCAAAACAGTTTGTTTATACAGAAAAACCTGATGCACTGCAATCAGCCATTCGTATCGGTCAGCTGGCGATTAACCGCAAGCATGAGGACTTTTCAGGGCTTCAGATTTTAAATACCGTTTTAGGTGGATACTTTGGCTCACGTTTGATGAACAACATTCGGGAAGATAAAGGCTATACTTACGGAATCGGTTCCGGGATTTCTTCATTACAGCAAGCTGGTTATCTTTTTATCGCTACAGAAGTGGGCGCTGATGTTTGTTCGGCTGCTTTAACAGAGATCTATAAAGAAATAGAGCTGCTGAAAAGTGAACCGATAGGGGAAGAGGAACTGAATCTGGTTCGAAACTATATGTTAGGGTCGATGTTGGGCAGTTTGGAAAATGTGTTCTCACATGCCGATAAATTCAAAAACATTTATTTTGCCGGTCTGGATTACGATTATTATACAAAGTATATAGCGAAAGTGAAAAGCATTACTGCAGAGGAGTTATTGGCCTTAGCCAATAAATACCTCAATACCGAGGGCTTTACCGAAGTGGTGATTGGGAAGAAATAAGGATAAATAAACCCTCAAGAGGCCGTCATTTCGAGCGGACCCGATAGCTCGGGTGCAGCGAAGTCGAGAAATTTGTCAAGATAGATCTCTCCATTCCACTGCGTTTCAGTCGAGATGACGACTTTTTATAGTAATTTACCGGTATTGGCAAAGATATGCCGTTTGAACATTTGCTTTTACTTTGAATGATGAATTTGCAGGTACTTCGAAACTTTTGCCAGCTATAATGTTTTGCCATTCTGCATCATCAGGCAAAAGAGCGACTAATTCACCCTCAATCACATGCATAATTTCTTTTTGAGCGGTACCAAAGGTATATTCTCCCGGATTGATAATGCCAATGGTCGATTTTCCTTCAGCGGTTTCATATCCTAACGATTTAACGTTGCCATCAAAATATTGGTTTTCAGTGATCATATTCTTTTATAAGGTTTTTGCTAAAACGGCTGCCTGAAGGATATCTCTACAAAAACAGTTTGTCTTTTAGAATAGGTTCTTAGCATTGTTGCAATGATAAAAAACATTCCTGAGTTTTTGTCAAAGATTCAGAAATTAACTGAGCATCTCATGCTATAGTTTTGTTTGTAATCCTTCTCCGTTTATTATACTAACAAAGATTGTCAGCCAAGCTTAATATTTAAGCATTTTTATCACTATGCTTTTATTTTCGCTCACTTTTCGTATCTTTGCCTGGCAAATAATAAATCCTAATTTATTTGCTATGCAACTCGATTCCACAAAGTTTATTGCCACAGGTTTAACATATGACGATGTACTATTAGTACCAGCATATTCAGAAATTCTGCCCCGTGAAGTAAATACATCCACTTTTTTAACAAAAAAAATCAAACTTAATGTTCCATTGATTTCCGCCGCAATGGATACGGTAACAGAAGCAGAACTTGCCATTGCCATTGCGCAAAATGGCGGAATTGGTATGTTACATAAAAACATGACTATCGACAGACAAGCTGCTGAGGTACGCAAGGTGAAGCGTTCTGAAAGCGGTATGATCCAGGATCCGGTTACTTTATTGGAGACTGCTGTTGTAGCTGATGCTTTCAAAATTATGAAGGAGCATAAAATTGGCGGAATTCCGGTTGTAAGCAGTGATAATAAATTGGTTGGTATTATCACCAATAGGGATTTACGTTTCCAAAAGGACATGAAAAGACCAATTTCTGAGGTTATGACCAAAGAAAATCTAATCACCGCTCCGGAAGGCACAACTTTGGTTCAGGCTGAAGAAATTCTTCAAAACCATAAAATCGAGAAACTTCCTGTAGTAAGCAAAGATGGTTACTTAAGTGGTTTAATTACTTTTAAAGATATTTCGAAAGTTAAAAATTATCCTGCTGCATGTAAAGATGAACGTGGCCGTTTACGTGTAGGTGCTGCGGTTGGTGTAACTGCCGATACGCTGGAAAGAGTTGATGCCTTGGTTCATGCCGGTGTTGATGTTATCACCATTGATACTGCCCATGGTCATACCAAAGGTGTGGTTGATAAATTAAAAGAAGTTAAAGCAAAATATCCTGATTTACAGGTTATCGTTGGAAATATAGCAACAGGTGCTGCTGCAAAATTCCTGGCAGATGCAGGTGCTGATGCCGTTAAAGTTGGTATTGGCCCAGGTTCGATCTGTACTACCAGAATTATTGCCGGTGTTGGTGTTCCTCAATTATATGCAGTTTATGAATGTGCCAAAGCTTTAAAAGGTACCGGAGTACCTGTTATTGCCGATGGTGGTATTAAACACACGGGAGATATTGCCAAAGCAATTGCCTCTGGAGCAAGCACGGTAATGGCTGGTTCGTTATTTGCAGGAGTTGAAGAATCACCTGGTGAAACCATTATCTACGAAGGACGTAAATTTAAATCTTACCGTGGAATGGGTTCAATTGAAGCCATGGAGCAAGGTTCTAAAGACCGTTATTTCCAGGATGTGGAAGACGATATTAAAAAACTGGTACCAGAAGGTATTGTTGGTCGTGTACCTTTTAAAGGTACTTTGGCTGAGGTGATGTATCAGTACATCGGAGGTTTACGTGCAAGTATGGGCTATTGTGGAGCAGCAAATATTGAAGCATTGCAAGAAGCACAGTTTGTACAGATTACGGCAGCTGGTATGCGCGAGAGCCATCCACACGACATTACGATAACTAAAGAAGCACCAAATTACACCAGATAAAGGTGAAGGGTATAGATTTATGGATTTAATAATCTGATTAGGAGGGTTTTAATAACTCAAAATCTTTAAAGAAAACTAAGCATAGTATCTAAAGGCCCATTTAAGGGATTTAGCAGTAATTACAACGGGGCATCGTTTTACGATAGCCCCGTTTTGTTTTTAAAACCTGCGGGGTTTATGTAAAATCTGCGAAGTCTCAGACTTAATAAAATATAAAAATCACAAAATAAAATTTGGCAGCTAAAATTTTTTAATATATTTGTCGACTAAATCTATAGGATTTATATAATAATTATGAAAATAAGTCAAAAATCACGCTCGTATTGTTGTTGTAGCCATTCTAAAACAGTAATCGAATATTTTCGAACGCGATTAATCAACAACATTTAAACAAACTATATAACCAATCATGAACAAAAGTTTACTCATTCTCTTTTCATTTTTACTTTCGGCAAGTTTTGCCATTGCCCAAAATCCAATAACTGGTATTATAAAAAAATCTGGCGGCGAACCGGTACCCCGTGCAACCATAAAAGTTAGAGGGACTAATATTACCGTAAGTGCCGATGACAACGGTGCTTTTAAAATTGATGCAAAACAGGAGCCACCATTTTACCTCCAGGTAAGTTCGGTAGGTTATAAACCACAGGATTTTCAGATTTTAAGATATCAGGATACACCGATCGAACTGGTTTTGGTAGAAAGCGCCCTTTTAGATGAAATCGTGGTCACCTCACGCAGACGTTCGGAGGTTTTACAGGATGTGCCCATTCCAATTACTGTAATCGGTGGGCGTGCGGCAGAAAATGCTGGTGCATTTAATGTTAACCGTTTAAAAGAATTGGTACCATCTGTTCAGTTATATGCTTCCAATGCGAGAAACACAACTCTTAACATCAGGGGTTTAGGTTCAACTTTTGGATTAACCAATGATGGTATCGATCCTGGTGTAGGTTTTTATGTAGATGGTGTGTATCATGCACGTCCGGCTGCAACCTCAACTGATTTTCTTGATATCGAACAGATCGAAATTTTACGTGGTCCGCAGGGTACTTTGTTTGGTAAAAACACTACAGCAGGTGCATTCAACATTACCACCAGCAAACCAACTTTAACGCCAAGTGCAAAGGTAGAAATGAGTGTTGGTAATTATAACTTTATCCAGGCTAAAACATCTGTCTCTGGTGCCCTGGCGAAAGATCTTGCTGCAAAAATTTCGATTTCAGGCACCCAACGCGATGGTACCATCTGGAATACCAGGGAAGAACGTAAATATAGCGGACAAAATAACCTTGGCTTTAAAGGCCAGTTGTATTATACCCCTTCAGAAAAATTACAGGTATTGTTAAGCGGCGATGTGAGCATTCAACATCCGGCAGGCTATCCATTGGTAATTGCCGGTGTAGCCACAACTGAAAGAAGTGCGTACCGCCAGTATGCGAAGATTGTTTCTGATTTGGGCTATCAGCAACCAAAAATCGATCCTTTTTCAAGAGAGATCAATACCAACACCCCCTGGAGACATAATCAGTCGATCGGTGGTATATCCTTAAATGTTGATTATAAAATCGGTAATGGAACGCTTACTTCTACTACGGCATGGAGATTCTGGAACTGGGATCCTACAAATGACCGGGATTTCTCGGAATTAGCAGCTTTAACAAAATCGCAGGGTACTTCTCGTCACGATCAATACTCACAGGAAGTAAGATACGCAGGTAATCTTAGTGATAAGCTAAGTGGTGTAATTGGTGTATATTTCTTGGGTCAGAATTTAAAAGGTTTGGCACAAACAGAAGAAGTAGGTAAAGATCAATGGAGATTTGTACAAACCAGTAATACGGGTAGTCAGGCTTTATACTCAACCCCGGGTTTATTGGATGGCTTTGGTATTAAAACCAATTCAACTATCAAATCCCTAAGTGCAGCTATTTTTGCACAGGTAGACTGGGAAGTTTTAAAGAATTTGCACGTTTTACCAGGTTTAAGGTATACTTATGATAAAAAAGATGTTGATTATGACAGGGTAACCTATGGCGGTTTACAAACTACTGATGCTGCATTATTGGCACTTAAAGCCGCTGTATATGCAAATCAACAGTTTACAACCAAGGTGGATAACAACAATTTATCAGGAAACTTTACGGTGTCTTACCGTCCTACACATAATTTGAATGTTTACGGAACCTTCTCAACTGCTTATAAACCGGTTGGTGTTAACGTAGGTGGTTTACCAACAACTTCTACCGGAGAAGCCGATTTATCGGTAGCTGTGGTAAAACCAGAATATGTTCAACATTATGAGTTAGGAGCTAAAACGAAACCGTTTAAGGGTGCCATTGTAAATATCAGTGCATTTAATACGGATATTAAAGATTACCAAACCAATGTGCAGTCGCCACAATTGGGGGTAAACCGGGGCTATTTGGCCAATGCCGAAAAAGTGAGGGTAAAAGGATTGGAAATTGATGGAACTTATCAACTGGAAAGATTCTTAACTTTAAATGCGGCTTTAGCTTATCTTGATGGCAAATATGTTAAATTTACCAATGCACCGCTTCCATTAGAAGAAACCGGCCATACCGAACTGGTAAATGGCGTAGCTACACAGGTAGCATTTAAAGATGCTTCGGGCGGTAGATTACCGGGGGTATCTAAATGGAATATTTCGGGTGGTGCTGAATTGAGTACTGCAGGCAACCTGGCTACTAAAGAAGGCAGGTATTTTATTGCAGGTGATGCCAGTTACCGATCAGAATACTCTTCAAACCCTACACCATCGAGCGTATTAAATGTGAAAGGGTATGCTTTATTTAATGCAAGATTGGGATTCAAATCGGATAAGTTCTCCTTATTTGTTTGGAGCAGGAACATCGCCAATAAAAACTACTATGAACAATTACAGGCTGCAGCCGGTAACTCAGGTTTATATGCAGGTGTACTTGGCGATCCAAGAACTTATGGCGCAACAATTCGCTATGCTTTCTAAAATCGTTTAAATCATATTATTTAAAAGGGAGTGGTGTAATGCTGCTCCTTTTTTGTTTTATATGCCCAGCAAAACCTAAAAGGTTTGTTAGACAGACCTATAACAGCTTTGTGCAGAATTAAAATTTATAGAAAGCCGATAAAGTCTTAACTTCGGTAAATTTTTAACGGGATGAATAAGCTTAATTCGGTTTGTGTATATTGCGGATCAAACTTTAATGGAGATGTTGTGTTGCGCAATGCAATTAAACAATTGGCAGAAACGCTGGTAGAACAACAGATCAGATTGGTTTACGGAGGTGGCAGTGTAGGAGTGATGGGCGTACTGGCTAATGATGTATTGGAGTTGGGTGGTTTGGTTACAGGAGTAATTCCTCAGTTTTTAATGGATAAGGAAGTAGGGCATAAGGGTTTAACCGAAATGATCGTAACAGAGAATATGCACCAAAGAAAACAGAGAATGGCTGACCTTAGTGATGGTTTTGTGATTCTACCTGGTGGTTTTGGTACGCTGGAAGAATTTTTTGAAGTGCTTACCTGGTTACAGCTCGGTTTACACACTAAACCTATCGGTGTATTAAATGTAAATGGTTTTTACGACCCTTTATTTGCCCAAATGGACATGATGGTACAAAGTAAATTCTTAAAACCGGCCAATCGTGATCTGGTCTTTAATGAATCAAATCCCGAAACGCTGATCAGCAAAATGGATGATTTTTCTGCAGTTCCTGATGAAGTTTGGTTTAGAGAGCGGAATCTGAGTTAGAAATTAGCAAATATTAAGTAGTACATAGCAAGTATCGAGTTTAAATAATAATTATTAATTCGCCAGACGCAAAATGCCTGGTGCTCAAATATATATCACAATGCAAATCATTACCTCCCACGCAGAATTTGAACAATACCTTGGCAAGGAATTAGGCGTTTCTTCATGGCACACCATTACACAGGAACAGATTAATAAGTTTGCTGATGCCACATTAGACCATCAGTGGATTCATGTTGATGAAGAACGTGCACAAAACGAAGGTCCTTTCAAGGCAACTATTGCACATGGCTATTTAACACTTTCGTTAATTCCTTATTTATGGAAAGAAATCGTTGATATCCAAAAGCTAAAAATGGAAATCAATTATGGGATCGAAAGTTTGAGGTTCGCCCAGGCAGTTACCGTAAACAGCAAAGTGAGGTTAAAAGCTAAACTGGCCTCCATTATTAATCTTCGTGGCGTAACCAAAGTAAATATGGCTATCGAAATGGAAATTGAAGATCAGAAAAAGCCTGCGTTCAGCGGAGAAGTGGTTTTCTTGTATCATTTTGTGAATTCATGATTTACGAGGTAGCGCATTGTTGATTTTTAACGTTTAAATAAGAAAGCTATGCGCTCATGATAAAAGCCTTAAAATTTCTAAGTTTTATTTTAGTGAGTCTGTTCGTGCTATCCTGCCTAAGGAAAAAGGTACAAAATGATGGGGCTAATTCATTTTTACCCATGCATATTGGTAATTTATGGTTCATGAACGCTCAGTCTTATACCGAAATCCAGGATACTGTTAGGATCAATAAGAAACTTTTTTATAAGTTTTATTCTTTGATTGGTGGCGACGCAAGCAGTACGTTTTATCTCAGGATAGATGAGCAGAATAAATTAGTGGAGAGTTATCCGGATGATTCTTTAAAAACTTATGTAAGGGCCGATTTTAATGCGAAAATGGGCGATAAGTTTTTTACTACCGGAGAAAAGGATGAAAATGATAACGAAGTAACCGTAGTTCAAAAGTCGGATTCTATCATGACCTTTTCTTTTGATCCGGTTTATCACCCGAATTTAAAAGGAAATTCTTCACAGGTAAAATATATTAAGGGAAAAGGCTGGGTAGATAACTTTAAAAAATTGAAAATCAATGGTATAGTTTACCAAAATTAGCCTTTGTGGATCTTTCTATAATCAATCCTTATCAAATTTCTTTTTTAACCTACTTACGACGGATGGATTTTCGAGTTCCTCCAGGCTACTCAGTTCAAGCTCTAACGCCTTGGTACTGATCTGGATTTCAATCAACGAGATCACAAGGGAGATCATGAAAAATATTAAACTCAATGCAAAAAGGATTTCGGCAGCGGTATTCCACTCCAAATAAATAAAAAACATACAAAAAAGACAGCTCGCAAAGCTGAGTACTCCAAAAGCCTGCATATTTTTAATTAATCTTAACCTGTACCGTAAATTTTCAATCTGTTTATGTAGGGCTGAATTTTTATCTCCATCCTCATATTTCGACTTTAAGCTTCGCACTAAACTTGCTAAAGCCAGAAAACGGTTGGTATAGGCCAGCATAATTAAACTAATAGCCGGAAATAATAGCGCGGGAATATTGATGGTGAGTTCCATTTTTAGGATTTAATCAAAAATATCATTTTAAACGGACATCTCTAATATTAACCGCAAAGGACGCTGAGTTTCTACAAAGAAATTTAATATAATCAAGGCATAACCGTGTTTTTTAGTTGTTTTTCTTTGTGTGCTTTGTGGTTAAAAAACTTTGTGCACTTTGCGGTTAAACTAATGGTAGACCAGAAACCGTTTTGGTCAATACTGTTTTTCTAAAATTAAATTTAAATTGCCTCCATGAATATCGAATTCAATAAAAACGAGGATGTGAACAAACAGTTGGTATACGAACTGAAAACCAGACTCAAAAAAATATATTTAGGCGGTGGCGAAAAAAACGCTGCCAAACAAAAAGAAAAAGGAAAACTTTTGGCCCGCGAGCGGATTGCATACCTGATCGATAAGGATTCTGATTTTTTGGAAGTAGGCGCTTTCACTGCTGAAGGTATGTATGCAGCACAGGGTGGCTGTCCATCAGCAGGAGTAGTTTGCGGCATTGGTTATGTAAGCGGAAGGCAATGTATGATTGTGGCTAATGATGCTACTGTAAAAGCAGGTGCCTGGTTTCCAATGACAGCGAAGAAAAACCTTCGTGCACAGGAAATTGCCATGGAAAACCGTTTGCCGGTCATTTACCTGGTAGATAGTGCAGGCGTATATTTACCGATGCAGGATGAAATTTTCCCAGATAAAGAACACTTTGGCAGGATGTTCCGCAATAACGCCATCATGTCGTCGGAAGGAATTGTACAGATTTCGGCTATTATGGGGGCTTGTGTGGCTGGCGGGGCCTATTTACCCATTATGAGCGATGAGGCCATGATTGTAGATAAAACAGGCTCTGTGTTTTTAGCGGGATCTTATCTGGTGAAATCGGCTATCGGTGAAGAAGTCGACAATGAAACTTTAGGCGGTGCAACCACACATTGCGAAATTTCTGGTGTTACCGATTATAAACATCCCAACGATCAGGCATGCTTAGATAGCATTAAAAACATCATGAGTATGTTGGGTGCGCCTCAAAATGCAGGTTTTGATCGGATTAAACCAGCTAAACCTAAAGAAAAGGAGGAAGAATTGTACGGCATCCTCCCAGAGAACCGCGACAAACCTTACGAAATCATGGATATCATTAACCGTTTGATTGATGGATCCGAATTTGAAGAATACAAAAAAGGCTACGGACAGAGCATTGTTTGTGGCTTGGGCCGCATTGACGGTTGGGCCGTTGGTATTGTAGCCAATCAGCGTAAAGTGGTGAAATCAAAAAAAGGGGAGATGCAGTTTGGTGGGGTAATTTATTCGGATAGTGCTGATAAAGCGAGCCGTTTTATCATGAACTGTAACCAGAAGAAAATCCCATTGGTGTTTTTACAGGATGTTACCGGTTTTATGGTGGGCAGCCGGTCGGAACAGGGCGGCATTATTAAAGATGGGGCCAAAATGGTGAATGCCGTAGCCAATTCTGTTGTGCCCAAATTTACCATTGTATTGGGTAATTCGTACGGCGCTGGTAATTATGCCATGTGTGGCAAGGCTTACGATCCAAGATTGATTTATGCCTGGCCAACTGCAAAAATTGCTGTAATGGGTGGTTCGCAGGCAGCTAAAACTTTATTGCAGATTCAGGAAGCCTCGCTAAAAGCAAAAGGGGAGGTGATTACACCAGACAAAGAAGCTGAACTTTTAAAAGAAATCACCGATAAATATGATAGCCAAACCACGCCATACTATGCCGCATCCCGCCTTTGGGTAGATGGAATTATCGACCCACTGGAAACGAGGAAGGTGATTTCGATGGGCATTGAGGCTGCCAATCAGTCGCCAATCACGAAAAAATTTAATGTTGGGATTATACAAACTTAGGTATCATATGCTCGAAGATGTGACTATCTGGCAGCTGCCATTTTTAACAACCTTAGCCCCCGATTATATCAAGTTTTGAACCTTGTGGAAAGATTACAAGAACAATTAATATTATATATAGAGCATGAGAAATTATTGTCTTTTTCTTGCCCTTATACTTTTGCAGATCAATCTTTATGCTCAAGATCCTAATAAAATTCATCAAAATGCTATTGTAATTGATACGCATGGCGATATTTTATTCAATCAGATTAAATCGGGTATCGATATTGGTCAGCTTCAGCCCAAAGGTAATTTCGATTTGGTAAGGGCTAAACAAGGTGGTTTGGATGTTCAGTTTTTCTCCATATGGTGTGATGAAACCGGTGGGTATGCTTTTGCGAACCGGGAAATCGATTCACTGTGTAGTTTGATCAAAAGATATCCTGACCGGATCCAATTGGTTACAACAGCTAGAGATTTAGAAATAAGTATTAACCAACAAAAACTGGCCGCAATGATTGGCGTAGAGGGTGGCCATATGATCGAAAGCCATTTAGATTATATTGATAGCCTCGAAAAGCGTGGAATGGCCTACCTCACGCTAACCTGGAACAACAGTACGCCATGGGCAAGTTCCGCTGCCGAAGAAACTTCAGGTAAAGTGAAGCCCGGAAATGCAGGATTAAACGATTTTGGAAAAGAGGTGGTTAAACGTTTGAATAAGCTTGGTGTAATGGTGGATTTATCCCATGTAGGCGAAAAAACCTTTTACGAAGCAATCAAAATTGCTAAAAAACCCGTAATTGTTTCACATAGTTGTGCCTATACTTTAAATCCGGTTCCACGAAATTTAAAAGACGATCAGATTAAGGCGGTTGGTAGAAACGGGGGAGTGATCTGCATTAATTTCTATAGCGGTTTTTTAGACTCTACTTTTAATACCAAACAAAAAGCTTTCTTTGAGAAATATGATAACGAACTTAAAATACTCACGGCCAAATACGGTAGAAATAATGCAATTGATACTTTAATCTTCAATCATCAGACAGAGGCAGAAACCATACGCCCACCGATTGCGCTAGTGATTAAACACATCAATCACATTGTAAAATTAATTGGTATTGATCATGTTGGTTTAGGCGCAGATTTTGATGGGGCAGAATCTTTCCCTTTAGGGATGAACAGTGTAGCTGATTATCCTAAAATTACCGCCGAACTGGTTAAAAACGGTTACTCAGAAAGCGATATTAAGAAAATTCTTGGAGGTAATGTAATTCAGTTGATCAGGAAGAATAAAGGAAAGTAGTTTTGTCAAGGAAGCACAACTAAAAATGTTGGGCAGTAAGATGGAAACATCGGGCACTACAAATAAGGAGCGTTTTGGGCTTGCGGTGTGTACAACGATTTAATGCCTAACACGGCCGCTTATCGTCCGACTGTTAATAAGTAAACTATGTTGACAATGTACACTTGTTAACAATTGTTTAAAGCATTAAATTTGTATTACAATTAATGAATTTCAAACACACAATATAATGTCACAAGAAAACGAACACGTTCAGTGTTTAATTATCGGTTCAGGTCCGGCAGGTTATACTGCGGCAATTTATGCTGCAAGGGCTGATTTAAAACCAATTATGTATACTGGTATGCAAGCCGGTGGACAGCTTACGCAAACTACAGATGTAGAAAATTTTCCAGGGTACCCACAAGGAATCATGGGGCCAGAAATGATGGAAGATTTCCGCAAGCAGGCAGAGCGTTTTGGTACCGACATCCGTTTTGGGTATGTAAGTTCGGTTGATTTTTCTTCAACGCCACATAAAGTGGTGGTCGACGAAATTAAAACCATTACCGCCGATACCGTAATTATTGCAACGGGCGCTACAGCTAAATGGCTAGGTTTACCAAGTGAGCAGCAATACAATGGTTTTGGTGTTTCGGCTTGTGCGGTGTGCGATGGTTTCTTCTTTAAGGGACAGGATGTTGCCATTGTAGGTGCCGGAGATACCGCTGCTGAAGAAGCAACTTATTTAGCAAAACTTTGTAAAACCGTTCATTTATTGGTGCGTAGAGATGAGTTTAGAGCTTCTAAAGCAATGGTTAGCCGTGTGTTAGCAACGCCAAACATCGTGGTACATTACAATACCGAAACTCAGGAAATTTTAGGTAACGGTAAGAATGTAATTGCTGTTAAAGTATTGAACAATAAAACAGGTGTTGAATCTGATATCGCCGTGGAAGGTTTCTTTGTCGCTATTGGTCATAAGCCGAACACCGATATTTTTAAAGGTCAGTTAGATATGGATGAAACCGGTTATTTAGCGACTAAACCAGGTTCTACTTTAACCAACATCGAAGGTGTTTTTGCCTGTGGTGATGTGCAGGATATGTACTACAGACAAGCGGTAACTGCTGCAGGTTCTGGCTGTATGGCTGCGCTTGATGCAGAAAGATACTTAGCTGCTAAAGAGCATCCAGTAGTGGCGTAAGCATATTTTAATATAATTTTAGAAGGAGAAATCAGCAACGGTTTCTCTTTTTTTGTGAATGATATTTTTTTGGAAAGCAGCTGCAGTATTTCTTTTAAATGTTAGTCCTGCTTTCCACTTGTAGTCCCTCTTTTCAATCGGGAGCTACCGCTCCATCTGATAGCTATCGGATCAGGTTTATACACTGAGGTTTCTGCTACTATTGAGGGCTAAACTGATAGTTCATAATTTGCCCTTCGGCACTTTGCAATCCTAAAATAGTTTAACAGGCCGTGCCACTTAAACCCGATCGAAGCGGGATGCCAATTTCTTCAATTGGCTGAAGCGGGAGCGGGGCTATCGTAACCCAAACACTGCTGTACCTAATTTCCAAGAAAAAAGAATAAAGTTTCTCTTGTTAATATTATCAACGCATAGCAAAAACGTATTGATATTTAATGTTTAAATTTATCTGCATTACACTGTGCAGTCAAACGGTTGATCTAGATTGTAACAAGAATGTGAGATTTGGAATCTTCCCATAATCTCTATCTTGGTTCAAATAATCAAATAAATCTATAAAAACCACAACACAAACATGAACAAAGCATTATCGATTTTTATTGGAGTATTAATCAGCACGAGTGCATTTGCGCAGAGTGATCCCAATCTGGGCATCATACCTGCACCTGTTGCCATTACCAGGGCCAACGGAAACTTTATTTTAGATAAGACTACAGTTTTAGTAAACCAGAGCATCGACGGCGCAAAGATGACTGATTTATTAAACGCTTTTATCGTTACCAAGGCAGGTTTTGCCCTAAGAGAAACCAAAAATACGCAACCTAATCAAAAAGCGGTTGTTTTAACATCTGTTGGAGCAGATCAATTGCCTGCCGAGGGTTACACTATTAAAGTCAGCCCTAATCAAATTGTTTTAACGGGAAAAGGAGCAGGGCTTTTTTATGCCGTACAATCGCTCATGCAGATGCTGCCTGATAAAGTTGCCGATAAAATCACTGTTCCTGCAGTTAATATTAACGATTATCCACGTTTTGCTTATCGTGGAACGATGTTGGACGTATGTCGTCATTTCTTCCCGATCTCTTTCATCAAAAAATATATCGATCAGCTGGCTTATTATAAGATCAATACCTTTCACTGGCATTTAACTGATGATCAGGGCTGGAGAATTGAGATTAAAAAATATCCAAAACTGGTCGAGATCGGCTCTTCGCGTAATGGCAGTATTATTGGCAATTACCCGGGAAATGGCAATTATCTTACGCCAGTTAAAGGATATTACACACAGGAGGAAGCCAAAGAGATTGTGAGATACGCTGCTTCGAAATACATTACGGTAATTCCGGAAATTGAATTGCCAGGTCATGCTTCTGCGGCAATCGCTGCTTATCCTGAATTAAGCTGTTTTCCTGATCGCGATACCTTTGTTAGCGATAAAACACCATGGGCAGGTAGCAGAAAAGGCAAACAGGTACAACAAACCTGGGGCGTATTTGATGATATTTTTGTGCCTTCGGAAAATACTTTTACTTTCTTAGAAAATGTGCTGGATGAGGTGATTGCTATTTTTCCTTCAAAATACATCCATATTGGTGGTGATGAAGCACCTAAAACCTATTGGAAGGAATCTACTTTCTGCCAGAACCTCATGAAAGAAAAAGGTTTGAAAGATGAGCACGAATTACAGAGTTATTTTATCCAAACGATTGAAAAACACGTAAATGGAAAAGGACGCTCTATTATTGGTTGGGATGAGATTTTGGAGGGTGGTTTAGCACCAAATGCAACCGTAATGAGCTGGCGGGGCGAAGATGGCGGGATTGCCGCTGCGCAACAAAAACACGATGTAATTATGACCCCGGGATCGATGGGTTTGTATATCGACCATAAACAATCCAATTCTCCTGACGAACCGGTAACCATTGGCGGATTTGCGCCATACCAAAAGATTTATGCCTACGATCCGATACCGAAGGTATTAACGGCGGATGAAAGAAAATATATCAAAGGCGTTCAGGCCAATATGTGGACGGAGTATATTAAAACAACTGCTAAAGCAGAAAATCATGCTTTCCCACGTTTACTGGCATTGGCCGAAATTGCATGGTCGCCGGTTGAACGCAAAGATTTGAAAAACTTTGCCGAACAGCGTTTACCAGTACATTTGGCACGTTTAGATAAAATGGATATTAATTATTGGGTACCAACACCGATTGGACAAAGCGATAAACCTTTAACCGGTGGTGATTTTACCATCGACTTAAAAGTACCGGTTAGAGGAGGAAAGATTTATTACACGATAGATTTGGCACGTCCTTCAGAAAATGCATTTTTATACACTGCGCCGATTAAAATAACTGTTCCGCAGGGAGAAAAAAGAGTGTTAAAAACAATCGTTATTGCACCAAGCGGTAGAAGAAGTGTTACTACGGAAACTATTTTAAACAATGGCGCACCCGAAGTTAAAACAGAAGCAAAGAAATAAAATTGTTGCTTTGATTGGCTAAAATACTTAATTTGGGGCAACCAAAACGTCCTAAATAGAATGAAACTACAGAAATATACAAAACAGCATCTCCTGTTAATCACAGGGATGCTGTTTTGTTTTGCATGCACAGAAGAAAAACCCCAAGAAATTAAGACAGAAACCACAAAAGTTCAAAAGAATCCTTTTCGTTTTTATAAGGACATAGAAGTAAAACCAGGATTAAATTTCGAAATCTTAAGCTGGGGTAAGGGTGTCGACTCTATTGGCGGGTATCAGATTTTAATGTCTGATTCTATCCGTAACAATTACAGATCCGCTGCGGTAGACCGTAAAGGCATTATCATAGATGCCTGGAATATGGATTTGGACAATGATGGAAATCCGGAGTTGTATATCCAATTGCTAAGCAAAAAGACTGTTTCAGATCTTAATGTTTTCGAATATGCTGGTGGCGATTTTAACAAAATCAGTTTCCCTTCATTAAACTCAAGCCAGAAAAAAGGTTATTTGGGGAACGATAATTTTTTTATTAAAAATGGCGATCTGTTCCGTTCTTTTCCTGTAAAAGACCCGGCTGATAGTACTAAAACGATTAACAAAACATTGCAATATAAACTAAGCGGAAATAGTTTTTCGACAAGCGAAGTGAAGGCTGATGGAAATAAAGCTAAAAGTTAAAGCCTAAAGGTGTGGAGAGTTAAGTGTGTGGCCAAATGCGGACAATTAAAACTATGAACAACGAAAAATTCTCAATTGTCGATCGGATCAGGAGCTTTAAATATGCATTTAATGGTTTAAAGCTCTTTTTTATTCATGATCATAATGGGAGGGTTCATCTGTTCGCGGCAATCGTTGCGATTGGTCTGTCTTGTTATTTAAAAATCTCTGGTTTGGAGTGGATTGCTGTTTTGTCGGTTATTTCGGCTGTTTTTGTTGCCGAAATCTTAAATTCCGCTATCGAAAAACTTGCTGATGTGGTTTCACCAGGTTATCATCCAAAAATTAAGGTGGTAAAAGATCTGGCCGCTGCTGCGGTATTGGTGGCCGCATTTTTGGCGGTAGCAGTTGGTTTGATTATTTTTATTCCAAAACTATTTTTGTAATTCGGCCATTGCCGCCCTCGATTCTTCAATCTTTTCCTGGATAATATCGTCCCAGCGGGCCTGCATTTTATGATTGCTTCCATGTTCGGTTTCATCATCATAATTACGTTGCATGGTGTCAAAAAAAGAGCTGATCTGATTCGCGAGTTCAGAAATTTGCGCTTTATAATTGCTTACCGCATAATTTCTGTTTTTTAATACCCTTTCGGCCTCCAAAAGCAAAACATACTGGATATCGGCATGACCCTGTTCGTGGTGTAAAAGGCTTGCCCTGATTTCGGGGTCTTTAATTTTATCGAACTTTACCCACGATCTGGCCTTATCTATTGTAACCTCATTTTTAAGTTTAATAGCCACTCGGTTGCGGTAAACGGTACTTTCATAGCTATATTTCCATGTCATGGCCGTTAAGGCAAAAAATGGTGAGCGCATATCCGGATTGCCTTTAAAATGTATATCCCAATCCAGCTGAACCGGTTGTGAAAAATCCTGTTTAAAAGCAAAAGTACATGGCAATGCCAGCAAAAATAATAAGGGTAAAATCAATTTTTTCATGTGTCGGTTTTTACAATGAAAAAACCGTGCCTAAATTACTCCGGAGTCGAAATCTGTCCGCTGATGCGTTCGAATTTTTCGATCAATAAGGCTATACGTTCTTTTTCCCTGCTCATTACCGCCTTTCTCAAAATGGTTGAACAGAATAACATCCATAATACAGTTAAGCCCACGGCCAATACTTTTTGAACGGTGCTAAAGTGGGCCAGAATTTCTACAAAATAAAATATAAGACCCAGTGACAGGGCGATCATGTAAAACCAATATAAAGAATTGTATAGTTTAAAGCGGTTTAACTGATAGGTTTTTAAATTATTTAAATATTCGTGAGGATGGGCTGTAAAATCAGTTTTCGAAATCAGCCTGTAATCACGGTAAAGGATTAAAGTATATACGCCGATGGCGATAATGGTGATGCTGATCCCTACATGAGTAGTCCACGATTCAAAGTGAAAAAATATCCACAATGCGGCAATGGCAATAAAGGATACCAACATCCCTAAAATGTTCAAAGCAGATTTCAGCTTCAATCCATTTACTTCTTTCTTCGCTTGTTGCAGCATTTCATCAGCAGAAACCTTAACTTCTACCTCATGGTTTTGCCACAACTCCTGTATTTGATCAAACGCTTGCATACTGGCTGTATAATTCTGTTAATTTTTGTTTAATTCGGTGGATTTTTACCCTTAAATTGCCTTCGCTTATCCCAGAGATATCGGCAATTTCATGGTATGGTAATTCATCTAATACCATTGTAATTATTAAACGGTCATTTTCTTCAAGTTTGGATATACATTGATAAAGTAGGGCAACCTGCTCGTTTTTCTCTGAAAATTCCTCTATTTTATTTTCTATAATGTTATCAGTCAATTCATCTTTAGCCTGTCGCTTTTCCGATCGGAGGTAGGTTAAACAGGTGTTTACCGCGATCCTGTAAATCCATGTAGAAATTAGCGATTTGTTCCTAAACTTATCCAGATTTTGCCAAACCTTTAAGAAAGTTTCCTGTAAAAGATCGTTGGCTGCATCGGTATCACCAGTATAACCATAACATAAATGGAATATCTTTTTGGAATTTGAATCGAAGATCTCTTTAAATAACTTGTCTTTTTGTTCCATTTAGGGGTTTATAGTTGCGTTTTAGATGTTGGTGGACATTTTTTGTTACACCAGAAATCAAAAATAATATATTTTTTGATGCCAGCCGTGATCAAAATTTGTTACACGCCGTAAATATCGTAGTTTTACCAAATTAAGAGTAGCACAAACTTTTTATATTCATGAAGAAAAACAAACTCACGCTTTTCATTTTTTTAGCGCTGATTGCGGGTATTGCATTAGGCTATATTTTAAATGTCAATTCAATCGATGTGTACAATCAGAATATACTCAACGCGGATGCGAAAGTTAAAAGCATAGAGGTAAGTATAGCCAAAACTACCGATACCACCAGTATAGGGTACATACAGCTTAAAGCAGAGCGAAAAGCCAACGCCAAAATCAAGAAAGAAAACGAAGATATCCGGGAGAAAAAACTAGAATATTTTACGTTATTAAGTGATATTTTTCTTCGCCTGATTAAAATGATTGTTGCGCCCCTGGTATTTACAACCCTGGTGGTTGGCGTAGCCAAGGTGGGCGATATTAAAGCTGTAGGCAGGATTGGAGGCAAAACGCTGGGCTGGTTTCTGGCCATGTCATTAATGTCGTTGGTACTGGGGATGATTTTAGTAAACTTATTCGAGCCTGGAAGGCATATGAAATTATCGTTACCTGATCAATTGGTCAATACAGGGATCCAGAAGGCATCAATGAGTGTTAAAGATTTTATTGCGCACGTTTTTCCCAAGAGTATTGCCGAATCAATGGCTAACAATGAGATTTTACAGATTGTGGTATTCTCTTTGTTTTTTGGCGTAGCAACAGCCGCTATTGGCGATTTAGGGCAGATTGTGATCAAAGCATTTGATGCCATTGCACATGTGATTTTAAAAATGACAGGTTATGTGATGAATTTTGCCCCTTTAGCAGTTTTTGGAGCCATGACCGCCATTGTGGCTAAACAAGGTCTCAATGTATTGAACACCTACGCCATATTTATCGGTGAGTTCTACCTTGGGTTAGGGATTTTATGGTGTGTATTGATCTTTTTGGGGTTTTTAGTGTTGAAAAAACGCATTTTCCATTTGGTAAATGATATGAAAGAACCAGCGCTGCTGGCTTTTAGTACAGCAAGCAGTGAAGCCGCCTATCCAAAAACAATGATGCTGTTAGAGCGTTTTGGCTGTAAAGATAAAATTGTAAGTTTCGTATTGCCATTGGGCTATTCATTTAACTTAGACGGCTCGATGATGTATATGACCTTTGCTTCCTTATTTATTGCACAGGCTTATGGTATTCATTTGGGTTTTGAGCAACAGATTTCGATGCTTTTAATCCTGATGTTAACCAGTAAAGGAATTGCAGGTGTGCCAAGGGCGTCGTTAGTGGTAATTGCCGGAACCATTGCAAGTTTTAATATCCCCGAAGCTGGATTGGCTTTGTTAATCGGTATTGATCCCTTGTTGGATATGGGCCGTTCGGCAACCAACGTAGTAGGAAATAGCATCGCAACTGCAGTAGTAAGTAAGTGGGAAGGGGAGCTTAAAGAGTCAACAGTCTAGAGTCCTTAGTCTGGAGTCTTATCTAATCATCAATAATTACATTACTCACTCATTCAATCATTCAGTTAATCAATAATTCAACATCAAGTGTCAAGTAGAGGAAAAAAAATATTCTTAGCCCTTAGTATCATCGTGCCAATGATTATTTATTGTTACGTTTATTATAAGCCCATTATTCAAAATGCACCATTCAGAAAAAAGGATTTTGTATCAATGGAATATAAATGGGGTGTGAAAGATACCTTAGAAAATCATTATAATTCTGCAACCGGCGATTACCAGTACATCAGTAATGTAGATTCTGTTGTTCATAAGAAAATATTCTTAAAGAGCGACGATATCTTATACATGCACACTAAAGCAAACGAAATCGGACTTTGGAATTTTCCGGATACCATCGGGAAAAAGAGTGCAAAAGCAATGGCTGTGCCACGTTACGATATGTTATTCAAATACAAAGAGAAAACAAAACATGTGGTGGTATACGGAGATTTTGATGGTAATCCTAAATTGCTGGATGCTGCTGTACAGATGAGAAAGATTATCGAGGAAGTTTTAAATATGGCTGAAAAGAGAAGTGGTAAGTAGAATTAGTCCGAGCTATGAAGTCGGGAATCAGAAGTTGATATAACGAGGTTGAGGTCGGTTAGCTGGTCTTGCATTTGGGTTGCACGCTTGGTGTTTTTAACAATTAAATACCTGATAAATTGATCTTGAAATCCATTAATCCTCCAAATCCTGATCCAGTAGAATTAATTGAAAAATATTTTCGATATGTGTTTGTGTGTTAATTGAATTTGTTCTATATTTGCACCTCGTTAAATAAAAATTATAAAACTAATATTTAAACAATGTACGCAATAGTAAATATAGCAGGGCAGCAATTTAAAGTTGCTAAAGACCAGCACCTTTTTGTACACAGATTACAAGGAGATGAAGGCGCTAGTATTGAATTTGATAATGTATTGTTGGTTGACAACGGTGGTGCAATTACTGTAGGAGCTCCTGCAGTTAAAGGTGCTAAAGTTTCAGCTAAGATCGTATCTCATTTAAAAGGTGATAAAGTAATTATTTTCCACAAAAAACGTAGAAAAGGTTACAAAAAGAAAAATGGTCACCGCCAGTTTTTCACCAAGATTCAGATTTCTGACATCACTCTATAATTAATTGTTAACCCAATAATTCGCTTTTTAGCGAGTTACAAAATATAAAATCATGGCACACAAAAAAGGAGCCGGTAGTTCGAAAAACGGACGTGAATCGCATAGTAAGCGTTTAGGTATTAAAATTTTCGGTGGGCAATTGGCTATCGCTGGAAACATTTTAGTACGTCAACGTGGAACAAAACACCACCCTGATAAAGGTGTTGGAATTGGTAGAGACCACACTTTATTCGCTTTAGTAGATGGTACTGTAATTTTCAGAAAGAAACAAGATAACAAATCTTATGTGTCTATCCTTCCTATTACAGAAGCAGAAATCGAAGCAGCAGTAGCTAAAGCACCAGTTGCTAAAAAAGCGGTTGCAAAGAAAGAAGTTGTAGCTGAAGAGGTTGTTGAAGCAGCACCAGTTGCTAAAAAAGCCCCTGCTAAAAAAGCTAAAAAAGACGAAACTACTGAAGAAGCTGCACCTGCAGAATAATTAGTATTAAAGTTATAAAGAAAAGTCCTGATTTTCATCAGGACTTTTTTTGTTTTTATATGGTTCACTGGTTTATTTGTCATGTATTGCGGTTAACTGTATAAATTGGTTAATCGGTTAATTGACGCTCAGCTCCAAACTCCGAACTCCAGGCGGTAATGGCCCTTCGGCTCCGCGCATAGTAACCTCTCTTGAGTGGATTGCTTAACCGACGCCAAACCTAAAATTCCCGACTCCAAACTCAACTAGTGTTAAACCATGTTAAATAACAAAATTTAACAATTCATCGCAATACATTCGTGTATCATTATTTAATTATTTTACGATGAATTTTAAAACCCTCAGTTTATCTGTTTTTTCCATCATTCTTTGTGGTTTATCAGCTAAAGCACAGGATATAGAAGAAAATATCCGCATGGTGAAACCATTCAAAGCCGACGGCGTATCGAACGAGTGGAACGAACCGCTTAACCAATACAACGACGCCACAAAACTGGCTTTTGCACTGGCTAACGATGATCAAAATTTATACATTATTATTGAGTCGCTCGATCCCCAGACAACCTTTAGTGTGTTGAGAGGTGGCATTACCTTAAACATTAATACTGAGGGCAAAAAGAAAGATGGCATGAAGTTAACCTTTCCCTTAATGGATAGACCTCCGATGCCTAAGGAAGGAGAGGGGCATCGTGAGCGCGCTCCTATATCGCCAGATGGAAATGCTGAGCTACATGATCCTGCGGCTATGAATAAAGGTATACGCGTTTCAGGCTTTAAAAATATTCCTGATGGCGAATTGCCAGCTATCAATCAAGATGGAATTGAAATCGGAATGAGTATCCATCCCAACAGAGATCTTATTTACGAACTGAGTATCCCTTTATCACAATTACAGATAGGTTTTGACCTTAAAAAGCCATTGGTATACAATATTAAAATTAATGAGCCGAATAAATCTGGTTTTAAGAGAGATGGCAGATCTGAAGGTGCAGGCGGAGGTAAAGGTGGTAGATCAGGCGGTAGAGGTGGAATGGGAGGCGGAGGAATGGGCGGCGGTGGCCGTGGTGGTATGGGTGGCGGAAGAATGGGGGGAGGCGGTGGCGGTCAACGTCCACAAGAAGGCGGTGAAACAGCATCTAAATCCTCTGATTTTTGGATTAAATATAAGTTAGTAAAAGCTTAACCTATTTGTATTCGAACACTTGTCCCGACTTTCTTCTGGAAGCCAGGACTGACGAGTAAAAAAAAGTATAAAGTTGTCAGCTTTCTTGCCCGTTAGCTATAAAAGTTGACAACTCTTTTAATTAATATTCTCTTGCCATTAGCTGCTCCGTAAGTGTTAAAAGATTTGACTTCTTTTCATCACTCACATTAATTTGTGCAAACACACTTAAGGCTTTGCTGAGGTAGCTGTTCATGCTTTCCTTCGCAATGTCCTGGATATCCAAGGTATCGTAAACCTGGCGTACAGTATCTACTTTTTCCTGTGCGTTGAATTCTTTATATCCTGTCCAGGTATTTAATGATGTCCTGGTTTCTCCCTCGGCAAGCTCAAAGGCTTTTAACAGCAGGAAGGTTTTTTTATTGGCAATAATATCGCCACCAACCTGTTTTCCGAATTTTTCAGGGTCGGCATATACATCCAAAATATCGTCCTGTAACTGGAAAGCGATACCGATATTTTCGCCAAACTGATAGATTAGATCTGCATCTTTTTCGGAAGCGCCAGCTATAATGGCACCGAGTTTTAATGCACCACCCAGAAGTACAGCGGTTTTTAACCTGATCATATTGATGTATTCTTCAATGCTTACATCATCACGGCCTTCAAATTCCATGTCCAGCTGCTGACCTTCGCAAACACCTTGTGCCGTTGCATTAAATGTATTTAATACCGGGCCAAGAAAAGCGGGGTTAACCTTCGCCAGGTTTTTATTTGCTTCCACCATCATAACATCACCGCTTAAAATGGCGGTGTTGATACTCCATTTTTCGTGAACGGTAGCTTTTCCCCTGCGGAGAGGGGCATTGTCCATAATATCATCATGAACGAGCGTAAAATTATGAAAAACCTCAATGGCCATTGCTGCATGGATCGATTCGTTTGCATCTTCTCCGAACAGCTCGGTAGCCATTAGAACCAATAAAGGTCTTACGCGTTTTCCGCCAAGATTAATGATATAAGTAATCGGATCGTACAGCTGTTTAGGGTGATCCGGGAACTTTAAATTTTGTATTGCAGTATCTAAAATTTGTTGTAATTGTTCTGTAGTATGCATTGTAATTATTGCGTAAACCCGTGTTTAGGACACAAAGTTTATATTTTTAATCTGGAATTAAGGTAAAATCGATTTGACGTTTAGAAAGATCTACTTTTTTTACCCTGATCATTACTTCATCTCCTAATTGATATTTTTTCTTCTTGCGTTGACCAACAATGCAGTAATTTTTCTCATCGAGTACATAAAAATCGTCTGATATATCCCTTAAGCGGATCATACCTTCACATTTGTTCTCTTCTATCTCTACATACATGCCCCATTCGGTAACACCCGAAATAATACCTTTGTATTCGGTTCCGATATTGTTTTCAAGGTATTCGGCCTGTTTGTATTTAATGGATGCACGTTCAGCGTCGGCAGCTCTTTTCTCCATTGCGGAAGAATGTACGCAGGCGACTTCATAAAATTCCATATCAGCTGATTTTCCGCCATCCAGATAAGTTTGTAAAAGCCTGTGGGCCATTACATCCGGATAACGGCGGATTGGCGAAGTAAAGTGCGTATAATATTCGAAGGCAAGGCCATAATGGCTGGTTTTTTTAGTCGAATAGATCGCTTTGGCCATTGACCTTATGGCCAGAGAAGTTAAAATATTCTGCTCTTTTTTGCCTTCTACATCGGCCATTAAATGGTTTAGCGATCTGGCGATTTCTTTATCTGATTTCGTGTTGATTTTATAACCAAAACGGGAAGCAAAAGTTGCAAAAGTGTTTAAGGTTTCCATGTTTGGCGAATCGTGCACACGGTAAACAAAGGTCAGTTTATCTTTTCCCCTGGTTTTTTTGGCAATAAACTCAGCCACTTTGCGGTTGGCCAAAAGCATGTAGTCTTCGATCAGTTTGTGGGCATCTTTACGCTCCTTTACGTAAACACCGATCGGTTTACCCGATTCGTCAAGTTTGAATTTAACTTCTGTACTTTCGAAACTGATGGCGCCATTTTTAAATTTACGGTCGCGGAGGATGTAAGCCAGCTCATTCAGTTTTAGTATTTCCTGAGCATAATCGCCAGCCTTATTTTCGATTACTTCCTGTGCTTCTTCATAACTGAACCGCCTGTCGGAGTGGATTACTGTTCTGCCATACCATTCTGATTGGATATTTGCCTGCTCATCCAGTTCGAACACTGCTGCAAAACACAATTTATCTTCATGTGGGCGTAATGAGCATACGCCATTACTCAATCGTTCGGGCAGCATCGGTATCACACGGTCTACCAGATAAACAGAGGTAGCACGGCTATAAGCTTCTTTATCTAAGTCGGTTCCCTGGATTACATAATGCGAAACATCGGCAATATGCACACCAATCTCGTGGTTTCCGTTAGGTAGTTTTTGATAGGAGATGGCATCATCAAAATCTTTTGCATCTGCCGGATCTATTGTAAAAGTTAAAACCTTTCTAAAATCTTTTCTTTTGGCAATTTCTGCTGCAGGGATTTCTTCTGGGATGGCATTGGCTTCGCGTTCAACTTGAGGTGGAAACTCTAAAGGAAAACCGTACTGTGCTAAAATGGCATTCATTTCGGTATTGTTTTCACCCTGGTTGCCAAGCACATGTTTAACAATACCGATGGGGTTTTTAGCACTTTCTGGCCAGTCGGATAGCGTTACCAATACACGCTGACCATTTTTAGCATCGTGGGTATCGGCCAACGGTACAAAAATATCGTGCATCATTTTTTTATCATCTGCAATTACAAATGCAAAACGATCGGAGATCTTGATTACACCGGTGAAATCTGATTTTGCACGTTTAATGATTTCTACAACTTCCCCGTCATTTTTACGGCCGCTTTTCTTTGCGAAAACATAAGCTTTTACGGTATCGCCATGTAAGGCATTTTTAAGTTTTCGGGGTGCTACAAAAATATCCTTCTCAAATTCATCTTCCGGAATGATATACGCTGAACCATCGGCGGTCATATCAACCGTACCAATAATAAAGTTTTGCAGCTCTTTAAGTTTAAATTTACCTTTCTCCGGTTCTAAGAAAATGCCTGCACTTTTCCCTTCTTTTAAGATCTCGAGTATGGTTTCTCTAGATTCCTGATCGTTCAAATTTAATTTGGCCGAAACCTGCTTGTAATTAAGCAGCTGATTATTGTTTTTCTCAAAAACATCACTAACCAATTGATTCAGAACCAATTTTATATTTGCCGATTTTTTCTTTGCCATATGCTAAACTGAATTTATCGAAGATACAGAAAATATGTAAGATGGATGATGGAAAATGGATAATGGAGGGTATTGAGTAGCTCATTAATTGAGCAAATTGCCGACTTTGAATTGGCTGCTGGTTTATAGCCATGGTGGTTATGGAAAATGGCGATCTGACTATGACCGTGAACATAGTAATTAATTCTGGATTAAACCTTCTTACTAACAACCATTCCATCCTATGGACTATCCATTTCCCATTTTATATCAATTCCCCGGAATAGCTGCAATCAACTTTCTGGTATATTCCGCTTTTGGGGCATAAAAGATCTGTTCAGGGAAACCTTCTTCTTCTATTTTTCCTTTATTCATCACCAGAATACGGTCAGAAATGTGTTTTACTACAGCCAGATCGTGAGAAATGAAGATGTAGGTAAGTCCGAATTCGCGCTGAAGATCTTTAATCAGGTTTAAAACCTGCGCCTGCACGGAAACATCCAAAGCTGATACCGATTCGTCGCAAATGATAAATTTGGGCTCCAAAGCTAAGGCCCTTGCGATTACTACACGTTGCCTTTGCCCGCCACTAAACTCATGTGGATAGCGGTTATAATGTTCGTCTTTTAAACCCACCTTATTCAATAATTCCAATACTTTTTGTTTCCGTTCGGCATTGTTACGGTGTAATTGATGTACCTGTAGGGGCTCTATGATCGATTGACCGATACTTAGTTTAGGATTCAATGAAGCGTAGGGATCCTGAAATATGATCTGGATATCTTTTCTTAATTTTCTTAAATCTGTTTTGTTGAGGTGGGTAATGTCTTCTCCATTAAAAATAATCCCGCCGGAAGTAGGTTGGATCAATCTTAAAATAGTCCGGCCCAAAGTGGTTTTGCCACAGCCCGATTCGCCTACCAAACCTAAAGTTTCTCCTGGAAAAACTTCGAAATTCAATTGATCAACAGCTTTAACATAATCGGTAGTTTTGCCGAAAAGGCCATTACGAATGGGGTACCAGGTACAAAGATCCTTGATTTGAAGCAAAGGTTTCTGTGCATAAAGTTTATTTCTTCTGGAAGCAATTTCAGCGTCTGTTAACTGATTTGAGGCTTGTAAATGCGCTGAGGCATCATCAATTTTTCCAGTAAGGAAATCGGCCACTACTGGTAATTTCTTTAGCTGTAAGTTAGGCGAAGGCCTGCAGGCGAGCAAGCCTTTGGTATAAGGATGTTGCGGATTTTCGAAAATAAACTTTGCCTGGCCTTGTTCTACGATTTCTCCCTCATACATTACAGCAACTTCGTCGGCAATTTCATTTACAACACCTAAATCGTGCGAAATAAAGATCATCGCCATGTTCCGTTCAGTTTTCAGTTTTAAAAGCAACTGAAGAATTGTTTTCTGAACGGTTACATCTAATGCAGTTGTGGGTTCATCCGCAATTAACAATTTCGGATCGCAGCTTAGCGCCATTGCAATCATTACCCGCTGTTTTTGTCCTCCCGATATCTGGTGCGGATAACTATCGAATATTTTTTCGGGGCGGGGCAGTTGCACCTCATTAAAAAGAGCGATGGTATGTTTTTTTGCTTCTGCTTTATCTACTTTTCGGTGTAGCATAATGGCCTCGGCCACTTGCTCGCCGCAAGTAAAAACAGGATTTAATGAAGTCATGGGTTCCTGAAAAATCATCGAAATCTGGTTTCCCCTGATCTGACGGATTTCATTTGAATTGAAGTTGAGCAGACTTACGTTTTCAAAATCGATTTCACCCGTAATTTTTGCAGTCTTTTCATCGTGCAAACGCATAATGGAGAAGGAAGTGACCGATTTTCCGGAGCCCGATTCGCCTACAATACCTAAAACCGTTCCTTCTTTTACATTAAAACTGATTCGTTTAACGGCTTTAAACCAGGTTTTTTCTTCCTGGTTATAAAAATCAATATTTAGGTTTTCAACGTTTAGCATCAGATTTTTGTAATCACGAGTTCTTTTGATCCTGTTTCTAAACAATTATATTCATCTAAATGAAAATGATGGTCAACCGGAGCTTTATCCTGCGCTAAAAAGAGTAGCTGTTTTGCAAGGGAAATTAATCCTTCTTTATTAGCGGCAATAACAATCTGATTTTCGGTTACATCAGTTTTTATGGTAAATCCATCCTCCCAACTAAAAATCATTCCGCTTTCTCTGGAATATTCCGGAATATTTAATTCAATTTTCATTACGTTACAATGGTAACATTTTCTGCTGAAATTATATCCATTCCTTTAAATTTTAACAGCACCTGCGCGGTAGTAATTACATCTTTCTGGCAATAGGTTACTATCCGATCGAGATTTTTCTCTTCATAATAAACCTGTCTTACCTGCGAACCGTTAATGTCATCTTTTGGGGTAGGGATGTCCAAAATTGCAGCCAATAGGTTTAAGGAAGTGAAATTTTTATAATCGCCGAATTTCCAAAGTTCCATGGTGTCGATATGGTTCACTTCCCAGGGCTTTTTGCCCGAAAGCTGTAACTGAATGGGGATTTCTATGCCATTAACCAATAACCTGCGACATAAATAAGGGAAATCGAATTCTTTACCGTTGTGTGCACAGAACATTAAAGTAGGCGCTTGTTTGCTTAAGAGACTGGAAAACTGCAAAAGCATTTCTTTTTCGTCGTGACCAAAAATAGATTTGATCCGCAGAGAATAAGATTGATCCTGTACATTAAAAATTCCTAAACTGATACAGATTATTTTACCGAATTCGGCCATAATACCTGCTTTTTCGTAAAATTCCTCAGGACTTTGATCTGAATTTCTTTGATAATGCGTTTTCTGTTCCCAAAGTTCCTGTAAATGGGGCGGCACATCCTGATAAGATGGGTATTGAGGTACGGTTTCGATATCGATAACCATTACCTGATTGAGATCTAACGCCTTTAACATATGTAGATAGTTTTCAGTTAACAATTTACAGTTTTCTGTTCATAATCATAGTTTGTTATTATTATTGTTTTGTTGGGTTTCCTCGTTTAGATGAGTGGTTACAATCAGTGATTAAATTTGAATAGCTTTGTGTTAAGGCAGATATCGGGATCCAAACCTTTCAGTTAAGCTATTATTTTTGTCGTTGGAGGTTGATTATTTTATCGTAAACGTTTTTGACGTCTTCAATTAACTCAAGGGAGGCTGGTTGCTTTATACCGGGCCATTCTATTCCCTGCATCATTGCATATCTAAAATCCGTTGGTCCTAGGGTAATTGTTCCGCTATTGTCAGCTTTTTGATTAATTGTGATGTCGCTCAACGTTCTGATATTTAAGGACTTGATTTCTTTGCTAAATATTCCAGTGCTAATAATAATCCTGTCAGAAGTAATTCCATAAACGGTATTTGCTCTCTTTTTTGCGTCAACAAAAAAACGTCCTACTGTGATATATAATCCAACCAGAACAAAAGGAATTCCCCATAGCTTAAAGAAAAAAGGTGCATTAGATGTAATGACACCTGTTTCCCAAAATACAGCAAAGCCACCCCAAAGCAAACTAAATGGGATTAAAAATGCATCTGAGGTTCTAAATAAAATTCCTGTCTTAGGTTTTCCTGTCCATATTAATTTTTCGCCTGTGCTTAAGTTAGGATTTAGTTCGTTTTCGATTGCGTAATTTGTCATTTATTTATTGGATTGTTTGGTTTTATTGCTAGTTGTGTAAATTGTTATTTCTAGGTCTTTGTTCAGTAAAGCTTTAATTTAATATTAAAATTCGATAAAATAAATCACTTTTGTTTCACCTGTTTTTAGTCTCCATATATTTTTTGTTGAAAATTTATTTGATAAGTTTGGTTATGGCAAAAAGTAAATTCGAGCAATCTTTAGCAGATGGTGCTCATAGGCAACTCCAAAAGTTAACTGGTGATTGGAAAGGAACAACTAAAACCTGGTTCGAAAAAGATGTGTTGGCAGATGAATCTCCTGCTGAAGCTAAGATTACTTCCATTTTGGGCGATCGGTTTATTTCGCTTGATTATCAGGGAAGCCTTGATGGCAAAGCTTTTGAAGGTAAAATGATTATTGGTTTCGATATTCCTTACCAGAGGTTTACTATAAGCTGGGTGGATAGTTTCCATATGGGGACACAAATCATGCTTTCTGGCGGTGAAGCGACTACG
Organism: Pedobacter humicola; assembly: GCF_056490705.1. Taxonomy (NCBI): domain Bacteria; kingdom Pseudomonadati; phylum Bacteroidota; class Sphingobacteriia; order Sphingobacteriales; family Sphingobacteriaceae; genus Pedobacter; species Pedobacter humicola. The sequence continues at coordinate 783,709 of NZ_JBWJIG010000001.1, read as the reverse complement.
GTTGGTTTTTCGGTTTTTGGAGAATATGGTAGTCCGGAATATGGCGAACAGCTCTGGGGCTGGAGAACAACTTTAGAAATTGCTGATGATAATAAGTTTGTATTAACTGCCTATAATATTTCGCCGGAAGGGGATGAGGCAAAAGCTACCGAAACGGTTTATAACAGAAAGTAAAATGTCGTTGGTAGGGATTACAAATCTCGAACTTTCTTAAGTGGATTACAAATCCACAACTCATTCGGACGAGATTGCAAATCTCGACCAGCACTATACTCAAACCTATCAGGTTTCCGAAACCTGATAGGTTATTTATCGGTTAAAACAAACTTGGTGAAGCTTGGTTCGCCATCACGGGGATTTTTAAATCTGTTCCTACAGCTTTATTTAATTTATCGGTAAAATATGCGGAGAATAACGGTGAGGAAAGCTCTACATTTTGGTGGACAAAGAAATATAAGTTTTCCAAACCCTGCTCTTTCCAATCTACTATTCGCTCAATCCAATCGTCTAAACGCTTTTTATCAATTTCATCATCATTTGCCCCCACAAATCGAACAAAAGCCGTAGGGGAGGTTAATCGCATATGTAACATATCTCTTCTGCCCGCCGTATCTACAATAATGTTGGCAACGCCATTATCCTGAAACAGTTGCGCAAATTCATTGGCAATGGCTGGGTTTGAAAACCATTCACCATTCCTCACCTCAACACCCAATGGAATCACTTTTGGGAATTCGTTGATCACGGTTTTTAATCTTTCGAAATCTTTAGGCTTAAAATTATCGTGCAACTGAAGGAAAGCCATGCCCAATTTATCTTCAAAATTGCTGATAGCATCACAGTATTGCTCCACAGGCTCTTTAACATTGATCAACCTTTTAAAATGACTGATGGTATTGGTCAGTTTAGGGAAAAACTTAAAATCCGCTGGTGTTTTCTGCGTCCAGGTAATTACCTGCTCACTGCTAGGCATACCATAGAAGGTAGCATTTAACTCAATGGAGTTAAATTGAGTAGAATAATAAGTCAACTCATCTTTGGTCCCTTTTGGATAAAAGCCTTTCAGATCGGCCTTGTTCCATTTGGCACAACCCACGTAAGCTTTGAAAGCTTGTTTAGGTTTATTTGCTGCTAAAACCGCGGCTGTTTCAGGCGCATCAGCAGGAAGGGTATAATCTATTATTGAAGGGTCGTCTACTTTACCGAATTGCATTTTTAGAGGTTTTTAGTGTCAGTTAAAAGGTTTAAGGCAAAAAAATACCCTAGTTTATTTAACTAAGGTATCTATATATTGTAAAAATAAAAAACTTGTTTTTGCTTTAATCTATTGTTGAAAGTTTATTTGGGAGAGCTCCAAACTGCAAACTGAACTAGTAACCCAGTATCTTTAATACCTGCTTACTGTTCTGTTCTTCTCCAAAAACCTCGAAGTTGAAACTTTCATCGCGGTTTCTACGGATCAATACGTGTTTAGGGCTTGGCAATAAACAATGATGGATACCACCATAACCACTCAATACCTCCTGATAAGCACCCGTGTGGAAGAAGCCTAAATATTGTACTTTACGCGTTTTGGGCATAAATACACTGTTCATGTGCGCTTCCTGGTTGTAATAATCCTGTCCGTCGCAGGTAATACCACCTAAGTTTACCCGTTCGTATTCCGCATCCCAATTGTTGATCGGCAATAAGATGTATTTTTGATTTAATGCCCAAACATCAGGCAAATTGGTGATGAAAGAACCATCCAGCATCAACCAACGCTCACGGTCGTTCTGTTGTTTACGGCCTAAAACTTTATACAAAATACCAGAAGCTTCAGCAACCGTATATTTACCAAATTCGGTAATAATATCTGGTTCCATTACCTCGTGGATGGCGCAGATTTCTTTAATCCTTTTCACAATTTCGTTTACCATATATTCGTAATCGAAATCGAACACCAACGAGTCTTTAAATGGCATACCGCCACCAATATCAAGGGTATCTAAATCAGGATTGATTTTTTTGAATTTGCAATACAGCGTTACATATTTCTCTAACTCGTTCCAGTAATAAGGCGAATCGGTAATACCCGAGTTAATGAAAAAGTGCAATAATTTAACCCTGAAATTAGGGTTGTGCACAATTTTATTATTGTAGAAATCAATGATATCCTCCATACGTACACCCAAACGCGAAGTATAAAACTGCGAATCTGGTTGCTCTTCAGCCGCAATACGGATACCCAGGTTACAAGGTGTATCAATATCAACCTCATCATCAAAAAGGTTAAATTCCTCTTTGTTGTCTAAAACCGGGATTATATTGGTATAACCATCGTGCAACATATCGATAATATATTGCTTATACTGGTAGGTTTTAAAACCATTACAAATAATGGTGGTGTCTTTTGTTAATACACCTTTTTTCTCCAAAGCATCAACCATCGGCATATCAAATGCCGAAGAAGTTTCCAGGTGGATGTTGTTTTTTAAAGCTTCTTCTACAATATGCTTAAAATGCGAGCTTTTTGTACAATAGCAATACTTATAATCGCCACGATAGTTGTTCTTTAAAATAGCGGTCTGGAAAAGAATCTTCGCTTGTTGAATCTTCTTACTTACCATTGGTAAGTAGGTGAAACGTAGGGGAGTACCGTAAGTTTCAATCATTTCCATCAGGTTTAAATCCTGAAAATATAATTCATCATCTATAACATCGAAACCCTCTTGCGGGAAACCAACACTTAGATCAAGAAATTCTGAGTAACTCTGCATTTACTTTTAAATAATTTTTGCAAAAATGTAATTTTAAATCGATAATTAATCTTTAATAAAAATATTTTTACTGTAGGGAAACGCTTAGCCTAACTACAAAATTTAAGTACAAATTGTTTTTTCGGGTAAATAGGGTGGATTAATTTATTAAATGTCTGGAAAAGAGTGTGTAGTGTGCTTTGAGTTTAGGGGTTTGGAAAGCAGGTTCCTGTTGTTATAGGTTTGGGTTTGTCCTGCTCTCCACTTTACTCGTTGCACTCGTGTTCGTTCCGATCAGGTTTACCTGGCAAGGTCAGTGTAGAGATTTGGGGTTTTGATCGCGAGCGGCCTATTGAACCGCTTAAATCCTCAAATAAAGTTTTATCCTTTGCGGAGGTATTTGGTTAAAATTACAATGGTTTGTCCTTCTACTTTACCTTCAATCTGTTCGGTGTTGTCGTGTACCAATCTAATGTTTTTAACCACCGTACCCAGTTTTGCGCTTATGGTACTGCCTTTTACATCCAGTGTTTTAACCAAAACCACAGTATCACCTTCAAATAAACGCGTGCCGTTACTATCCTGATGAAATTCTACCGTTCCATCTTGTTCATGGTCGCCGGTTTTTTTAGCCCATTCCAAAGTTTCATCCTCAAGATATAAAATATCCAGACTATCTGCCGCCCAGCCTTCATTTCTTAACCTGCTCAACATTCTCCAGGCCACAACTTGCACCGGGGCAAATTCCGACCACATGGTTTCTATTAATATTTTCCAATGGTTGGGCTCTAGCTGTTCTGTTTTTTCAATCTGGTTTAAGCAGGTTTTACAAACTAAAATGCTGTTATCGCTATTGGCATTACTGGTAGGCGGCACTTCATATACCGATAAATTGGCTTCGGAAGTGCATAATTCGCATTTATTACCCGAACGGGTCTGTAATTCTTGTGCTAAAGACATCTTGATACTGGATTTTTGGCGAAAGTAATAAAACTAATCGGAATAGATGATTGTAAAGGGGGAGAAGCAAACATAAATTATCATTTCGACGGCATTAGAGATGGAGAGCATGTTTGCTGATTATTTGGAAAGCAAGTTCCTGTTTTTATCGGTTTGGGTTAGCCCTGCTCTCCACTTTACTCGTTGCACTCGTGTTCGTTCCGATCAGGTTTATTTAAGTTGAACTGGTGCTGCTATTGAGGGTTGAATAGCGATTGTATCCAGGCGAAGGGGTTTCCGTGTTGTCTGTGTTTCCGTGGCAAAAATAAAAATGGTTCGTGGAGACACGAACCATGGCAGGCAATGGAAAGTCTAATTTCAAGGTTGGTCGCTCGCCAACTTTTATTTATTTGGCTGGTGCGCCACTAGCCATTAAGCCTTAAATGGTAAATGCACCTCAGCCAGCATACACCTGGCGCTGCCGCCACCATTTTTTTCAATGGTATACAGTGGTGTGTAAATTATTCTGCTGTATTGCTCAAGCGCAGCAATCTGTTCTGTATTTAATGACAAATAAGCCTGCTCCGACATCACCAATAAACTTTCATCTTCTGCATTGGTCACCTGTAACATATTGCCTGCAAATTTGTTCATCTGTTCCAGGCTGATTTCAATGATTTCTTTTCCACTGCCTTTTAAACTGATGGTTACATTTAATTTCTCCTCAGGATCTTTAATCGAATCCAGACAGATTACCGCAAAACGGTCGCCGATGCTCATCATGACGTTGGTATGGTAAATCGGGAAGTTTGATCCGTCTACCGCTTGAAAAGCCACTGGTTCATATCCGGTAAGCATGCAAAAGTTGTTTAGCACTTCTTCATCAGTGCGCACACTTAAGCAGGCGTAAGCAATTTTGTTGGTACGATCTAATACCATGCTTCCAGTTCCTTCTAAAAACGCATGTTGTTGTTCGTAAAAGCTCAAATCGCTGATGTGGTTAACCTCAAAGTTTTCTTTTAAACCATCCAGTATTTCTTTTCTGCGTTCTAACCTGCGGTTTTCAGAAAACATTGGATAAAGATATACTGAGCCGTCTTCATGAAAGGAAACCCAATTGTTTGGAAAAATAGAATCGGGCGTTTCAGGTTGTAAGGTATCATCTACCACTGTTACATCTACATTGTTTTTTCTTAATAAATCAACAAAGGCATCAAACTCTTTTAAAGCCTCTTTTTGTACATTGGTTTCGGTTGATGCCATCTGAAATTTGTTATTCCCTGCGGTTTGCGCATTGAATTTAAAATCAACAGGGCGGATCATGAGGATATGGTTGGTAGTCTGCATAATGGTGAAAGGTAAAAGGCGTAAGGTTTAAGGTTCATACTGCCCCAAAAAGTATTCATTAAATATCAGGCAATTATACTATAGGCAAATTTAACCTTAAACCCTATACCTTACGCCTTAAACCTCAAATATTGTCTCTTAAAATCGGTAAACTCATACAATGGAAACCGCCACGGGCACGTGATAATTCTGCCGAAGGCATTAAAATCAGCGTATCGGTTATGGTTTCGGCATTTACTTTGCCACTTTCTAAATCCTGGATTAAATCTTTTACATCTACTACATCGAAACCGGCAGCTTTAAAAGCTTCTACGGTTTTGTCGTTTCTGTCGTAACCCAAAACAACACCTTCCTTAATGGCCAGAAGGTTACACGAATCTGTCCATTGCTCACGCGAATCGTATGGGAATTGGTTGTTTCCGCTATAGATAATTTTGGTTGGTTCGCTGCTGTTTAAATCGTTCTGACTGATATCATTCAACAAAGCTTCTACATGTTCAAAGTGTTTAGGCTCTTGTGGATTGGCTTTAGTAAACTGAATAGCTGTGGTTGCCTCCAGTTTTTCGGGCTCTTTTAAAAAATTGATCGGCTCGTAAGGGTTGTATTTCGGCGAATGCGCAATTGAATTCAGGATAACCCAGGTATTGCGTTTAACCTGTGTAAAAACAGTATCTAAATGCATATAATCGCGTTTGCTTGGTATTTTTACCACGGTAACTTTCTCTACTACATCCTGATCGAACAGCAGTTTAATCGCTTCGTTTGCACCATGTTCTGATGTTCTTTCGCTACAGCCAATCAATACGTGGTTTGGACTCACCATCATTACATCGCCACCTTCTAAAGTGGTACTAAATGCAGGTTCATCGCCAGGGCGCAAAAAGTGCATCGTAACATCCGGAATTTCGAGAATGTTGTTCCGGTATGCTTCAAACAACGGATGGTTGAAGAAAATATAACGCATTAAAAGCGTTTCGCGCACCCGTGCTTTTTTTGCGGGTTTGTTTAACAGAATATGATTGTTAATCGTTGTACCCACATCCCTGGTGAAAATTAAATTCGGGATCGGCGCAAAAATCATGGTATCGTTGGCCAGTGTTCCGGAGATAAAAATCTCTGCCAATTGTTTCGGATCGGTATTGGTTAATTCCAGCTGTACTTTATAAGTACAACCTTCGATGGCACAAACTGCCGCTACCAGTTTTTTACGGATGGACTCGTTCTCCAACATTTCGCTCAACAGGTTCTGGATCTCGATAACAGATTTAGAATTGTGAAAATCGGGGTGGTTGGGTTTAAAAAAGTTACGCTCGGATGCTTCTGAATCTATATCGGCAAGTTTTCCTTTAATCTTTTCGGGATCAAGGAAATACATCAGCAATTTAATATAATAATCGTATTCGCCTTTGCGGATGGTATCTAAATGTACAATATCTTCGAAAAGCCAATCCTGCGCCTTAGAGGGTACTACTTTGCCCAATCCACTATCAGGACTATGTATTAATAATTTACGCAACCTGCCGATTTCGGTGTTAACGCTCACTTTAAAATTTGGGTTCTGCTCGCTCATAAATAAATTAGTTATTGCAAATCTATTAGAAAAATTCAGATATGAGAATTGAGAGGAGAGATTTGAGATAGACGGTTATTTAGAAGAGTTTATTTATTGCACATAGCCAGTTTAATAAACCTTAATAGCGGCAGCTCCCGATTCCTTTAATCGGGACTATAGCGGAAAGAAGGCCTATCGGAACCTACCGGCACTACCTTACCTTTCCAAACCCTCCAAAAACAGTAAAAATTGAAATTTAGGCTAAAAAATCTTCGGACTTCGGTCTCCCGACTTCGGACTTTTTTCTCTATTTTTGGCGCATGAATTTTATTATTGCCGCAACACAGAAAGCCATTTTTGAACTTTATCAGGAAGAAGTAGCCGAAAGTGTAATCAACATACAGGAAACACGTAAAGAATTTGAAGGACAGGCAACAATCGTTGTTTTTCCGATTACCAAAATTTCGAAAAAATCGCCAGAGCAGACCGCGAATGAAATTGGTGAATATTTGGTTGCCAATGTAACCGATGTAACTAAATTTAACGTGGTTAAGGGTTTTTTAAACTTAAGCATTGCCGAAAGTTATTTCTTGAAACAGTTTAACGAAGAAATTTTAGCACCCGATTTTGGGGTTTATGCGCCAAACGGTAAAAAGGTAATGGTAGAATATTCTTCGCCAAATACCAATAAACCGCTTCACCTGGGGCACGTACGTAATAATTTATTGGGTTATTCGGTTTCGGAGTTGCTTAAAGCTTACGGTTATGATGTGGTGAAGGTAAACCTGGTTAACGACCGTGGGATCCACATCTGTAAATCGATGCTGGCCTGGCAAAAGTGGGGCAATGGTGAAACACCCGAAAGCACGGGTTTAAAAGGCGACCACCTGGTTGGGAAATACTATGTGATTTTTGATAAAGAATACAAAAAAGAGATTGAAGCTTTAAAAGCCGAAGGACAAACAGAAGAAGAAGCCAAGAAAAACGCACCATTGATTAAAGCTGCACAAACCATGCTTCAGCAATGGGAGGCAGGGGATGAAGAAGTGGTTTCGCTCTGGAAAACCATGAACGAATGGGTTTATGCAGGTTTTAATGTCACGTATAAAAACCTTGGGGTAGATTTTGATAAATTCTATTACGAAAGCAATACTTATTTATTGGGAAAAGGCACCGTTGATGAAGGTTTAGCGAAAGGCGTTTTCTTTAAAAAGGAAGATGGTTCTGTTTGGATCGATTTAACTGCTGATGGCTTAGACCAGAAACTGGTTTTACGTGCGGATGGAACATCGGTTTATATTACACAGGATTTGGGTACTGCCGAAATGAAACACGACGATTTCAATATGGATGAGTCGATTTACGTGGTAGGGAATGAGCAGGATTACCATTTCAAAGTGTTGTTTTTGATCTTAGAGAAACTGGGGAAAAGCTGGGCGAAAGGGTTATACCATCTTTCATACGGCATGGTTGATTTACCAAATGGTAAGATGAAAAGCCGTGAGGGTACCGTTGTTGATGCTGATGAACTGATTGAAAGCATGGTAACCACCGCCCGCGAGAAAACGGAAGAATTGGGTAAAACCAACGATTTCAGCGAAGCCGATAAAGAAGAACTTTATAAAAATATCGGTTTAGGTGCTTTAAAATACTTCCTTTTAAAGGTTGAGCCTAAGAAACGTTTACTTTTTGATCCAAATGAAAGTATTGATTTTCAGGGAAATACTGGTCCTTTTATTCAATGGACTCATGCGAGAACCAAGTCTTTGCTCACTAAAGCAGATTATAAATTCGCTTTAACAAGTGATGATTACACTGGTATTTCTGATGTAGAATTGGAAATGATTTTGCATTTAGCTAAGTATCCAAAGGAAATTGAGATTGCAGCTAAAGCATATAGTCCGGCAAGTTTGGCCAACTATTTATACGAGCTGGCAAAACTGTTTAATAAGTTTTATCATGAGGTACCGCCAATTGTGAAAACAGAAGAAGCTGAAACAAAGCAGTTCCGTTTGAACCTGAGCAAGAAAACTGCTGATATTATTCAAGCCGGAATGCTGATTTTAGGGATTACTTCGCCAGAGCGGATGTAAAATGGATGAAGTGAGATGGAAAATGTAAATGATAGATCTGATCTTTAATTCCTGCCATCCTAAAAATCCTGGCTCATGATGTACGAATTGATTTTACTTTCTCTGGTTGCTTTTGCTGCCGGATTTATAGATGCTATTGTGGGTGGCGGCGGTTTACTACAAACTCCCGCCATTTTACTTATTTTGCCCCATTATCCTGTTGCTACACTTTTAGGGACTACCAAAATCCCATCCCTGGCAGGCACTACACTTGCTGCTTTTAAATACTCGAAAGAGGTCCGGTTTAATTATCAGGTGCTTGCCGCCTGTGTGCTTACTGCATTTTGTGCCGCACTTTTGGGTGCCTTTTTGGTGAGCAGGATCGATAATTCGGTGATTAAACCTGTAATTCTGGTGGTGCTGATTTTGGTTGCGCTTTATACTTATTTTAATAAACAGTTTGGCATCCATCAGGAGAAAGACCATTCTGTTAAAAAGCAGGTTTTAATGGCAGGCCTATTCGGCATATTGATCGGTTTTTATGATGGCCTAATCGGACCGGGAACGGGTTCTTTCCTCATTCTGGTTTTTATTGCGGTATTGGGTTTCGATTTTATCGGTGCCAGTGCACATGCGAAAATCGTGAATATGGCGACCAATTTGGCGGCTATTATCTATTTCAGTTCTACCGGGCATATCTTGTTTCAATATGCGGTACCCATGGCTATTTTTAACCTGAGTGGAGCTTTCTTTGGAACAAAACTGGCTTTACTTAAAGGGAATAAATTTGTAAGGGTATTCTTCCTGATCGTTGTATTTGGAACCATTTTGAGGTTTGCCTATGATATTTTGAAGACAAAACTGATGATGTGAAATGGTTTTTAGTTTAATAGTTCATCGGCCATTGGTTCATTAGTAAAGCAGATGGCCGACCTTAAATTGGCTATCTGACTATTGACCATGAACTGATTACAAAATAATTAATATTCCTGATTAAATCTTCACTCTGAATCCCTTTTCTTTCTATGGACTATGGACTCCCAGCTCCAAACTCCAAACTCAAACTACCCCTTTTCAATCCCTGTTTTAGTTGCCACGGGCTTCTTTTTTCTGAAATTAGGGAAGGTCATAGGGCTTTTGGCCGGACGCTCATCTCCCAATAATACACCCCACTGTTTAAAGGATTCTGTACGGTCGAAAACAATTTTTAATACCGCCACAATTGGCAAGGCCAGAAACATTCCCGAGACTCCAGCGATACTGCCACCTATAAATACGCCGAGGATGGCAAACAATGCATTTATTTTTACTTTAGAGCCTACAATGCGGGGCATCAGGATATTATTGTCTAAGAATTGAACAAAGGCAATCACGCCCAGAACGGTAACCACCGGCCACAATTCTTGTGAAGAGGTAAGTGTGAGCAATACGCCGATTACATTACCGATTAAAGCTCCAACATAAGGAATCAGATTTAAAATGGCGAAAATTACCCCGATTAACAGCGCATGTTTAATATCGATCAACATCAGTATCCCACCCAGTAAAATGGTCATGTATGTAATTTGGATCAATAATCCTATCAAATAGCTTTTAATAATCGATTCGGTTTCATAAATGGCCTCCTTCACTTTTGGGTGGTCATCTGTTTTAAACCACATAAAAATGAAACGCAATAAAATGTCTTTATAGAAGAGCATCAGATAAATATAGATAGGCAACAGACCGATAAATACAAAAATACCACTCAGCGTAACCGCTGCACCACCGGCTAGCGAGGTACCCATGTTCATCAAATCGTCGCTTTTGCCTTGTATAAAAGCTTTTTGTTGTTTATCATCATAATGTGTTATGCGGCTGATCCAATCGCTTAACGAATTGATATGTTGCGTAACATTGGCTTTTATCTGTGGGAAATCTTTAACTAAAATGCCAATCTGATTGGAAAAGAACCAGATAATGAGAGCTACAAAGAGCGCAACCAATAAAATGGATATGATGATGGATAGCGATTCAGGAATTTTTTTACGTTTTAAAAAGCGATAAACGGGTAGGAGCATAATGCTAATAAAGAAAGCCATTAACATCGGCATGATAATATCGCGGCCGATAACCATAACAGCTACAATGGCCATAAGGCCCAATAACTCTATAGACCGTTTAACGGTTAGGGGTAAATTGTTCAACATAAAAAGCTTATTCTGATTTCAGGTTTAACAGATTTGTAGTGAAAATGTTTTAAAAAGTTCTTTTCGGGCGGGGCGATGGGCGTTTAGCATCAGTTAACAGCTACGCCTGGAGTTGAGAATTTGGCATTGGGCATCGATTAACCCGTTTAAACAGTTAACCGATTACCCGGCAGTTAAAAAAATTACTTCCCATACACGATATACCCACAGATTAGGCTTATTTTTGCAGCTTTAAAACAGCACATGTACAATCAAGATACCATTATTGCTTTATCTACGCCTTCGGGTTCTGGTGCCATTGGCGTAATCCGCTTATCTGGTCCGGAAGCTATTTCATTGACGAATGAGGTTTTTTCAGGGAAAGATTTAGAAAAGCAGGCTTCACATACTTTACATTTTGGTTTAGTTAAAGATGGTGATCATATTGTTGATGAGGTGGTTGCGGGATTGTTTATTGCGCCAAAATCATATACCAAAGAAAATGTGGTGGAGATTTCTTGTCACGGTTCTAATTACATTATTCAACAGATTATTAATCTTTTGGTTAGCAAAGGTGCACGGGCCGCCAAACCCGGCGAATTTACTTTGCGTGCTTTTTTAAATGGTGCTTTCGATTTAAGTCAGGCCGAAGCGGTGGCCGATTTAATTGCTTCGAATTCGAAAGCTTCGCATGATGTAGCGATGCAGCAGATGCGCGGTGGTTTTGCTACTGAACTAAAGGGACTACGTGAGCAGCTGATCCATTTTGCTTCGATGATTGAACTCGAACTCGATTTTGCTGAGGAAGATGTAGAATTTGCTAACCGCGAGCAGCTAAAAAACCTGGTGAATAAAATCAATTACGTTTTACAACGTTTGATCTCTTCATTCGAAATGGGGAATGTGATTAAAAATGGCGTCCCGATTGTAATTGCAGGTAAACCTAATGTGGGTAAATCTACTTTATTGAATGCACTGTTGAATGAAGAACGTGCCATAGTTTCAGATATTGCCGGAACCACCCGCGACACCATAGAGGATGAACTGACGATTGGTGGCATCGTTTTCCGTTTTATCGATACAGCAGGAATCCGAGATACCGCCGATATTATTGAAGCTTTGGGCGTAGAGCGTACTTTAGAGAAAATGAAGCAGGCCAAGCTGATTATTTATATGGCTGATGCGGCGCAAAGCATTTCGGAAATTGAAGAGCAGGTCCGCGGTTTAGAACAGTTGGCCATCCCATATTTAATCCTGCTGAACAAAAGCGATCTGATGGCTAATGCTCAGCGTAAAGCTTTCGAAACTTTAAATGTGGTATTTATCTCTGCTAAAGAAAAACAGGGTATAGATGAGTTGAAAACAACTTTATTGGAGCAGGTAAACTTACACCACATCAATACCAGCGAAACATTGGTTACCAACATCCGCCATGTGGAGGCTTTGAAACAAACCGAGCACGCACTGCAACGTGTATTGGCTAATGTAGATAATCCGGTAACTTCAGACTTTTTGGCCATGGATATCAAACAGGCCTTACATTATCTTGGCGAGATAACGGGTACGGTTACAACGGATGATTTACTGGAGAATATTTTTACGAAATTTTGCATCGGTAAGTAAGACGGTAAAATTAAGCAAAGCAAAACAAAATAAAGTGTTGAAAATTAACTGTTTATGTTGAATTGTTTTTTGGCCAAGTTTTTAATGTTTTGCTTTATTTTGGTAAAATTTGTCCCGCATTTGTCCCTCAAAGCTGAACTCTTATAATCTTTTTAATCTCGGAGAATTAACTTTGCTTAAGGTATCTTATTGTACTCTAATGTACCTTAATGCGTCTTCATATCCGAAAAATAAAATGTTATGAGTTCGAATATTAAGATTACGAGAATCTGCCAATACTCGGGCATGAGTTCGTCGGACTAAGTATTGCGGTGACAATTGCGCAAAAAGAGCATACAGGGTTAGAATGCGTATTTCAGCAAAACTGTACACGAATTTGGCTGCCGGATTTTTTGCTAAGTCATTCCTTTCCCCCTGAACGCATAGCGGCTTAGCAGCAAATCTACTTCCTCTCCTAGGCACTCCGCGTTTTCCCGTTCGGGGTACTCATTTCCTGCTTTCCTTTAGATCACCATTCCATCATTCTTCGGATGAAGCCGGTAAATCCATTAAAAAGACGCTCAGAAGCGTTTAAAATCAATCTGATGAATGCGAGATCACATCAGTATCGATTTTATCTCTGGGGCTTTAATTTGGCCTGAACTTAGAAATTTTATTGGAACTGCCGGGTGAAGAAATCCTGACCTGAAGATCAGGTCGTACAGTTTGGAGCGAAACAAGGTGTCAGCATAAATGCGAAACGTGCGTAGACATTTGCCGAAATGCCCACTCAACTATTCAAAACATTTATAGCGAACAGAAAATTTACTTAAAAATTGAAACTGGATTAGCGCATGATGCACAAAAAGTTTATTATGCTTTAAGCGATCGTATTAAAAACTTATAAAATGAAAAGGTATACAATAGTTGTTTTATTTATATTTTTAACATTAAATTCATGTCGCAAAAATATGGTTTTAGATCTTCCAGTAAATCATTTTAATGAAAGTTATTTCCAACGGCACCCCTCTTCGGTTGATGCAACCACTTTGTTAGTTCGAAACAATCGGATATTGGTTGTCCCCCCTAAAAACATCATCCCTAAAGATATTCCCTATTATAAAATTCCGCATTTCATTGAAAATTACATAAGACTGAAGGATCTGCATATTGTAAATTTATTTATTGAAGAGCTGCCTGCTGAACTGCAGAAATTACCTGAATTAGAAACTATATCATTTTCTCTTGCTCCAAATAGTTCTATCCCCCAAATTGTTGATGTTTTGTTATCATGTAAGAAGCTAAAGGAAATATTATTGAGTCACTGCATAACCAAACCTGAAAAAATTGAAGAGCTTAAGAAAGGGTTGCCAAACATAAAAATTCATATGGAACCCTTTTAGTTTTAAAATATTCTCGTCAGTTTGAAACTTTCAATCTTAAGATACTGCTAAGTTGGGTATTTCAGGGAAAATGGCCGGTCGTTCCGTTTTCAAAGTGACGCCGCATTTCGCTTCAAACTGACGCTCGATTAGGGAGCAAAGTGGTCGTTTTGGTTGTCTAAGCTGCTTTTTTAGATCATATTTTCAAGAAATATTTCTTCGAATTTAAGCGAAATTAAAGCCTGTAGGAAGCTCTCACAATTAAAGGTGTGGTGTTGTTAGTCCATCAGTCGTTCTGAGCTGCTTATATCGCATTTTCTGAGATTTCGTAACTTGGGTTACCCAGAACGTCTGGTTTTGGGCTAATTTGAGTCAAGGATGAATTATTTTAGAAAAAACTGAATCCAACAAGCAGTTGGGGGGAGTTGTTGGTATTTGTTCAGAGGGAAAGGAACAATATAGTATTTACTCCGCAATCCATTTGGCGGCCACTTTGCACTGAAATGGAGGGGGCACTATTAGGTTCTTCCCCACTTTTGGTGGTAAAGAAATTATTTGCAACTTGACAGCCTTAATAATATCATTTGAAAGTGGTTTTAGTAATCACTATTAAGTAGAGACTTAGGCCACCACCAAAAGTGGGGAAGAACCACTATTAGTGAAATATGCAGGAAAGGTAAATTGGAAAATGAAGAGAAAGAATCTGGGAAGATTGCATATATTTTGCTCAGTCTTCACGATTCCATCGAGACCGGATGGTAAAAAGCGGGATACACAGTTTGGAATGAAATCTGGTTTACACTTTTAGCAAAATCCCCAATTTGTGGCAAACTACAATTTTTCATTATATTTGATAAAACAACGCATTATTAAATGAGGAAATACGTCCGTATTGCTTTAATCGTATTAATATCTACATTGTTTATTTTTCAGGCCCAGGCACAAAAAAAAGATAATTGTGATTTTTTTGATACGATCGTAAACAGCCATAACCAAATCTTTCAGTTTTCTGGTATTCCATCAGCTATTGAACTGGCTCTAAAGCAATGTAAAGCAGTGAATCTTAGTTTTTATAAATTACAAAATGACTGGCAAAACAAAACTGATGGTTCCTTCAGTGACTTTGACAAAAAGAAATTATACGGAGTTACATTTTACCAAAAATCTAAATTGTCCCGGGATGGAAATTTTCCGTTAGATAGTCTTTTTCAAACTATAGATAATGAATTGAAGTTGGGTAGAAAAGTAATTATCGCGTTGCAGATGGAAAATAGCTGGCCGATTTTTGTTGTACATAAACGAACTCCAAATGGAGAATTTGTTTCATACAGTAAATACGGAAGCAATACATTGATAGTCCGAAATACAAAAGAAATCGTGAAAAAGTCTAACGGTACGGAAATTATGACTTACAGCACTGGTCTATAATTGGAGATAAGCATATTTTACTGCAATAATTTAAATGATGAAAAAAATCCTCTTTAGTTTAGTCGTGTTATTATCCACTTCAGTTATTTTTCATTCGAGGGCTCAAGCACAAAAAATCGATAATTGTTTTTTTTTTAATACTGTCGTAAATAACCACGATCAAATCTTTGAATTTTCTTGCATTCCATCAGCTGTTGAAATGATACTAAAGTATTATAAAGTGGTAGATTTTGATTTTTACGAGCTGCAAAATAAATGGAGAAACAAAACCGATGGATCTTTCCGTGATTTTGACAAGAAAAATTTGTACGGCATTACGTTTTTTCAAAAATTTGTTTTGCCGCGAGACGCGAACTTTCCGATAGATAGCCTCTTCAGAACAATAGAAAACGAATTGAAGGCTAAGAAAAAAGTAATTATCTCACTTCCGTCAAACGCAGCCTGGCATATGTTTATTATCAGTGAACAAACTCCAGATGGAGAATTTGTTTCATATAGCAAACTTGGAAGCCATACATTAATACTCAGAAATACTAAAGAAATTGTGAGAAATTCTAATGGCACGGAAATCATGACTTACAGCATTCGTTTGTAGCGAATAGCTTTACAAGTTAATTTTTGTACTTAATGATATAAGTGGGTGCTTCAGGGAAAATGGCCGCTCGTTCTGTTTTTACTAAAAAAGTTCCATAAGGAAATACCTTTTATAGATCCATAAGTTGAACTGAGCGGTAGCTTTCAATCCGGAAAAGAGGCTTACAGTACCTGCTGATTTTATCCGAACTGTTGGCTTTTCGGCTGCCCCGGGTTATTTCAACGTCACATCCAGATAAACTGAATGCCGTCCATATGTCTCATAAAATGGTTTAAAAACCACGCCGTCGATGTTAAACCGGAGTTGTTGCGGATCGCCAATAATAGTCTTACTGATATCTCCTGCATCGAGGTTAAGCTTTCGCCAGTCTTTTCTTGCCTCAGGCTCTTGTGCGGCCAGCAATATTGGCCCGTAAAACAGACTGGCTATATTCTGTTGATCCATTACCGGATCCAGATGGAACTGGAAAGGCATCTGCAGTTCCACGGTATCGCCATCTTTCCATATGCGGCTGATTTTTAAATAACTGCCAGGTTGCGTTTGATGTTTTTGTATTTTCCCGTTAATTTTAACAAAAAAGCCTTTTGTAGCCCAGCCTGGTACACGTACATTGATATCAAATTTTCCATTGCCTTTAACAGTTAACCGCGTATGGTCTTCGTTTGGAAAATTGGTAGTTTGCACTATCCTTATCTTGCGTTCTGTCCAATCTAGCGTAGAAGGAATATACAGATTTACATAAAGCGACTGGTTATCCTTACTTTTAAAATAGATAGAATTTTGGAGCTTTGTACTGCTTTCTAGTGCAGTACCATTACAACAGGTAAATCCGGTCATATCTGCGTTGCCAAACTGTTTGATGGCGCCTGGCCTGAGTGGTACATGATACGTGTTTGCCGGACTGTTATCGGCTACAGAAGCGAGGATATGATTGTACAGTCCACGCTCGTAATAATCCATTAATTCTGCCCGCTGATCAAAGAGAAACAGATCTGCGGTTAATTTTAACATGTTGTATGTAGCACAGGTTTCATTTTGTCCGCCTTCAGAAAAACCATTTTCGTACAATGTAGCAGGCTGGGCAATAAAACATTCTGCATTCGCCGGATTACGTGCCCCCGCAACGCCACCAATACTGTACATATAATCATTCACCATCTTATACCAGAAATTATCTGCCACTTTGTAGTACTCCGGATTTTTAGACACACGGTACATTTCGATACTCCCTACAATCTGGGGGATATGTTGATTGGCGTGCAATCCACGGAAAAGATCAACGTTTTTTGCAAGTCCATGCGAATGGGCTGTATCACCATAAAATACTTTAATGTTATCAAATAACTGTGCTGTTTTCAGGTATTCAGATTTTCCTGTTAAACGGTACATACGGGCCATCGATTCATTCATTCCCCCAAACTCGCCGGCAATGTAGGTGTTCCACATTTTGATGAGTGTTTCCTGCGGGAGCTGATTCAATCGGGCATAAACCCAATCCCCCATATTCGTAGCAATTTCGAGTGCTTTTTTATTCCCGCTCACTTCATACACATCCATCAAACCGGCCAGAATTTTGTGCAGGGTATAGTATGGTGCCCAAACCTGATTCTTCTGTCCACCATATTTTGCGCCGTTTTCCAGCATAATAAATTGATCCGGCGGATAAGCACTGATAAATCCTTTTCCCCAGTTCCAATAATCATTACGAATACCAGCCAGACTAAGATCCGAATCAAAAGCGGGCTTTCCGGGACCGAATGGTATTGCTGAAGGATCTGAAACATAGGGATCTCCAGTTTTCCTGGGTTTACCCGATAATTGCGACAGTTCGTAAAGGGCATTCACCATATACTCCATCTTTTTAGAGAAATTTTCGTGAAGTTCCCTGTTGTATCCCGTTCCGGCATAAGCTTGTGCAATTGCCGTGAGATAGTGGCCTGTTGCATGTCCCCTTAATTTGGTCTCTTCACTGTCCCACACCCCCAGAGGTTTTGCGCCATTGGGCTGTTTCTGGCCGAAAGCATGCCTGAACATGTAGAGAAAGGAATTGGGATCAGTTTTAGCCAATGTGGTGATAAACTTGTCACGGTTTTCGATAAATTTAGTGCTATGGCCATGATCATCTGTTTTCAAAGAAACCTGATCCAAAGGAAAAACTTCAAGCTTTCGTGCCGCTATGGCCAACTTATTAGGTGCTTTGACGGTTATAAAGGCTTTTGGTTGAAAATCTGTTCCGGCAACACGACCGGTAACGGTATAGCGTCTGGCTTTTAAAGCGGCTGTATTATCCATGGCAGAAGGCCATAATACACGTACTTTGGGTCCTTTGATGCCACCGGAGTAAGTGCCTTGAACATCACTTGGCAACCTGGGCAAATTGCCCACAGTTGTTTCCACTTCCACATCCGAAACGTGGGTTAAAAAACTATTATAAAGCTGTTTCTGCGTTGCAGGGAACTTAGGAAGATCATCCTCTTTCTTGGCAGTGGTATTGACCTGACTTCCTTGTGATCCACCTTGAGCGTTATTGTAAATTCCAGCAACCTGTCTTTTGCTTAAGGGCACACGATAAATACGGAAATCATGTATCATTGCATTAAGGGGTGGGTTTTCCGGCGAGAGGGATTTTCCAATATAAAGCAGTTTTTTATCTGCCGGCCGCAGGCCAAATACTTCAGCTAAATCAAATGCGATATCTTTTGCTTCGCCTACAGGTTTTCCATCCAGATAGGTCATAATTGATTTTGACGGAAGGTCTATCACGATGGTAAGATGGACCCATTTATTAAGTCCGACAGCAGCAGAGACAGCGCCGTTTTGATTACTCTCTTTTGTAGTTACCAATGCCTGAAATCCTTCCTGTGTTCTGGTTCCTACAGGTGCCGCAAAAAAATGTTTAGTACCGTCTTTTCCAAAGTCAAAAAAATATTGACCGGGCTGCTTTGAACGCAGATATATCCATCCACATACACTAAGTGATTCTATATCTGTTAAAGCCTCTGATGGAACTGTTAAAAAGGAATTATTCTCGCCCGTAAGCGACAAAACTTTTCCAAAGCGGCTATCATTGATAAATTTGGCTTCGGTACCCTGAAATTTGCCCTGAAGATTATTTCTCGACCAATCTTTTACGTCTCCATTAAAAAGATAACGTGCACTTAACCCTGTTTCACCGATCCCATCCAGGATCTGGTCGCCGTTTTGTGCCTGTGCAACATTTACTATACCAATTGATGCGATAAATAAAAAGATTTTGCCTAACAGTACTTTGTATATTTTCATCTTTACAATTATAACTTAACTGCCAGATCTATTTATAAAATGAAATGTATTATAATAGCCTGGACCAATGGTTTGAATCCTTTTAAAAATTCTGCATAAAATTAGCATTCCCTCCAATGTTTCTATGGTTCTTTCTTATCCAGTTGGTGCAAGATATTAACATATATACAGAGGTTATTCTTGCAAGGCGAAATATACTGCAGGCTTAGCCTGTTTTACTGGAATTAAGCTTTCCGTTTACAAGGAGAAGGGATGCTCAAATATTTGGGAATTAATAAGAACAACTGTAACTGGTATCCAAAAAAAGCCTGCAGTGTGCAGGCTTTTTTTGGATACCAGGTTTTAGAGTCAGGATACTCCTAACGAACCGCCTTAAAGACACGGTTCCCGTTCTTATTGATCTTGGATGTGATCAGAGCAGATGCCTGCATTTCATCAAGATATTCTTTCAGTATATTGTCTTGCGCTGAAATAGCTTGTCATTAAAAAGCCAAAAATGACCTGTAAAATCCGGACGGGTTTTAATAACCTAACAAATCAGAAGAAGTCGGTATTCACCGTCATTTTCAATGGGTGCGCGATGTATACAGGGTAAAACTTTTTGTCCGGGATGATCTACTGCTAATTTCCATACATCGCCAAGCCCTAAATTTATTGGCTTGGCATTGGGTTTAGGTTGATAATGCAGATCGAAATAATTCTCCTTTAAGAATGTTTCAAATTCCTCTTCTTTACCATTGTGTAATTCTTTAAGCTTTTCCCGGATTTCAGGGAGCAAGATTTTTTGTATCGCCTGCTCATTAGGCAGGATGTCACTTGCAGTACCATGATACGTGCATAAAAAAGTATGGGTAGCTATTGGTGAACGATCTACGTGATAAGAATATACATCTGTTGAAATGAAGTCTAACTCCTCATCCCGTTCATAACTTTTAAGTAAATTGAGTGAGGGAGAGGCTCCGAAATCAGTTAATAACTGTAGATCATTTAAAATAATCTCTCTTGCTAAATGCCCTTGTACTGTTAATTGAAGAGATAAAAGATCTTCAGTGTAAACCTCGGTAATGCACTCTTTTAGTTCAAGTTTAGACACAATTTCTTTAAAATCACCATTCAAATTTCTGCGCCAACAGATCGCATTCGTAGCCATTTGAAAATTGGTGTTTATAAGTTCAGAAAAATTAGAAACCATCTGAATTTGATTGTAATCAGAAAAAGTATTGTCCATGTATTTGCAAGAATGTTAACTGATTTGGATGTAAAAGTAATGAACAAGTGGACTAAAAAGGCTATCTTTTTTCTTTAAATGCCTTTTTTCGAAAATCAATGGTTATTTAAAACAGATTTCAGCTTATATAATCTGGGTGAGGATTTACAGATTACGCCTTTTTTATCCTGCCAGATTAAAGAAGAGTACTGTTCTTGCGTCAATAATCTAATATATGGGGTGCGTTTTTTACCTGAAATGGCCATTCCTTCTTTATTTTGGCCTTAATGAAATATACGGCGGCACCAATCAATGTTGCAGCGATTCCGCCGAGTACCATGATGTAGCCAGTAGATATCAAAATAAAAAACCACATCAGAATAGCCAGATAAACCGGAAGCGGAAAGAAGGGCATTTTGAAAGGGAAGCCGATATTCTTTCTTTTTCGTCTGAGGAGAATCAGCCCAATGGCCTGTGCAATAAACTGGACGAGGATCCGCATGGCCAATATCGCGCTGATCACATCACTGAGTCTAAAGAGCAAGCTAAATACAAACGCAACTGCTCCAATAAACAACAGGGAAATATAAGGGAAGTTCCCTTTTGGATGGAGCTTTGCAAAAACGGGAAAGAATGCGCCGTCTGCTGCGGCTGCATAGGGCACCCTGCTATAACCCAATGTTGCTGAAAATACAGAAGCAAATGCAACGATAAGTACAAGGCAGGTAACCGCCCTCGCTGCCAGAGGACCTGCTAGTTTCAGCATAAAAGCACTGATTACAAATTTACTCTCCTTTGCTTCATTCCAGGGGATTACGCTCACCACGCTAATGTTCATCATGAGGTAAAGCAGCGTAATTCCGATAATAGAAAGGAACATACTTCTGGGGATATTCTTTGAGGGATTAACGATCTCTCCGCCCAAATGGCATACATTATAGTACCCAAGATAACTGTATACACTTTTCACACTGGCAAAACCAATAGCGGTTACAAATGCATAGTTTACTGATAGGCCATCATTGATATGCCGGATGGGGCCAAGGAAATTTCCATGGGCAATACCGCCACCGATAATCCAGAAAAGCGTTAATATCACAGCTGTCCACATCACGATACTAATCTTTCCAATAGCCTCAATTTTTCGGTAAAGTAATACAACAATGAGCACTACAACAGTTCCACTTAGCACCTTTGACCAAAGTAAGGTTAAAGGAAACAGATACGAAAAGTAATAGGCAAAACCTATGGAGGCAGAAGCGATGACCAGTGGCGCCTGTATCATGGTCTGCCATACAAAAAGAAAACTCATCAATTTTCCAAGTTTCTCCTTCCCGAAGGTTTCCTTTAAGAAGTTATACGATCCACCGGCCATTGGAAAGGCCGCACCCAATTCGCTCCACACCATGGCATCTATCATCGAAAGAAAGGCTCCCGCAACCCAGGCGTATAAGAAAAATGGTCCGTTCATCATCCCGATTACCATCGGCAGGGTAATGAATGGGCCTATGCCGACCATATCGGTCATATTTATCGATGTGGCATGGATGAGCTTTAAACTCCTTTTTTGTGTGCTGTCGGGCATTTTTTTCCTATTAAAGGGAGGCGTTTAGATTAACGGGGGTGAATATATTATAAATCAAGTTGCTTTTGTAGGTAGATAAGTGAAAATGACGGCGAATAGACCAATATTTCAAGATTCTGTTAAATTCCTTGCGGAATCTGTCAGGAAGTGAGATGATTGGCTTTAGGTATGAATGTGTTATGTTTCCATAGCCTTCTAAAAAAACTCCACCATATTTAGGTTCTTTTATGGTTGCGCTCTTAGACATCTGGAAAATTTTGTAAGTTGCATAAACCATTTTAATCACGAACTATTAGCGCCCTCCATGAAACACTATTCCTATTTGCCTATTGCTATAATCTTTTTATTTGCCCAAAGTTGTCAGGAAAATAATGGCCCCTTGGAATATGATTTGGTGAATCTGGGGGCTACAATAAAATTACCCAATAACTACCGGTTAGTGAATAAAGAAAGACTGGATAGGGTACTTGCAAAAAAGGAGGATGAACAGTTTAAGAATGAACTGTTAGCGATGATTCACAAAAAGAGAAACATTGAGCTACTAGTTGACACGTTAAACCCATATAAATTCATTCTCTTCACCAAAAAAGTGCCTTATACCAAAGTAGATACAATCTCAATGTATGTTCTGCTCGATAACGAACGAAAAAAATCGAGTTCAGGACCAGAGGTAAATGATTCTACTTATTTTGTGGGCGCAAGGATCGATAGCACTTCAAGCTTTAAGTTTATTGAATTCAAATACACAAGAAAATCTGGCAATAAACATCGTACTGGTTATACTTTTATGATTTCGAATAACACACATACATCTGGAATTAGCTTTTTTAGCCCTGAAGAGCAGGATGTTAGAAAGTACCTGAAGACAATTGCCAAAAAGAAAAAGTAATCATAGAATTAATATTAATACGCTTATTCTACTTTTTGATATTCCAGGGTACCTGTTTTATCATTGCTGATTGTCCGCTTTTTACTATCAAAATAATCTACAGAAAATGGAATAGAAATAATGCTGATTTTCACGGTTAAGGTTTTATTATCATCTGATAATTTCCATTTTCCTTTGCGCGAGCTACTGCCATTAATGCCCTGGAATACGCCGCCATCCTGAAAAACCTGATAAACATCGCTTGGTGCAGTTACCACGCCATCTTTGGTCTGTTTTACCAGCTTCCATTTTCCAATAAGTTCTTTTGAGGTTTGGGCTTGACAAACAAAAGCAGCCACACAAAATAAAAAGGTAATTACGAGTTTCATAGTTGTTCTTTTGAAACTAAGTTAGGCATTTCAATAGGAAAAAAGAGCTACTTATCGGTTTTTTTGCCCATCCAGCCCAGGTGTGTGTGTTTAAAATCATCATTAAACTTTAGTCCGTAACCCAGCATGCGGTCGAATGAAGAATGGGCGAAGAGCAGGATGCCTATACTGATCAACATATTTGCAGTGCTTAGTAATCCAATTGCCACGATGATTAAAGCTATTGCACGATGATGAAAGAGGTTATAGGTATAAGCGCCAACTTTGGTATTGATCAGATAACCCAGCATAGAAATATCCGGACTAAAGAACAATAATGCCCATGCCCAAATGGGAAACCCCATACTGAATTTTGATAAAAAATATATAGAAATGACGGTAATGGCCGCTTCTTCGATTTTAATGGCTGTTTTCATAAATCAAAGGTATATGCCGAAATAAGCCTTTGCGCTTGATAAAAATCAAGAAATCATCTTTTTCCTGATGCGGCTGAAAGTTTCTGGGGTCATGCCCAGCATAGAAGCCAGGTATTGTAAGGGTACCTGATTGAAGAGCTCGCGGTGTTGATCGAAAAGTTTGGTGTAACGTTCTTCAGCTGATAGGGAGATGAGGTCAAAAATCCTGCTTTCCATCACCACAAAACACTTACTGATAAACATTTTTTCAAATTCGTTCCATTTTGGTACAAGTTTCCCGAGTTCGAGATACTGCGAACGTGTTATCGTGAAAACCATAGTTTCGGTGAGGGCCTGTATATTAAATCTTGCCGGCTGTCCGAAAAGGAATGAGGAAATATCGGTCATGAAATAACCTGATGTACCGATCCATTGTGTTACCTCACGGTTGGGTTGGGTAACGAACACCCTGAGCATACCCGCACTGATAAAACTCATTTTTTCACATCGGCCACCTGCTTTTTGCCAGTATGCCCCTTTGTCAAGCTTTTCGATCTTAAACAGATCGGCTACTTTTCTGCAATCTTCCGGATCGATGCTAAAATAATGTTGGATGTAGTTTTCCAGTTCGTTCATGATCCAAAGTTAATCTTTAACTGTTAAAATCCGTTTTTAGCAGCATGAGGCCAAATGGTTTTTCAATCTGTTAAAAAGCAAAAACCCATTAATACCGATTTTTATCTATTTTTGACAAAAAAAAGAATATGCCATTCAGCGCTCTGGGCTTATCGCCAGATTTAATAAAAATACTATCACAACAGCATTTCAATACACCTACGCCTATACAGCAGACTGCCATACCAGCCATATTAAATAAAAAAGACGTTTTAGGTATTGCTAAAACAGGCTCCGGGAAAACGGCCAGTTACGTTTTACCCATATTGATGAACCTGCAGCAAACACAGGTGCTAAAAAACAGGCATGTTAATGTACTGGTATTGGTGCCCACCCGCGAACTGGCGGAGCAGGTAAAAGATGTTTTCAAAACTTTTAGTCCAGGACTTCCGGTACCTGTTAAAACCTTGGCCGTTTATGGCGGTGTTTCCATTAATCCCCAGATGACTGCCCTTCAAAACGTAAATGTGCTTGTGGCCACCCCCGGAAGACTGTTGGAGCTCGTGGATGCAAATGCTGTACATTTATCCAGTATAGAGACTTTGGTGCTCGATGAGGCCGATAAGATGCTTAATCTGGGTTTTAAGGAGGAAGTAGATAAAATTATTGCTCTTTTACCCGGGAAGCGTCAAAACATATTATTGTCTGCAACTTTAAATGAAGATCTTCAGCTGATCCATCAGGTACTGCTCCATGATCCGCTGGTGATTAAAATTGAAAGCCGGGAAGATACACTTGAACAGATTAATCAGGTGGCCTACATCGTTTCGGCGGTGAAGAAAGGCCCGTTTTTACGTGATCTGATCCGTCGCCATGAAATGAAACAGGTGTTGATATTTGCATCGTCTGTTCACACTGCCGATGCTATTGTAAACAAACTCCGTAAAAATAATTTTGATGCAAAGGCGATCCACAGCAAAAAAAGCCAGGGGGCAAGAAACGAAGCTTTATATCTTTTTAAATCAGGTAAACTCAGGATATTGGTGGCCACAGATTTAATGGGGCGGGGCATTGATATCGACCAGCTTCCTTTTGTGATTAATTACGAATTGCCCCGATCGCCTAAAGATTATATCCACCGTATCGGCAGAACTGGCCGTGCAGAGAGTATAGGCGAAGCCATTTCTTTGGTAAGTCCTGATGAACTTCATCATTTTGAGGTGATACAAAAGAAAATGGGCAAGGAGGTCAAATTAATAGATAGCGAAAATATGAATCACTAATTGCTGCAAGTACTTTCATTCTACTGGATATTTTCCGCTTAATGGATATTATTTCAGCCCATCTTTGCTGCATTTAAAACGGATCAACTCCCATGATTTGACAGATGTAGTGTTGTCATAATTGGCATAGGGCAGAAGCCTCAAATGGCATTTTAGCTCAATCTCCTGCTTTATATTGTTCCTTAGGTTGCATGGCTCAAACCAAAAATACCTGGCAATACCCCATGCCCATGCTGCTTTCCGAAAGGGATACCATTTCGCTCATTATGGTTAATTCTAATTGCTGATCATCAATTATTGCTGTTGTATTCGAAACTTTGATACAAATCGACAAAAAGTTGAACAGATATTAATAGCGGTATTCCTTTACTTTGATTTCAATTAACCAAATAACAAACCTTACCGCAAATTTCTTCAAGCAGCAACACTATGCTTTTGCGGTTTTAATACTTTTTATGAGAAACAAATTATTTATTTCAGACGATTGATCCTCCATAATTTATCTAAACCAATTAAATAAGGGAAATTAACTAAAACGATGCTATGCTCAATAAATACTTATCCGTCCTAAATACATACCCCGTACCAGAATAAGCAAATCCGTAATTAGCCCCCAAACAAAAAGCTAAAAAATGAGACCTATAACGGTAATATAACGCTGAGTTTAGTGGCGCATTCAGATGGCTGTTTGCAGCGGATCTGATGTTATTGCGGACCAAGATTGTTGGTGTCAATTGTAAAACGATTTACTGATTATTTTATCTAAACACCAATAACTAAAGCAAAACAGTTTAGGACATCCTTTACGATATTTCCGGTTTACAGGTAGACCAATAATGTTTCCTGCAAAAAGATGAGGGCTCTAAGCAGAGCACTGGTCGGCGTGACGATTATCACGCCGAAGGACATTGCTATGCCCATTCCTTAGGAAATATGGTTTGATGGTGTCAGTTTAGCCGTATTGGAGTCCTGCCATTTCGAAAATAATACAGCAACCAGTATTGGTGATAAGCCCGAGCGGGGAAAGAAATAATAAAATCCAATGTAACCCGGCTATAGCCGGATAAAAGCAATACGTATATGAAAATTAAAAACAAGGTTAAAACCAGACGCTGGCAAATCCGTTGGATGCTGCTCGGGTTGATTGCGCTTTCCTTAACACATTGTAAACAGGATGAGTTGCCACAAGAAGCTGCTTACGATCCGTCTAAACCGGTCACTGTTAGCGACTTCTATCCTAAGGAAGGCAGTGTAGGAAACAACCTGGTGATATATGGTGAGAATTTCGGAAACGATCTTTCCAAAATAAAAGTAATGATCGGAGGAAAACCGGCCAAAGTGATCAGCGTAAAAAATAATGCCATTTATTGCATCATTCCGGAGAAAGCCTATGCCGGAGACATTGTCGTGAGTGTTCTTGGCGATAACAAGGAAGAACTTGCGCATGGCGCATCAAAACAAGCATTTTCATATACCAGAAAATTGCTTGTTTCCACTTTCCTGGGCAAATATTATCAGGTGCCTACAAGTTTTGAAGAAAAGGAAGGTCCGTTTAATGATTGTGGTGCATTTAAAGGGATTCTGTGGCTCACCTTTGATCCCAAAAACTACAACCACTTGTATTTTTCGGCCGATGTAAACAGTTGCCGTTTGATTGATTTTGAGAAACAGTTTGTCAGTTACTTCAGAACGGATCTCGACAGGGTATCGATATTAAACTGGAGAATTGATGGAGATCAAGACATGATTGTTTCGCATAACCACTCCAGCGATACCAAAAACGGCAATTATTTGTTCACCCGTGAGTCGAATTTTATTCAGAAAAAAGCTATTGAGGTTTATGCCAGAGGGGTAAACGGTACGATCGTTCATCCGCAAAACGGGGAGTTATACTATTCGCGTTATAGAGCGGGTGATATCCGCAGGTATGATTTTAATACCAAGGAAGACAAACTGGTGTTCTCTAATCCCTATAGTGCAGTGGCCGTTTACATGGTGATGCACCCTTCAGGAGACTATGCCTATCTGGTCGAATTTGAAAAACATTTTATCATGCGCACCGATTACGACCGGGAAAAGAAAACCTTTAAAACCCCATATACCATCTGCGGAGCAGCAGGTACTTCAGGTTATGCCGACGGAATTGGCACAAACGCCCGTTTAAACAATCCTGTGCAAGGCGTATTTGTGAAAAATCCGGATTATGAAACAGCAGGGGGAGATCAGTACGATTTCTATTTCTGCGATAAGGCCAACCATGCCATTCGCATTTTGACCCCACAGGGTAGAGTGAGCACATTCGCCGGTCGCGGGAACAATGGTACAAGCGGTTATGCAGATGGCGATTTACGTACGGAAGCCCGTTTCAACAATCCGCAGGCCATAGCCTATGATGAAACCAAGAAAGTTTTTTATATCGGTGATACGGGCAACTGGCTTATCCGCAAAATAGCTAAAGAAGAATAACAGATGAAGACCTACTATATAACGATGAGATTTATTTTACTAACATGCATGGTTTTCCTGGCGATTTCCTTTGATGTCCTGGCTCAGGATGTAATCGTTAAGGGAGTGGTAACCGATGAAAAAAAACTACCCATTCCGGGAGTAAGCATATCGATCAGTAATTTGCCTGGTTTGGGTGCCATTACTGATGGAGATGGAAAATATAGCATCAAGATGCCTCCCTATCAAACATTGGTATTTACCTATGTTGGATATGAAAAGAAAGAAGTACTGGTGAAAGAACAAAGGATTGTGAATGTCACCCTAAAAGAATCAGACGCCAGCGTACTAAATGAGGTTGTGGTAACTGCCACCGGGGGTGAAAGAAAAATAGCCATTACCGGAGCCATTACAACGGTAAACGTTGATCGGTTGAAGTCGAACCCTTCCACTTCCATGGCAGATGCATTGGCCGGGGTTGTGCCAGGTATTCAGGCTATGCAAACTTCGGGACGTCCGGGCAGCATCTCTGAATTTTGGGTGCGTAGTATCTCTACCTTCGGGGCCAGCAATGCGGCTTTGGTATTGATTGACGGTTTTGAACGGGATATGAATGAAATCAATGTTGAAGATGTAGAATCCTTTTCTGTATTGAAAGATGCTTCTGCAACCGCAATGTATGGCAGTAGGGGCGCCAATGGTGTGATCCTGATCAAGACCAAACGGGGCAAGGAGGGGAAAGTGAATATTAATGCCAAAGTAGAAGGCTTTTACAATACCCTTACCAAACTTCCCGAATTTGTTGACGGATACCAATATGCCTCTATGGCCAATGAGGCAAAGGTTGCCCGAAATCAACAGCCTCTTTTTTCGAACACAGAACTTGAAGTACTGCGCCTCGGACTGGATCCTGACCTGTTCCCTAATGTAAACTGGATGGATGTGGTATTGCGCGACGCCGCAAAAAGTCAGCGTAGTATCCTGAACTTGAGTGGGGGTGGAAAAACTGCCCGTTATTATCTGTCAGGAAGTTACCAGAACCAGCAGGGCATGTACAAGGTAGATGATGCCCTTGGAGATTATAATACCAATGCCAATTTCAACAAATATACATATCGTTTGAGTGTAGATATGGATATCACCAAATCTACCCTATTAACCGTAGGCGTGTCGGGGTCACTGCGAAAACAAAATGACCCTGGAGTAGGCACTAATGCGATATGGACTGCGCTGATGGGCTATAATGCGATCACCTCGCCAATCCGGTATTCGGATGGAAAGATCCCGGCCAGTGATGATGGCGATAATGATCCGAATAACGACATGGACCGATTCAATCCCCTGGTTCAGGGAACCATGACGGGTTATAATGAAAGCTGGAGCAATAACATACAGACCACTTTAAATTTAGATCAGAAGTTAGATTTTATTACCAAAGGTCTGCGGTTTATCGGCCGCTTTGGCTATGATACTTATAACAATAATTATATCAAGCGGTATAAGTTTCCTGAGCTATGGAGCGCCAATCGTTACCGCGACACTGCAGGAAATCTAGTGTTTAAACGCATAAAGGAAGAACAAAAGATGACCCAGACTTCAGGTTCGGATGGCGATAAACGCGAGTTTTTTGAATGGGAGACGCATTATAACAACAATATCGGCGCGCATAATTTCGGCGGGGTTCTAAAATATAGCCAGAATTCAAAGGTATTTACCCAGAATATTGGTACAGATCTTAAAAATGGAATTGCACGCCGGAACCAGGGCTTGGCAGGGCGTGTTAATTATAACTGGAACTCACGTTATTATGTTGATTTTAATTTTGGCTACACCGGTTCTGAGAATTTTCATAAGGATTACCGTTTTGGATTCTTCCCGGCCATTTCGGGTGCTTGGAATATAGGAGAAGAGCCGATCGTGAAGAAACTGGGATGGGTAGACATGTTTAAAGTCCGCTATTCGTACGGAAAAACCGGAAACGACAACCTGGGCGACATCAGATTTCCTTATCTGTACACGTTAGAGCAATTTTACCAAAAGGATGCCAACGGAAATATTCAATACTATTCTG
This sequence comes from Pedobacter humicola, assembly GCF_056490705.1. Taxonomy (NCBI): domain Bacteria; kingdom Pseudomonadati; phylum Bacteroidota; class Sphingobacteriia; order Sphingobacteriales; family Sphingobacteriaceae; genus Pedobacter; species Pedobacter humicola. The sequence goes on along the minus strand of NZ_JBWJIG010000001.1, from coordinate 753,746 downwards.
ATGGAACCCCGATAGGTGTGGGAGGCTATCAGTTTGGCGATTATGAATCTTCAGCGCGTCCATGGGGTGGTTTGGGTTTCACTTCGGTAGCCTCACCAAATGTAACCTGGGAGATTGCTACCAAACAGGATTTGGGTATCGACTACTCGTTCTTCCATGATAAGTTTAGCGGGGCGGTAGACTACTTTACCGAACGCCGGGAAGGAATTTATATGAGCCGTAATTTTTTGCCAGGATATGTGGGCCTCGAAAACAATCCTTCTGCTAACGTGGGTGAAGTAAAAGCACATGGATTTGATGGGAATTTTACATTCAAACAAAAGATCGCTGGTGTAGATCTGACCCTGCGTGGCAATGCCACTTATAGCAAGAGTGAGATTCTGGAAAGAGATGAAGAGAATACAATTTACGGCTATAAGCTTCAGGAAGGACATCGCGTAGACCAGGCAAGAGGATTGGTGGACTTAGGTCTGTTCAAAGATTACGATGATATCCGCAACAGTGCCAGACAATCATTCGGAGAGGTAATGCCCGGCGATATCAAATACAAAGACATCAATGGCGACGGGATTATTGACGATAATGATATTGTGGCTATCGGTGCTACCACCCGGCCGAACCTTACTTATGGATTTGGTCTTTCAGCAAGCTGGAAAGGGCTGGATATCAATGTCCATTTCCAGGGAATAGGAAAGTCGACTTATTTTATTAATGGTTCTTCGGTTTACATGTTCAGTTTGGGTCAGAACTGGGGAAATATCCTCAATGATATCGCAGACAGTAACCGTTGGACGTTAGGCACCAATGAAGATCCGAATGCAGATTATCCCCGCCTGACCTATGGGCCAAACGCTAATAATTACCGTGCATCTACATACTGGCTCAGGGATGGCTCTTATCTGCGTTTAAAGACCTTGGATGTGGGTTATTCCTTACCAAAAAGCCTGGTGAACAAGGCCCATCTCAATAACGTCCGTTTCTTTTTAATCGGCACCAACTTATTTACATTCAGCAAATTTAAGCTATGGGATCCGGAGCTTGGAAACTCAACCGGAAAAGTTTATCCGCTTAGCAAAACATTATCGTTAGGGGTATCAGTTAACTTATAAGCAATGAAGAACATGAAAAAAATATTGATCGTTTTAACCTTTACGGGCGCTGTATTAATTATCGGCGGATGTAAAAAATTTCTCGATTCGGATTATCTCTTTGATGAACGGTTGACCACAGAGGAGGTTTTTACCAACTCGGATTATGCGAACCGCTGGTTAGCAAAGGCTTATTCCTATCTGGGCAGTAATTATCTGCAGGATGTGAGCAGTAAAAAATCCATACCTTTTAATTTTGCAGACGATATGTATTACGGCGATGAAAGTGACGGATACAAAAGATGGAAAAACGGACAATATACCGAAAATGGGATAAATGGCGAAAGCAAGGAGATATGGAACACTGCATATAAAGGGATCCGACAGGCTTCTATTTTCATCAACAGTATTGATATAAATACCACGTTTACCAAAATTGAGATTGAAAACCTCAAAGGGCAGGCCCGGTTTTTAAGGGCTTATTATTATTGGATACTGTTGCGTACCTATGGGCCAGTGCCTATTATACCAGATGAAGGTATCGACTATACCAAAGAGTATGATGATATTGCGCAGCCCCGCAATAGCTATGAAGAATGTGCGGTTTATCTTTCAAACGAACTGGTAGAAGCCGCAAAAGGACTATCGCCCCAGCAAGGGATCCAGCAGATTGCCCGCCCAACCCGCGGCGCGGCTTTGGCCCTTCGTGCCAGGATATTGTTGTACGCAGCAAGTCCGCTTGCCAACGGAAAAGCGCCTGCTGAAGTAGCTGCGGCATTGGTAACGAAAGATGGGAAACCGCTGCTTTCCCGTAGTTATGATGAATCCAAATGGGCCAGGGCTGCTGCCGCTGCAAAAGATGTGATGGATCTTGGTCAATATCGTTTGTATGTTGCTTTTAAGAAAACGACAGGCGATGCTGCTTACCCTGCGACTGTTACTCCTCCATTCGACAATAATTTTTCCAATAGCGCCTGGCCTTCGGGCTGGAGCGACATCGATCCTTATGAATCGTACCGTGCTTTGTTTAACGGAACAGTTCCTGCTTACCAAAATCCGGAACTGATTTTTACGCGTGGCCAGAATCAGGGTGGTGAGGGTATAAATGTTTTGGTGGTACATCAACTGCCGCGACTGGAGGGAAAAGGTTATAATTCGCATGGTATGACCCAAAAACAGGTTGATGCGTATTCCATGAACGACGGTAGCGATATACCAGGCATGAACAGCATGTATGCCGGCAGACAGGGATATGAAGGCCGGTATAATACCCAACCACGGACAACAGGTTTTGTAACACAAGAAGAACTGGCCAAATACCCAGAGTTAGGTCCATTGGGCATTGGAGTAAATAAACAGTTTGTTCAGCGCGAACCCCGTTTTTATGCGTCAGTATCGTATAATGGCTCTACATGGAATCTTCTAAATGCTGAAAGCGTGAGAGATGAGAAGAGTAATGTTCAGATATTCTATTACAGAGGCGATCCGAATGGTTATAAAAATACGACCTATTGGCCACGTACGGGGGTGGGCATTAAAAAATATGTCCATCCCGATGATATCAGTAATGTGGCTGTTACGGCATACGATCAAAGCCGTATGAAACAAAAGGTTGATCCCGCCATCCGTTATGCAGAGGTGTTGCTGATCTATGCAGAAGCCTTAAATGAACTAAACGGATCTTATAATATCCCATCCTGGGATGGCAGCAAGACACATGCAATATCGCGGAATATCTCAGAAATGAAAAGGGGGATCCAGCCTATCCGCATCCGGGCAGGATTAGCTGATTATGCAGGTGATGTGTATGCTGATCCGAATAAATTCCGTATCAGGTTAAAAAGGGAGCGCCAGGTGGAGTTATTTGCCGAAGGACACCGATATTTCGATCTGCGCCGCTGGACCGATGCCCAGTCGGAAGAGTCGGCCCCGGTGTATGGATATAATGCTTATGCCACTAAAGATCAGGCTGCCCTTTTTCACAATGTAGTGGAAACGCCGTCATTACCATCCATTTTTACGCTTAAAATGTGGTTCTGGCCTATCCATTTTGATGAGTTAAGACGCAATAAATACCTGACACAAAACCCAGGCTGGACAAATCCTGAATAATTATAAATCTGCAAAAATGAAGAAGTATATATATAGTCTATTTTTATTGATAACAACAGCGGTATGCTTTGTTTCATGTAATGATGAATGGAAAGAGGAGCAATTTACTCAAATGGCATCATTTAAAACGGATCCAACGGCCCAGGGGGTAAGCTGGAGCTATCTACGTTATAATGCGACCGGAAAAGTAAGGTTCAATCTTCCGGTGATTATCAGTGGTTCTACGCCCAATCTTAAAAACCGTACCATACACCTTGGTTTAGACCCTGATACACTTGCCAGATTAAACCAGGAGCAATATGGCCACCGCCAGGAGCTTTATTTTAAACAGCTGGATCAGAAGTATTATACCATGCCCCAAACTATAGATGTCCCGGCTGGCGTAAGCACGGTTACCATACCGATCGATTTTACATTGGGAGATCTGGATCAATCTGATAAATGGGTATTGCCACTACAGATTTTAGATGATCCATCATATGATTATCAGGCCAACCCACATAAATATTATAGAAGGGCCATGTTGCGCATTACGCCATTTAACGATTACTCTGGCGAGTATGGCGGCACTTTGTACAAAATATATCTCGAAGGGGATACCGAACCTTTGACCTTAAATACCCACCGCACTTTTGTGGTGGATGAAAAAACCATTTTTCTATACGCCGGAATCAGGGACATAGACTATCTGGACCGTAAAAATTATAAGGTATTTATAAAGTTTACTGATCAGAATATAGATATTCAAAAGAAAAAACTGGAAATCTGGAGCGACAATACCGCAAATAATAAATTCAAAGTGGGGGCGGCTCAATCTTATTATACCAGGGATGAAGCATGGGACGCAAAGCTTCCTTACCTGAAACATATTTATACCACACTTTATTTATCCTACGAGTTTGAAGATTATACTACGGTGCCCGGCCAAAGGCTGAAATACAGGGTAGATGGGACATTATCGATGCAGCGCGACCTGAATACCTTAATTCCAGACCAGGATCAGCAGATTCAATGGTAAAGGAGATAATTAGATTGCACGTATGGGGCTGCCGGGAATTTTCCGACAGCCCTATCGTATTTTAATTGTTTTATGCCATTTGAGACAAATCGACAATAACTTGAACATATATTGCAGTAGCCATTGGTTTACTTTGGCAATAGAACCATTTATAAACTTATTCAACACATCGAATTACAAATGCAATAGCCAGCATTGAGGACCAATTTCTTTATCTCGCTTATTTAGCGCTTTATTGCCCGCAAAGCAGTCGTAAAAACTAAATCTTTAAACACATAAACAATTATTATAAATTAAATTCAATGAAAAACTACAGGTTAATTTACACATTATTACTAAGCCTTTTTGCCTTGAACCTGGCTCATGCACAAAATACCCTAAGCAAAAGTGAAAAAAAAGAAGGTTTCAAACTGCTTTGGAACGGTAAAGACGCGACGGGCTGGAGGGCTATATTTAAAGAACAGTTTCCGGCCAAGGGTTGGGAAATGAAAGATGGAATATTAACGGTACTGACCTCGAACGGACAGGAGCAGGGCTCTGGTGGCGACATTGTAACCCGGGATGAATATTCGGCCTTTATCTTAAAATTCGATTTCAAACTGAGCCCGGGTGCCAACAGTGGCATAAAGTATTTTGTAACCGAGCAGGAGAAAACCAATTTGTCGGGCATTGGATTAGAATTCCAGGTATTGGACGACGAAAAACATCCGGATGCGAAACTGGGCAAAAACGGCAACCGCAAACTGGGTTCTTTATATGATCTTATTCCTTCTAACAAACCAGTATCAGTTATTAAGCCGATTGGCGAATGGAACAGTGGAGAGGTTAAGGTTTACCCCAATAACCATGTTGAGCATTGGTTAAATGGCGTAAAAGTGCTTGAATATGAGCGCGGTTCAGATGCGTTTGAAAAACTGGTGGCTGGAAGTAAATACAAAACCTGGAAAAACTTTGGCGAAGCCAAACAAGGACACATCCTGATCCAGGATCACGGCAACAATGTTTCGTACAGAAACATTAAAATAAAAACACTTAAATAATACGTGTTATGGAAGAATCGAGAAGAGATTTTATAAAGAAGGCTGCAATTGCGGCAGCAGGAACCTATGTAGGTACTTTTGGGATGTCGGCCAAAAGTTATGCGAATATCATTGGTGCCAACGATCGGGTTAGGGTTGGAGTGGTCGGTTTTTCCGATCGCTTTAAGGATACACTATTTCCATGCTTTTTAAACCATAACAAAGAACTGAATTTTGATATTGTTGCACTTTCTGATTTATGGAACTACCGCCGTGAGCTGGGGGCTGATCATATCAAAAACAAGATCGGGCATGGCATTACTTCCTGTAAAAACAACGATGAACTTTATGCAATGAAAGATCTTGATGCCGTTATCATCAGCACGCCTGATTTTGCACATGCATCGCATGCCATCGAAGCCGTTAAAAACAAAAAAGATGTGTATTGCGAAAAACCTTTTGCCGAAACCATGGATGATGCCAATGCCGCATTAAAAGCCGTAAGGTCTTCGAAGCAGATTCTACAGATTGGTTCGCAACGGCGCAGTGGACAAAACTATCAGGCTGCTGCCGATTTTATCAAAGAAGGTAAATTTGGCGATATTACCATGGTAGAGTTGAGCTGGAATGTCAACCAGCCCGGCCGTTGGCGCCGTCCCGATCTTGTAGCCAGGTTGAAAGAACAGGATACCGATTGGAAACGCTTTTTGTTAAACCGCCCATACGAAGCCTTTGATCCAAGGATCTATCTCGAATACCGCCTTTTCTGGCCCTACTCCTCAGGCATGCCAGGGCAGTGGATGAGCCATCAGATCGATACCGTACATTGGTTTACCGGATTGTCTCACCCGCGAAGCGTGACCGCCAACGGTGGCATTTATCAATGGAAAGATGGTCGCCGCAATTGGGATACCACGACAGCTGTTTTTGATTATGGCCCGCTTAACGACATGACCAAAGGTTTCCAGGTGGTATTTACTTCCAGGATGCATAATGGTGATGAAAGACCGGCAGAAATCTATTATTCAAACGGAGGAGAATTAAACCTCATTACCAATACCATATCACCTCATGGAGGTTTAACGGCAAGAGCGGCAGCTGCAATGAAGATGAAGCCGAATCTTTTACCCGAAATCAAACTTGCTGCGCCATCTGCTGCTGCGGCATCGGCCAACACCGGTGCCGATGTGTTAAGTTCTAACCATATGCGCAACTGGCTGGAGTGTATCCGGAGCAGAAAGGAACCTAATGCCCCGGTAGAAGCAGGTTATATGCACTCTATTGCCAACATCATGACCAATGCTGCGGTGCGTACCGGAGGAAAAGCAACTTTTGATGCCACCCGTCAGCAGGTAATGGCAGAAGGAAAAATATTCAAATATTAACGCCTCTCAACTGATCAGGGATGCACTGGAGAAAATTCAGGCATCCCTGATCTTTTTTGATGATATTTTAGAAAAAATCAGCTTACTTTTTACTCCTCTTTCGTATCCCTGGCCAACGAATTCATATACTCCTGTGGCGTTACCTTAAAATACCTCAGGAAATTTTTATTGAACAGGCTTTGGGAGCTGTAACCCACCATCTTTGCAATCTCGAAGAAACTGAATTCGTTCTGGGCAATCAATTTGGTGGCTTTTTTAAGGCGGGTAACATCAATTAATTCTTTAGGCGATAGGGCCGAAATCGCCTTTATTTTGCGGTAAAGGGTAGGACGGCTCATGTGCATGTGCTCGGCTAGCTGGTCGATATCCAGATAAGGATCCTGGATATTTTTACGGACATATTCATCCAGCCTCTTTAAAAATGCTTCTTCTATTTTTGAATTGGCCACTACGCGCACATCTTCGAAGGGCGCATTTGCAAAATGGGCCTTGATTTTTAAACGGTTCTGCAGCAGATTAGCCACCTGAACCCGTAAGAGCTGCGGTGAAAATGGTTTTTTAATATAAAGATCGGCACCAACTTCCAGTCCTTCAATGTGGGCCTTATAGGTGTTTTTGGAAGTCAGCAGTATAATTGGGATGTGGCAATATTCTACGTTCGATTTGATCAGTCTGCAAAGTTCAAAACCATCAATCCCGGGCATCATAATATCTGAAATGATCAGATCTACGATCTCATTGTCCAGAATTTCCTGTGCTAACGCTCCATTAATGGCCAGGTGTAGTTTGTAAGTATTCCCGAAAACTTGTGTCAGGAACTCGAGGATATCCTCATTGTCATCAATAATTAGAATACTATCAGTCATATTATTTTATCTTTTTCCAACTGCTCAGCTTAAACTCGAATTTTTGGTGAATTGGTAAATTTAGCTCGAAAACCACCTTGTTAACGTTGCTTTCCAATAATTTTAGCGAACCATTATGCAATTCACTTAACGATTTCGCAAGCGAAAGGCCGATTCCCGTACCAGGTTTATCTTTGCCGTATAACCTGAAAAAGGGCTCGAATATCTGTGATTGGTATTGTTGTGGTATGCCTCTGCCATCGTTGGTAAAGGTAATGGTGAAGTGTCCGTTTGTTTGATCAGATGCAGTTAACTTTACATCCACTCTGCTCGCTCCGTATTTTATGGCGTTAGAAATCAGGTTATTGCAGATCTTTACCAAAGCTTCTCTATCCGCAAAGGCAATGATATGGTTTTTAGGCAGGTCAAGATTTAGAATGATATTGCTTTTTAGTGCCTCGGGTTTGAAAGCATCAATCTGCTCTTTTAAGAGGACATTGATATCGGTATTCACAAAATTTAAACCGAACTGATGCATTTCCGTTTTTCGGAAATCAAGCAACTGATTGGTGAGCTTAGCCAAACGGTTGGCGTTTTTTTCAACCATAAGCAAACTACTTTTAATAGGTTGGCCGTCAGCCTCTTCGATCATCATCTCTACCGGCCCCAAAATCAGGGTCAGCGGGGTTTGTATTTCGTGGGCGATGTTGGTGAAAAACTCGATTTTGGCCTCATAAATTTCCTTTTCCTTTTCGTGTTCAAACAGCTGTAACTTATTGAGGTTTTTTCGTTCGATGTAACGGTGGTAATAGCGTATCGCCAGAAAAAGCCATGTTGCAATCATCAGCAGGTAGCAAATGTATGCCGTAATACTTTTCCAAAAAGGTGGAAGGATTTTAATAAAAAGCCGACGCTCTTTACCTGTCCAGCTTCCCACATTGCTCTTTGCCCGCACCAGAAATGTGTAACTGCCGGGAGATAAATTGGTGAAATATGCCTTTCTATTGTTGCTGAGGTAGGTGGGCACCTGGTCTACACCTTCCATTTGGTATTCATACCTGGTCACCTCGGGTGAGGCATAATTAAGCGCAGCAAATTCGATATTAAAATTATTTTGGTCGTGCGCAAGCACTATAGTATCGGTGTAAGAAATGGATTTTGTTAACGGACTATTTTCGGTATTTGGAAAAACTTCCTGATTGTTGATCTGAAAGCCTGTAATGAAAGTTGGGGGAGCAATATCTTTCTGCTCAAAATCAGATGGCTTAAAAGAAATCATTCCCTTTACCGATCCAAAAAACATTTTGCCGTTCTGATCTTTATAGGCAGAGCTAAAATTGAACTGATCGGCTATCAATCCATTGGATTTGGTGTAAATCTTTATTTTTTCAGTACGTAAATCCAAGCATATCAGTCCTTTAAGTGAGCTTATCCACAGGCATTTCGAATCGTCTTCAAGCGCCCGGAACAGGATATTGGTGGGCAGGCCATTTTCGGTCGTAAATTTTTTTAGTACCTTCCTATCCGGGCTCAGCCTGATCAGGCCACTTCCCTGAGTGGTAAACCACATGGCATGGTTGCTGTCTTCCATGATACCGCAAACCGCGAAATGGCTTACATTTTTGTCTTTAATATCGTCGTCTAAGCTGATGTTGCCGTGCTCGCCTGTTTTGGGATGGTAATAAAATGCACCCCTTGTAAAGCTCCCTGTCCAGATGTAACCAAAACTGTCTTCGTATATGTCGTAAACGGATGAATTGGGAATCTGTTCGATCCGTTTAAATGTTCTGGCCTTTTGATTAAATACAAACAGTCCCGATCGGGTATTATAACCTGTACCTACATAAATGGTACTGTCTCTGGATACGTATATAGACAATACAAAATCGCTGGTCGCTTCATTTTTTTCAACAATAGTTTTAAACCGGTCGGTAACGGTTCCTTTTTTGATATCCATGATTTCCAGCCCATGAAGGAATGGGCCAATAAACAGTTGGTTATTGAATGCAAATAAGCCATGGATATTCGGGTAGGATACATCACCTTTGTTGCCTTTGGCGGTATAGTTGGTAAAAATGCCTGTTTTTAAATTTAATTTATTGATGCCTGCATCTTCGGTACCTATCCATAAATTGCCCTTTTCATCAGGACAAATCTCTCTTACTGCGTTTCCAGAAATGGAATTGCTCCCCAAAAGCGGGTAGTACTTTTCGAACCTTGCATTGCGCTTTGAATAGTAGCCCAATCCGCCAAAGTAAGTACCGGCCCACATCCCCCCCTCATTGTCTTTACAAATGGTATAAACGGCATTATCAGGGAGGGAGTAAGGATCGCCGGCTTTTTTACGGAGATTTTGGCTGGTATTGCTTGCCAGATCATAAATATAAATACCAGATTCTGTAGCGATCCAGTACTTCTGATTTTCTCCTTCGGTAATATCACGGACATAAATATCAGTATTATCACTATTGCGCAAGATCAGCGACTTAATCAGTCCAGTTTTGGTATCATAACTTTTTAGGCCTTGTTTAAAACAGCCTATCAATAGCTTGTTACCAGCAGCCGGAAATATTTTACTGATGGAGCGAAGGTTTACCGGAACATTCTGACTGATGATCCTGATACTTGTCTTCGATCTGTTTTGCGGATTATAAATTATTAATTGCCCGTCGTCATTGCCCATCAGAATGTTTCCCTGCGCATCAATGGCGATGCAGGAGGCCGAAATTTTCAGGTTCAGTACCTTGTTGCTGCGCTGAATATATTGATGCAATTCATTGTTGGCCAAAAAATACAGGTCGTTATGGTGATCGATTATAATGTGACTGATATAATTCTGTGGAGCCTTTTCGAGCGGCGTAAATACTTCATTGTAAGGATTGTATTTAATAAGGCCACGACCGGTTCCGATCCACAGCATACCCTGTTTGTCTTCAACAAGACTGATGATGATATTATTGCCAATATTCCCGAATTTGCTTTTTTCGTTTTTTAAGGTTTTAAAGGTATAACCATCAAAGCGGTTGAGTCCACCCCTGGTTCCAATCCAGATCAAACCTTTTTTGTCCTGAATAATAGCTTGTACCGAATTGTGGGCCAGGCCATCATCAGCCTGGTACTGTTTAAAATAATGAGATTGCCCATTGCAAGTCGGAGCCGCAAGAAAGGGAGCCAATAACAAAAGGAATAATATAAACCGTTTAATCATGAATATCAAATATATATAAATAGAATGTGCTGTGATCCATCGCTCAGCTCTTGCACCATTTTGTTACAGATCGGCTGTTTTGTTGGTTGTTGATTATCAGTTTGTTGTGTGTTAAGCTTTGGTTTTGATAGAATGATTTGAGACATATCAACAAAAAGATGAACAAATTTTACGGGTATCATTGCTTTACTTTGATTCGATATTTAACCAAATTAATAACCTTGCTGCAAATTTCTTCCACCGGCTTACCATGTCTATGCAGTTTTAGTGCTTTTTATGAGAAACAAATTATTGATTCGTGTGACAGCCACATTGTTGGTTTTAACAGGTTCTTGTCAGAAAGGTCCATCAACCGATAGAACTGATGACCTAAACAAAGTTGGGAAACTGGCAGCATTAAATGTAATTGCGGCAGCACCTCCGTTAGGCACCTTAATTGACGGGGCAATATATCGGATCCGCGGCATGTCATCCTTACCAGATGGCCCCGTGGTTGAGGTTACCGGTAACTCAACGGCAGAAAATGCTGCCATCCAGCAATGGTCGTGGTTTCCTAACAACGGGCAGAAATGGAAGCTGGTAAAAACCGATGCCACCCATTACAAACTGATCAATATCACCAGCAATAAATGTTTGAAATCGCCTTCAGCTACATCTGGAGCCATTTTGCAACAAGGTACCGACGACGGTAGTGATGCGCAACAGTGGACTATCGATTATACGGGGAGCAATAATGTATATACCCTTACCAACAAAGCCACGGGCATGAAAATGGCCGTTGATCCTGAAAGCAGTACACCTGGTGCCAAAATAAGGCAAAAAATAACCCTAACCGGTACGCAGGGGATGTTTAATTTCCATGATACCAATTTCCAGAATCCATTGATCAATGCAAGTCGGGCTGATCCCTATGTTGCCCAAAAAGATGGCTATTATTATTTTATGTATACTCGGGGCAATAATATCGGACTCAGAAAAACCAGATCGATGTCGCTGTTATCCACAGCAGTAGAAACAGTGGTGTGGACTCCCCCGGCAGGTGCCGCTTATTCTTCCAATATCTGGGCGCCCGAGTTACATTTTCTCTCTGGTAAATGGTATCTCTACTTTGCTGCCAATGATGGAGGCGATGTAAGCCACCGCATGTTTGTACTGGAAAATTCCAATGCCGACCCAACTACCGGAACATGGACTTTTAAAGGGAAAGTCAGCGATCCAAGTGATCAATGGGCTATTGACGGTTCTATTTTGACCATTGGTACAACAAACTATTTTATTTGGTCGGGATGGGAAAATGTAGCCACTAAGTTTAAGCAATACATTTACATTGCACCAATGTCTGACCCCTGGACGATAAGTGGTGACCGGGTAAAAATATCATCGCCAACCAATAACTGGGAAAAATATGAACCCAGTGGTTCTTTAGGTGCGGGTGTTAACGAAGGGCCGATCATGCTCAGAAAGGATGCCAGCAGTCCGGTATTTATTATTTATTCTGCCAGCAGATACAGCAGCGATAATTATTGCCTGGCACAGATTCAGTTAAAAACCGGGGGCAATCCTTTGTTACCTGCCGATTGGATCAATAAAAAGCAGGTATTTGTTAAAAGCGATGTGAATGGGGTGTATGGCCCTGGTCACAATGGCTTTTTTACCAGTAGCTATACCGATCCAAACGGGGTGTTGCACAGTGAAAATTGGTTTATATACCATGCGCGCAGTGTAGCCAATACCGGTAATGGATCCAGAACACCGCGGATGCAAAAGCTAACGTGGAATGCAGATGGCTCACCAAATTTTGGAACTGCTGTAGCAACAGGACTCAACATTCCGGTTCCTGTTGGAGAATAATGCTGTTTGTAACTGTATCAGAATTACGCAAGCGTTAAACCATCCATATCAATTTGAGATGAAACGACAAAGGAATGAACAGTTTTTATTGACCGCATTATTTTACTTTGCTACCAGAAAACCGAATATAAAGCCTGCACTACAGCTTAGTAAATCCGCTTAGTTACCCGTGCCGGTTTATCCATAAGGTTTCCCGCACCCAATAATTTAACCAGATATGAAATATAAGCGCCTACCCAAAAGAATTATGGCCCTAACTTTTTTACAGCTCGTAATGCTAAAAACAACGGTATGGAAAGGATGATCGAAAAAGTAGTTAAAAAAATAGAAGTCCTGATCGATCTTTTGGGTTATGGCATCGTTGAATTGCCAGTGGTATACAACCTAAGTTTTACGGGTTTATCTCCGAGGGAATATAGTATCGACTGCCACATTGATCAATCCCATTCAGCATTGCATTCCTGGCTTTATTCGCCAGATTTTAAATTGGTTTTTTCTGAAATCGGCAGGGGTAATGGTCATATGGTATGCTTCAAAGGTGAAGGCGTAAACAGGAACGTTTATTATGAAACGATGTTAAATGTCGTATCTGATTACATCTTTTTAAAAGAAAAATTTTTCCTGTAGGGAATAGACTTTAAACCAAATTATAAATCAATATGTGTAAAAAATTAATTGCCTTATTTGTACTCTTAATTTCATCCCAGTTCCTGTTTGCCCAGAACAATCTTTTAAAAGATTTTCCTGAAGGATCTGGCCCAAAAGAAGTAGGGAAACGCTTAGCTTACCGTTTCCTGGATAGAAAACATATGCTGCATGCAGGAAAGTGGATCAGCTATCCGGAAACGTTCAACTGGACCGGAGCACTTAAGTATGCTAAATTAACAAAAGATAAAAAACTCTTATCCCTTCTGGAAGAAAGGTTTGAGAAACTAACTTCCCAGGAAAAGCAATTGTTGCCGATTATGAACCATGTTGACCTGAATATGTTCGGCAGCCTGCCATTGGAATTGTATCTGATTACTAAAGACAAGCGTTATTTCGACCTTGGTATACCGTATGCAGATACCCAATGGGCTGTTCCTCAAACTGCAGATGCAAAACAAAAGGAGTGGGCCAATAAAGGATTTTCATGGCAAACACGCATGTGGATTGACGATATGTATATGATTACCATTGTTCAGGCCCAGGCTTACAAAGCAACCGGAGATGTAAAATATATTGACCGTGCTGCGAAAGAGATGGTACTTTATCTGGATGAACTTCAACGCCCCAACGGCCTTTTTTACCATGCGCCCGATGTGCCCTTCTACTGGGGGCGCGGCAATGGCTGGATGGCTGCAGGCATGACGGAACTGTTGCGCTTGTTACCTAAAGATAATACAGACCGCCCGCGCATACTTAAGGGTTATGAAACAATGATGAAAAGCCTGAAAGATTACCAAAGGCCAAGTGGAATGTGGAATCAATTGATTGATGAGCCAGACTGTTGGGCCGAAACATCAGGATCTGCGATGTTTACCTATGCACTGATCAGCGGAGTAAAACAGGGTTGGCTGGATAAGCAGGAATATGGACCAGTAGCGCGAAAAGCCTGGTTGGCTATGGTACCCTACATCAATGAAAAAGGAGATGTTGCAGAAGTGTGTGTAGGAACCAATAAAAAGAACGACAAACAATATTATTACGACCGTCCGCGTAATGTGGGCGATTCGCATGGGCAGTCGCCATACCTGTGGTGTGTTTATGCGCTGTTGGAAAAATAAATAGCAAGAAGAATAAGTGTGCTGTATTTGGTCATAACGCCGGTCGCTCTCATACGGCCGGCGGATGCACACTCCGATCAGCCCGGGCTATTTACCCCGGGTTTATCTTCGATAAGGAGAAGTACAAGATCATGAAAATATTGAAGCCAAAATACCAGTCTGCTATTTTAAATGGTTTTCTATTGCCCCTGAAATCAGGTTTACCTCGGCCACACCAAGCGTGATATGATGACCATCTGCTGTTTGTTTATAATCAAATGGCGCCGGTTCCCCAGGTTCAATTTCATCTGCTTCAAGTAAAATCCAGTCAGATCCCTGCTTTCTTATTGCACCTAAAATTCCGCCGAAATACACAATCTTGAAATAATCATCTTTTGGGATAATGGTTAGGGTGATCTGTTGATCATTATGGTCGATGTAGATATTAAATGCCTTCATTTCCTCAAAACCTTTGAAAATGGTGTATTGTTTTGGCAAAATAATCTGTTCATAAATGATGTTGGGTTGAAGAAAAAAAATCATGATGTAAGCAATATAAAACCAATGTATCGTATATTGAGATATGCAAGAAATCAAGTTATTCCCCAGCCTTAAGAAAAGGTTGGTGCTTTTGGGGTTAATCATAGCTTTAGGAACTGTGGTTGCTTTCCTTATATCTTTTCCCAGCGCATCTTTTATTTTGTATTTTGGGCTCTGCTCCGTAGCTTTCTGTTATATGCTGATCAGGTTGTTTAACCGCAAACCAGTTCTTGTTTTATCAGAGGCAGGAGTGCTTTCAGGGATGACGGTGAACGGTGCCAAAACAGGGTTGGTTTTATGGGCAGATATCAATGAGATAAGAAATACACGGGTATTCTGGTTGGTGAAGGGCATTGAGCTTCATGCGAACGAGGCCATTGCCGAAAAATACCAGTCAAGATTGGAGAAAAAAGAACGCGTAGCCCGAAAAACATTCATTATGCACCTGAGCAGCGATGAGATCAACATGAAGCATGATGAGCTGCTTTCACTACTTGAGCGTTACTGGCATTTTTATAAAGGGACCGGTAAATTGGATAATGATCGTCCAAAAGAAAAAATCGAAAAACCTTAGTCTTTATTCTGTCCCTTAACCTTCTTTAGTCCATTAAAAAGGGGGGCAGAAATGCTTGTGAAGAACTAAGGGCTAAAACGGACATGTGACAGATAAATCCGGATAATATCTGTATTAAATGCGTAGTGACTACCTCTCAACCGTTAATCAATTTTACAACAGGTGGTGTTATCAGGTGCTGATCATTAAGCATTGCTTTTGTACTAGCAAAAGCAATGCTTAGACCGCATGAGCTTATCTTTTTATTTGAAATGAAAAGCAAATTTTTAAGCTGCTTTATAACTTTACCTGTAAAGTAATATAAAAGGCCCTTGCATCAGAGGGCACGATGCCCGGCCCCGGATAACTATCAGCCCGTCTCGTAAAATAGCGCTCATCGGCCAGGTTGTTTACGGATCCCTGCAGACTAAAGGTTTTATTAAATTGATAAGCAGCCGAAAGATCCATAACAGTATAAGCCGGTATTAATCCATTAATGGCATTGCTGGTAAAAGCGGCGTTAGTGGCATCCGTAAACTGCTCACTGGTATAGGCCAGCTGGTAACTTGCTGACAATTTTTTATATTGATAGGTTAGTCCGGTTTTAAATATGACATCTGGCGCAAGTTCTACCTTGCGGTTATTATAGGCCGATACTTTACTGCTGATGTACCGCGCATCAATCAGCGCAAGGTTGATGAAAACGGATAGCTTGGTGTTATTTTGCTGAGGGGCGATAAAATGAAGTAACTCTAATTCCGCAAAAGATTCCAATCCGATATTGCGCGATTTAGAGATGTTGGTGCGGTAACGGTAATCGTTAAAGTTGGCGTCTACGGTATCAACCGTACCGATCCTGTTGTCATAATTAATGGCAAATACACTCACATCATAATTAAACACGCCCGATACATTGCCCCGCATACCCAGATCTGCCGAATAACCTTTTTCATCCTGCAGGTTGGGATCGACCTGGATGTTTTTATTGATCGACCGGATGTCGTTAAAATTAATGGCCCTGTAGTTCTGCGATATATTGCCATAAAACTGCATGGCCTCGCTTTTGAAATAACTCAGGCCAATACCTCCGATAACGAAACTCCTGCCGTTATTTTTGTCTTCGTTGGTGAGTTTTTTGTAAATAATGTTTCCTGCAAAGTCTTTATTTACCTGTGTGTAAAAACCATTGGCTTTAGTTACAATGTTTTCGAACCTGATTCCCGGTATAATACTGAACCTTGGGGTGATCCTAAAGATGTTCTCGGCAAATACAGAAACGTTTTCATTGGGGAAATCATATTTCGAATAGTAATCATTATCGGCAGGATTATAATCAAAATCGGATCCTGTACCGGTTTTGGCATTATTGCCCAAACCCTGTTCCCGGTCGGTATTTCCATGATAATACCTTAGGCCCAATAACAGGTTTTGCGGATTGCCTTTTAGTTTATACGAATAAAGTAAACGGGTTTCATTGCCATAGTTACCGTATTTGTCTTTAAATAAATTTCGGTCGTCATTTGGATCGGCCCTGCTGATATAATCTAAATTGCCAAGGGCATCACGTGAGGCAGAAAGGCCAAAAAAGCGGGAGTTGAGTTTTAAATGATCGCTCAGTTTATAATCCAATATAAAGGCCCCAAGGTTCCAGTTTACTTTGAACCAGTTTCTTTCGCGTATCGATTGGCGTGGATCTGAATTAAAGCCGGCGTCGGTAAGGCCGCCTGGTTGTTGTGCCAGATAATCCATATAAGTATACTGGAATGTTAAAGCAAGCCTTTCGGTAGCTTTGTAGGTAATGCCCGCATAAGCCGTATTGACATTGAACTGCGAGTTTGGCCGCCAGTCATCACCTTGTTTATGCTGAAAAAAGGTATAATATTGCACTTTTTTAATGGTCCCGCCTATACTGTTGGTGGTATTGAAAAAGCCCCATGATCCGGCCGTTTCGCGGGAAGTAACCTCGATTGCCTTGTCGGTAGGACCTTCCTTAAGTTTAAAGTTGATCATTCCCCCAAACTGGGTGCCATACTGTAACGATGATGCCCCTCTCAATATTTCTATTCTATCTGTAAGTTCTGATGGGGGTGAATAATAGCTTTCGGGATAACCCAGTGCATCAGCACTGATATCATATCCGTTCTGTCGGGTGTTAAAATTGGTTACACGGTTCGGATTCAGTCCGCGGCCACCTATACCAAGCTGGATCCCCGAAACATCATTCTCCCAAATGTTCAGTCCTGCTATTTTGGAGTAGATCTGCCGCGTATTATTGGTCGCCTTATTTCCGGTAACATCATCAAGTACAATCACCTCACTTTTTTTACCGGCGTTTATGGTTGTTCCTTCAACCGAGTTTAAACGCGTAATACCAAAAGTTTTTTCTTTACCAGCCTTTACATCCACATCCCTGATCTGTTCTACAGCCTCTTCCATCACCAAATCTGTCACAATATCCGTGTTGATCTTTACCGCACGGGTGATCTGTTTAAAGCCAACGGATGAAACTTCGATAGTATAATTCCCGGCAGCCACATCGGGTAAACGGTAATTGCCTGCCACATCGCAGGCTGTACGGTATGAAGTGTTTTTTAAAACAACCGATGCCCCGGCAATACCTTTGCCCGAAGCTGTTTTTACACTGCCGCTGAGGCTAAAATTTTGAGCGGCCAGTTTAAGGCTGACCATGATTAAGATCGTTGTAATGAATAGAATAGTTTTTTTCATTCTGTTTGTTTAAATGGAAGTATCCATTTTTTATGGGCAAAAGTTTCTTGTTCTTTGGCGAGATTAACCGTATTGTCAATGTACAATCTGCTACCGCTGCCGTTAAGCGTTACATAACTATCGGCCGTTACTATCGGATTTTTAATTCCTTTTTGGAAGTACTCCTGTGCCAGAAAATGTGCGTACTGTAAAATCATATCGGGCTGTGTAGCCATCTGCCTTTCCTGAAAACCGGTGAGGTAAGCTGAATTGATAATCTCAGTCTGTTTACCTGTAGCCGGATCTTTGACATGAAAGAAAGCGGTGCCACCTTTTTCCATGAGCATCACCCGCCACGAAAAACGGTATCCTTCCTCTGTCCAGTACAGGTTGCCGGGATACAATAAATAACGGAGGGGGAGCAGAATCTGGATGGCAAAATGGATGATCAATACTGTAAAAACAAGTTTCGGTTTATAAGCTGATAATTGATAAACGGCTTCTGTTTTTAAGGTGCTATTGGTTGATCTGAAAAGAACTCTTCTTAAAAAATCAATGATCCTGATATGGGTCTCTGGCGGAAAAAAAATCACCGTCACGCAGATCATGATATAAGGGAACATGCCGATTTTGAAAAACAGTCCTGTCGCGAGGTGAAAAATGATCACCAGTAGGTAGGCTGGTTTTCGTGTTTTGCGGCTTAATAAAAGAAAACCAATCAACAGATCGAAAAGCATACCCGCCCAGCTGAAAAGGTAAGCTGGCCATTGCTGCGTTAACAAGCCGCCAATAATAGGCAACTGACTATTGGCAGGCAGCCATATTTTAAGGGGAATGGCTGCAATGAGCCAATCGTAAGTCAATTTAGAAATGCCGGCAAAAAAATAAACGAGTACAAGCTGGAATTTAAATATGCCAGTGGTCCATAGCGGCACCTGGGTAACCAGCAATTGAGGCTTGCGTACCACATCTAAAGAAAAATACCGCTGTGCGGGCACCCATATCATCAAAAAGGCCATTACACTAATGAAGTAGTAATGGTTCAGGTAGGTTGTTTTATCAATAAGCTCCACATAGGTAAAGCATAGAAAAAAAGTTATACTGGCAATCCGGTAAAAAAGGCCTACTATAATTAATATGGCAGCGATGATTAATAAAGCAAACAGCGTGTACATGCCAAATGCTCCTAATGGTTTTATCCAGTCAAAGCCATAAAAGGTAAAGTGAAATTTAGGCTTAATATAAAAGGCATATACCCATCCCTTTAATAAAAAACGGATGGTGCTCACCAGCATAATACTCCCAAATGCTATACGTAATACAGCCAGGGGAGCAATATGTGTTTGTTTATTAAACCTGGAGTATGATTGCTCCATTACCGTAGCGCCCATTGCTGGTTAATCTCCGTCGTTGTCACCATAGGTAATTAATATGCCCAGTGATGAGGTCATATCCGTTTTAAGCAATACCGTTAATTTCTGCAATTCGGTATACACCGCTGTTACGGCTGCCGGGTTGCTGGTAATCTGTGCGGATAAGGGGTCGGTTAAGGTCTGAACTTTAGCAATGGCTACCGTAAACTGATTTTTGATGGCATCGTTCAAAGAACCGCCATTGTATTTGGCATTGGCCTGTACCAGATAATCATCTAAGCCACTGCCATCTTTACCCAGATAAACATTTTGCAAGGCCTGAAGGTGCAACAGCACCAGTTGTGCCGATATTTTTGAATAGTAAGCCTCAACCTTTTGGGGAAAGGTGTTGCCCATCGATTGTACTCCGGCCGGAACGCCAACCTGATAATTCTTCAATGTTTCGTAATCATAAACGATCTGGTTGATCAACTGTCCGGTAGAACTGCCTACATCAGTGCCCGTTGCATTGATAAAAGTATTTTTATAAGCACCATTCCAGGCATTCAGTACGGTAGATGCGTTGGTTTTCATTTCGGCTGTTAAGCTGGCCAGATAAGTTTTCCGGTTTGCTGCCTTGCTATCGCTGGTGTATTGGGCAAGTACGGCTGTATTATCTGCACCTGTACCGAACAACAGGTAATCGAGGGCAGGCAGGCCTTTTGCCGATAGGTTGGCCAGTAAAAGCGGGTTGTATGTGCCAGAATTTACATTGGCGTTAATTTGGTTCACATCGGTAGGGTAGGTATTCGTGTTTACGCGAAGACCCACATCGCCCGCCGGCCCAAAATCGTAAATTGAAGTAGATTGCCATTGTTTATATGCGGCCTGGAAAGCATTTTGCAATGTGCTAAGTTTAGCCAGGTCGGGTGCTGCATTAAAAGCGGTTACTGCTGCATCAAGTGTTACAGTGGTCGCCTGGTAGGCCGTATATGCCGGGATAATCATGTTGGTACTCATGTTGGTGAGCATAGCTTTACGGTCGAAGGAAGAACCTTTGTCGCCTGTTCCGTTATCATCGCTGCCAGCTGATTTTTTGCAGGATTGAACGAGTATAAATGCCGATACTGTGATAACGGCCAGATAGATAATTTTGCGCATAATGGGATTGTTTTAACATTAAAACCACCCTTGCTTGGCACATGGGTGGTTAATTTATGATTGAGTAATAACTGACTTCTATTACAGGATATCTTTTACATCCTCAAAATTGTATTGTTTGGCAACAGCATCCCTGATGGTATTGACATCGGTTAGCGTAAGATCATAAAAGCTTTTTGGGAACAGGGCCAGCATGGCGGTAATCTGTGCATCGGTTGTAACCCTTTTTGGATTGTATTTGATCGAGTTCACAAAACCATATAGTTCAGATACACGGCTGTTTCTGAGGATATTGTCGTTGATGGATTCTTTTGCTTCTTTTACTTCCTGTAAAGCGGCAGCTCCGGTGAGTCGTTCCATTGTAGTGAGGATAATATTGGCCTGTGCTACGATTGTTGGCTTATCTTTAGCGCTTATAGCTGCCCTTCCTTTTAAGAAAGCGTCCATCAGGATTTTGTTGGCCTTAAAACCATCGTCAACCTGTGTGCTATAACTTCCCCAAAGTTTAGCGCCAACTTTATTGGTTGGGAAATCGATAGGTACACCCCAGTAACCAAAAGCCAGATCCCATGCATGCTCTAAGGCAGTTGAGCCGTTTACAAGGGTGGTATTGTCGATAGTTTGGTTTGCAGCGGCATTCATGGTTGTTGCTATCTGATAAGTAATCAAACCACCCATCAAACCTTTATTAAATACTTGCGCATAGTTTACACCAAGGCTGGTAAGTGCATATTTTGATGCAGCATTTGCCGAACTTGCGGCTACACCCGCTACGCCTCTGCTGGCAGTGGTAGAAGCTACTGCATTTACTTTACTTAGCGAATCGATAGCGCTCAATACGTCTATTTTATATGCCGCCGAAAACTGATCGTTAAGCTGTATTCCTGAAGTATTATATGCTGCTGTTGCAAATGGAGCATTTGTATTGGTCAACATTGCTTTTGCTTTAGCACCGTCGAAAGTACCTGTTAAGGCATTTTTCATCAGGTTTGATATTTCGGTAACCATGCCCAGGCGGGTAGTGGCATCGGCGAAATTCGCATTGGCAAAATTATAGGTTGTAGGTACGGTATATACTGGTGTCGGTTCTTCTGGTGTGGGTGTATCTGATTTTTTGCAGCCTGCCGTAAACAGAAGTACCGCCGAAGAAAGGATGATTGCCGTAAAGGACTTTTTCATATCGTTGCTGATTAGTTTAATTTTATGGCTCAAAATTAGAACGGACAGCACGGGCAATCAATACCCCCTTGGGGGTATATTTATAATTAATCTAAATAAAGATATCGTTGAGATAACTTAAAATCAGGATCAGTTCTGAAGCATGTTTAAAGGTAAAGCCCAGTTTTTTGATGATGTTTTTTCGGTGTGTTTTGACGGTATGTACGCTTAGAAACAGCTTATCGGCAATATCCCTATTCGTCATTCCATCCGCTATCAGCTGTACGATTTCCACTTCCCGGTACGAAAGATTAGGTTCTATACCCTGTAAAGGATTAACTGCATCCTGTCCGCGTAGGATCTGTAAGGTTTGTTCACAATAATATCGCTCACCCCTGGCAGTTGCATATATACCTTGAATAATCTCATGCCGCGTACATCTTTTAAAGATGGAATTCCGCATCCCTTTATTGATGAGCTCTAAAATATGCTCCCTGTTTTCTTTGTTGGAGAGGATCAGAAGCCTTGAGTCTTTAAAATGAGAATGGGCGAGTGCAGCATTACTAAAATCGTTGTCCATCAGGATCACCTCAGGCTTAAGGTATTTTACCAATTCTTCCAGTTCGGCGATGTTTGATGCCGTACCGGCAATACCGATGTCATCAACGGTAGATAAAATTGATACCAGTCCTTCCTGAGTAAGGATCTGGTTATCTGCAATTACTACGTTGATCATTGTTGTTATTTAGACTTTGTATAAACAAAATTACGCAAATTATATGTTCGTTGGAAAATTGTAATGGTATTGATAGGTTTAATCAACCATTTATGACAATACGCAATTAAATCCCAATGGGTTGCCCAGTCAGGTTTTTTTAGGCACGCTTTCAATTTGAGGATCAGTGATGGTTGTTGTGAAGGTTATTAGATTTAAAAGAATAAAATTTCAAATGTAGACCATTTAGAGAAGTGGTATAACAATTATTTGTTCGTTTAAAATCTGAAGATCTCATCCAGCGCTATGATGTGTTTTCCATCTGCTAGACTGACTGGTGCCTTGGCCAGTTTTTCGGCCAGTAAGGAAGTGGGCAGAGGTTTGAATTTCCTGATCAAACCTAAACTGTTCAGGAATTTTAACAGGCCGGCAGATATCTTTTCACCCAATCGGTCAGAGTCTTTTCGCAATAAAAGCCCTGGTCTGAAAATAATATATTGATCCAACACTAATTTTGAAATACCCTCATCGAGTTCGCCTTTTAATTTGGAATAAAATACCTTACTTGTTGGCGATGCACCATAAGCCGACAATAAAACCATCCTGGTGATATGGTTTCTCTTGGCCAGCTCCGCGAATTTTAGCGGGATGGCATAATCGATATGTCGCTGTTCATCCTTTGATCCTGCAGCCTTTAGCGTGGTGCCAAGGCATATAAACAATATATCGCCATTAATATCTCCGGATACTTTTTCCAGATCATCAAAATCAGTCAGGATTTCTTCCAGTTTGGGGTGGATAATTTGAGTAGGACGGCGTACAAATATGACCACCTCTGTATAGCCGGGATCTTGCAGCAATACGTTGACGAGGTCTTTTCCGGTAGCACCCGTGGCTCCAATGATCAGCGCTTTCATGTTTTTTCTTTAAAATTACTTAAATAAATCTTAAGGGACCGAGAAGCTTTACAATTAATAGCATGCCTATTCTTATTTTACATATAATTTGCGATCTTGCACAGCCCCAGGATGTAAATGGAATACCCTAAACTTAAAGATCACGAACTAGCCGCCTTACTCAGGAAAGGGGATGCCTATGCCTATACTGAGATTTTTGAACGGTACAATAAAATCCTGCTCCGCCATGCTTTCCGTTTGCTTTCAAACGATGATGAAGCTTATGATGTTGTTCAGGATGTTTTTATGCAGCTGTGGCAAAAACGCGAGGTGATTGAATTTAATACTTCGCTGTCGGGTTACCTCTTCACAGCGGTTAAAAACAAGATTTTTAAGCTTTTTGCACATCAAAAAGTGGTACTGCGATATGCTGAATCGATCAGTGCATTTCTGGTTGAAGGCTATAATATTGTGGAAGACCGTTTGATGGAAAAGGAACTATCTGCCCTTATTGCCAAAGAAATCGAGGCCTTGCCGGCAAAAATGCGCGAGGTTTTTATCCTGAACAAAAAAGAAGAACTTACTTATAAGGAAATTGCCGAGCGACTGAACATTTCCGACCAAACGGCCAAACAGCAGGTATACAAAGCCATGAAAATCCTTAAGCCGAAAATTGATGGCTTTTTAGCTATTTTTCCTTTTCTATAATTTTTTTTTAATCCGCGTATGACGGTAGGCGGAGATAGGGGTCTTAGCTGTATATTCTGGAGATTTACCCAGCAATGCGCTGTTATTTCAGATTATCTATTGATTAACCTTATACCGTCTACAAATGAACGAACAGCAAGTTGCTGAACTGATCAGGAAATATAATGCAGGAACATTACAGCAGGATGAAAAAACTGCCCTGGACATCTGGTACCTAAAGTTTGCCTCCGAAAGCCAATCGGAATTGCCGATAGAGAAAGAAAATCTTTTGTCAGAAAAGCTAAAATCGAGTTTGCCTTTACAGTATGAAAAGCGCACCATAAAATTATGGCCACGGATTGTTGCCGCAGCGGCATTGTTAGCTATAGTAGTTTCGGCAACTTTTTGGTGGTTAAAAGATAGCGGATCGCATCCCCAATATGCGAACGATATAGCCCCAGGGAAAATGGGGGCAACGCTAACCCTGGCAAACGGTAAAAAAATCAGTTTAACTGGTGCAAGCAACGGAGAGATCGCAAAAGAGCTGGGTTTATCCATTTCAAAGACTGCCAGTGGACAAATTGTTTATCACATTGAACGCGGGCAGGGCAAATCCAATGGACTAAATACGTTAACGACAGCAATTGGAGAAACCTACATGCTAATCCTTCCCGACCAAAGCAAAGTTTGGCTTAATGCAGCATCAAGTTTAACTTATCATCAAGCGCTAACTGCCAATGGCGTGCGCAGGGTTAAACTCACCGGTGAGGGCTATTTCGAAGTGGCTAAAGATAAAGAACATCCTTTTATTGTGGAAAGTGGAACACAATCGGTAGAGGTTTTGGGAACGCATTTCAATGTAAATGCTTATCCGGATGAAAAAGCATATCGTACCACATTATTAGAAGGAAGTGTTAAAATCGGGGATAGGGGCCAAAGCAAAATATTGAAACCTGGAAATCAGGCTTCGAACACTGGTGGAAATATAAACTTAAGTGTAGTAGATACCGAATTTGCCATTGCCTGGAAAAACAACAATTTTGTTTTCGACCGTCTGGATATCAAAGAGATTATGAAGATGATCGCACGTTGGTATAACGTTGAAGTGATTTATGAGGAAGAAATTCCTGCGGGTACTTTTTGGGGCTCCGTATCCCGGTTTGACAATATTTCGAAGGTTTTAATTCCGCTCGAAGCTACCGGCGACGTACATTTTAAAATTGAAGGAAGAAAAATTTATGTGCGACGCTAATCATTATTCAATTTAACCTTAACACTAAACCCAGGCTTATGTAGAGAAACTTAACATAAAAACCAAACAACCGAAATGAAGATTGTATTAAACCATACCCTGACTGCAATCAGGATATGGTTAGTATGGTCCTGACACAAATTATCAACTGAACCGCAGATGCCATAAGTTCGACTACGCCGGCAGCCTGCAATTAACCAGACAAACAAACTTAGGTAATATTGCCCATTATCGCAATATTGACGGCATTACACTTTGCCGCTAAGTTTCTGTCACAAACCAAACAAAGTGTTAAACCAACCGAAAACGAACCCGGGTATACGGAAGTGTGCCCATAAACTATGGCTAATTATGCGATTAACTACCGTGATATTAATAGCCGCGATCATGCAAGTTAGTGCCACTAGCTTCGCACAGAAAATTAGCCTGAACAAGGTTAATGCTTCGCTGGAAGATATTATCAAGAATTTAAGAATACAAAGTGGATACAATTTTGTAGTGCCGGGCGCACTTCTTGACAAGGCAAAACCAGTAAACATTCAGGTTAAAAATGGCGACCTTAAAAAAGTGCTCGATGAGATTTTTGAGAAACAGCCGATTGCTTACGAAATCAACAGCAACACGGTAACATTAAAATCAAAGACAAAGCCTTTTCTGGAAGAGGTACTTGACCATTTTTTAGGCATTAATGTAGCAGGTAAAGTTGTTGATTCGCTTACAGGCAATCCTCTGGTTGGCGCTACCGTGAAGGTGAAAAATTCAAAATCCTTCACCAGAACCGGTGCGGATGGTACTTTTACATTGCAAAATGTAGATGAAGGTGCTACATTGGTGATCAGCTATGTTGGTTATACACCGCTAGAGATTAAATCAGCAAAAGATCTTGGCATAGTCCGCATGTCTATTGATGTTGGCAAGCTAAAGGATGTAGCAGTAACCATAAATACAGGTTATCAGCGTATTAAACCCGAGCAAAGTACCGGCGCAGTATCCCAAATTGGTACAAAAGAATATGAATCGCGGGTAAGCAGCGATTTTCTTGATGGGCTGGTCAACCGTTTACCAGGCTTAATGATCAATAACACCGTCCTGTTTAACAGTACCGATCCCAATGGCAATACCTCTTCAAGGCCCTTATTTAATATCCGCGGTATTTCTACCATGTCGGCCAATCAAAGTCCGTTAATCGTTGTAGATGGTTATCCAACAGAGTTATCGCTCGATATGATCGATCCGAACGAAATCAAATCGGTTACCATACTTAAGGATGCTGCTTCAGCCACGGTATATGGGGTAAGGGCATCGAACGGTGTGATTATTATTGAACGAAAACAGGCTAGTCCTGGTGCGGCACAATTCAATTTCAGGACTACACTGGGGCTAAAACCAGAGGAAGATTATAGCCGCTACCGTTGGGACCCAAACGCATCGGCGATCAACGCCAGTTATCAACGGGAGCGACAGAGCCTTAATATTACGCCATCTACCTGGTCTACCTTATTTAATCCAGGTGTAGGCAGCATACGCCGTTCTATCCCTTTCTTTATTCAGTCTCAGTTCGCCGCAGGTATTATTTCACCTTCGCAGGCTGAAAGCGCCTTTGCTGATCTGGCTAACTATGATAATCTGGATGATTATAGCCGCATATTTCAAAGGACAGCAGTTACGCAAACGCATACCTTAAATGTTTCAGGTGGTGTACCCAATGCGCTCTATTATATTACTGCCAATTATACGGGTAACCACAGTAATGCCATCCTGAATGATAACAACAGATTTTTATTGACTGGCCGGACCACGCTTAAACTGGCCAAACGACTAGGCTTAGAACTGACCACAGAATATCAGGAGCAGCGTATTAATGGTGCCCCAATCCCAGGAGTTGCAGATGTTGCAGGTTATGAGCGCTATGAAGATGTAAATGGTAACCCTAATGCCATCATCTCCAGAAGTTATGCACCGGTTTATAATAATTTCCTGCTATCGCAGGGTTTGTTAGATCAAAATTATTATCCGCTGGTTGATGCGTATGCAGTAAGCGATAAAACACAAACAGTGAATATTAAGACGATTGCCAATTTCAATTACAACATTGGAAAGGGCTTTAATCTTTTGTTTGGCGGAGTATATGAAACCTCCCGTTCAGAAATCAGGCACCTTGCTGGTCAGGGTTCCTCGGAGGTGAATGCCTGGGTAAATAATTATACCGTAACAGCGGGTGGAACATTCAAAAGAAATCTTCCAGATGGTGATTTCCTTCGTCAGCAGAATGCCAGTTCAACCGGTTATACTGCGCGCGCGCAATTGAACTATAACAGGAGATTTGGTAACCACTCCATTAATGCCATAGCAGGTGGTGAAATCCGGAGTATATTAAACAAAGGTAATTTAGCCTCTTATTTTGGCTATAATGACCAGAGTTTACTGCAACAGCCTGTAGACTATGCTTCCATATTTAACGGGCTGGCTACAGTTAGGGGTACACTTGTTACCGGAAATACACTGGGATCTTTAACCAGTTTCTTTAATCAGAGCTACAATGATGACAGGTTTATATCGGCTTTTTCTAATGTTGTGTATTCCTTTAAAGATACCTATTCCTTATCAGGCAGTATCCGTATTGATCAGTCGAACCTTTTTGGAAGCGATCCCAGATATAAGTATAAACCATTATGGTCATTAGGTGCCGCCTGGAATATGGACCGAGAAAACTTTATGCATAATATTAATTGGTTACACCAGTTAAAGCTGCGCAGTGCCTTCGGGTTTAATGGGAATGTAGCCAAACTTTCGCTTCCACAGGTAATCGCGCAAGCGCAGAACAATACATCCAATACACCTACGCTTACTTCGCTTGTATTGGCCTCAAATGCCAATAGTGGCCTTCGCTGGGAACAGACCGAAAACTTTAACCTGGGACTGGATTTCAATATTTTCAAAAATATCAGCGGTAGTTTTGATTATTACACCAAGAAAACGACTGATGTGATGGGTAATTCTACTATCGACCCCACGCTTGGTGCCACTTCTGCCTTAATTAATTATGCTACCATCCGGAATAATGGCTTGGAGTTCAGTTTAAAAGCCGATTGGATTTCCAGCAAAAACTTTAACTGGAATACGGGCATTGTAATCGCCAAAAATGGCAGTAAGGTGCTTGATGTTTACAGAGCAGGACGGTACGATCCCCAGGCCCTTGATGTACTGGGTTATGTAAATGGTTATCCCGTAGGGGCTATGTTTTCGTACAATACTACAGGGCTGAATAACGAGGGCCATCCAATTATTCTGGATCCTAACGGAACCCCTTATGTAGTAAATACCAGTTCCTCTGTCAATCCTTTGGTTATCGCGATGTCCAATAAAGATTCAGGATTTGTACAATACTCAGGTACTACTATTCCAAGCATTAGCGCCGGATTAAGTAACCGGGTGGATGTTGGCAACTTTTACTTCTTTGCGATGATTAACTATTATGGCGGTTTTAAGGTTAGGGTACCCAGACCCACGCCTGCAGATAACAGGCCTTTAACAGGAGCAAATAACTATTGGAGGGTTGCTGGCGATGAACTAAACACCGACATTCCAAACCTGGTTGACCTGAACAGTGCTAACCCATCATGGGCTTACCGTTATAACAGCAATTACGTGGTTCATGGCGATTACCTGACATTAGGCGATGTAACGGTTTCATACCGGTTAAATAATGTACTTTTTATAAAAAAGGCTGGTTTTAAAAACTTTGAGATCAAGGCCCAGGCTTCAAATCTGTACACCGTTGGTTTTAACCGATATAACTTTAGTATGGCCACGGGAAGTTATGCAAAACCCTATGTAACCCCTACGTACACCCTTGGTTTATTCACCAACTTTTAAAAATGATGTCATGAAGAAATTAAAATATATAGCTGCCCAACTCATCCTTTGTTGTATGGTTTTAAGTGGTTGCGATAAATATCTCGATGTAGAACCAAAAGGCAAGCAATTGCTAAAAACAACTAACGACTTCGACTTATGGTTAAACAGCCAGGTGCTTACCACTGAAACGAATTCCGATAATATCATGAATTACATGACGGATAATATTGATTTACAGAACCTAAACACTCCGCCAACTACTCTTGCTGAACTTATTTATACCTGGGCGCCACAGTTTACAACTGATGTAAGCTCGGCCACTTATTTGTGGGGCGAACATTATCGGCGAATTAGCTTATTTAATACCGTATTATTAGGCATTGATGCTGCTGGCGGCGGTACTGCATCTCAGAAAAGCAGTATTAAGGCAGAAGCGCTGTTGGGCCGGGCACATTCGTATTTTTACCTGGTAAATGAATATGCAAAGCCTTATAATGCGGCAACTGCTGCAACCGATCTTGCCGTGCCTTATATTACATCAGACGATGTAAGTCAGAAAACACTCGCCCGAAGTACTGCAGCAGAAATTTATCAGCATATTATCGATGATATCAATACGGCTATTCCCAACCTTCCTGATGATAATAGCAATGCACGGTTTCGTGGCTCAAAGGCTGCAGCATATAGCGTATTGGCGCGTATTTATCTCTACAGAAGAGAATACAGTGAAGCCCAACGCTATGCGGAGTTGGCTTTAACCAGTACACATGCAACAATGATTGATTATACCACTCCTGCAACTTTCCCAACCACAACCAATGTGGTATCGCATCCTGATGTGATTTACGGCAGGGCGTCGGCCGCGGCCGGTTTGCCACTATCTGCCGAATTAAAAAGTATGTTCGCCACCAATGATGCAAGAAGAACAGTGTTGTATTATAACTGGGCAGGTACTACAAGAGGGGCAACATTATTTTATGCGGCCGCTGTTACACCAGCTTTTCAGTTAACGAATTCTGGTACAACTGTACAGGAGATGCGGCTAATTGCAGCAGAGTGTGCAGCACGCAGCAATGACCTGGCTAAGGCACTTGCCAATCTCAATGAGGTGCGCCGGAATCGGTATACAGGTACACCCATTACCAGCAGGGATTTTAGTTCTACAAGTCAGGAGGAGGTTTTAACTGAGGCACTGGCTGAAAGAAGGCGCGAATTACCTTTTCACGGCTTGCGCTGGTTTGATATGCGGAGGTTTGATATGGAAAACAGGATGCCCGTGGTTACCCGTACCAATGCGCAGAATACGGTAGTTGCCACATTGGAGCCGCATAGCAGCAAGTATACCCTGCAGGTGCCCATACAGGTATTGGCATTTAATCCGGATATGATACAGAATCCATAACCTATAAATACAAGAAATGAAGATATATAAATTGAATATACTGGCAATATACACAGTAGTGCTGTTGCTTATGGCTTGTAAAAAAGACGAATCCAGTCGCGAATCCCTGGCAGAGGGGCGTGTAACCTTTGATCTGCCAACATCAACAGATGTAGTAGCAAGATCTTTAGACATTAAGAATATCACCTTAGTGAGTATGGAAATGAAAGCTGCTTTGCAAGGTGCTGCTTCTTCAGATGTACATTATGTTACTTTCGCAACGGACACCACTAAAATTGCTGACTATAGAGCTAAGTATGGAAGTAGTGCCCTGTTGCTTCCTACAGCAACCTATCTTTACTACAAACCAACGGTAGCCATTACGGCCGGAACCAACATTTCTGAAGCTGCGGTACTAAATCTTAGCTTTCAAACCGTATTAAGGCCCCGCAGTACCTATGTACTTCCACTGGTTATTGCATCTGTTGACGGTCAGGTGCAGGATCCAAAAACACGCAGGGTGGTCTATTATGTATTCAATACCGGTGAAGCACTTTATGTAGACCATACTGGATTTACCCTAACGGCCACCGCATCTTCCACATCCGGAACGAATGTAGCCGGCAGGGCAGTGGATGCGGCCACAGGTACAAGCTATTGGGCAAGTGCTACCACAGCGGCATTGCCACAATTTGTTAGTATTGATTTTGGACGGGACGTTGATTTTTCGGGATTGGACTATTTTTTTCCAACTACTGTAACGCCAACCATTGGCGGGTATACCACCTCTGCTAAAATAGAAACAAGTTCAAATGGCACCACCTGGGTAGATAAAGGCACGTACACGGTTGACGTGAATAATACACTGAAAAAGCAGACCATAAACCTACCCGTATTAACTACCGCAAGATATCTGCGTTTCACCATTTTAACCGCAACTCCCTACGTATCTGGAACGCTTACTTACAGCATAGGTTTTGTGGGTGGAATTTTACTTAGAAATTAAATAAAGCTACCCGTAATTTATAAAAATAGAAGATGAAAAAAATAATAATTTCAATGATGATCATGCTTCCTTGTATGGCAGCAGCTCAAAAAAACTATACACTTTCAGGAAATCTTTCCGCGTTAAAAGAACCCGCCAAAGCCTATCTGGTTACCATACGGGATGGTGCATGGAAAGAAACCGATTCTGTAGAAATCAAAAACGGCAAATTTCAGTTTACCGGAACACTTGATGAACCTCAACAGGTTATGGTTGCGGTTAAACGCCAGCATACTGCAAAAGCCGACAGAGATAGCCAGGGTTTCTTCATGGAAAACGCCAAAATTTCCATTACCGGTACCGATTCCATTCAGAATGCAAAAGTTAGCGGATCTGTATCTGATCAGGAAAGACGGGCACTGGATGCATCGACGCGGCCTTTAACCGATAATATTATACGGTTGAACAATAAATATTCGAAGTATAATAAAACGCCAATCCATGCAACCCCCGAACAACGTAAAATGGCTTCCGATACCGTAATGAACCTGGTTGCCGGTATCAAAAAGATTCAGCTGGACTTTGTGAATACGCATTTGAATTCTTTTATGGGACTCTACACGTTTTACTATTCTATTCTTGATTCAAAATTTGATCCTGTAGTGGTAGAACCTGTATTTAATCAATTTTCTGCAGCACTCAAATCTTCCCCGCTTGGTAAAAAAACTGTCGAGAAAATAGAAATAGGCAAACGCAGGCAAGCTGGTGCCAGGGCAACTGATTTTACACAAACGGATCTGAACGGCCAGCCTTTTAAATTATCTTCTTTAAGAGGAAAATATGTACTGGTTGATTTCTGGGCGAGCTGGTGTGGACCATGTCGTGCAGAAAATCCAAATGTAGTAAAAGCATACACGGCGTTAAAAGACAAAAATTTTGAGATTGTTAGTGTATCGCTTGATCAGGGAAATAAAGATGCGTGGGCAAATGCCATTAAAACCGACGGTATGCCCTGGATCCATGTAAGTGATCTCAAAGGCTGGAAGAACGAAGTCGCGTTGATGTACGGCATCAATTCGGTGCCACAAAACATTTTAGTCAACCCTGAAGGCATCATTGTTGCCAAAAACCTACGGGGCGAAAACCTGTTAGAACAACTTAAAACATTCATCAAATAAAAATAAAACCATGAAACTTAACATATTAATTGTTGCCTTATTTGCATGCAGCACAACTGGCGCTGTTGCGCAAGATCAGTTTAAAATCACAGGAAATCTTCCTAAAAGCGGAAATGAAAACATGGTTCTTTTGAGCTATATAAATAGCGAAGGGAAATCTGTAAAAGACAGTACAACAACCAGGAATGGCAAATTTTTGCTAGCCGGTACTACTAAATTTGCCAATGCAGCTTACCTTGAACTTAGGCCCGTAAAAAAAGAAGGTGAAAAAAGAACGAGGGCTGATTTTCAGGAATTCTTTTTAGAAAAAGGCAACACCGTTGTAACCGGAAATGACAGTATTGCAACAGCATCTATTTCGGGTACCGGGGCACAGAGCGATTATAGTGACTACAATTCGCAAATGAAACCTTTGCAGATGCAATACAAAAAAATAGTGGACCGATATTATAAGGCAAAAGCTGCAAAAGACTCGGTCGAACTAAAACAAATATCAGTAGATGCAAAACCTCTGATCGCTAAAATGGAATCTACATTAGATCAATTTATTGCAAGCCATCCCGATTCTTATTATTCTGCAACTTTGGTAATCGGCAATAAAATGGCAGTGATTGACGTAAATAAATTTGACCCGATTTATAAGTCGTTAAGCAAAAGGGTGCTGTCGAGTTTTACCGGTCAGAAAATAACAGATAAATACAATAAAGCAAAGCAGTTTGCTGTTGGGAAAGTGATCGACTTTACCCTTCCGGATGCTAACGGAAATGAATTCAAACTGTCTTCATTAAAAGGAAAATATGTGCTGGTCGATTTCTGGGCAAGTTGGTGTGTGCCTTGTCGTGCCGAGAATCCTTTTTTGTTAAAAGCTTATGGTGAATTGAAGAACAAAAACTTCGAAATTGTAGGGGTATCACTTGATGACAAAAAAGAATCATGGTTAGGTGCGGTTAAACACGACAATTTACCCTGGACACAGGTAAGCGACGTAAAAGGCTTCAAAACTGAAGTTGCAGTAAGGTTTGGCATCACTGCCATTCCGCAAAATGTTTTGCTTGATCCTGAGGGCAAAGTAATAGCAAAAGATTTAAGGGGAGAAGATGTAAATGCAAAAATCGCTGCCTTTATCAAATGAAATTAATCATCCGAATATCAAAAAAACATTGCCCTGTATCATCTTTCACATCTATCCGTTTATACAATGTTGCGGCGGTTTAAGTACTTCCGGCAATTTTATAAACCCGAAATATGAACTTTATTAAAACAATCAAATTACAAATTACGGCATGTATGTGCGCCGCATTATTAATCACTTCAGGCGCATTTGCGCAGGATAAAGAAGCAAAAAGAATAGAGACCGCTACCGTAGCGCTTTCCGATTTTGGCAAAATGAAAGAATCAATACCTGCTGAACTGTTGGCTGTTACACAAGGAATTATTGTGGTACCCAAGATGATCAATGCCGGTTTCGTTGTTGGTGGGAAAAGAGGAAGAGGAATTGCCATGATCAAAAAAGCCGATGGTAGCTGGAGTAACCCGGTATTTGTAACCATTACAGGAGGAAGTTTTGGATTGCAGATCGGTGTTCAATCCGTAGAGCTGGTATTGGTTTTTAAACACAGCACCAGTTTAACCGATATCAAGAAAAGTAGTTTCACCCTTGGTGGCGATTTATCTGTTGCGGCCGGTCCGGTGGGCCGGAGTTCTTCGGCCAATACCGATTATAAGCTGGATGCTGAAGTTTATTCTTACTCACGGAGTAAAGGCCTCTTTGCTGGACTTTCATTAAACGGTGCTTCTTTGGATGTGGATGCAGCAGCGAATAAGGCATTTTATGGAAAAGAAATCAGTGCAAATACCATATTCAGTGCCGAAAACAGTACAGATGCCAAAGTGAAGGAATTAAAGGCAAGTCTGTCATTAATGAAATAACAGGAAAGAATTAAATTGTGATCGGGGTTTTCCAAGGACAACACCGATCACAATTTTTAGTATAACAGGTTCCTTGATTTAGGAATATGCAGATTTTGATTATTTTTGTGTAGCAAGCCTAATCTAAAATGCCTTACATTCTTAACGTTCCTTTTGCCGATAAAGACGAGGCCAAAGCACTCGGCGCCTTTTGGCTCACTGATATCAAAAAATGGGTAATTCCAGACCATCTTTCTGATGTAAACCGTTTTGCCAAATGGATCCCGGCCGGGCGTTTAGACTGTATTATCAGAAAACCTTATCTATTGGCCTTCGCAAATAGAACCTGCTGGAAGTGTGGACAAAATACTCCCGTTGTAGCTCCGGCAGCCACAAATTATTACCATCTGGAACAGGTAGATGAAGATGATCCTGACAATGAAGCGGTAATATGGGTAAAAGGCGAGAACCCAACCTTGTTTAGTTACGTACAAAGTGCAGATCTCGATGCGATGGAATATTTCAAGAAAGTTCACCCACAGCTCAAATATACTTTTTCTAAATCCATCCAATCTTCCTATTGGGCAAATACCTGCAAATCGTGTGGGGTTTTACAGGGTGATTTTGAACTCCACGACGAACCGGGTGGCCCCTTTTTTCCTATTGTTTACGATCCCGTTGATATTAAGATTATTTCTTTCGAACTCCTATATGATTATGCGATTGAAGGAGAATATGGCGGCCAGCAGTTTGAAGAGATGGATTTTTCTGCCTTTCAGTAATTTTAAGTCCTAAGTAACATTTGCTACCCGCCATTTCAGTTTAATTTCGGGTACAACAGTAGCCATAAAGATTAATCCTCCTCCAATCAAAAGCCGGGAAGAAATGTGTTCGCCCAATATAAAGTGTGCGGCGAAGGCCCCAAAAACGGGTTCGAAAAGGTAAATTATGGATACCCGTTCCGCACTGATGTATTTTTGCGATATGTTGGATATGGTATACATATAAGCTGTGGAGAAAAGCGCACAATAAATGATCCCCATCCAAAAAGTGCTTTCCTGTGGAATCCAGGCTATATTTCCCTGGCTCAAGGATAACAAAAAAGTCAATACACTACAGCTTGCAAACATGGGAACAATCGTCGGGATAATATTCCTGATTTTTGATTCTCTTTCAATCTGAATTAAATATACCGCAAAGAAAAATGCACCTGCAATAGTGTAAAGGTCGCCCGTGCCAATGTTAAAGTTATCCTGAATGGAAATCACCGCTAAGCCGATCAACGCAATAACCACAGCGAGCCATATTTTTAATGGTGCGGCCTTTTTGTAAATAATCAACTTAAAAACAGGAATCATCACTACCGTAATACCGGCTACAAAAGAACACTGCGAAGCAGAGGTATGAGTAATGCCCAGTGTTTGCAAATAAATACCCAGCATTAACGGAACTGCTAGTCCGGCACCGGTTTTGATCTGGTTTACATTTAATGTTTTTACATGTTTCCAGAAAACAATCGATAAAACCATTGTGGCCAACAGAAAACGATAGCACAAAAATAAAGCAGACTGGTTCGGGCCGATAGCAAGTTTGGTAACCGAAAAGGAAATGCCCCAGAAAGCAGTTCCTAATATGAGTAGTACAAGAAAAGTATTTCTTTTATCCATTATGATGATGTTGATTCGCTATCCCTTACCAATACTTTTTTCATCAACAGATCGGTCTGCTCATCGTCTCCCAACCAGAACGTATGTTTGCTAAAAGGCTCAAATCCGTTCTTGGTGTAAAATCCGATGGCCCGGTGATTCTCTTCCCATACACCCAGCCAAACATAAGTAGCCTTTATTTTATGGGCAATTTCAATGGCTTTTTGATAAAGCAACTGACCTACCTTTTGGCCATGGAATTCTTTTTTAACATAAATCCGTTCAATTTCCAGGGCATCCAGATCAAGCTGTTCAGTTTGGGCCTGCTTCAGGTTAATCTTTACATAGCCAATTACATTTGTATCGAGGATGGCAAAATAAATTTGAGAATCTTTATTGCTGAGTTCTTTGGTCAATTTATCTATCGAAAAACTCTCCAGAAGATATTTTTGCATATTTTCTTCACTGTTGAGTTCGGCAAAGGTTTGCCCAAATGTTGTTCTTCCTATTTCCTGAAGTTTGAGTACATCCTGAAGTATTGCCCTTTCGATTGCGATATTTTCCATGGCACGAATGTAATCACTTATTAAATGTATTAAAATGCTATTTATTCATTTATTAATGCATAAATTGCATTAATGGATTTACAACGGATTAAGTATTTTCTGGCCCTTTCAGAGCAGCTGCATTATTGGAAAACAGCAGAAAAGGTAAACATCACCCAATCTGCTTTAAGCCGCCAGATCCAGTCGCTGGAAAGTGAGCTGGGTTTGCAACTGTTCGACCGGAATAAAAGAAATGTAAAACTCACACCCGCTGGTCAGTTTTTAAAAGAGAAATGGGAGGTAGAACTGAGCGAATTGGATTATATCCACCAGTTTGCCAAACAGATCCACTTGGGCGAACGCGGTGCTATCACCATTGCACATCCCGATTCGATATCGGCTTCCATTATGCCCGATATTTTGGTCAAGATCAGTGAGGTATTTCCTCAGCTTCAAATTAAACTCGTGCAGGTGTTATATGAAAATCAGCTCGATTTTCTGAAGAACTATAAGATTGACCTGGCCATTACCAGAGACATTAACAGTGAGGCAGGTATAAAATCCAAGAAATTACATTCCGATCATTTGGCTTTGGTGGTTCCGGAAGAACATCATTTAAAAGTATTCGGTGATTTATCTGCCGAAAGCCTTAAAAAGGAAAAATTCATTTTGCCTACCAAGGATGAGGGAAGTAGTTATAGCGACATTATCCATTCGCTGTTCAGGTCGTACGGCTTTGTCCCGGATGCATTTCTACACTCCGAATTCGGATCAACCATTATTGCACTGGTGAGGAGGGGGCTTGGGATAGCCATCTTACCTGATTCTTACCTGCATCACGAAAGTCCGGGTTTACGGTTTATTTCCCTGCCTTTTAAATCCGATATATTTATCAATTGGCGTGCCGACGACCATAACCCTGTACTGGCCAATATTTTAAATCTCCTGTTTGAGCATTATGGCGAGCATGAAGAAAATGAAAGATAACCCCATATACTATAAATAAAAAAGGCGGTAAAATTTTTCTACCGCCTTTTCGTGAATGTTATATTGCCTTATTTAGCCAATGAATGAAGCTGTTTGCACGGTAGCTTCAGGAGTGTTCAGCTCTGTTTTTAATGCTGAAAAACGATCTAAATCTAATTTTTGTGTTCTGCCCATTACCAGGCTATGGTTTTGTGTTGCACCGCTTAATTTTAGGTCTGAATGATCTTCAATTACAGTATATAAACTTTCTGTATTTGAATTGATTTTGGCAACGGCGTTTCCTGTTAAGAATACCTGAAGATTTTTGACATCCAGTTTGCCTTCTGTTTTTACCACTGCATCATCCGATGCCTGTATACGGTATATGTTTTTTACATAAACGGTAATTTTAGCCGGGCTTTGATCTTCCGAACTGATTTTTAAGCCAGAACCATCTTGCATCACTTTTACCTTGCCGGTATTGTCGTCGTTGTAACGCACACCTTCCGTTCCGTTCTGGATTAGGGTAACTTCTACATTTC
This sequence comes from Pedobacter humicola, assembly GCF_056490705.1. NCBI lineage: Bacteria > Pseudomonadati > Bacteroidota > Sphingobacteriia > Sphingobacteriales > Sphingobacteriaceae > Pedobacter > Pedobacter humicola. The sequence continues at coordinate 715,446 of NZ_JBWJIG010000001.1, read as the reverse complement.
CACTTACCATTACTTTGGTGATACCTTTAGGTGCAGAGATTTTAACAGGTTGTTTTTCGTTTGCAACTACATGTGTAGCGAAGATAGAAGAAGTTAAAACGATTGCTGCGAATACAGATGTTGCCAGGGTTTTGATTGAGGTTTTCATAATACTGTTGTTTATATTTTTATATAATGTTTTTGTGATTGTTTTGATAATGAGACGCAGGTAAAGCCAAAACGTTGCAGTGGTTATTCCTGCTTTATACCAACAGTGCTTAATTCTCGACCAACGGGTTTTATAAATCGGCCAAAAACCGTTCATTTTAACTGTTGATCATCTATTTATCCTCTGTTGGATATTTGACTATGTTTCCTGCAGTATCCCGTGTATTCTAAACCTTATTGCAGCGGTTATCCTTTTGTTGCAGGGCCAATCATTATCTACTTACGATCGCAAAAAGACAGGAGCGGAAAGAAGGACCGGCCTGACCGAAAAGCAATGAACCTGCTTTACAAAAAGGCACTGTACATTTTTTAAAATATTCATTTTTAGGAGCGCAATGACTGTGCAACTATTTGGGTTTGTTCCCGTGCTTCGCTGTATCCCTCGCTACGCTTCGGGGATGCCGCTGCGCCCGGGGCTAGATACGGGCATTTCTGCAAGGAATCTGATGTTGTAGTTGCCAATTTGTTCTTTTATAGTTATTTCGCGATGTTTTCTTGCAGGGTCTATTGTTCCCTAAACCTTATTGCAGCGGTTATCCTTTTTGTTGCAGGGCCAATCATTATCTACTTACGATCGCAAAAGATAAGAGCGGAAAAAAGGACTGGCCTGACCGAAAAGCAATGAACTTGCTTTACAAAAAGGCACTGTACATTTTTTAAATTATTCATTTTTAGGAGCGCAATGACTGTGCAACTATTTGGGTTTGTTCCCGTGCTTCGCTGTATCCCTCGCTGCGCTTCGGGGATGCCGCTGCGCCCGGGGCTAGGTACGGGCATTTCTGCAAGGAATCCGATGCATAGTTGCCAATTTGTTCTTTTATAGTTATTTCGCGATGTTTTCTTGCAGGGTCTATTGTTCCCTAAACCTTATTGCAGCGGTTATCCTTTTTGTTGCAGGTCCAATCATTATCTACTTACGAACGCAAAAAGATAGGAGCGGAAAGAAGGACTGCCGCAACCGAAGAGGCTACACCTGCTTTGCAAAGAAAAAGAAGATCTTGTAGATTTGCTTTTAAAATAATGAATCATTTAGTGATCTCCTCCGGCCACTACAACTGGTTTTGTTTTATCTCTTTTGGCTACCAATATCAATAGCGGGATTACGATCACAAAAAAAAGTCCGATTAAGAAATAACCGTCGAGATAACTTGCAAAAGATGACTGTTTAACCACTACTTTTTCCATTAACATCATGGCCTGTTGTTTCGAGTCGTTCCAGGTGTGGCCTTTCTGGTGGAATGCATTGGTGTAGGCATTTATCCGGCTAACAGCGGCCTCATTATAGGGATTGATATTTGAGATCAGATCGGTACGGTGTGCGGCCACCCGTCTGGCGATATAGGTATTGATGATCGATATTCCGAACGATCCGCCAAGCTGTCGCATCATATTATTGAAAGCTGTGCCTTGAGGGATATCCTTAGCCTCGAGAGAAGAAACGGCAAGTGTACCCAGGGGGACGGTTAACAGTGCCATACCCAAGGCCCTGAAAATCAAATTCCCGGTGATGGATGCTGCGCTCGAATCGAGATTTATACCAAACATGGAATAATTGAAATAGATAAAGGATAAAAAACCGAAAAAGATAATAAGTGCAGGCGAAACGCCTTTTTGAAGTAATTTGCCTGATACAACAAGCGCCAGAACAGCCAGTATCGAGCCAGGCAATAACATCAGTCCGGTTTGTGTGGGTGTAAAACCAAGTATGCGCTGGGCAACCACAGGGGTAAGGTATATGGAGGTATACATTCCGATGCCGGTGATAAAGGTAAGAATTGCTGCAACGCTTAATGACCTGCTTTTCAGAATCCGAAGATTTACAACCGGATTATCTACCTTTAATTCCCATAAGATAAAACTGGTGAGGCTGATTATGGCTAAAACCGTTAAAAATATAATATAACCTGCATCAAACCAATCATCAGTTTCGCCACGCTCCAGTACCGTTTGTAAGGCGCCAACGCCAATGGCCAGCAATGCAATGCCCGGCCAGTCGATTTTTCGCTTGGCAGAACTTATGGCAGGCTCCATCAATAAAAAATAACAGGATACAGCCGCCGCGATACCCAAAGGGATGTTGATGTAAAAAATCCATGGCCACGAAAAATTTTCGGTAATAAAACCACCTAGCGTAGGACCAATGGTAGGGCCAATAAAAATTCCTATGCCGAACAAGGCTGCAGCGGTGGCTTGTTTTTCTTTTGGAAAAAGCTCATAAACCACTACTGCCGAAACCGAAAGCAAGGCCCCTCCGCCCAATCCCTGAAAAAACCTGAAACCCACCAGCTCCCAGATATTGGTGGCATTTCCACACATAAAAGAACAAAAAGTAAAGAGGATAATGGATCCGATATAATAATTTCGCCTGCCCAGATTGGTTGTCAGAAAACTCGTCATTGGTATAATAATGACGTTGGCGATGGCATAGGAGGTAATCACCCAGGAGGTATCTTCGAGCGTAGCACCGAGGTTTCCGCTCATGTAGTTCAAGGCAACATTTACAATTGAGGTATCGATAAGCTCCATGATCGCAGCTGCGATTACTGTGATCAGCAACATGATCCGTTTTAATCCGTTCATCTTTTATTGGTTTTTTATACCGATCGGTATTTTTTAATTTAAATTTTTTTGTTCTTTTATTTCATCAAAAAATGGATTGTGGTAGTCACACCAAATCCGTCTTTTATGGTCTGAAATCCTCTTTCTTATTATTATTCGTCTTTGTTCTGCAGGGCAAAATGCCGGGTTGATTTATCAATGATAGAATTTACGTTGCGAATATACCGATTGGTATTTATTTGTGGCCTGGCCTGGATAAATATTACCGTTACATGGCAGAAATTAAGATAGAAGAGATTTTTCTACTGGGAAGGTAAAAGATCTTTTGTTTTTTGCTATTGAGATATATTAATCTTTTGCGTTCTGACACAAAGCCGGTTAATTGTATTATTTTTGTTGCACATGAATTGATCGTCTATCCATTCACTGTAAATAGGTCTGTTTAACGTGTGATGACTTTAAACGGAAAGAGGGCGAACATGATCAATGTTCGCCCTCTTTTATGATTCTTATAGGATGTATAATAAACAGTATTATTGTTTGTTGAGCTTTTCCTTTAAGGCTTTAATTTCCAATTCTAAGGTTGTAATGTATTGTTTTTGAGGTTCAAATAACTCCTGTATTTCCGCTACACTGTATTTAGGGGTGATGTGCTGCGGACAGTTCCAATCGTACGCCTTGATATGAAAAACCAGCATCCGTTCGGGTTTAAACTTATAATCTTCGGGTTTAAGGAAATCATACAGATTATTATGATTTTCATCAATTTCGACGATCTCTGCCTCTGCATAAATTTTTAACCTTGCCCGTAGTGGGTAGGAGAGCAAAATAAGTGAAACCTTTGGGTTTTCTGAGATATTGCCAGTGGAAATATACTGACGGTTGCCGATAAAATCGACGATGCCAATGGTGGCTTTGTCGATTACTTTGATAAAGCCTTTCGGTCCACCACGGTGCTGGATATAAGGATATCCGTTTTCACCAAAAGATGCAATGTAAAAACTATCGAGATGGGCAATAAACTCTGTTCTGAATCCGTTAGGCCATCAACATGGCTCATCTTTTCCATCCTTTCATAACTGAGCCTGCTGCCCAATCTTTCCTGCAGTTTTTTAATGGCATCCGTAAATGCCAGTTCTGAATAATTCATCTTAATTGGTATTGATTTATTAATTAAAGAGACTGGATCTGTCTGATCATTTGATTTGTAAAACCCCACTCATTATCATACCAGGCCATTACTTTAACCAGATCGCCATCTACTACACGGGTCATTTCCAGGTCTACAATCGCAGCAAAAGGGCTTTTGATAATATCTGTTGAAACCAGGGGTTCGTTACTGGTACTGATTACACTTTGATATCTTTCTGTAGCGGCTTCTTCGCTTAAAATGGTATTGATTTCTTCTATAGTAGTTGGCCGTTCGGAAATAAATGTAATATCAGAAATTGAACCTATAGCTACGGGCACACGGATGGCCACGCCATCAAATTTACCTAAATATTGTGGTAGCGCTTTGGTGGTGGCAATGGCTGCACCAGTTGCAGCAGGGGCAAGGTTCATTCCGGCTGCCCTACCCATTCTTGGTTCTTTTTTAGAAGGTGCATCTACCAGGCTCTGCGAGGCGGTATAGGCATGAGTAGTATTTAATATGGCCTTTTTTATGCCTATCCTTCGCCCAATAATTTCTATAATTGGACTAATGTTATTGGTTGTACAACTGGCGCAAGAGAATATATTCACTTTACCGTCTGCTGTATTTACCCCATGTACTACAGTTGGCGTATCTTTGGTCGGTCCCGAAATGACGACAAACCTGGCACCTGCAGCAATGTGTTTTTCTGCATCTGCTTTATTGGTGAATACTCCGGTACTTTCTATAAGCACATCTACATTCAACGCTTTCCAGGGTAAATCATTTATTTCTTTAAACGAAGTATACTTGATCGCTTGGCCGTTAATATAAATAAAGTTGTCTTTATGGCTGACTTCTTTTTCGTAAGTTCCATAAATGCTATCATGTTTCAAAAGATACACTGCATTTTCGATGCTCATTAAATCGTTTATGCCAACCGGCTGTAAATCTTTAGTTTCTAAAATTACTTTTAGTGCTGCTCTGCCTATTCTGCCCAATCCATTAATTGCTATATTTTTCATTTTCTGATTTTTTTATTTAAACACTATTTTCTTTTTGACAGGACAAATTTGCAAAGAAAGATAAGGCTGTTGATAGGCAGCTTTTCCCGAAGAGTTGGCATTTTTTCCTTTAGGTTAAAAAAGGATCAAATGAGTTTGCAAGTGGGAAAAAAGGGCCTGGCAATGCCCTTAATGAAAACTTTAAACGAGAGGAAAAGGAAGGTTAATTTTGAAGCAAGGCACTTTTTTCGCGGAATTGTACCGGAGATATTCCTTCTTTATTTTTAAAAAACCGGCTAAAGGTTTGGATATCTTCATAACCCAATTTATAAGCGATTTCTTTAATCGAAAGGTTGGTGTAATGTATCTGTAGCCGCGCATGCGCCATGATCCTATCGTGGATAATGTTTAAGGGCGCACGCTGAGATACCATAGAGAATAAATTGGAAAGGGTTTTGGGCGATTTATTCAGCTTCGAAGCATAAAAGGCAACATCATGGTGTTTAGCAAAATGACTTTCTACCAGGTAATTGAATTCTCTGATCATATCAGCCTGACTGTTTTCCAACTTATTTAGATTGGTCGATTTTCTTAAAATCCTTACGGATAGGATCAGCATCCGTTTAAGCATCGACTGTAACATATCTTTTTGAAGAATATCATCCTGGCTCATCTCTCTCATGAAAATGTCCCATGAGATTTCGAAATCCCTAACAAACTGTTCCTCAACTGTAACAACAGGTACACCTGTTGCCCCAAAAAATAGAAGCCCCTTACTTCCAACTTCATTATCATGGTTAATGATGCAAAAAAATGGTTGATTAAAACGCACCATTCTTGCCGTATCAATATCAATCGCATCAATTTTATGAAACTCTGTCAGAAAAATAATTTCATTTCTCGAAAGGTGGTACGGAACTTTATCAACCGTGATGTTTAAATCATCACCTGTATTCCAAATAAAGGTCATATCTGTTTCCCGGACATTGAAAACGCTGTTTTGGTTTTCTTTGTTCAGTTCCGTCACACATAGAAACTCATTTGAATTATTTTTAAAAACCATGGCTGTAAAACGATCTGTTTCCAAATATAACTTTGTTTTAAGTCTCAAGCAAGAGGCTTATTTGAGATAGGCTTAATTCCTCTCCATGCGTGTATATCTGCAGTTATTCTCAAAGAAAACGAAGAATATAGCCTTTAAGGCACAAATGGTACTATTCAACTGAGTTGTGGTACTTTTTGCTGTAAATTTTCAAATAAATTTTATTTCATCATAGGTTGCGTAATTTTAGGTAAAGTTGAAAGCAAAAAGACATGGAAAAGAAATTTCCTTTACCACCATTTACCCGCGAAACCGCGATAGAGAAAGTACAATTGGCAGAAGATGCCTGGAACAGCCAGGACCCGGTTAGGGTTTCGCTTGCTTATACTAAAAATACGGAGTGGCGCAACAGATCCACGTTTATTAATGGGAGGGAAGCCGTTGTTGAATTTCTTTCCGGAAAATGGGAAAAAGAATTACAGTATAAACTTAAAAAAGAGCTTTGGGCTTTTACCGGTAACCGCATTGCTGTTAGATTTGAGTACGAATACTGCGATGTTAACGCACAATGGTACCGTGCCTATGGTAATGAAAATTGGGAATTTGACGAAAACGGTCTGATGCAAAAAAGATTTGCAAGTATCAATGATCTCCCAATACAAGAAGATGAACGTAGATTATAAAATAGATAAGGCAAAATCGCAACAGTTAAATTATTAACTAGCCCATAAATAATACCATTAATAAGTTGATTGATACAATGAAAAATCTCAATTGGCTATTTACCTTTGATAAAGGAATTTTTTTATGGAAAAGCACATCAACAATCAATTTTCAGATTTAAAATTAAGTCATGAAAAACATACCGTATCTCAGTGGAGTGGTTTTGTGCATTCAAAATGCCCGAGGTGCAGGATGGGATCGGTTTTTACCGGTGCGGTTTATGGACTGAAAATTCAAAAGATGAACGAGGTATGTAAGGTATGTGCGTTAAAATTCGAACGCGAACCCGGATACTTTTATGTGGCCATGTTTGTAAGCTATGCCATGAATGTAGCGGAAATTATTTCGATTAGTGTAGCCGCTTATGTTTTTGGTCTTGATATTGTTTATGAAAATCTTTGGTATTTCGTAGTTGTGATATTCGCTGGTGTAGCCTTACTTTCGCCTTTTAATTACAGGTATTCCAGAATGGTTTTGTTGTACTGGCTCTCTCCGGGATTACATTACGATCCCTCCCGGATAGGCGAAAATACAAATGGAAATTAATTTCTATTGGGGAGCTTTCTTAAATTGATTAGATTCGCAATCATTAATATTGCGAATGAAAGAAGTTATCCCCATTCTAGATTCTTGTACAATAACCGACAACCAACGTGGTGATATTTTAGTCGATCGGTTAAAGCACTATCTGGATACACACAAAAACCTCATTTTTCCTCATCGGCATACGTTTTATCATTTTGTGGTTTTTACCTCTGGTGCTGGTAGGCATTCTATCGATTTTAATAAATATGAGGTAACTCCATGGCAGATTTATTTTATGTCGCCCGGGCAGGTGCACACCTGGGATTTTAACGATGATGTGGATGGCTATATTGTTAATTTTGAAAAGGATTTTTTCCAGTCATTTTTGCTAAAACCAGATTATCTGGAAAGTTTCCCCTTTTTTTCAGGTACCCATCATTCAAATGTTAAAGCCATACCCCGTGAAGTTAGGGCAGATTTAGAGATCATTTGTAAACAATTGTACAACCAGGTTAATACAGTACAAAATAAAAATATCGATTTTCAAAAAGTGCTGTTACTATCCCTTCTCCTATTGGTAGAGCAGCATATGGCCGTTACGCAGCTGCCGCAGTTCCAAACACACAATATGTTGGTGTTGCGCAATTTTCAAAAGCTGGTAGAGGAAAATTATCTCTTGAAACGAATGCCCAAGGATTATGCGGAAATGCTGTTTATCACACCTAATCACTTAAATGCCATTTGTAAGGAACTTATTGGGGCGCAGGCAGGGGAGGTGATCCGGGAGCGGATTTTACTCGAAGCCAAACGCCTGTTAGTGAGTGGCGAGGTCAATATTTCCCAAATTGCAAACGAGTTAAATTTTAACGACAATTCCTATTTCACCAAGTTTTTTAAAAAATATTCAGGTTTGACCCCTGAGCAATTTAAAAGAGATTACGCAATGTAAGCGTATATTCATTAAACTGATCAATCACTTTTATCAGCTTATTTTATAATTAAAATCGTTTTTTTCTTATGCAAGCGGAAATAATATTGGATTCCGATATTTTTTTTCAGGATTTCGATATCAACTACTCTTCCCTCGTTACCAAGATGATCTTCTATCTGGTCGCCTATTTTGATGGCGTTAAGTATTTGGCTGGAGCTATGTCTGGTGATCTGCATGTACGCAAATTAACAGCCTGCTATTAACAGGCTGTTAAGCTGATATAAAAGAATTTAAATTTATATGGGGATGAGAAATTATTATAGCTCATTTTCAATGCTTTGGTAAATTGGGTTTGTAGATATGGCCTAGGTTTTTATTTTTGCAGGCATGGTTGTTACGGTACTGGCGATTCTGGAGACTGATTTTGTTCCGGATAAAGCGCTTTCGAAGTTAATGAATGAACGTTTACAGCGTGCTGCAGAAGAGTTGCGTGATCAACATCTGGCGTTTCTTTCAGATGTTGGGGAGCGTAATGCCGATGTCATCATCTATATCAGTTACAATCCAAAATATAAAATCCGTTTCCGTGTCGTTAATGACGTGCCCGCTAAAATCGAAGAGCAGGTAATCGAAATCTGTGGAACATTGGGTTACTTACACTGGCGGACAGGCGTATTAAATGTGGTCAGAAATCTAGGGATTGCTTCAGCCGATGATGAAGCTTAACTACTCTTTTGTAGTAGCATAAAAACAACATTAAATTTCGCGATTACCTTCTTGAGGGATATTTCTGCCAATGGTGAGGTATGGTCTTCGCGTATCGTAAAAGAATACAACAATGCACATGGCATTGAAAACGATTCTATTTTGTATTTTTATATTAATGGATAACATGAAGACCTTTTCTCTTGCAAGGCACAGCCGGCTTTTCTCAGTGCCGGATCATAACAGGGAGTATCTTTTCATTGGTTCGGGCGATCATCCTTACCATGAAGAACCTTACAGGGCCGAAAGTTATGCCATTGCCTATATTAAAGAAGGGGGCGTAAGGCTTAATGTTGGGCTAAGCTCATGGGATGTTGATGCACCAGCGATTATTACGCTAGGACCATCTGTTATCCGGTATTTTAGCAAACGCAGCGACCTTCTGAAAATGGATGTAATATTTTTTAAGGATACCTTTTTATTGGAACGTTATGCCGATCTGTTTTTCCTGTTTAAGTATAATTTTTTCGAAAATAGCGAACTTATTGTTTTACCGCTCAAAGATGCCCATTTTATCAAAATCAACAAAATATACGAACTCATTCAATTAACTCAGGATTCAGGTGGTTTTCATCAGGAAGAACTGATCAGGAGTTATATTTTTGCACTGGTTTATGAAATTGATGCTTATTACCGTCAGCACATTCCCGATACGGCTTCTGCGTTAAAAGGCAATCTGCTTTTTAAAAAATTCAGGCAGCTGTTGGCCAAAAACTACATGTACGAACGTAAACTCGATTTTTATGCCAATCAGCTTTTTTTATTGCCCAAATCACTTTCAGCAGCTATAAAAAAACAGACCGGCAAATCTGCAGGAAAATGGATCGATGATGCAGTGATGCTCGAAGCCAAGGTTTTACTTCAGAACAAAACACTTACAGTATCACAGATCAGCAGCATGTTAAACTTTTCTGAGCAATCTGTTTTTGGTAAGTTTTTCAAGGCCAATTCCGGTATATCGCCCCTCGAGTACCGCAAACAGTTTAATTAAAAACTCTTTTCAGTGTAATACGCCATTTCGACTAATATTAGCGCAATATAATCGACTATAGGGCCATATTTTACAGGATTTTTGTCTAATCAAAAGACAATAAGCCATGTATCAATATGCTTGTAACGGCAAAGGTCCGTTTTTAATAATTTTACTTTTATTGCTCAATATTTTTTTATCAAAGCCAATCAGGGTAAGCGCTCAGGTATTAGCTGGGGCGAACTATAAGGTTAGCCTTGCCGAGGCCATACAATTTGCCAAAAGTCAGAATAAATGGCTAATGGCCGCCAATATCGGGCAAGATGCCAGTGCCGAAGACAGTAAGGATGCTTATCGCAATGCCTTGCCAACGGTTAATGCGAACGCTTCTTATCAGCGTTTCTCAGGGCTAACGCTTTTTACTGAAGGCCTTAATCATGCTACTACTGGGCCGAGAAAACCAGGTTCGAACAGTGCTGCTTTAGGTATTGATGCGTTGTTCAATATTTACAGCGGAGGCAAGCAACGGGCATTTGAAAGCGAGGCCGATTTGCGGTTAAGCCTAGCCAAACTGAATACACGGGAACAGGCAGGGAATATTGCTTTACAAACGGCCAATCAATATCTTGAATTGTTAAGGCTATACGATCTGCGAAAATTTATCGCTGAGCAGCTTAAAAGAGCACAAACGCGGTTAAAGAATATCAATTCGCTTTATAAAAATCAGAAGGTAACCAGGAGTGATGTGTTACGCGCAGAAGTAGCCTTATCAAATGTAGCCCTTTCGCTTGAGCAGAATGAAAATGATATTTCGATAGCCAACCAAAAACTAGATGTTCTAATGAATGTACCCGATTCGGTAATGATCATCCCTGCCGATTCTGCTGGCATGCGCAAACCGGATATTGCCTCGCTATTACCCCTTGTTGGCCTGGGAGATGTTTCTTCCTACCCGGTACAGAAAGTTACCGAAAACATGGAACTGCAAGCAACGAAACTAAAAGGAATACAAAGTAGCAATTTACCCAGCTTTGGTTTGTACGCAGGCTATGGCTTAAATTATCCCAATTACCTTTTCTTTCCACCTGTTGACCAGGCATATTCCATTGGTTTTGTGGGTTTCAAGGTACAGTATAGCATTTCTTCCATATACCACAACAAAAGCAAACTTACTGCAAGTAAATTACGGGTAAAAGAACTTGAAATACAGAAAGAAGCCTCCCGTGATGACGCACGGATTTTGTTAAAATCTTACGCCATCAGATATGCAGAAGCCCTTAAGCGGATATCAGTTAATGAACATTCTGTACTGCAGGCCCAAGTAAATTACAAGATCGTAAATACCAAATACTTGAACCAGTTATCTCTGCTGACTGATCTGCTTGATGCCGATAATCTCTATCAAGAATCGAGATTTAATCTGGTAAAGGCACAAACTGATGCCCTGGCCATCTATTACCATGTCCTTTACAGCAGTGGCAATTTATAATAAAAAATAAAAATGAAAAAAGAGAATCATAAAATACATCCGGGAAACGTCGTGATCACGGTTGCGGGAATAGTACTGGTACTTGTTGGTATAGTATATTTTTATCAATACTGGAAATATAGTAATGCTTATGCAGAAACAAACGATGCACAGGTAGAATCGTACATCAATCCGGTTTCGGCCAGGGCTGGAGGTTATATACAGGAAGTGCGTTTTAACGAACATCAGATCGTAAAACAGGGCGATACCTTGGTGGTGTTAGACGACAGGGAGTACCGTGCACAGCTTCAGGCTGCTGAAGCTGCGATGGATGATGCCCGGGCACAGCTTACCGTGCTTAGCGCAGGTATCAGTTCGGCCAAAACAGGTACGCGGGTTAATAAGGATCAGATTAATGGTGCAAAGGCGCGATATGTACAGCAGCAGCAAGACATTGAGCGCTATAGCAATCTGGTAAAGGAAGAGGCAGCAACGGGTGCCGATCTCGAACAGGTAAAAGCACGTTATGATGTAGCGGCGAGCGATTATAGCGGCGCACAAAACGGACTTAAAACCAGTGAATCCCGGATTATAGAACTAAAAAGCCATTTCGCCATTCTGCAGGCCGATATCAAAAGAAAACAAGCCGCATTAGAGCTGGCTAGGTTAAACCTATCATATACTGTTATCCGTGCACCCTATAGCGGCAGACTCGGACGCAAAAATATTATGGAAGGCCAGCAGATACAAAGTGGGCAGCCATTGGTAAGCATTATAAATGAAAAAGAGAAGTGGATTACGGCGAATTATAAAGAAACACAGGTGAGCGGAATGTATGTAGGGCAGCCTGTAGAAATCAGGGTGGATGCAATAGATGGAAAAGTATTTAAAGGCAAGATTATCGCTATTGCGGGCTCAACAGGTTCGCGTTTCTCGCTTTTGCCACCTGATAATTCGACAGGAAATTTTGTGAAGATCATTCAACGGATTCCGGTAAAAATAAGCTTTGATAAGGGAGAAGAGCGAAACGTACTTGCAGGTATGAGTGTAACTGTTGCAGTTAAAAAACAGGCGAAATCATGAAGCCGGTTTATTTTAAAGATTGGATAACTGGCTGGCACTGGGGCATACGTATTGCACTTTTCCTATTATTGCTATCTTCGTTATCGCAACTGGGTATGTTCGTACTTACCCAGAACTATATGGTTGGCTATCTTGGTGCCCAGCCCGAGGATATTTCGTTTGCAGTAATGGCAACCTATGCAGGCATCATTACCGTTATCCCCCTCCAGTTCCGTTTTTTTAGATATTTCCAGGCAAGGAGCTATTTGATATTGAGTTTGCTATTGGCGATATGCTTAAACGCGCTTTGTATTTATTGTAGGGATATCAACCTGTTTTTGGTGATCAGATTTTTTCAAGGGATTTTAACAGGCAATGTGTTGGTATTTACACTGCTCCTGATATTTACAAGGTTGCCGGCCGAAAAGGTAAAGACCATTGCCCCTGCGGTATTTTATGGGACCATATTGAGCAATACTGTGCTTATCGGTTTGGTTGCGGGTATAGTGGTCGAATCATCCGATTGGAAGGTAAGCTATGATTACCTGATCATGTTTCAATTGTTAATGGTGCTGATCATTCTGCTCATGTTGAAGCAGTCATCAGGTCATAAAGCTTACCCGCTTTACCAGATTGATTGGAGTGGAATGGTGATTTTTGCCTTTACAGCACTGGCGTCAGCCTATACTATCATCTATGGATCGAAATATTATTGGTTCGCTGATAAACGCATATGTTACAGCACCCTCGCCACGATAACCGGAGCGCTAATGTTTCTGTACAGGCAGCACATTGTTAAAAGGCCCGTGGTACACCTTAAGGCGTTTAAATTGCGCAGTTTTGTAATAGGCATTTGCCTTTTGGCCATTTATTATGGAAGTAAGGATAGTATTAACCTAATTTACAATTATGCAACAGGTATCCTGAAATGGAGCACACTGGAGGTAATCGAATTGGGGCTCTGCAATATTGTAGCAATGGTTGGAATGCTGGTGATTTCAATTCAATTGCTGCTTGCGAAAAGAGTCAGACTAAAAATGCTTTTTATAACTGGATTTGGCCTCATGGGTGCGGTTAACATGTGGATGTCTTTTTTGCTCACCCCCGATCTTTCTTTTGCAGATCTCCTGGCTCCCATATTTATTCAGGGAGCAGCTTCAGGTTTGTTATTTGTTCCCCTGATGATATATGTATTATCTTCAGCACCAGCTGATACCGGTGCAACAGGATTGGTACTCGCGGCCTGTACGCGGTTTACCGCAACTTTAAATTCTTTTGCAGGCTTTTATAACCTGCAACTCTATCTTAGCCAAAGGTTTAAGGAAAGATTTCTAGGTTATTTAAGCCCTGAAAGCCAAAATATGGCCGAAAGGCTGAGTTTCTACCGGGGATTATATATCACTAAGGGTTTTACAGCCGATCAGGCCTCGGCACTGGCAAATGCTGCCATTTGGCAAAACCTGAATCAACAGAGTCAATTGCTCGGCAACCGAGACATATTTATGCTGTTTGGCATGGTATTAATCGGCATCGCCTTGCTTATTATCTTTATTCCATCAATAGGTAAAAGCTATCACTGGGGTAAGAAGAGATTCACCATCAACAACCTAAACTATCGTTCAAATCTAAAAACTTTAAAATAATTAAATAAAATGGAAAATCCAGCGCAGCAAACAGAAAAATCAATAGAAAAGATGACCAGTATTCAAAATAATGATGAGCTTAATACTAAAGGGCAGGAGTTCAAGAAATCAACACCCATACCTGATTACTTAAACGAGATATTTTCTAAGGAAGGACCAATAAATTTATTGTATAAGACCATCAATGAAAAGTCTCAATCGCCTTGTGAAGGCTATGCTAACATTAATATATTGCAATAAAAAAGCTTAGTTGGAAGTATGCATCGGGGCTATCGCCAATGAGAAATGGTAAGAGAAACTCAGGAGCGCTAAGGTGTTAGGGGTTTAAAAATATAAACTTCAGATTTAATCGAAAGCCTTAGACACCTAGAAACACCCAGGTGGTTAAATATCTCCTTTATCAGCTAACTTGCCCATGCTTTTACCATAAGAAATATAAGACATGTCATTTAAAATGACCTTATATTTCTTAAATGGTAAAGCGATTTCAGTCTCGTGGATTGTTTTAGGCAATATGGATAAAGAGGGAAATTTGGATCGTCAGAACATAGCTGAATATAATTCGCTATAATGTTTCACAAGATCGTTAAGTGTAAACCCCCTGTTTAAGCCACTGGGATTAGGCAATATCCAAACAGAGGCACCACAGAATTTTTCTTCCTGATGGCCCCAGGTTAAATGTTTATTCCCTGAAAAAGCCATGTAGGCTGCTTTGCCTAGAAATGCAATATATTTTGGCTGATAGTGAATCATTTTTTTCTTAAAGGCTTCGATGGAAGCCGCAAATTCCTCTTTAGAAAGTTCGTCAGCACGTATGGTTGCCCTATCTACCGCGGTAGTTAGTCCATAACCAAAATCGAGAATACTTGTATCGTTCATCCCATCAATTTGGTAGGGTGTAAAGCCGGCCAGATGAAGTGTTTTCCAGAACCGGTTGCTGCGGCCCGAAAAATGATGTCCGTCCCATGCCGATTTTAGTCCTGGGTTAATTCTACAGAAAATTATTTTAAGGTCTTTGTCAATAATATCAGTTAGCATAAATGGTGGGGCTAATTAGCCATTACTCTTTTTATTATCGGATCTGGTTATTAATATCGATTATTTTGCAGGATCAGCATAAACATTTATCACTAATGTGCATCACGGAATCAGCACTACCCAATTACTCCTCCAGGCAGGCGGGTGAAAGCCTTCAGCAAAATATTGTATTTCATGTACTACTTTTCCATCAACAAATTCCATAATGCTTACGGTATAGGCAGACTGCTCCCGGTAATCAATGCTATATTCTGTGATCCAGAGGTTGCCATTTCCAGTGATCCGCTTAATCTCGAAGCCCGAAGGTTTATCAGGATGGTGACTCCTTAAAGCCTGTAAATTACGCCGTCCAATAATCCGTTCACCCGATTGCGGATAATCGCAAATCGCATCATCATCATAAATCTCATGTTCTGCATCAAAATCACCGATTGCCGAAGCATGCCAGTGTGCCATAAGGGCTTCACGTATTTTTTCGTCTTTCATCAGCTTAACTTGTTTAACTGCCTTGTGGAATGAAACCTGGCGAACCAGTTTTTACCACGTGATTGTAACGTTGCCTGGTTTTTATCGCATTAATTTCTTCCATCGCATCTTCCGGAAGGGGAGAGATATCGAAATTTTCTTTTACACGTTCAGCTGTTTTTGGTGTGGTAAGTAGTGCTGTACCCCGCTGTACTGCCCAGGCCAGAAGCACTTGAGCTGGTGTTTTCTCTACACGGGAAGCAATCGCATTAATTACCGGGTTTTCTAGCAGACCCGGTCTTATTCCATGACCCAGTGGTGCAAAAGCCAAAAATATAATGCCTTTTTCTTTACAATATTCCAATAATTCTGTTTCAGGCAAATATGGGTGTGCTTCCACCTGTATCACCGCTGGTTTAATCCTCGCTGATTCGTAGATCTCTTTTAATTGTTCTAAATTTATATCCGAAAGACCAATGGCCCTGCATTTACCACCATCTACCAGGTGTTCCATTGCTTTCCAGGTATCGGGCAAACTAATGCTATGGTCGTAAATAAGGTTTCCATCTCCATCCCTGGGATCCTGTTCGTCTCCAGGTTGAAATGCAAATGGCGTATGGATCAGGTATAGATCAATATAAGTAAGCTGCAACCGTTTTAAGCTGGCCTCAAATGCTGCCTCAACACGCTCTGGCCTGTGGTTGGTATTCCACAGTTTAGTGGTTACAAAAATATCTTCGCGTTTAATGCCACTGGCAATTCCATCATGTAAGGCTATGCCAACCTCTGTTTCGTTGCGGTACCGTTCTGCGGCATCAAAATGCCTAAACCCAGCCGCTAAGG
The DNA here is from genome assembly GCF_056490705.1 of Pedobacter humicola. Taxonomy (NCBI): domain Bacteria; kingdom Pseudomonadati; phylum Bacteroidota; class Sphingobacteriia; order Sphingobacteriales; family Sphingobacteriaceae; genus Pedobacter; species Pedobacter humicola. The sequence continues at coordinate 699,069 of NZ_JBWJIG010000001.1, read as the reverse complement.
CATACTTTGTAGCGCTGATTGTAGTGGCGGCATCCGGTATTAAAGTGCCAAAACCAAGCATTGGCATATTCAATTCGTTATTTCTGGTATTCATTTAATGCTATATTTAATGGTGTTTATATCAGTATTGATTAAGAAATTCAGTTAGATTGACCTTTGCCAAAAGCGTGAAGCTATTAAATTTACGGTTTCTCTTTCACAAAGTGAGTTACAGGCAAGGACAGTTCCTTTGAGAGTGTAATATTGATTTCTTTTTTGAAACCATAACATTCAAATAAGTCCAGATAAGGACTGCCTTCGAAATCACTTATCCAGATCACTTGTTGCATTTTGGATATCGAAAGGCATTTTTCGAATAACGATTTACAGATCAAAGGATCATCATATTTAGCCAATACGCCAAAATCACTTATTCTGGCCAGTGTTTTGCCACCAAAAATCGATGGCCTTATTCCTTTGGAACTTACTTTGGCATAACCAGCAGGCTTATCATCTGCGTAAACAATAAGGTATTGATTAGACAAGCTGTTTAATTCGCCCATTAAGGTGTCTTTATTAAAGTTTGTACTGATATAATCCTCAAGTTCCTGATCTGAAATTTTCTCCTTCAACCGCTCTCTTGTTATTTCACTGCTGATAAAAAATAAGGTATTGATGCCTTCCTCGGTTCCAATCGTGAATTTTGTTATGATGCTAGTTGCCATTTTATTTAATCTGTAAGTCCTTGGCTCTGTTACAGGAATCGCTAAATTCCTTGTTCATGAAGTTGATATCTCTGCGATCCCATTTTCTCATGAATTACTTTACAATCAAATTTCAGGTTAAAAAGCCGCTGAGAGTAGGCGAAATTGCGTTGATATTAGTCGAAATAGCCTTTATATAATGATGTTTGATCTCCACCATGACCTCAAGATGTTTATGACAAATCCATTAGAATTCGACTTAAAATATTCTTTATGTTTGCAACATACTAATTAGTATGTTATGTCGAAGGCAACTGATACCCGTTTGATGATTTTGCAGAAATCTTTTGATCTGATCTACCGCAGAGGTTATCAGGGAACCAGTATCGATGAAATCGTGGCAACTACACAGCTCACCAAGGGTGCTTTCTTTTATCACTTTAAGACGAAAGATGAGATGGGTTTAAGCCTGATCAACGAATTTCTTTACCCGGGTATGTATAACGTATTGATTAAGCCATTAGTGGAAGGCAATGATCCGAAAAAAGATATCTATGAGATGATGGAAAATCTTTTGCTTAAGGATCCCTTTTTTGATGTTGATTACGGCTGTCCTGCAATTAACATGATTGAAGAAATGTCGCCAATGAACGATACGTTTAAAAAAGCATTGTCCAAACTGGTTTTGCACTGGCAGAATGCAATTGTGGCCTCCCTTAATAAGGGACAATCTGCTCGGCTGTTTAAAAGTGCTTTTGTTCCGGAAGAAACCGCCATGCTGATCATTTCGGGATATGGGGGAGTGAGGAACGTGGGCAAGGCTTTGGGTAAAGCAAGTTATAAAACCTATTTGAAAGGCCTTAAAATGTATTTAACCAATCTTTAATATTTTTTTATCCAAAAACATACTAATTAGTATGTTTTAAACTTTTATTTATGCATCAGATTCTTTTAAGTCTACATTCGGTTAACAGGTGGCTCGTGCTCTTATCGCTTCTTTACAGCATTTATATTGCGGGTAGGGGCCGTTGGTTACAAAGGGCATTTACCGCCCATGATAATATGATGAGGCATGTTACGGCTACAATTGCACAGATTCAGCTGCTGCTGGGGTTAAGTCTATATATGATTAGCCCGGTGGTTAAATATGCTTTGCCAACAAACGAATCCCATCAATTACTGAGCGAACATGTATTTTTTAAGTATGTACATATTTGGCTTATGGCCACAGCTGTTGTACTGATCACCATCGGTTCGGCCAAAGCCAAAAGAATGCCAGCCGATAAGGAGAAATTTTCTACCATGCTCATATGGTTTGTCCTTGCGCTGTTGGTTATCATTGTGGCTATTCCATGGCCATTTTCCCCGCTTGCCAACCGTCCGTTTATAAGATCATTTTAAATCCATTCAATTGTTATGTTCAATCTTTTAAAAACCCCTATCGGAAGACTCAGAATCATTGGTTTTCTCGAAGGCATTTCTCTGTTGGTACTTGTATTTGTTGCCGTTCCGCTTAAATACTTTTTAAACCGGCCCGAACTGGTAAAATTCATGGGCCCGATACATGGCCTGCTTTTTTGCCTGTTTGTTTTCATTACGCTCAGTGTTGGCGTTTCCTATAAATGGATATTCTCTAAACTAACATGGAAAGTGCTCGTTGCCTGTGTAATTCCCTTCGGTACTTTTTACGTCGATAGGTATATTTTAATCCCTCAATCCATTATCCATGAAGATGACGGAAAAAGGTTAAACTAAGCGGCTTTTCTGTATGAAATTCAAGAAATACCTCCTCATCATGGCTGTTTTGCTGTGTCCGGTAGTTTATGTATTGTCGTGCCATAACTCAGGTACAAAAAATATTGATAATGTAATCAGTTTCGATAGCAAGTTATCTTTTTACAAGCTTTTTAAGGGAAACATGGCTGGCCTCGAACCCAATAATGGCGTGGAGACCCTGCAGCTTTCTTCTACGCTTTTTACCGATGAGGCAGAAAAACAGCGTTTAATCAAATTGCCCAGAGGCAGGCAGGTGATCTTAAATGGGGAGGGCTTGCCTGTTTTCCCCGAAGGGACGATTATCGCCAAAACTTTTTATTATACACATGTGGTCAATAAAGGCAGGCAGATAATAGAAACGCGTTTACTTATATTACGTCAATCGAAATGGAATGTAGCCACTTTCCGGTGGAATGCGGCGCAAAATGAAGCTTTCCTGGTAACCAAAGGTGCAAGGGTTCCAATCCATTTTACCAACCAAACTGGTAAGCAACTCAAAATCGCCTATCACATCCCTACAAGGGAAGAATGTGGAAGCTGCCACCGGTTAAATGAAACAATCCTTCCAATCGGACCAAAAATCAGAAACCTCAACATCAGGGTTGAAAGGGATGGCAAAAGTATCAACCAGTTGGTTTACCTGATGAAAAAAGGAATTTTTAAAAAGACACCAATCGATGCTTTAACCAGCTTACCCAACTACCATGATCTTTCCTTACCATTGGTACAAAGAGCCAGGGCATATATGGATATCAATTGTGCACATTGCCATCAACCGGGTGGTGTTGCTGGTCATACGACTTTAAATCTTGATTATAAGACGGATTTAGACCATACAGGTATCAGGTTTAATAAAAGCAATATCATTGTAAGAACGGCCGAAATGGGCGAGTACCATATGCCCAAAATCGGTACCACTATTATTGACAGGGATGGGGTAGCGCTGATTAAAAAATACATCAGCGAAATCCCATAGATGTACCTGATCAAGACCAAAATCCCTTTACCCGGATATTGTGATGTCCTAAGCCTTTCAATAATTTGCGTAATTCTGCAACAAAATGATCATTTCCGATAAGGTAAAACCAGGTGTGTGCAGTACAATATCCTTGTTTTAATAACCAATCTGTAATTTCCGAAGCTGTCGGTAGGATATTCAATGGTGTAGAAAAATATTCTAATAGTAACTTTCCATTGATTGGGTTGGGTAAGAGCACTGCACCATCAAAACGGGCTTTGGGCATGGTGAGCTGTTGCAGGGCGAGCAGATGGCCCAGACTGCTGGCGTCGCCCAGGCCAACCACAAAATCAGTTGGATGTGGCGCCTGGCGTGTACTTTCCGTTTTCAGGTAATGGATGGTGTCGCCGGTACGGAGTGATTTGGCCCAACGGCTTCCCGGACCGTCGTGATCGGTATCGATCAACAGTGAACAGGTGGCTATTTCTGCATCCCATCCAAACGGTGTATAATCGCGAAAAGTAAAGTCATCCACGCAAAGTTTAATATATGGGATCTGGTTCCAGGTATGCATATCGGCAGATGGCAGGTGCAGGTCGATTTCGATCATATCGGAAGATTCCCAACAACGCACATCAAGCACACGCCCGGTTTTGAGCAATTGGTTTTCAATAATCTTTCCGGCTCTTTTTCTGATCTGATGTAAAATAGAGGTTTCCATATCGTATGTTTTAATACTACAAAGAAACTCCGTTTTCAGGCTTGTTAAAATAGCCGAATCGTTGTAATGATAGGACTATTTCCGGTACTGCTGCCGAAAGGCTATTGCGGGAGTTCCGGTTACCTTGCGGAATAAACGGCAGAAATAGGAGTGGTCATTATAACCTAAACTATGTGCAATTTCTTTCACGGTAAGCTCACTGTAATACAGCAACCTTTTGGCTTCCATCATCACTTCCTGCTGGATCCAGTAGCTGGCATGAAAACCGGTATGTTTTTTTAGCGCCTCGCTCAGATAAGATTCTGAAATATTTAAAAGTGAAGCATATTCTGCGGGACTTTTTTTTGAGTGGAGTTCAGTACCCAGCAAACGTTTAAATTGTGCACTGATCTGCGCCGGACGTGATAAATTGAGGTTTAAACCGGCATATTGACTGTAACAACCTGCTGCCATACCAATAAAAGATTGAAGTAAAGAATGCACGATGGTGGTATAAAAAGGCGCACTTGTATCTTCGCCTTGTTTTTCGTTGAGCAGCAACAGTAATTCATGACATTGCCTGGACTCGTTGGCAAGGAGTGGGTAGGGCTGTTGAAGTGATAGCTGACTCTCAAAAACATTTCTGCATTCGCGCGGAATGAGCGAGGTATCAACGGCAACAAACCATCCGGTTGCAGCTTCGTTTCGGATCCGGTGGTGTACCTGGGCAGGTAATACGTAGTATAGCATATTTCCGGACAAATGCACTTCATTGAAATCGATCATCAATGATCCGACACCTTCTTCCAATAAAAAGAAAATATAGTGGTCGTCGCGGTGTGCACCGAGTGTGATCACATCATCTTTAGGCAGTTCATCCTTATTAAAATGTTTAATCTGCAGTCCATGTGTAGTTCTGTCTTGTAACGAATGTACCGGGATGTGGTTCATGTCCAAAGTTAATCATTTTGTTTATTTGATGTGATCTGAAATCTGAACTTAAAGGCTTTTGAAATCAACCTGAGCAGTATCACTATTTGGTTTAAGTGCAGGTATAAATTCGGGGAGAAATACAACTAAATTGGCATGGTTTATGAATATCCTCAAGCAGCGTGAAGAAAACCATGAACAAATTGATCAGTGCAGAAAAACTACTTTTCGAATGCCTTTTGGAACTCTCCTCAAAAGACGGGCATGAACAACTAGAGGTAAACAGTGCCGTTAACGAAGCCGTTTTATGTGCAATGTACCGCCATACCGATCAATTTCTTGTTCCGTTAGCGCAACTACTTAAAAAGTTTTCGAAGTTGAAACTGATGAAATCAGATCCCACTATAAAGGAACTGGAACGCTTCCGGAAAAAAGTTAAAACTTACCTCAATCTCAATAGTCGAAAGCGGCAGTAAAGTAAATAATGCGACTTCGTTAATCAATTTTTAAGCATTATTTGATTCCTTTAGCACCTTAATTTTCAGATTTTGGAATTGTAGGTGCAACTTCCTAAGTGCTAACTGATGTCAAAATATTAAATAGCAGTATATAATTTACAAATTTTAATGCAGAAAAAGCAGTGAGTTTAAATAACTTTGTTTTTCGGTAAAAGAATCGGAAATCGATTTAGTTTATTTTAAACCAAATAATTTAAAATGCTTTTAATTATTCTAAACATTATTTTTTGTATCTCGTTTTTGGGCTTCGCTTATGTAAATTTAAACGATAACGATGCTTTTCTTTGGGTTTCCATCTACTTAAGTGCCGCAATATCATGTGGATTGGCTGCGGCAGGGAAGTTTTATCCTTTTGCTTATTTATTTTTAACTGCCTTTTATCTCATTTACGCCATTATTCTGTTTTTTGCGAAAGATGGGGTACGCGACTGGATTACAAAATATAGACGAGAAAGTCTGGTGCAGAGCATGCAGGCTACCAAACCTTACATTGAGCAAACCCGCGAGTTCTTTGGTTTACTGATCATTGCAGGTGCTTTGTTGATCAATTATTTTGTTTCGGCAGGCATGACCAGCTAATATTGTGTTTCTTTAATAAATATTCTGTGTAAAATGATAGATGATGATATTATAGCTGCACATCAGGCTTTAGGAAGTATTGTAAAAAGCAATGTTAGTGCAGAATGTCAAAACTGGCTGGAAGGAGTAGTGCAGTCATCAGATCCGGCCAAAGTAAGTCAGGCTTTTGTGATGGTTCCGCGTAAAACGGGCAAGTTGCCTGTTCAGCTGAGTGATGGGCAAAAGGTATTGATCAATGCTATTGGCTTAGGTTATGTTGCTAAGTGGACCATCGACAGGCTTTGCCGGGTTTGGTTATTGAGCGCTTTAAATAAAGAAGATAAGGATAGATTATATGCTACAATCGATAGGTTATTTTTATCAGCCGAGATGAATGAAGCCGTAGCTTTATATTCGGCGCTGCCATTTTTGGCCCATCCCGAAATTTGGGTGAAACGTTGTGCAGAAGGAATTAGAAGCAATATCGGTTCGGTGTTGGAGGCCATCATGGAAAACAATCCCTATCCTTCGGCATACCTTGATGAAGCCGCCTGGAACCAATTGGTATTAAAGGCTTTTTTTACCGAAAAGGATATTAAGCTGATTATTGGTCTGGATGAACGTGCTAATTTGGCGCTAGCCTTAACGCTTACAGATTATGCAAAAGAACGTTGGGCTGCAGGTAGGGACGTAAATCCACAGCTTTGGCGTTTGGTAGCCAAATTTATTAATGCGGAAATTTTTGAGGCTTTAAAAACCGGTCTGCAGCGCTATAAACAAACCGAACAGCGTGCCATTGCACTTGCAATTGCGCAATCGGATGATCAGCCCGCCAAAGATTATATTTATACCTTTCCAGAATTGAAGATTGCCCTTGCTGATGGGCAGTTAAACTGGGATTCATTTTAAAAATTAAAACAGACATTATATGTGTTGCAGCAGTTCAATTGAAAGAGATAAAGCATTAATGGGTGAACCTGAGGCTTTCGATATCAGTGCGGTAAAGGGAATGAAGTTCTTCGATCCGCATGTGCACATGACTTCTAGAACAACAGATGATTATCAGGCAATGGCCGATGCAGGTGTTGTTGCCCTGATCGAACCGGCATTTTGGTTAGGCCAGCCACGTACAGGATTGGATAGTTTCAGAGATTATTATAGTAGTTTAATCGGTTGGGAACGGTTTCGTTCTTCACAGTTTGGCATTAAACATTATTGCACCATTGGCCTTAATTCCCGAGAAGCCAATAATGAAAGTCTGGCAGCGCAGGTAATGGAGATACTGCCACTTTTTATTTATAAAGAAGGTGTAGTCGGTATTGGAGAGATCGGTTTCGACGATCAGACTGCTGCCGAAGAAAAATATTACCGTTTACAGCTTGAGCTTGCCAAAGAGGCAGGTTTGCCGGTACAGGTACATACTCCTCACCGCGACAAGAAAAAAGGTACACAGCGCAGTATGGATATTGCTTTGGAACATGGTCTTGATCCGTATAGTGTAATTATCGACCACAATAATGAAGAAACGGTAAAAGAAGTATTGGATAGGGGGTTTTTCGCGGCTTTTACCATTTATCCTTTTACCAAAATGGGTAATGAGCGCATGGTCGAAATTGTAAAACAATATGGTGCTGAACGCATTATGGTAAATTCTGCAGCCGATTGGGGAATCAGTGATCCCTTAGCGGTACCTAAAACGGCGGCTTTAATGAAAATGCGTGGTCTGAGCGACCAGGATATCGAACTGGTTACCTACCGCAATGCGATTACCGCATTTGCACAGAGTGGGCAGATTGATGAAGCCGATTTTAATGCACAAAAAAGTGTAGACCTTACCGAAAAGTTTGAAGGCAATACTATTTTACGTGGCGGACAACAACCAAGAACCGATAAATCTTCAATCATCATCAGCTAAAGTATTGAAAAAAATAATTGTCTATCTGCGCATGATGCGCCCGGCCAATATCGTAACTTCGATAGCCGATATTTTAGCTGGTATTGCTATTTCCGGTGTTTTATGCAACGGATTTTCCATCCCGTTGGTCCCGATCCTGTTTTTAGCAATATCAACGGCCTGTTTATATGGTGGTGGGATTGTTTTTAATGATGTATTTGATGCCGAACTTGATAAAATTGAACGTCCGGAGCGGGCCATACCAAGCGGACAGATCAGTTTGCAAAATGCAACCATTTTAGGAAGCCTTTTACTGATTGCTGGTATCGCTTTAGCTGCATTGAATAGTTTAACGTCTGGTATACTGGCGCTTTTAGTCGCTATTTTTGCTTTGCTTTATAATAAGTTTGGCAAACACCATTCTTTTTTCGGTCCGTTAAATATGGGTTTATGCAGAGGATTTAATCTGCTGTTGGGTTTGAGCATTGTACCAGAAATGCTTTATAGTCACTATTATTTAGCCATTATTCCTGTAGTTTATATTTTCTCAATTACCATGACCAGTCGTGGTGAAGTACATGGTGGACAGACCAAAAACTTATATATTGCTGCTTTTCTATATGCGATAGTAATCTGTGCCATTACCTGTTTTGCTTTTGTAAACGATAGGCTGTTGTGGTCATTACTGTTTTTGGTTCCTTTTACCTTTATGATTTTTAAGCCACTTTTAAAAGCAGTAAAACAGCCCGTTGGCAAAAATATAGGCGCTGCAGTAAAGGCCGGGGTGATATCACTGATTTTGATGGATGCTGCCTGGGCAGTAACTTTTGATGCCCTGATTCTTGCATTTGTAATTGCAGCCCTCTTGCCATTATCGATGTGGCTATCTAAATTATTCGCCGTTACTTAATCCGAACAACACATTATCCAATTAAAATGGAACATTTACATCAATCTTTTACTGTACAGTATCATTATAATGTTTTCTTTACTTCAGCACTTTTTTCGCCTGAAAATGAATTGTTGAACAGTTTTTTAATGAACCTGAATCCAGCTGTTACCGTAAAAAAAATCCTCTTTGTTATAGATGAGGGCGTAGCAGAATCGCACCAAAATCTTAACGATCAGATTAAAACATATTTCTCAAAACATAGTCAAACACGGCTCATTCAGGATATTTTGGTTATTCCCGGAGGCGAGCAGGTGAAAAACGATACGCGCTATTTCGACCGGGTATTGGAAGCCATTAATGTTCATGGCATCGACAGGCATTCTTTTGTTGCGGCAATTGGTGGCGGTGCGGTACTCGATATGGTCGGTTATGCAGCTACTGTTGCCCATAGGGGGATTAAACACATCCGGATTCCGAGTACGGTACTTTCGCAGAACGACTCAGGTGTTGGGGTAAAAAACGGCATCAATTACTTTAATAAAAAAAATTTCCTCGGTACATTTTCACCGCCTGTGGCTGTTTTTAATGACGAACTGTTTTTAAGTACATTATCCGACCGCGATTGGCGTTCGGGCATTGCCGAGGCCATTAAGGTAGCGCTGATTAAAGACCGCGAATTTTTCGAATGGCTGGAAGCCAATGCTACGGCACTTGCGGCCCGCGATATGGCGGCTATGAATTACCAGATCTGGAAATGTGCCAAACTCCATATGGAGCATATCCGCAGTGCTGATCCTTTCGAAAGCGGTTCGGCCAGACCACTGGATTTCGGTCATTGGAGTGCCCATAAACTAGAATACCTTACCAATTTCGAAATCAGGCATGGTGAAGCGGTTGCCATGGGCATTGCATTAGATACCGTATATTCAAATTTATCTGGAAGGATCAGTACTGATGATGTCCAAAGGGTAATTACCCTAATTCAGGAATTGGGTTTCGAATTAACACATCCCTTATTGCAGGTTACTGAAGGCAATAGCCCCATTTTACAGGGACTGGAAGAATTTAGGGAACATCTTGGTGGTGAATTAACCATTACTTTGCTCACAGGCTTAGGCAGCGGAGAAGAAGTACACGAAATCGATACTAATATTTTGAAAAAGGCTGCCGAAATCTTAAATAATCAAGCACTATTTATTCAAGATTAAATGCAATGAAATTAACTTCCGGACATTTAACCTTCTGTACCAATATTTATGCAGGCGAAAACTGGATGGCCCATTTTGCGGTGTTGAAAGATAGCTTCCCGATATTAAAAGCCCAGTTGTCTCCAGATGCACCAATGGGCATTGGTTTGCGCCTTTCTAATCTGGCCAGTTTAGAATTATTGCAGAACGATCATCTGGCCATATTTAAACAATGGCTTGAAAGTGAGGGTGGATATGTATTTACCATGAACGGATTTCCTTATGGCGGTTTTCACAATACCAGAGTTAAAGATCAGGTACACGCACCCGATTGGACCACCAGGGCACGGGTAGATTATACCCTTCGTTTGGCTGAAATCCTTTCTCAGTTGCTGCCCGAAGATATGGATGGTGGTATTTCGACTTCACCATTGAGCTATAAACCATGGTTTGCAGATGCCACGGCAAGAAAAAATGCCACGACAATTGCAACCGCACATATTTTGGAAGTTGCCCAGGGCTTGAGTGAAATCTCCGGAAAAACCGGAAAAATCATTCACCTTGATATTGAGCCAGAACCTGACGGTTTCCTCGAATCTGGTCCCGAATTTATCAACTGGTTTGAGAACGATCTATTGCCTGCCGGAAAAACAGGCCTAAATACCATTGACGCAGAAAATCTGATCAAAACACATATCCGTTTGTGTTATGATGTTTGCCACTTTGCAATCGGTTACGAACCGCATACGGCGATCATTAATGAGTTAAATGAGAAAGGTATCAGGATTGGAAAAATCCAGATCAGCGCCGCACTCAAAGCGAAGTTACCTGAATCGGTTTCTGAAAGAACAGCCGTATTGGATCAATTGGGGCGCTTTGATGAACAAACCTATCTGCATCAGGTAATTGCCAGAAAGAATGATGAAAGTTTAGTCCGTTATCCAGACCTTTCTAATGCTTTAGCAGAAGGCCATGACCTGGCAGTAACCGAATGGAGGGCACATTTCCACGTACCTATTTTTGTGGAAGATATGGGTTTGATCCAATCCACACAATCAGATATTACAGAAGTATTAAATTTGCAAAAAAACAATCCTTTCACTAACCATTTAGAGGTAGAGACCTATACCTGGGAGGTTTTACCAGCTGCTTTAAAAGCGCCTTTAAACGATTCGATTATCAGAGAGCTGTCCTGGGTTAAAAATTTATTAGGATTTTAAGATTATGCACAAAACAGTAGTTATCGATATCGTAGCCTTGTCTAATTCTGTAATTGGCTTACACACGCCATTTCTTCAGAAATATATTTCAGAAAACCATTTAACAACCATAGAACCTTTGTTGCCCGCAGTTACAACGGCTGTACAATCGAGTTATTTAACGGGTAAATTCCCTTCAGAAAACGGTATTGTAGGCAATGGCTGGTATGATCATGCAGATGCTGAGATCAAATTCTGGAAACAGTCCAACAAGCTGGTTGATGCCGGAAAAATCTGGGATCAGGCTAAAAAAGAAGACCCTGATTTTACCTGTGCCAATATGTTCTGGTGGTACAACATGTATTCTACTGCCGATTATTCGGTAACGCCACGGCCAAATTACCTTGCCGACGGCCGAAAATTGCCAGATTGTTATTCGCAACCTGCTGAACTTCGTGATCATTTACAAAGCAAGCTGGGGCAGTTTCCATTGTTCCAGTTCTGGGGACCGGGTGCCAATATTAAATCGACCAAATGGATCGCCGATGCGGCAATGGAGACCGAAAAGCTTTACAATCCTACATTGACATTGATTTATCTGCCACATCTGGATTATTGTTTGCAAAAGTTCGGGCCGGATTTAGATCAAATCAGTACAGAATTGAAGGAAATAGATCAGGTGGTAGAAGAGTTAGTCCGTTTTTACGAAAGCAGAGGGGCACGCATAATATTACTTTCTGAATATGGCATTTCACCTGTCAATAATCCGATTCACCTTAACCGTTTGTTTAGGGAAAATGGCCTGATCCAGATTCGCGAAGAGAGAGGGCTGGAGTTGCTTGATCCTGGTGCTTCAAAAGCATTTGTAGTAGCTGATCATCAGATTGCACATGTGTATATCAACGATAAAAGTGTAACCGAACAGGTGAAGTCCTTATTGAAAAATGTATCCGAAATCGAATCCGTCCTCGATAAAGAAGAACAGAAAGCACATCACATTAACCACGAACGTTCGGGCGACCTGGTATTGGTTGCCAAAGAAAATAGTTGGTTTACCTATTATTTTTGGTTGGATGATGCCAAGGCACCTGATTACGCCAGGGTAGTTGATATCCACAAAAAGCCGGGTTACGATCCTGTTGAAATGTTTATGACATCCAAACTCAGGGCGGGTTATAAACTGTTGAGAAAAAAAGCAGGCTTCCGTTATGTAATGGATGTAATCCCGCTTGACGCCACACTGGTTAAAGGATCGCACGGGCGTACCCATGTTGCCGACACCTTTAAACCTGTTTTGGTGACTTCAAAAGCGTTGAATAAAACCATACAGGCACCTGATGTGTATCAGGTGATTTGGGATAGTTTAACGGCTTAGTTTGTCATCCTGAACGGATAACATTTGTTCAGGATGACAGATCTTTCACCTATCAGTGTCCCACTTTTTGCGTTCGGAATGACAGCGTGAATTCAGTTGTGTTCAGTGCCTTTAGTGTTTCTGCGGCAAAAACTGTGTTATGTTGTGAAAAAAATCTTAAAAAAATGGTCATATTTGATCATGACAAGTGATGCGGCATATAATGGTTATCGGATTGCAGTACCTGCTGAATTTGGGGAACTATTTTCGCATTTCTATTTTGCGGAGAACACATCTAAAAGCCCCATCATCCAAACCTTATTGCCCACTTTCCAGTCGATGATGGTGTTTAGCTTTGGTGCACCACTTTCTTTAATTACAAAGGAAAAGGAAGAAATATCTATGGATAAATGCCTGGTTTTAGGCCCCATTAAACAAGCCTTTACTTATGTACTTCCGGCAGGTGGTGAAATGTTGGTGGTTAATTTTAAGGATGATGCTTTTTTCAGGTTTTTTGGTACAGCATCAGTGATGGAATACCAACACCCTGACGATTTGTTGAACGATAATTGTTTCACGATGCTCTGGACTAAGCTCAGTGAGCTTCATTCCATAAGAGATAAGGTAACACATTTGCTTGATTTTAGCAGACCCTATATACAAAGCCGTCACCCTTTAACTGAACAGATTGTTGCTTTAGGCAATAGTGCGATTAGCCCGGTGAAAGAAATTTCTGACAGGCAAAAGTTATCAGAAAGGTCGGTACAGATGAACCTGAAAAAACATCTGGGTTACTCTTCCAGAGAGATTGGCCGTTATATACGCTTTTTAAAAGCGGTTGAGCTGGTTCAGCAATTGGCAATTGATAATAAACAGGTCAATTGGTTTGAAGTCATTGAAACCTGTGGTTTTTACGACCAAAGTCAACTCATCCACGATTTTAAACATTATCTCAATCTTAGCCCATCGAAATATCTGAAGTTTCAGCAAGGGGTTTGTAATTCAAGAGGTTAGCGCTTTGCGCTATTCCCGCACAAACCTGTAGCCACACCCTTCAATGCAAGGCGGATTAAGTTGCAGCGATTTCGCTGAAACTTTATAATAATAAGTGAGCGGCATTTTATAGGTATTGCTATAAACTTCCATTTTAACACTATCCAAAATCCTAAACGAATATAAATCTGGAATAGCATCCCCGTGAAATTTTCCTGATTTATCGAGTGTGAGATATTTTGCATCACCGCTTACTTTCCTGTATTTGCCACTTCCATCGCCAGGGTCCTGCATGGTTTCGGTCAGTTTCCATTTGCCATACACTTCGCCGGGACCGTCGTTATTGTCGGTTTTCTTGCAGGATACATAAATAATGCTTGCAGCAGCCAGGAGGATCAATACTATCTTTTTCATAAAGCTTTAATTTACAGCTTATACGGTAGGGATGGTGAAAACGCTACTTATCGAAAGAAAAATATTACTAATTGAACATTTTCCTAAATGCCAGGGGTGAAACCTTGGTTTTGGCCTTAAAGAGTTTGTTAAAAGACTGTGGATGTTCAAAGCCCAGCTCATAAGCCACTTCGCTTACGGATAGGTTGGTGCCCGATAATTTTTCCTTTGCCTTTTCAATCAGTTTCTGATGGATGTGCTGTTGTGCATTTTGTCCGGTAAGCGAACGGAGCAGGTCGCTCAGGTAACTCGGTGATACATTTAAGTGATCGGAAAGGTACTGTACTGTGGGCAGACCTTTCATTACTGCATTTTCCCCATTAAAATATCCTTCTAACAATTCATCCAGCTTTTGTAACAGATCGCTGTTTAACACCTTGCGAGTAATAAACTGTCGTTTGTAAAAACGGTTGCTGTAATTTAATAACAGTTCGATCTGGGAAACAATTACATCCTGACTAAAATCATCAATTCTGTTATTTAATTCCTCTTCGATAATTTTAAATACCGAAATAATGGTTTCTTTTTCCTTCTCTGAAAGATGCAGTGTTTCGTTGGCCGAATAAGAAAAGAAACCATAGTTTTTGATTTTTTTTGCGATCGGGTAAGACAATAAAAAATCAGGATGGATCAATAAGGTATAGAGGGAACAAACGCTGGCATTTAAATCCTCAACATGCCCAATAACCTGGTTTGGTGAAGCAAACAGTAAACCACCTTCGTCAAAATCATAATAACTCTGGCCATATTTTAATCTTCCACCCAATTTCGGCTTATACGATATTTTATAAAAGTTGAGGATATGCGCATTCGGCTGTCCGCTCATGGCAACCGGATTTTCTGCATTATTGATCAGACTGATGAGCGGATGTTTTGGTTGGGGCAGGCCCAGCATCCGGTGCGCTTCTGATAAGGAGCTAAATTTATATGGGGTATTTTCTTCCTTTTTCATCTTGATGTATACAAATATAACCGATAAGGTTTGATGTTATCGGTTATATGTTTGTTTTCTGAATGATTTATCCCTGGGCAGCATCAGAAATGGGTGCCCATTCTTCCCAGCTTGCCAAACGCTCAGCATATGCAGTACGTACCCATGGCAGGTTATGGCTACCTACGAAGAAACGCAGTGGTGGGTTTTCTGCATCAACGATTGCAAAAATGGCATCGGGTGTTGCATTGGGGTTGCCCCTTTCTAGGTTACGGAGACTTTCGAAAAATTCAGCTTTAAAGTCTTTATAGATATCAAGCTCAGCTGAAAATTTTAAGGATTCCTGGCTCCCGAATTCGGTGGCATAGGCACCTGGTTCTATAATGGTTACATTGATACCGAAAGGTTTCACCTCTGCGGCAAGGCTTTCGTGAATGGCTTCGAATGCCCATTTTGAAGAGCAGTAATAACCGATAACGGGTAAAACAACATGGCCGAGATTGCTCGAAGTTCCTAAAATGTGTCCGTAACCCTGTTCTCTTAAGATGGGCAATGCAGCCTGAATTACCGCAACCGGTCCGTAAACATTGGTATCGTACATAGCCTTAATCTCGTCGATTGAGGCTTCTTCGATGGTGCCAACGAGCGAATAACCCGCGTTGTTGAATACGATATCGAGTCTTCCAAAATGCTCATGGGCTTGCTTTACAGCTTTCTCTACCTGATCGGTTTTGGTAACGTCTAATTCTATCGTAAGTATATTTGCTGCGTATTTTTCCTGCAGATCGGCTATACTGGCAAGGTTACGTGCGGTAACCGCTACTTTATCGCCACGTTCGAGTGCGGCAGTTGCCCAGATGCGGCCAAATCCACGTGATGCGCCGGTAATAAACCAAACTTTATTGGTGCTGTTTGCAGCACTCTGATTTTCATGTTGATGTTCCATAATTTTTGTATCTGAATGAATGATAGACCAAAGGTGGGCTTATCAAGCAGTTGATTTGTATCCGAATCGAGGAGTTTTGTAGCCGAAATGAGGAAGAGGTGGATGTAAAATGGAAGATGTGAAACGGATGACGGAATTAACCGATGGGATGGAGCAAGGTGTCTTATAATATAAATTATTTCCGCTTCTTAGGTCCACCAAGGTCTTTAATCCACTGAATAGCAGCGTTAACGGGTTCCTGCGATTTAGCAAAGGAAGTATTATGATCAAATGTTGGAAACAACTGATATTCGTAAGATTTGCCCTGTGCTTTAAGCGCATTGAGGCGCTCTATGGATAAGCTTACCGGAATCTGGATATCTCTACCTCCAAACAGCCAAAGTCCATTAATTTTGATCTTGCCAAGCACATCACGTGGATCAGTGGCAACAAATTGATACCGATCAGGATCGCTTTTTACATGCTCACGCGCCTCAGCTTCAGTATGTGTGTCCCAAAATTTTGTATTCCCCTGCGTATAAAACTGGAACCGGAGCTGCTCAAGAGTAGAAACCACCGGTCCGCTAAAGATAACCATGAAATTTACCCTGGGGTTCTTTTTTGCTGCAATAGGGATGATCCATCCCGCCTGACTAAAACCCATTAAACCCACGGAGCCATGTTTGCCTGGCAAGTTTGCCGTAAGTACATCAATTGCGGCACTTGCATCCAAGGCGAGTAAATCAAGGTTGGCAGAATCAATGTTGTTGGTTCCAACTTCTGGCCCGGCATAAACGCCACCCGATTCCCCAACCCCGCGTTTATCGTAGGTGAATACTGCAATACCATTTTTAGCCAAAAGAGACGCCATCTGGGTCATTCTTTTTTCCTGGCCAGACCCATGTACAAGAACCAGCGCTGCGTAGGGATGCATGGGTTTAAATAGGGTGCCTGCCAAAGTAACCCCAGCACTGTTAAAGGTAATGTTTTCCATGCTGAACGTTTGTAAATCAGTAGAATCAGGTAACTTTTGTCCGAACAGGTTAAAACTGAAGCAACAGAATAGAAGAAATAGATAGGGTTTCATGGTTGTTAATTTAATGGATTTTATTCCGGGATTATTTTATGATTTAAATGTTTGGCAATATAGCCCGGAAGGAATATAGGTTATAATAAATGGGATGGAGTGGCCAGAAAATGTGACGGAATTGGTTTCTCAACCTATATGGAAGCGATATTTACTTTGGGGATTGCATGGCAAGGGGCTGTTCAATAA
Organism: Pedobacter humicola; assembly: GCF_056490705.1. NCBI lineage: Bacteria > Pseudomonadati > Bacteroidota > Sphingobacteriia > Sphingobacteriales > Sphingobacteriaceae > Pedobacter > Pedobacter humicola. Next base: position 681,842 of record NZ_JBWJIG010000001.1, on the reverse strand, counting down.
ACTAGGTCATTACTAGATTTTCCGGGCAATAAGCGGTGAGATCATTAACCCGTTACTTAATATTCAATTAAAACTGCGCTATAACTTTAACAATTTCATAACGCTATTTAACCATCTTCCTAATAACATCGGTTCATCTTTGTAAATCATTCGGAATCATACAATTCCTGATTGAAATAATCCATGATGTAAATAATTTAAGCGATTTGATATGAGACTGATTTCGTGTATTGGCATGTTAATGGTTATACCGGCAGTTGGCCTGCTTACCATTAAAAATGATCCGCAGGTTAAAAAAATACCAGCTGTTGATACTCATCACCGCGATAAGCTACATCATCAAACTAATGTTAAATCCATTGGTTATGCCGATTCTGCACAACACACCGCGGTGGAGCATGTGGATCTGGCAACTTCAGTTTACCCGGGCTCTGGTAGCAGCAATGCCAAAGCCAATCCATTATTTGCCAAATAATAAAAGGGCTTTAAAGCCCTTACCAAAAATATGAATAGAAGATCTTTATTGAAAGGCGGCTTATTGGCCGGTTTAAGTGTACCTCTGGTTGGGTTAAAAGATGTGCTTGCTACGCCAATCGGCGGAACAAAAAAAGCAAAAAACATCATTATGATGGTGAGCGACGGAATGAGTACCGGAACCTTAAATATGGCCGATTTATATGCTAACCGTGCCTATGGCAAAAGCAGTAAATGGTTAGGCCTGTACCGCGACAATAAAGCCGTTCGGGCGCTGATGGATACAGCATCAGCCAATTCGATGGTTACCGATTCTGCTGCAGCAAGTTCTTCGTGGGGTGGTGGAATGCGGGTGAAAAACGGTTCGCTCAATGTAGGCATGAAAGGGGAGAAACCTCAACCAATCCTTCAGAAATTTAAGGAAAAAGGCAAAAAGGTAGGATGTGTAACCACTGTGCCGATTACCCATGCTACACCAGCTGGTTTTTGCGTAAATATAGATAACCGTGGCGGACAGGATATTATTGCAGAAATTTACCTGGGCCTGAAATTCGATGTGATGATGGGGGGCGGAAGCAAATACTTCGGAGCGAAAAGAGCAGGAGGAAATTTATTGCCAAAGTTTTTGACCCAGGGATATAAAGTTGTCGAAAACAGAAATGAAATGTTAGCTTTAGATCAATCGAAGCCAGTTTTAGGACTGTTTGCTGAAGATGGACTTCCGTACGAAGTAGACCGGATGCACGATGCCGGATTGCAAAAAACGGTACCGACACTAGCCGAAATGACTATGAAGGCCATTGAGTTAATGAAAGACCATAAAGATGGTTTCGCCCTACAGGTAGAGGGTGGTAAGGTAGATTGGGCTGCCCATTCGAATGATTTGAGCGGGTTGATTTTTGATCAACTGGCTTTTGATGAAGCCGTAGGTAAAGTAATTGAATTTGCAGAAAAAGATGGCGAAACATTGGTGATTATCACTACCGATCATGGTAATGCCAATCCAGGCTTGTTTTACGCCGACGAGGCCAATAAAAAGTTTGATAGTTTACAACGATTTAAACACAGCAATACCTGGCTTCTCGCGCAGCTGAACCAATCTTTTAGCGAGCAGAAAATCATGGAAATGATTAAGGAGAACCAAGGTATCGAAATGAAAGCCGAGGATGTGAAATCGTTATTAGCGCACTTTAAAGATATTGCTCCCGGACAGTTGTATAATGAGGCCAATCTTCCATTTTACGAATACGGAAAGATTTTAAGCAAATATACGGATGTGCAATGGGCAGGTATGAACCATACTGGGGATTATGTTGAGCTGACCATGTTTGGCCCGGGATCGGAGCAGTTAAACCCTTTTGTTAAAAACTATGAACTGCATAACTTCATGTTAAAAGCAGCAGAAATGCCGGAACATTTCTTGGTTAAAGTTTAATTGCTAAAAATGGTTAATCGTTTAACTGTTGAAATTGGTTAAGTGTAAACTGTTAATTGGAAACTGAAAAATGATTAATCTGTTAACTGTAAACTGCCAACTGTAAACTGATTTCTCCTGGTGTCAGATATTTTTATCTGACACTGGTTTGAATCTGTCAGGTGGTAACACCTGACAGCACTCTACTATAGACTTTGGACTAAGGACTCCAGACTAAGGAGTCCAAGCTCCAAACTACTTACCTTCCCACCAGGTTAAAGGAAACTTAATCTCATCCACCGAGCTGGCAATCATATCAGGTTTAAAGGCATAGTGGCCTAAAGTATCTTTGCTCGATATACCCGAAAGCACCAGAATGGTTTTGTAGCCCATTTGTACACCGCCTTGAATATCGGTTTCCATGGTATCGCCAATAACGGTGGTTTCGCTGGTTTCGAGTCCGAGGAATTTACGTGCCGAGCGCATCATCACCGGACTGGGTTTGCCGGTAACAAATGCTTTTCTGCCTGTGGCCTCCTCAATCATTGCGGTAGTTGCGGCAATACCCAAATTGTTCCAACCCGGTTTTTTGGGCGAAGGATCTCTGTTTGTGGTGATGAATTTTGCCCCTGCAAGTATCATATCTACCGCCCGTTGCACCATTTCGAGGGTGAAATTTCTGCCTTCGCCCAATACCACAAATTCGGGGTCGGTGTTTACCAGTGTGATACCGTGATCGTGCAAACTGCTTAATAAACCGCCTTCGCCGAGTACGTATGCCGTACCATTCGGACTTTGATCAGAAAGGAATTTACCCGTAGCCATTGCGCTGGTATATACATGGCTTTCTTCAACCTTTATACCAAGACCCTTAAGTTTACGCACAACTTCCAGAGCTGTTCTCTGGCTATTATTGGTCATAAAGGCAAACGGAATCTCTTCGTCAATTAATTTTTTAATGAATTTATCGGCACCAAATATCAGTTCTTCCCCGCTATAAATCACCCCGTCCATATCTATTAATAATCCTTGTTTCATGTTTTTGTATATTTAATCTGTTTGTATACAAACTTAATATTTTCTTGTTCAATCCATGTTAATATAAAGTCTTTTGAGCGCTGAGGTTTAAATAATTTTGACGGACTCTATGGTTAATTTATTTAACATAAACTTAATATACGGGCTGTAGCGTTCAATTATTTATAAACGTATCTATATGAAAAAACTAAATGATGAAAAACGCTTTAAAACCAACAGCTATCTTTTTAGTGCTATTAAGCACTTTGTTCGCCTGTAAAAAGAAAACCGATAAGCCAATTGATATTGTGGTTGACGATAAAAACTTATCCGGTTGCCCGGTGGGTGTAACCTGTTATTTTCAATACGTAAACAATGCTTCAATTTCAGATCACCAGCTCACCTTAACCACGGGTCAGTACCGTGTTTTTTGGGTAAGAAACGAAACTTTTGGTTCGAGGGCATTTTATTTTCTGGCGCCTATGATCGGGGATAAATTCATGCTGAACGATAAGGATGTGGCTGAGGGCAGGGTAAAATATGTATCCAATTGCCCTACATGTTTTTCAATACCGATGAAAGCTTTAAGCGGTACGGTTAAAGGTGTCAAAGTAGTTCAAGCCAGTACTGAGTCCGAAAAGTGGTTGTTAGAATCAAATATTGTATTGGCTACGGAAGGAGGTACAACACCTTTAGATACCATATACTTTAAGCAATATTATTATCCTGCTGTGCAGTAATGATTAATTTGGCCAGCATTAAATGTACATCGGAGCCATCTTTCGCCAATAATGAGGCCGGTGTGCATTACTTTCCCAGGTATGAAACTGGTTGGGTATCCCTTTTTCCCATAACAGGCTGCTGAGGTGCTGGTTCCCGCTTAAAAATGGGTCTGTTTCGCCTACCGCTAAAATAATTTCCATATTCCTAACTTCCGAAAGTAATTTATCATCGTTAAGATTGGCAATATATTGGGCTGGCATATTATAGTACACTTTTTCATCATGGAAACCGTTCAGGAGATCCCGAAAATCGCCTATATTATCGGTAAGGTCATATCTGCCACTAATGCCTACAGCTTTTTTAAATAACCACGGATATTTCATGGCCAGGTTTATGGCATGGTAAGCACCCATGCTGCAACCCGCTGTTTCTATGTAAGCGCCACCGTTTTTTTGATAGATAAGCGGCATTACTTCTTCTAAAAGATATTTTTCGTATTGTAAATGCCGATCAATACGCACGGAAGGGAATACGTTATCATTATAAAAACTCTCTCCGTCGATACTGTCCACACAGAAAATCTGGAGTTCTCCATTTTCAATCTGTTTGCTTAACGAAGCAATAATTCCCCAATTTTCATAATCATAAAACCTGGCCATCCGGGTGGGGAAAAAGAGTACCGCTCTTCCGCCATGACCAAAAACCAGCAGCTCCATGTCACGTTGTAAGTTATGGCTGAACCACTTGTGGTATTCCCTGTTCATTTGCTTAAAATGTTTAGGGAAAAATAGGGCTTCGATGTTATCAGGATATTAATTTACGGTAATGATTAACCAATTTTTTCTTTAACAATTTCGGCCCATAAACGATATCCCTCCGCACTGAGATGCAAACCATCTCGATCGTAAAATGCGGGATTTGGTTGACCATCCTTATTGAGCATTTTCTTGAATACATCAATAAATTTCCAGTTATTATGAAGCTTAATAATTTCGCTTTCGATTAGATTGTTGGTATACCGAAACTGATCAGCCATGTGCCAACGGGTAAGGCTGGGTTTTAACGAAATAAAATAACAGGGCAATGTTCCAAATCTCAAGCTGGCTTTTACCATTAATTGCTGAAAAAATATAAATATCTCTTCTGGGTTTCTCCCGTCGCCAAGATCGTTATCACCCGCATACACTACCAGTGCCTTCGGTTTATAATCGGTCATAATCCGCTCGAAAAACCACACACATGCTGCCAATGTAGAGCCACCAAAACCCAGATTGCTTACCTTGGTATAATCAAAATCATCTTCTAAATTATTCCACAGACGTATTGATGAACTTCCGTAGAAGATAATACCCGGATGCTCCCGGTCTAACCGATGTCTTTTCTCCAATTGTTTAACCTCTTCTTCGTACCAATACATAAGGGCTAAGATAAAAATATCTGCCTTTCGAAGAAATGGATTGCATGTTAAGTTTGTGTGAAGGGTTTAGTTCAATGGTCATTGGGTTAACTGTCGCCGAACGCTCAACTCCAAACTTACCGGATCAACTTCCTGATCGCAACCAAATGCGCAAACAAAACAATCGGAACAATAACGCCCGGAAGTAAAACAAATGGGAAATATAACAGCGCAATATTCGGTTGAGAAAAAGCGAATTGCTGTATCGGAAAGGGTGCCGATAGTACAGCTGTACTCACAATATTCGCCAATAGCAATAAGCAGATGATATTCCAGGCCAACAATACTTTTTTATGGAGTACATTTTTGATATATCCGAAATAATATACAACAGGAGCCGTAATGCCGCATAAAATATCAAAGTTCCTTCCTTCAAAAGTCATAATTCCGGGTACCGCTTTATGGAGGAATAACCAGTAAAGTGTAATTTCTACTGGGATTCTGATGATGTGAAGTATAGTTAGTTTACCTGGATCAAGGCCATCTATAAATGCTTTCCCTCTTTTAGTTAAAAATGTGATCACGATAAGTATAACAGGAGGCAGTACCAGTAACATAAACCGTGGGGGTATAACAGCTGTAACCTGGTAAAAAGCCGAAATACCCAATACAGATTGTAAAATTATCCAGAAAGAGAGCAAGGCGATCAGGATTTTTGAAAAGCCGACGGCCCTTAAGAATAAAGCCAGGCTGAGTATCGCGGTAACCGCGAATAACAGGTAGAGTAATGCAGGTAAGTGTTCCATGTGTTAATTGTTTACACAAAGAAACTGCATAAAGCCTTCGTTCAACTTGGCATTTGGCAAGAAATACGCTTTAATTCTTTTTAGCGAATTCTTTTCTAATCCTGCTTAATGATGTGTCGGTGATACCCAGAAAGGAGGCAATGTTTTTTAATGGCGCCTGCTGAAAAATATCAGGACTGGATTTCAGTAATTCAGCATACCGCTGTTCAGCGGTTTCGGTAATCATGGATAACATTCTGCTCTTAAGTCCGGCAAAACCTTGTACGAGTATCAATCTTCCAAAATCCCTGAACTCGGGGATGCTATGGAAAAGAGCATTGAGCTGTGCGAAAGTAATATACCAGCCTTCGCATTCGCTCAAGGCATGTATATGCTCTTTAGATTTAGCCCTTTTAAAAAAAGAGGAGACCTCAAACACCATCTGGCCGGGCTCATAAAAATTTGTGGTCACTTCGTTGCCTTCAGTATCATGCACAAACGCGCGGAGGTAGCCATGCTCCAGGAATAAATACTCGTCGCATACTTGCCCAGCTGAAAGCTGAAATTCACCTTTCGCTAATTTTTTATAAACAAAGTGTTCAGCAATCTGCTGATAGATGATTGGTGAAACGGAATCGTTCTGATTGATAAACTTAATCAGCTTTTCTTTGGTCATACTGAACGGGGTCTGCACAAATATAAATTAAACTCCGTTATATTCATCCGTATCTGGAATCGGTTATTTTGTTGAGGTAGTATCGTATGGATAATATCTTTGCCATTTCCAGGGTGTATATTGATCCGCGATGCTGAGTGCCAATAATTCTTTAAAAATACTTTCTCCGTTATCACTATTTGTCATGATCAATACACCAGTTTTTTGTTTGGGAAAGAGGATCATATAATGTTGAAAGCCATCGCCATGACCTTCTTTAAAGGCGCCCCAGCCATAAGGAGATTTTAATAAACCGAATCCCAGACCATAACTCAATGAGAGGTGATCATATGCACTGGTATCTTTCCGCGATAGGGGTCCCATCTGTTCAACCGAACGTATCCGGATCTGTGGGCTAAAGATTTCATCTGTGGAGCGGCTATTGATTACTTTCTTCTGCATCAGGCCTGCTACAAAAAGTGTCATATCATCAAAAGTGGTTTCGAGTGTACTGGGCGAACGGGCTTCGTTATCCTTGTCCTTTTCGTAGGGTTTACCTTTAGCATCGTGTCCAAGGATATAATCTTTCTCAAAAGCAGGAAGAAAAGTATAAGCGGAGTTCTTCATGTGTAATGGGCCGAAAATCATTTCATCAGCCATTTGCTCCAAAGATTTCCCAGTCATTTTTTCGAGTACCACCTGCAGATATACCATGCCTTCGCCCGAATAGCTGTAGCGAGAACCTGGTTCTCTCAGTACCTTGAGTTTCTGATCGGCAACATCCCATCGCCAGTTAGGGAAGCCTGTAGTATGATCGAGACACATCCGGGCAGTTATTTTTTGATATAGCGAATCATTTTTCAGGCTGCTATAATCGTCATGCCACCTGGTTTGTTTGTTGTATTCGTAAATGGGTTTTGGTAAATATTGCTGTAGCGGTTTGTCCAGATCCAATTTTCCCTCCTCCACCAATTTCATTACCATCATGGTAAATATGCACTTACTTAAAGATGCTCCGTAGAAATTAGCGGTTGCTTTTAATGCGGTTTTCTTTACGCCGTCAGCATATCCAAAAGTATGTTGATATACCACTTTGTTCTGATTGAATATGGCGATGCCTAAACCCGTAACTTTGGCTTTCTCCATTAATTTAGGCAGGTAATGGTTCAGCGAATCGGTGCTGATCATGGTACCATCAATTCTTTTTACCTGTTGTGCCATAACAGACGATGAACAGCCCAACATCACGAGTAAAATAGAAAAAAGCTGGATAGCAAGACCAGGCTTTTTTAGGATAAGGTATTGAAATAACTTTCTCATGGCATTTTTTTTTCTATATGACTGTGCCAGAGTAAGTTTGTTACGCCAAAGAAAAAGTTAACGACTTAATACTTCAGGTTTTCCCATCCGCTTCAGAATGCGATAATGGGAGCGGAGCGCCGATAGGAAAGTACTGTTTTCGTGATAAGGCAGGCCAAATTCCAAAGCAGTTTGTTTTACAATAGCCGAAATTCTTCCATAATGCACATGGCAGATTTTTGGGAAAAGATGGTGTTCAATCTGTCGGTTTAATCCACCTAAAAAGAAGGCTGAAATTGGAGATTGGGTAGCGAAGTTAGCCGTGGTACGCATCTGATGTTCTGCCCAGGCCTCTTCCATATTACCCTCTTCGTTGGTTAATGGGAAAGTAGTACCTTCTACCACGTGAGCCAGTTGGAAAACCAGGCCCATGGTTAAACCCTGGGCCATGTGTAATATCACAAAACCAATCGCGATCTGCCACCAGGCAAGCGGCATGATCAATATAGGCAAACCAATAAAAATGAAATAATACAGGAACTTATAAAAAAACAGGTTAAAGTATTCGATTTTTGGATGTTTATTCTGACAGGCACCAACGCTTTTCTGAAAGAATTTTTTATAATCTTTACGGAACACCCACGAAAGGGATGCCAGGCTATATAATGGGAAGGCATACCATTGCTGAAAGCGCTGGTGTGGCTTTAACTCATCTTCTGTACAGATGCGGATCAGTCCTGGAGCCACTTCAATATCTTCATCGTGCCCCGGAATATTGGTATAGGTATGGTGTACCACATTATGGGTAATGTTCCAAACATAAGGATTGGCACCCACCATATGGAATAGAAAACTGAAAAATGAATTGATGCGTTTAGAACTCGAAAAAGAACCATGAATGGCATCGTGGCAGATATTAAAACCAATAAATGCACAGGTGGTGCCCAGTAAAATGGTTAAGCCTAAAAGTATGGCGGGTTGGATGGGTAAAAGCAATATGCTAAGGTAAAGTGTCAGAAATATGGTCAGGAAAAGACAGGCTTTGAACCACATCAGTACATTAGCATTGGTACTTCTATTGTTTTCTTTAAAGTCGTTGTTTACCCTGCGGCGAACCTCAGCGTAAAAGGTGTTCCCCGGCAAACAGGGGAATTTTGCTTTTAATTTCATGATCTTGTGCTCTTATCTACCCTATGTACAAGGGCGATACTCCAAGTTCATTAAGCTTTTTGTTTATCAGGGCTATTGCCCGGTTTGTAATATAAACGTAAATCCAACCGGTTTAGTTTTTGACGAAGATAACAACTTTAATTGCTGATGCACCTATGGTAAATGTTAAATTATAATAACCATTTTTAACAGTTTAATAGCTTGTGTTCAAGAAAAAAAAATGATAGATGGCAAGCCTGGTTTGAAAAATATTTCAACTAGGCTTCACAGGGGGGAAGTGGTGTGGAGTTGAAAGCTTATGGCATTATATTACAGCCCAGGTGGTTACGCCACCGGAAACGTTATAATTTTTAAAAAAGACTACTCACTGTAGTTCCTCTTATCAGCAGCATAAATATGGTACCAGATGTACAGAATCCATATTAATATTACGGTGCTATAAACCAGTTCAGGATCAAATGCATCCTGTGTAACCAATAGCGCAATGGAGGAGATCAGGGCAGTCAGGAAGAAATAAAGAATATTTTTCATAACGTACTGATTTAATGAATGTTGGATTTAGTAAATATAATAAAATATCTCCTTCTAACCAATTGTTTTAGAAAATAATTGACCAGAATATGATGAAAACGGATAATTAATTTATTTGTAAGGTGTTTTTTGTTCATTTATATGTGTTTTACTGAGTTATATGAATAATAACAGGGGTTTTATATTCTATTTAGATGCAGATTATATGTTCGGTAAACAATCGTATTAATTCAAGGCATCTTTGTTCTGGAAGACGTATGTTAAGTGACTTTACTTTAAAATGGGCCCAAATTATTGTAGTTAAACAGTTAAGAAACCAATAAATAGTTATAATCGGTTAAGAAGCGCATAAAACAGCACAAAATTGTGGCATAGGAGAATTTATATTTTTTTGTAAGTTTACCCGACAACTAACCAGAAAATAATAACACACACAAATGATTAAATTTTCTTTAAGCTTAATTTCTTTTACACTCGTTTTTTTTGGACTAAAAGGCCTTTTTAGCGAACCGAAAGTACCACACGTATCTCCTCCCGAATTAACCATTACCAATTTTGCAGGGCCCGATGTTACGCCTAGTCCGGCGTGTTTGGCCGTTGCCCCAACAGGAGAGGTTTATGTTGGGGTTGATATGATCGGCTCTTTAGGTAAAGATCCTGGTAAAGGCCATATCCTTAAATTAATTGATAAGGATAATGATGGTAAAATGGATCAACATGTAGATTTTGCTGAAGTGGATAATCCCAGGGGCATTATTGTACAGGGAAATCAAGTATTTGTTCTACACACCACCTTTTCGAAAGAAACGAAACAGGCTACAGGCATGAACTTAGTCGTTTTTGAAGACAAAGACGGCGATGGAAGAGCCGATGGCCCAGAAAAACCATTGATCGAGCACATCAGTAACGCCAAATATATCCGTGAGCGTGGTACCGACCATGCCACTAATGGGATCAGAATGGGGATTGATGGATGGATTTACATTTCTGTTGGAGACTTCGGTTTCCATGATGCAGTAGACCGCTCAGGCAAAAAACTAACGATGCTTGGCGGAGGTATTTTGCGTGTACGTCCTGATGGAACTGAGATGGAAGTATTTACACACGGTACACGTAATGTGTATGATGTGGCCATCGATCCGTATATGAATGTTTTTACCCGCGAAAATACCAATGATGGTGGCGGTTGGAACGTTCGTTTCTCGCACCACATACAATCCGGTGAATATGGTTATCCGGTATTATTTCAGAATTTTACAGATGAAATTATCCCTGCACTGGCCGATTTAGGTGGGGGATCGGGTACAGGCGCATTATTTATGGATGAGCCGAACTGGCCTGAACAATTTAACCATGTGCCAATGATGGCCGATTGGGGAAGAAGCATGCTTTACATCCATCGCGTTAGCCCTGATGGACCAACTTTCACCCAAAAAGACGAAGAGTTTATCAAACTGCCTCAGATTACCGATTTGGACGTTGATGGCTCAGGAAGATTGTATCTTTCTGCATGGGATGGCGCCGGATATTCAGGAAGTCCGGATAAAGGATATATTGTTCGTGCAGTACCAAACAACTGGACTTACAGGGCTTTTCCAGATGTTAAAAAAGCTTCGATTAAAAAATTAACGGAACTGATTAAATCAAATAGTGCTGTAGCCCGTCTCACTGCTTCGCAGGAATTGGTTTTGCGCAACAATAAACAGGCTATTGCAGCGGCTTTAAAAATTACTTCCGACCAAAGTTTAGCCCTTGATGTGCGTGTGGCCGGGATGTATACTTACGCACAACTGACCAAAGAAAATGGTATCGCTACATTGGTCGACTTTACGAAAGATAAAACCTTGAGAGAATTTGCACTAAAAGCACTTGCCGATCGTAAAACTTACATTGATAAAGTTCCTGTTGAGCCATTTTTGACAGGTCTTAAAGATTCATCACTACGTGTGCAGGCTGCTTCGATCATCGGTTTAAACCGATTGGGCAGGGCTGAAGTGGCCAATGTACTTTTGCAAACTAAAGTGCCGGCTTCTTTCACCGCACCTGCAAAAGGTACAGAAGGCCCACATGCAACACCAAATGCGGCCATTATTTTGCCGCATCTTGCTGTACGTGCTTTGGTAGACCTTAACGCTGTAGACGCTTTGCTTGCCGCTGTTAAAACTGAAAATGCTACCCTTGCACTTTGGGCATTACGTTATATCCACAGCGAAAAAGCGGTTAATGGCTTAATAGAAAGTTATAACCAATCGAAAGACGCAAAATTAAAGGAACAGATCCTGGTTACTTTAGGCCGTTTATATAAGAAAGAAATCGCTTATGATGCTTCCTGGTGGTGGGGTACACGTCCTGATTCTCATGGTCCGTATTTTAAAGCAGTTTCGTGGGAAGGATCTCCTGTCATCGAGAAATTTTTAAAAGAAGAAGCTGTAAAAGCAGGTGCACAGGGAAAACAGTTTTATGTTGACCTCAATGCACGCCAACGGATGGATATCCCTGAATTTGCAGAAGAAGAAAGAGTGGCTGCAACAGAGGAGCCTAAAATTGACTTAGAGAAAATTAAAAACCAAAAAGGCCAGGTGGGTAAATCATCCATCGAAGATGTGCTGTTGGCGATTAATAAATTACAAGGCAACCCGTTAAAAGGCAGAAATATCTTTAATAACCAGGGTTGTATTACCTGCCACAGCTTAAGCAGGGGTGAAAAAATGAAAGGCCCGTTTATGGGGCAGATTGGTTCGATCATGAACCGTGAGCAGATTGCCGAATCGATATTGAAACCGAGTGCCTCTATTTCACAGGGTTTTGCTTCGGTATTGATTACCGCCAAAGGCGACCGTACCTATATGGGTTTTATTACAGAAGAAACAGCTGCAAAGGTGGTATTACGCAATATTGCCGGAGAGGTTTTTACGATTAAAGCAGGTGATATCCTGACAAGAAAAGAAATGGAAAACTCAATGATGCCAGAGGGATTAGCGAATTCATTGTCGTATGAAGAATTGGCCTCATTGGTTACTTTCTTATCCGAACAGAAAAAATAAATAACATGGTATTTCCGGTTGGCTAATCAAACCGGAAATACCAATTTTTTATTTGTACCAATTCCTGCGGATGATAATCAACTTCCCGTTATCCAGCTGAAATACATAGCTAAAAACACTTACTGATTTGAAGATCGCAATGCGATACACTAAACCAGATCTTTCTTCAAAGGTGATTCTTTCACCGATATAGATACTATCCAAATCCTTTGTGCTTGTTTCTCCCGTAATCAACATGTAGAGGTAACATTGTGTTTTGCATCAGGGTTTTAGAAAACAATTAATTCTTATTCCTAATAGGAGTGGAAAGCGTTGGTAATATGCTACACTACCCGTTCATATTGCGTATTAGTACGCAATATGAGTTTAATAGCTGGAATTGTTGCCGCTTTTGGACTTTAAAAAGGTATCTTGTACATAACGCTTAAAACCACCATGATGGAGAGGATCTTGATTGAGGAAACCGATAAGGAGATTTTAGAAGTCCTTAAAATTGCATTGGAAGAGGATGGCTTTATTGCACTGGGCACCCTGGGCTTCGATCCCGGTTTTATGAAAATGATCGATGATTTCAGACCACACGTAATTATTTTAGATTACAGGCTTGATGATGCGGAATCGGCACGCGTTTGCCAGGAGATCAAGAATAAATATCCATGTCTTCCCGTATTGGCACTGAGCTGTAATTCAAACATTCATTTGGCTTACGACCTTCATGGATTCGACGATTATATCAGAAAACCATTTGATTTACATATTCTCTATAAAATACTCCGTAAACACATTGCTGTTTCTGTGCAGCATATTGGTGGATAATTCAAAAACCATTCTGTTCTTATTGTTGTCAGCGGGCAATTTTTATCATAAAAACTGTGGGATTTGTTTTGGTTTAAAAAAACAAAACTTACATTTAGCGATTAAATCTATATACCTGGTAGATGAGCAGATCGAACAGGTATGACCACCAGTTATGGAAGACCATTTTTTTGAACAGATTTTTAAAAACCCCCAACAACAACCAAATATTCCACCGAATGAAGTGATATCCCTTTGGGCTGAAAGATTAATTCAGGTGCTTTTTCCTGAAAATGCAGCTAAGGTATTTTCGGATGTTCAGGAAATAAAGGAGTATGTCTCCGTTTTGGAGCTGGAGCTTTATGATATTATATCAGGAAGTTGCAAGCTAAAAAACAGTGAATGTAAAGATGCAGCAGGTCAGTTTTTTGCGGCCTTGCCAGAACTTTACCGGGTTTTAAATACCGATATCGTGGCCATTTACGAGGGTGATCCGGCAGCACAGAGCAGGTTCGAGGTTATCCGGACTTATCCGGGTTTTTATGCCATCTGTTTTTATCGGATTGCCCACATGCTTTACAACTTCGGGATTCCACTGGTTCCGAGGATCCTTACCGAGTATGCGCACTCTAAAACAGGTATTGATATCCACCCGGCAGCCAGTATTGGCGAATATTTTCATATCGACCATGGTACCGGGATCGTAATCGGCGAAACGAGTACAATCGGCCGTTACGTAAAGTTATATCAAGGCGTAACATTGGGCGCTTTGAGTGTTAAAAAGACACACGCCGGCAGTAAACGCCATCCCACGGTAGAAGATCGGGTAGTGATTTACTCAGGTGCAACCATATTGGGCGGTGAAACCATTATCGGGCACGACAGCATTATCGGAGGGAATGTATGGCTTACCGAGAGTATCCCCGCTTTTTCAACAGCTTACCATTCGCCAATCATTACCATAAGAAACCATAAAGAAACCATTTAATATATTATAATATGGCAGGAATAATCGATCTGATCGGAAATACGCCAATGGCCGAGCTACAAAAGCTGAATTCCAATCCAGGGGTAAGGATATTTGCAAAATTAGAAGGCAATAACCCGGGAGGAAGCGTTAAAGACAGGGCATCACTCAATATGATCAGAACTGCGATAGAGCGCGGCGAAATCACTCCCGGTACGAAACTGATTGAAGCCACTAGCGGTAACACTGGTATTGCACTGGCGATGATTGCAAGTTTATACAGCCTTGATATTGAACTGGTGATGCCAGCCAATTCTACACGCGAACGCAAGGTAACTATGGAAGCCTTTGGTGCCAAGGTAACCTTATTGGAAAGCATTGAAGACTGCAGGGATTACGCAGAAGAAAAGGGCGCTACCACGGGACATTTCCTCCTGAACCAATTTGCCAATCCGGATAATTACCTGGCACATTATAAAACCACAGGACCGGAAATATGGAAAGATACCGATGGAGAAATTACGCATTTTGTAAGCTCAATGGGTACAACAGGAACCATTATGGGCTGTTCAAGGTTTTTTAAAGAAAAAAACAATGATATTCAGATTGTTGGCTGTCAGCCAACAGAGGGTTCGTCAATACCAGGAATAAGGCGTTGGCCGGTAGCGTATTTGCCTAAAATATTCGAGCCGGAACGTGTAGATCGCGTAATGGATATTGCACAGGAAGAAGCAACAAGCATGTCGCGGAGGATGGCTAAGGAAGAAGGATTATTTGCGGGGATGAGCTCTGGCGGTGCCTGTGCTGCCGCTTTAAAACTGGCGGGTGAACTAGATAGTGGAACTATTGTGTTTATTGCCTGCGATCGGGGAGACCGCTACCTAAGCAGCGATCTTTTTGGTTAGTGATCAACCCTAGTTTTTTTCTTGCACGAAAAGAATGGGGAGAATGATGTATTCTGATTTCAAAAGCGACATATATGGCATATTCATTGTGATTTGACATTCGCTTAAAATTTGTATTTTAGAAGCGACTCTGAAATTTCTATGCATCAACTCATCATACAATACGCTTTTTTGCTTGCTGTTATCCTTTTTGTGGTGATGCTGGCACAAAAAATCCGTGTAGCTTATCCCATATTGTTGGTTATTGCAGGCTTAGCCTTAAGTTTTTTACCTATTCTTCAGGATATTGAGATTGAGCCTGAACTTATATTCGTAATTTTTTTACCGCCATTGCTTTACGAAGCCGCCTGGAATACCTCATGGAAGGATTTTTGGAAATGGCGCAGGGTAATCAGCAGTTTTGCTTTTCCCATCGTTATTTTTACCTCAACCGTTGTGGCTTTTGTTTCCAGAAGTTTAATCCCTGGTTTTACCCTGGCACTGGGCTTTTTGTTGGGCGGAATCATTTCTCCACCCGATGCAGTATCGGCTACAGCCATACTTAAAAATGTGAAGGTGCCTAAAAGACTTACCACTATTCTGGAGGGCGAAAGTTTATTAAATGATGCGTCCAGTTTGGTGGTATTTAGGTTCGCATTGGCTGCGGTAATGACGGGAAGTTTTGTATTCGGTAAAGCTGCAGGGAATTTTGTTGTGGTTATTGTCATGGGCATTTTGATCGGTATTGCGGTTGCTTTGGTTTTTTATGCCTTACACCGATGGCTGCCTACCACCACTAATATTGATATTATCCTAACTTTTTTAACGCCCTATGTGATGTACATGACGGCAGAAGAGTTTCATTTTTCTGGCGTATTGGCCGTGGTGAGCGGCGGTTTGTTTCTCTCTGCCCGCCGGGATCAGATTCTTACGCATCGAAGCCGTTTGCAGGGGATTAATGTATGGGAGGCCGTGGCTTTTGTGCTCAATGGTTTTGTTTTCCTGTTAATTGGCCTGGAGTTTCCGGTGATCATCAATGGTTTGGGGCAAGATGGCCTTTTGCCTGCCATCCGTTATAGTGCCATTATTTGTTTAGTGTTAATTTTAGGGCGCCTGGCCAGTACTTATGGTGCCTTGTATTTTACGCGTTTTATTAGCCGGTACATTACAACAGCCGATCCGAATCCGGGCTGGAAAGCACCATTGCTCTTTGGCTGGGCAGGTATGCGGGGAGTGGTTTCACTTGCGGCAGCCCTTTCTATTCCTGTAGCTTTAAAATCGGGCGAAGCCTTCCCTCAGCGCAACCTCATCTTGTTTATTACCTTCAGTGTGATATTGGTAACGCTGGTTTTACAGGGCTTAACCTTACCTGCACTCATTAAATGGGTAGATATGCCCGACCCTGATTATACGGTTTCCTTTGAACAGCAGAAGCAGATGGTGCGGAAAAAACTTTCCATGTTATCGCTTAAAATCCTCGACGAAAAATACCGTGATGCCTTAGCACATAACGATATGATCAGGTCGATCAAAATCCGTGTGGAGGCCGAAATGGAGTTGCTGAGGGATTGGGAGAAGGAAGACAATCCTTTAAGGGCCGAAGGTTTTTACCACGATTACCGCATCGCGCTCGAAGATATCATGGCAGAACAGCGGACCTTACTTAAAGGCTTGAATAAAAAGGAACAGATTAACGATGAGCTGATTAGGGAACAATTGGAGTTGCTCGATCTGGAAGAGGAAAAGCTACGCCGGCATTTTAGTCAGCGGGATGAATAATAGGAAAGCGGTGGGTGTTTAAAACTTTGCGGCAGGAAATTATTTTGATGGTTGAATATATTGATATATTTGCTAATTAATTTAGTAACATGTCGGTAAAGGTTAACATCACTTCCAAAGGAATTCAGAAGGTCCTGAAAAACTACAATGAAAAACAGGCCATTGCAGAGTATATCTGGAATGGTTTCGATGCGAATGCCGATACCATCAGGATTGATTATGTCGCCAATGCACTTGGGCTTTTAGAAAATCTGGATATTGCAGATAATGGTTACGGCATTAATTTCGACCGTTTGCAACAGAAATTCGATCCCTTTTTTGAGTCAGAAAAATCGCTTCAGATTATGGCCCCAAAACATACTTCTAAAATGCACGGACGTAACGGGGTGGGGCGGCTTACCTTTTTTACTTTTGCGCACAATGCCGTTTGGCGCACCACTTACCAGGCAGAGCAGGGTTTTCAGTATGGCGAAATACACATCAGTACCGGTGGTTTAAACAGTTATACCCACGATTTTACGGCAACACCGGGTGCAGATGGCATAACAGGCACAACGGTTTCTTTTGCAAACCTTCGTATCGGCCAGCAAGAGATGGAAGATACCGTGCTTCCATTTTTAATCAACGAATTTTGCTGGTTTATAGAACTAAATAAACACAAAAACTATTCAATCATTGTAAACGGTGAAGCCTTGGACTTTAGCAGCAATGTTAAAACGATAGAAGAATTTACACTTTTCTATCCTGATACAGCTGTTACGTTCAAAATTAAATACGTCCACTGGAAAGAAAACCTGCATAAGGAACTATCCAAATACTATTTTTTGGCAGGTGGGGAAGAGATTTATAAGGATTATACCACACTTAATAAAAAGAGCGACGATTATTTCCATAGCGTTTATATTGACAGTGATTTCTTTCGCGATTTCGATTTTAAAAGTTTCGAAAACGAAGGCCAGGTGGCCATATTTGGTGCGGCTAAATCTTCTGGCGAGTATCGTTTTTTGATCAAAGGACTTACCGAATACCTTAAAGGCAAACGCAAGCCTTTTTTAAAGGAATATGCTAGCCGTTTGATTGAAGGTTATGAACAGGACGGAATCTTTCCTGGCTATGCTAACGAAACAGAGCAGCAACAGCGTAAAACTCCCCTGATTAATTTAATCAAAGCATTGTACGAGCTGGAACCTAAATTATTCAGCAGCTTAAATACCGATCAGAAAAAAACTTTGGTGCGGTTAATTGATCTGTTATTGCGCTCAGGACAGCAGGCACAGTTAGTTGAAATGTTCAGTGGAATGATCGAACTGGAGGTAGAAGAACAGGAAGAACTATCGGCATTAGTGCTTAATGAAAGCATTAATCAATAATCGGTAACTTGTTGTTTGTGAGCAACTAAAAATCCGGTAAGTCTTTTGGTTGAATATTGAATCAGATAATTAAACGCTGTTTTTTTCAATTTTCAAAAACCATCTCGGGTTAGCATTTTAAAAAAAATGTTCATATTGGTTGGTAGCGGGAACTTAAGGGTTGAGACGGAGTTGGTTCGGAGCCTATGATCAGTGATTAACGCATTACATATATGGTAATGAGCCGAAATCTTAAATTTTTACTGTTGACTACTAAGGGGGGGTATTTAAGGCGTTTAAATCAAATTGTTGATGAATTTTAATAAACCTTTGCGAATTCGATATTATATAATCATTTTTATAGCTAAACAACAGTTTCTATTCCAATGATGAAGGTAATTTATGTTAAAATATGATCAGATTGCTGATATGACTGAGGATGAGACGTATTTTTCATCGGGTTATCCGGTACATATGTATGGATTAAGTGAACAATCCGTTACCATTGAATTTGGAGCCGTAATCAATGAAGAATTGTTGAGTTTAATTACCGCATTTAATCAATTTTTATTACAAAATCCTTTTTCCGGATTAATTACCACCATACCTGCTTACTGTACCTTAACTGTATATTTTGACCCGCTTATGGTGCTGGCATCTGATCTTCCCGGCATCTATAGTTTTGATAAAGTATCTGCTTACCTCAAAAAGCTAGGAGAAACCAGAAGAATGCAATCTGACACATTATCTAACCGTTTTGTGATACCGGTATGTTACGGTGGTGGTATGGGGGCCGATATGTTTGCTGTGGCAGAGGCGAATAACCTTAGCGAAACTGAAGTGGTTGAAAGGCATAGTTCGGTTTTATATACGGTTTATATGATCGGTTTCGTTCCTGGTTTCGCTTATATGGGTGGGATGGACCCCAGTCTGGCAACACCCCGGAAGGAAATTCCCGATGCGAAAATACCCGCAGGATCGGTAGGTATAGCGGGCATGCAAACTGGTATTTACCCAATGGAAACACCCGGTGGCTGGCAGATTATAGGGAGAACACCATTGAAAATGTTTGATGTAAACCGTAAACAGCCGTCATTATTAAAAGGAGGAGATATTGTTTCCTTCAAAGCCATTGGGATTGAAGAATTTAATGCGTATTCAGGACGATGAGCATGAAGATCAGCATTATCAAACCTGGTTTGTTAACTACCGTTCAGGATATGGGCAGGTATCGCTATCTGTCGCAGGCGGTACCCATTTCGGGTGCGATGGATCAGCTGGCCCATCGGTTAGCCAATAAAGCTGTTGGTAATGAAGATCATATGGCTACCATTGAGTTTACCTATGATAATGCCTCATTTAAAGCTGAAACAGATGTTTTGCTTGCTTATTCTGGCGATGGCGCATTTTTGCTATATCACGATCAGTTGATGCCTGCAGAAAAGCCCTTGTTTTTTCCCGCAGGTGCCATTATAAAATTGATCAGTAATCCCATTGGGGTACGGATTTATCTCTCCGTTGCGGGAGGTTGGGAAGTACCTGATATAATGGAAAGTAAAAGCACTTATATAATAGCTGGTTTTGGCGGTTTTGAAGGAAGGGCCTTACAGAAAGGAGATGTTTTAACCAGTAGTGACGATATTAATGAGGTTTCGAAGGGGATATTGGACCAATTGCAAAGACGCGCATTAACCTACCCAAACTGGCGCATTTCACGCGAGAGTTTACTCCCTCAAAAAAGAGACACCGTTAGGGTGGTGCTGGCAAATGAGATCAATTGGTTTGATGCCACGTCCATCATTTCATTTTTAACCCATACCTATACCATTGATAGAAGAAGCAACCGGATGGGCTATCATTTAAACGGCAAAGCCTTGCTTAGGAAAGTTAAAAAAGAATTGCTCAGCACTGGGGTAACGCCTGGCATTATCCAGGTAACCGGAAGCGGGGAACTCGTGATATTGATGGCCGATTGCCAGACAACCGGCGGTTATCCGCGCATAGCGCATGTAGCAGCTGTCGACCTGCCTTTATGCGCTCAGTTAAAACCTGGCAGTGAGATCCGCTTTTCGGAAATTTCGAGAGATGAGGCAGAAGAACTTTATCTTGAACGTGAACATGATTTATCATTGATTACTACGGCGATAAGCCTCAAATATATGAATATATGAAGATCATCGATCTGAATTGCGACATGGGGGAAGCATTTGGAAACTATGCCATGCCCAACGATGAAAAACTGATGGATTATATTTCGTCGGCAAACATTGCCTGTGGTTTCCATGCCGGAGATGCAGCGGTAATGCAGCAAACGGTAGCTTTGGCGCTAAAAAAAGGAGTGGCCATTGGTGCACATCCGGGATTGGCCGATTTGCAGGGCTTTGGCAGAAGGGAAATGAAAATTACACCAAGCGAGGCCTACCAGCTTACGCTGTACCAAATTGGTTCCTTAAGCGGCTTTGTGAAAGCGGCTGGTAGCAAGTTACACCATGTTAAAGCACATGGCGCGCTGTATAATATGGCGGCGAAAGATGCAGATTTAGCTAAAGCCATAGTTCAGGCGGTTTACGATTTTGATCCGGGTTTGATTTTATATGCGCTTGCAGGAAGCAAGATGATCAGTGAGGCAGCAGATAAAGGGATTATAACGGCATCGGAAGTATTTGCCGACCGAACGTATCAGGATGATGGTTTGCTAACCCCACGCACTGCAGAAAATGCATTGATTAACAGTGAAGAAGAAGCCATTAAACAGGTAATAGATTTTGCACTAAAACAGGAAGTAAAGAGTGTAAATGGAAATCACATCTCCCTTAGGGCTGAAACCCTTTGTTTGCACGGTGATGGTGAACACGCCGTGGCTTTTGCCAGATTAATCTCCGAAAGGTTAACCAAGGAAGGGATTTCTATTAAAGCACCCACAATATGAAGCCAAAATACAACTGGAGTGTACTCTTAGGTGCCGCTTTTTTAATGGCTTCATCAGCTATTGGTCCCGGTTTTTTAACACAGACTGCCGTTTTCACCCAGCAATTGGGGGCCAGTTTTGCCTTTGTGATCTTATTGTCCATTATATTGGATGCCATTGCGCAGCTTAATATCTGGCGGATTATCGCCGTTGCCGATAAACCTGCACAGGATATTGCCAATAAAGTATTTCCTGGTTTAGGTTACTTCATTTCTTTTCTGGTTTTCTTAGGTGGCCTGGCTTTTAATATCGGTAACATCGCAGGTGCAGGCCTGGGTTTAAACGTGTTATTTGGTATTAGTGTTGGTCAGGGCGCGGTAATCAGCGCCATTATGGCCATCGGGATCTTCATTTACAAGGAGGCTGGTAAAGCCATGGATGTTTTTGCCAAAACCATGGGGCTGATCAAAATCGTATTGGCTTTGATTATCGCTTATACCAGTTCTCCACCACTGGCAGAAGCTGCCTTAAGGGCGGTTAACCCAACACAATTTAGTTTTACAGCCGTTTTAACCATTGTTGGTGGTACGGTGGGTGGTTATATTACCTTTTCGGGTGCCCATCGTTTATTGGATGCCCGGCAAACCGGAATCCAGAATTTAGGCGCGGTAAACAAGGGGGCATTAAGTGCGATCGGGCTCGCCTCGATTATGCGTTTGTTGTTGTTTATTGCGGCTTTAGGTGTGGTGAGTAAAGGCTTAACTTTAGATCCTGCTAACCCGGCGGCTTCAGTTTTTAAACTGGCGAGCGGTGAAATAGGATATAAAATTTTTGGTGTGGTGATCTGGGCTGCGGGTATTTCTTCAGTAGTAGGTTCGGCCTATACCTCCATTTCTTTTATCAAAAGTTTTCACCCCACCATATTAAAATACAATAGAGAAATCATTATTGCTTTTATATCCATCTCCTGCGTTATTTTTATCCTGATAGGTAAACCCGTCAAAATATTGCTTACCGTAGGTGCCATTAACGGTTTTATTTTGCCCATTGCATTGGGGATTATGCTTGTTGCTGCTTATAAAACCAAAATTATTGCGAATTATAAACAGCCGCTTTGGCTAACACTCACTGGTTTGGCTGTGGTACTCACCATGGTTTGGATGAGTTACGGTACCATTTTACAAATGATTAAGGGAGAATAATTTTTACATGATGAATACGATTACGAAATATTTCGGCTTTTTCTTACTATTGGGTACTTCCTGTTTTGCACAAAAGACTGCGCAGCAGGTTGCAGTAGAACCAGGCGTTTCTCTGGCGCTGGCAAATTCCAGAAGCGCATCAATAAGTCGTATCCGGTACCAGCTTCACTTTACTGTTCCTGCACAACAAACGGATTCAATTTATTCAACTGAAAGCATTGATTTCAAGTTAAGTAAATTAGCTCAGTTACAAATAGACTTTAAGCAAAATGCAGATCATTTAAAGAAGGTTTCAGTGAATGGGAAAGCAATACCTGTTGATTTTAAAGATGAACATATTCTGGTAGATCAGATGTATTTAAAGCTCGGGAATAACCACATCGGAATTGAATTCATTGCAGGTAACGAATCACTTAATAGAAACAAAGATTTCCTGTATGCACTTTTTGTTCCGGATCATGCCCGAACGGTATTTCCTTGTTTTGACCAGCCAGATCTGAAAGCTAGTTTTTTACTTTCGTTAACGGTGCCAACTGATTGGAAGGTAATGACTAATGCAATTAGAAAAGATTCATTGGAGCAGGGTAGTTCAGTTACTTACCACTTTAACAATTCGGATAAACTGCCTACCTATCTGTTCTCGTTTACAGCAGGAAAATATGCGTTCATCAATAAGAAAATGGATCAGCGCGATATGGAATTTCTGTACCGGGAAACCGATTCAGCTAAGATCAAATTCAGTGTAGATTCTGTTTTTGTGGCACATCGCGATGCGATCAATTTTTTAGAAGATTGGACGGCCATCAAATTTCCTTTTCAGAAAATAGGTTTCGTCGGGATTCCCGATTTTCAGTTCGGCGGTATGGAACACCCTGGTGAGGTGCAGTATAAGGCATCAGCTTTGTTTCTGGATCAGGGGGCTACCAAAGATCAGTTTATTTCGCGCGCTAATCTGATTTCTCACGAAACGGCACACATGTGGTTTGGCGATCTGGTTACGATGAAATGGTTTAATGATGTTTGGATGAAAGAGGTATTTGCCAATTTTATGGCGGATAAGGTAACCGAAAAGTTAATGGGCAAAAGTACCTTCGACCTTAAGTTTCTGCAAGATCATTATCCGGCGGCCTATGGCGTAGACCGCACCTTAGGGGCCAATCCCATCCGCCAGCAATTGGATAATCTGCAGGAAGCCGGTTCGATGTATGGTAACATCATCTATCATAAAGCCCCGATCATGATGCGTCAACTCGAGCTGTTGATGGGGAAGGAAAATTTTCAAAAAGGAATCCGGGAATACCTGAAAAAATACAGTTACAGTAATGCTACCTGGAATGATCTGATTGCCATTTTAAGTAAATACAGCAAAAGTGATCTATACGGCTGGAATAAGGTTTGGGTAAATGAGCCCGGCCGACCGGTATTTAGTTATGCTATTAAATACAATGGTGATAAAATAAGCGATTTTAGCATCAGCCAGAAAAGTGAAACAGGTGCACCAAGGATATGGCCGCAGTCTTTTACGGTTAAACTGGTTTATCCAGGTAGCACCAGGATCTTAACGGTTAACGCGATGAATGCTGAAACGGTTTTAAATGAAGCGAAAGGGCTTTCAAAACCTCAATATGTCTTATTTAATGCCAATGGTACTGGTTATGGACTTTTTCCTATAGATCAGCCCTTAATGGAAAACCTTTACGCTCTGGTTGATCCTTTAGAAAGGGCTTCTGCTTATATCAATGCCTATGAGAATATGCTTTCGGGCAGGGGCAGTAAACCTGATGTGCTTTTAAATATTTTGCTTAAAGGGCTAAGTGCCGAGAAAAACGAAATGAACCTGAGGTTGCTTTCTGGTTACATGACCAATATTTACTGGACATTTCTGACTTCAGAAAAAAGAGCAGCGGTGCATGGTACACTAGAGAAAACGATTTGGGGGGCTCTAAATGAACAGCAACAAGCAAACAACAAGAAAATTCTGTTTAATGCTTATCAGAATGTGTATCTGAGCACAGAGGCAGGTAAAAGGATGTACAATATCTGGTTAAACCAGTCGGCTCCTGAAGGGATCAAACTGTTGGAAGATGATTATAGCGCCTTAGCTTTTACTTTAGCCCTTAAAACCGATACTGTGAATACTATTTTAAAGGAGCAGTTGGCGCGGACTAAGAATGAGGACCGCAAAAACCGGTTAATTTATTTAATGCCAGCGCTATCACTGGATGTTAAAGAGCGGGATGGCTTTTTCAAAAGTTTAAAGGAGCGAAAGAACCGCCAGAAAGAAGCCTGGGTAACAACGGCCTTATCTTATCTTCATCACCCTTTAAGGCAATCCGCTTCTGTTCAATACCTTGGCGAAAGTTTGGGTTTATTGGAAGAGATCCAGAAAACAGGGGATATCTTTTTCCCACAATCGTGGCTGGCTGCTATATTCTCTGGTTATAATAGTGAGAATGCAAATGCTGTGGTTCAGGATTTTCTGAAATCGCACCCGAACTACAATTCAAAACTCAGGGATAAAATTTTGCAGACCACTGATAACCTGCGAAGGGCGCAGTTCATCATGCATTAAGGTTTCTTAAATAATTTGCTACATTAATTTAGATAGAAAGGGACAGGCCTTTTTCTTTTTTTCAACGAGTGTTTATTTACCACGCATCGTCATGCTGAATTTATTTCAGCATCTTTTTTGTTATAAAGACCCTGAAATAAATCCGATAGCTCTCGGATCAGGGTAACGGTATGAGTAATTAATGTTATAATATGTATTTGTATCTCGTCTTGTCTTCAAACATTAAGGTAAGATAACCTAAGTTTTTTGAGAAGCTAACGACTTAAAGCTCCAATATGCTCAATTAGTGCTAACACTCTAGTTTATATGCCACTTAAATGTCTGATCTGGTTATAAAATAATGTTATACTCACCTCTAATTAAAAGATTCCGTTTCGCTGTTCAGGGTATCCAATAAACCAGTCAATAAAATTTCTCTTTTATCTTCAATCGAAGTATCATCCTGGATATAAACAGTAAGGTTTGTGTTTTCTGTGGTTTGAGTGTGCATTGGATTAAGGATTTATGTTTGTCAATTAAATGTCTATAATGATCTAACGTAGATTTTTAAATATAGTTTGTAACTTTTTTATTCGAACTTAGGATTGAGCATAGAATAAATGATATAGGTCAAACATTGATCTAATATTTAAGTTATATCTGTCAGAACAAAACAAATCCGATCAATGAAACACTACGATGCAATAATTATAGGAGCAGGGCAGGCGGGTACGCCATTGGCCAAGAAACTCGCTGAAGCAGGAAAAAAGACACTGATCATAGAAAAGAGATTGGTTGGTGGCACTTGTATCAACGATGGCTGTACACCTACTAAAGCAATGGTAGCATCGGCAAGGGCTGTTTATCAGGCTAGGAAAGCAAACGAATTAGGCGTAGAAATCGGATCGGTAAAAATCGATTTTAAAAAGATAAAACAACGGAAGGATGATATTGTCATGCAATTCAGATCGTCGTCCGAAAAAGGAATCAAAAATACCAAAGGACTGGAGCTTATCTTTGGAACGGCCAGGTTTAGCGGAAGGAAGGAACTTACCATATCGCTTAACCAGGGCGGTGAAGAAGAGGTAAGTGCCGATTGGATTTTTATCAATACCGGTGCTAAAACAACCATACCGGAAATTGAAGGATTAACTGAAGTGGATTACCTTACATCCACAACAATTTTAGATATTGAAGCTGTTCCTGAACACCTGGTGGTTATTGGCGGGAATTACATTGGATTGGAGTTTGGACAAATGTTTAATCGGTTTGGCAGTAAAATAACCATTCTGGAAAAATCAGGTGGCATAATAGCCAAAGAAGATCAGGATATCTCATCAGCACTGACCGAAATTTTAACGGATGAAAAGATCGAACTCATTACCAATGTCGAAATCAATAAGATCACCAAAGATAAAAAGCAGGTTCATATTGAACTCCATTCGGGTAAAGGCAAGAAGAATATAAGCGCCAGCCATATTTTGGTGGCCGCAGGCCGCACACCACAAACAGCCGATCTGGGGCTCGAAAACTGTGGTGTTAAACTCGATGACCGCGGACATATCCTGGTTAATGAAAAATTGGAAACCAATATTAAAGGTATCTACGCCTTAGGTGATGTAAAGGGCGGTCCGGCATTTACCCATATTGCCTATAACGATTATACAATTGTTTACCGCAACCTGATTGAGGGCACCAATTATTCCATTCACGATCGGCCGGTACCCTACTGCATGTTTACCGATCCACAGCTCGGAAGGATCGGGATTTCTGAAAAGGAAGCAAAAGAACAGAAATTGAATTATAAGGTTGCTGTTCTTCCGATGACTAACGTTGCAAGGGGCATAGAAACTGGCGAAACCTTAGGTCTGATGAAAGCTGTGGTAGATGCCGATACTAAAAAAATATTGGGAGCTGCTATTTTGGCCTCGGAAGGCGGAGAGATTATGTCGGTATTGCAGATGGCAATGGAAGGTGGTATTACCTACGATAGGATCAGATATTGTGTGTTCGCACATCCTACCTACTCAGAATCGTTGAATAATCTATTTATGAAACTCGATAAGTAAATGATCGAATTAAAGGCGATAAGCAAGAAATTTGGCGACACCCATGCCGTAAATCATGTCTCTTTTAAAGTGGCTGAAAAGGAAACACTGGTGTTATTGGGTACCAGTGGATGTGGTAAAACGACTACTTTGAAGATGATTAACCGTTTGATTGATCCGGATGCAGGGCAGATTTTTATCAATGGTGAAGATATCACCAGGAAGGATCCTGATGAACTACGGAAAGGCATTGGGTATGTGATGCAGAATATCGGGCTTTTTCCGCATTATACCATTGCTGAAAATATTGCTGTTGTGCCAAAGCTTTTAAAATGGGAAAAGAGAAAAACCGAAGACCGGACCCGGGAACTAATTGTTAAACTGCATCTTCCCGAAAGTGCGCTTAATATGTTTCCGCACGAGCTGAGTGGTGGGCAGCAACAACGCGTTGGCCTTGCACGTGCTCTGGTTACAGATCCGGCAGTATTGTTAATGGACGAGCCCTTTGGCGCGTTAGACAATGTTACCCGTAGCAGCATCCAAAAGGAATTTAAAGCACTGGAAGAGTTAAAAAGGAAAACCATTGTGATGGTTACGCATGATGTTCAGGAAGCTTTCGAACTCGCCGATCGCATATGTTTAATGGATAAAGGGCAAATCATCCAGATGGGAACACCAAAGGAATTGCTTTTTCAACCGGTTAACGATTTTGCCAGGAAATTTTTGGCCGGTCAGAAACTTGCGTTGGAATTTAAAGTGGTTAATATACAGGACATTTGGGCGTATTTACCTAAAGAAACACTACAGGATGGTAAAGGTTTGTCTGCTGATCTGAACGTTTGGGAAGCCATGGAGTTGTTAAGGAGCAATGATCGGTCTGAATTGCTCATCTCGGGACAAAATAAAGAAAGCAGAATGTTTAATTTCGAACAGTTAACCAAAGGATTTAACCAGTTTCAAAACGCGCAGGCACATGAATGAGCAACAGCAAAGCTTATGGCAGTTTATGCAGGGGCAATCTGATAAATTGCTCACGCAAACCCTGCAACATGTAGGTTTAACCTTTATTTCCCTGTTACTGGCCATTGCCATTGGTTTGCCTTTGGGTATTTTGATCGCCAGAAAAAGAAAACTTTCGGGTACGGTTTTGGGTATTGCAGGAGTATTACAAACCATTCCAAGCATTGCCTTACTGGGTTTTATGATTCCTGTTTTGGGTATCGGTGCCAAACCGGCCATAGTCGCATTGCTCATTTATGCCCTCTTACCAATTATCCGCAATACGTATACGGGTATTATTGGCATTGATCAGCACGTTAAAGAGGCTGCCAGGGCCATGGGAATGAGCAAAAGCCAGATATTGTTAAAAGTAGAATTGCCCCTGGCTATGCCCGTTATTTTAGCGGGTATCCGTACGGCCACAGTGATTAATGTTGGCGTGGCTACATTGGCCTCTTTTATTGCCGCCGGCGGATTAGGTGAATTTATTTTTGGAGGCATCTCCCTCAATAATACCAATATGATTCTGGCAGGGGCAATCCCCGCGGCACTGCTTGCCATTATCCTTGATGCCTTGCTTTCGCTGGTTCAAAAAATGGATTTCAAGAAGCTAAGGAAAGCGTTATATGTTTTTCCTGTTGTCATATTGGTGTTAGGTGGCTTTTATGCACTTCCTTCGGCTTATGGTTCTACGCTAACGGCTGGATTTACCCCCGAATTTATGGGCAGACAGGATGGTGATCTCGGACTCAGGTCTGTATATGGTTTAAAGATCCATACCATTGTGATCAGTGATGCGGTGATGTATAAAGCTGCTTTCTCGAAAGAACTGGATGTGATTAGCGGTTATTCAACAGATGGCCGTTTAAAAGCTTTCGATCTGAAGATCTTAAAAGATGATAAAAACATTTTCCCGCCCTATTATGCAGCGCCAATTGTTCGGAATGAAGCGCTAAAGCGATTTCCCCAATTGGAAGAAACACTTAATCTACTGGCGGATAAAATCACGGATGCTGTTATGACTGACCTGAACTATAGAACAGATTACCTGCACCAGGCTCCTGAGCGGGTGGCTAAGGATTTTTTGATTAGCGCAGGCCTGTATAAAGCACCGAAAAATGGACATAGTGGTACGGTTAGAATAGGGTCGAAGATTTTTGGTGAGCAATATATCCTGGCCGAAATGTACAGTATGCTGATTAAAGGCAATACGGATTATGAAGTATCCACAAAAACCGGATTGGGCGGGACAAAAATCTGCTTTGATGCGCTAACCAATGATCAGATTGATTTTTATCCTGAATATACTGGCACAGGACTACTTGTTTTGTTACAGCCCGACCCAAAAGTTGCAAAGCAAATGGCGCACGACAAAGAAAAAACCTACAATTATGTGTCGGCAGAATTTGAAAAGAAATATCAGATCAAATGGCTTAAACCAATAGGTTTTAACAATTCGTATGCTTTAATGATGCGGCAAAAACAATCAAAAGATCTGAATGTTAATACCATCACAGACCTTAAAAACTATCTAGATAAAAATTAATGACACTGGTAGAAGAATACTTGAGGATCAGGAAATGCTCCGAACAAATTTGCGAACCCCTGCAAACCGAAGATTATGTAGTACAGCCCATTGCGGATGTAAGTCCGCCCAAATGGCATTTGGGTCATACTACCTGGTTCTTTGAAACCTTTATATTAAAGCCTTTTTCGGTTAATTATCAGGTATATAACGATGATTACAACTTCGTTTTCAATAGTTATTATGAAACTGTTGGCAACCGGGTAATCCGTACCGACCGGGGGAATTTGAGCCGGCCCAGTGTAAATGAAATTTACCAATACAGGACTTATGTTGATGCGGCCATGGTAAAATTTTTAGACATGGTGTTAACGGATGACGTAAAGGAACTGTTGATTTTGGGTTTTAACCATGAGCAGCAGCATCAGGAATTGTTGCTTACCGATATCAAATACATTTTAGGGAATAATCCGCTTTTTCCGGTTTATTCGAAAGATAGGAAAGAGGTTCATTCTATAAGTGAAACAGCATCTGAATTTCTGAATGTCACTGAAGGGATTTATGAAATTGGCTATGAAGGAAAGGATTTCAGTTTTGATAATGAATTAAACAGGCATAAGGTATATCTGCAGGATTTTGCAATCAGTAAAACATTGGTGAGCAATGCCGCATTTATTGAATTCATCAGTGCAGGTGGTTATGAGAACTTTAATTTCTGGCATGCTGAGGGTTGGGATTGGGTTAAGAACAACCATATCACCTCGCCAATGTACTGGCATCTGATTGATGGCGAATGGCATCATTACACTTTAAATGGACTTTTACCAGTTGATTTAAGTGCTCCGGTAAGCCACGTTAGTTATTACGAAGCTTATGCTTTTGCAAGCTGGAAAGGCATGCGTTTGCCCACAGAGTTTGAGTGGGAAATAGCCGCTCAAAACTTCGGTTGGGGCGAACGGTGGGAGTGGACAGAAAGCGCTTATCTACCTTACCCTGGTTTCAGTAAGGCACCAGGAGCAATAGGCGAATACAATGGCAAATTTATGGTTAACCAAAAGGTCCTGCGCGGTGCATCTATAGCCACACCCGAAAATCATTCGCGTATTACGTACAGAAATTTCTTCCACCCGCATTTAAGGTGGCAATATACAGGCATCCGATTAGCAAAATAGTATAGATATGAGCACCACCACTATCGAAACGACAACAGATCACAAAACACAGTTCCTTCAAGAAACCCTAACAGGCTTGCAATCTGAACCGAAATTTATGCTTTCCAAGTATTTCTATGATGCTACCGGAGACCGTATTTTCCAGCAGATTATGGAAATGGATGAATATTATTTAACCAATGCCGAGATGGAAATTCTCCAATATCAGGCCAGTCAGCTTTCGCAGTCAATTGCTGCCGATGGAACTGCTTTTGATCTGATTGAACTGGGTGCCGGCGATGCCACAAAATCCATCCATCTTTTAAAATCACTTCTGGACAAGCAAGTCGAATTCAGTTATTTTCCGATTGATATTTCAGCGCATGTAATTGCAGATCTCGAGGAAAACCTCCCTCAAAAGCTTCAGGGACTGGATATGAAGGGCTTAAATGGTGATTATTTTGATATGCTGAAAAGAGCTACCGAATTATCCAGCCGTAGAAAGGTCGTGTTATTTATGGGCGCGAATATCGGCAATATGAATATTCCCGATGCGGAGAAATTCTGTATTTCACTCAAAACGCTGCTTTCTCCTGACGATTTGCTCATTATCGGTTTTGACCTGAAAAAAAATCCTCAGCAGATCCTTTCTGCCTATAACGATAAGGGCGGAATTACCAGGTCATTTAATCTCAATTTGCTACAACGCATCAATAAAGAGCTTGATGGTAATTTCGACTTAAACAATTTTGAACACTATGCCAGTTATGATCCTGGATCTGGGGCCTGTAAAAGTTATCTGATCAGTTTAAAAAAGCAGATTGTGAACATTGGTCAAAATGCCATTCACTTTGCAGAAAACGAACATATTTTTATGGAAATCTCACAAAAATATTCACTTGCTGATATCGATCAATTGGCAGAGAAAACAGGATTTAAACCGCTTCAACGTTTTTTCGATCAACATCAGTATTTTGTAGATGCCATATGGAAGGTAGATTAACTTCTATTATCCAAAATCTGTAACAGCTGATTCAAATCTTCTTCTGTATTATAAAAGTGGAATGAAATGCGTGTGCCCGTTCCTCTTGGCGAGCAGAGTATTTTTGCCTCAGCCAGTTGACTTACTGTTTTTTGATCCAAAGGCATACTCATAATAGTCGACTGGTATTTTCGTTCCATTGTCCAGTCTGGGATTAATCCTCTTGAATTTAATTCCAATCGTGCTTTGTTGCTCAGTGCCTGGATTGTTTTTTCAATCGCTTCGAAACCAATTGCACCGAGGTAATTTAAGCTTTCGTTTAAAGTGCCAAAATTTAAGGTATCTAAATGTCCGGGTTCGAAACACATCGATAAATGGTCTTTACCCTTTAAAAATGGTGCAGTAGGCAGTTCTGCCAGTTTATTTTTTTGGTAGATGGCATCTTTCATCTGATCAGAAAGCAATGCATATCCGTTTCCGTAACCACCCAAGAGCCATTTATAGCCACTGCCGATCAAGGCATCCAATCCTGATTTTTCAAAGTTAAAGTTTAAAGTGCCCAGAAACTGGGTGCCATCACCGACCAGTAAAAGATCGGGATAAGTGCTTTTTATTTTCTGAATAAAGTCATCATCCATTCTTAACCCGCTGATGTATTGCACCATGCTAAATGCCAATATGGTTGGCTTAAATGTATCAATCGCCTGGATGATGTTTTCTTCTAGGTTTTTATCGATACCTATACTGTGGTAATCGAAACCCATGCTGGTTACCGGGTAACTCACCGAAGGATATTCCTCTTCCAGCAATAAAAAACGGTGATTTTTATCCAATCCGGCCAATAAAGTATTAAAGCCAACTGAGAAATTCTGAACGAGATAGGTATTATTTGGTTTTGATCCGAAAAGCCTGGAAATGTTATTTCTAAGGTCGCTTATCATCGGCAGGCTTTCCATTCTGAAAATACTTCCGCCGGAGATAAAGGCTTCATCATGTTTGCTTCTCCATTCGGCTATATTGGTTGATAAAATGCCCGAATTCGCGGTATTGAGGTAAGTGTATGCTTTTAGGATCGGAAAAGATAGGTTCATGCCCAAAATTAGCAGAATTACATGGAAAAAAAACAAACCTCCCTGGGAAAGTGAATTTTATACAAACCTATGAGAATCACATTTGTTAGGTTAATAGAATCTACATTTATTATGGAAAATCAAACTTCGATACTGGTTACGGAACTGAAAAAATTATTAAATGGAGGCGGTGCACACGTAGGATTTAAAGACGCAGTTGCCAATCTGTCCTTTCATCTTTTAGGTGAAAAACCGCACGGATTGCCTTACAGCATTTGGCAACTGGCAGAACACATTAAAATTGCCCAGTGGGATATGCTCGAATTTAGTAAGGATGGTTCGCACCAATCGCCAAAATGGCCGGATGAATACTGGCCTGAAGAACCGGCGCCTAAAGATGAACAGGCCTGGAACAAGACACTAAAACAGATTGATAGTGATCTGAAAGAATTTATTACTTTATTGGATTCGGTAGATTTATATGCGCCCATCCCGCATGGCGATGGACAAAGTGTATTGCGCGAAGCCCTGCAGATTGCCGATCATAATGCTTACCATATTGCGGAAATTGTAGTGATCAGACGTTTATTGGGCGCCTGGAAAAGCTAAAGAAAATTGTCTCGTTTAGGCCTGTACTTTGCCGCTTATGCAACCTGATCCGATGATTTAAATCCGCTAAATTTAACTATGCGTTCTCTTGGACATTTGAATAAATAAAAGAAATCATGTTAGAAAACTCAAAAGCATTCAGCTCATTTTCTGTAGACGATATACAGAAAGCAAAAGACTTTTATAATGGGGTATTAGGCCTTGAAGTAAAAGATAATCCAATGGGTGTAATTGAAGTGGCTATTGCTGGTTCAACAAACATATTATTATATCCAAAACCAAATCATGTTCCGGCAACCTTTACGGTACTCAATTTTCCTGTCGGAAATATCGATCAGGCAGCCGACGAACTCATAGCGAAAGGAGTAAAGTTCGAGATTTACAATCAGGAGTCGATCAGAACGGATGAGAAAGGGATTTCCAGAGGAAACGGCGGACCAAACATTGCCTGGTTTAGAGATCCTGCAGGCAATATTTTATCTATTTTGGAAGAGGCCTAGCTGATCAAACCTCCGAAGTTGCGCTGTGGTCTTAAACCCTGCTAACTTCGGAAGTCTTAAAGTTAGCCCAAAAGCCCAAAGCACTGGTGTGCAATTTCGTATTCTTCGTTGGTTGGTATCACCAATATCTTAACCTTTGAATCAGAGCTGTTAATTTCTTTCAGTTCGCCTTTGTAGGCTATGTTTTGCGCTGGATCCAATTCAATGCCCAGGTAGCCGAGTTCGGTGCATACCGCCTCACGCATGTTGCTGTCGTTTTCGCCAACACCAGCAGTAAATATAATGGCATCAATGCCATTTAAAATAGCTGCATAAGCCCCAATAAATTTCCTGATCCGGTATGCATAAAGCTTAAGCGCTAAAACTGCAGCTGCATTTCCTTCACTTACCAGTTTTCTGATGTCACGCATATCACTAGATCCACCTACGCCCAACAGCCCCGATTGTTTATTCACCAAAGTGCTCAATTGTTCGAGCGTATATCCAGCATGTTCCATTAAATGAAAAATAACCGATGGATCGATATCTCCTGAGCGTGTGCCCATCATTAATCCGCTTAAAGGACCAAAACCCATGCTGGTATCGATCGATTTTCCATTTTTAATGGCCGCCATGCTACATCCGTTACCTAGATGTATGCTGATTATTTTGGTGTCTTCTTGGTTTAACCAGGCAATTGCCTGTTCACTTACATATTTATGGCTTGTGCCATGAAATCCATAAACCCTGATGCCGTGCTCCTTGTAATACCACTCTGGGATAGCATAGCGATAGGCTTGTGCAGGTAAGGTTTGGTGAAATGCCGTATCGAAAACTGCAATCTGTTTGGCGTTTACAAAAGTTTGTTCAGCAACTTCAATGCATTTATAATTAACCGGATTGTGCAAGGGTGCCAGTGAAAAAAGCTTTCTGATCTGTTGTTTTACCTCATCGGTAATCATTGCCGGACCTGAAAAGTGTTCACCACCATGTACTACGCGGTGACCAACAGCTTCAATATCATCCGGACTGTTAATTACAGCGTATTCGCCCTGTGTTAATAAAGTCAAAACCTGTTTTAAACCTTCTCCGTGGTTAGAGATAAAGCCAGATTCTTCAATATTGTGTTTTTCACCTTTGTTGTAAACGGTATGTTTTATAAAAGAGCCTTCAATACCAATACGTTCTACCAGGCCACTGCAAACAGGTGCTTTTTCCGGCATTTTAAAAAGCTGGTATTTTAAGGAACTGCTTCCTGAGTTGATTACTAAAATGTTCATATTAATTGTCTTGGCATTGGATTGCTGTAATCACAACGGTATTAAAAATATCATCCACGGTACAACCACGGCTTAAGTCGTTAATGGGTTTATTCAGGCCCTGCAACATTGGACCAATGGCCAGTGCGCCCGTTTCACGCTGTACGGCTTTGTAGGTGTTGTTCCCGGTATTCAAATCAGGGAAGATGAGTACGCTTGCCCTTCCTGCTACATCAGATCCTGGTAGTTTTTGTCTACCTACAAGTGGGTCTACCGCTGCGTCATATTGTATCGGCCCTTCTATTTTGAGTTCGGGATGCCTTGCCTTAACGATTGCGGTAGCTTCCCTTACACGTTCTACATCTTCACCCTCGCCAGATGTTCCGGATGAATAGGAAAGCATCGCGATGCGGGGCTCAATTCCAAATTTCGCACTGCTTTCTGCCGATGAAATGGCAATTTCTGCCAGTTGCTGGGCAGTAGGATTGGGGTTAACCGCACAATCGCCAAATATGGCCACACGTTCTGGTAAGCACATAAAAAAGATCGAAGAAACCACCGATACACCCGGTTTGGTTTTAACAAACTGCAACGCGGGCCTGATGGTGTGCTGGGTAGTATGTACCGCTCCCGAAACCATTCCGTCGGCATCGCCCTTGTAAACCATCATGGTACCAAAGTAAGAAACATCGGTCATCATATCCCTGGCCATTTCCAGGTTCACGTTTTTAGCTTTACGCAATTCGTGCAGGGTATCTACATAATCGTTGTAATGAGCCGAATGTCCTGGATTGTGGATTTTTATGGTATTGGTATCTAAGTTTAATCCCAAACGTTTTATGCTATTGGTAATCTCAACCGGATCTCCTAAAAGAGTGATGTCTACAATATCCTGGGTAATCAGTTTTTCTACTGCCTTTAAAATACGTTCGTCGTTTCCTTCTGGTAAAACGATATGTTTTTTATCACGTTTGGCCCATTTAACCAATTGGTATTGGAACATGTGTGGTGTAATACCCTGATAACTGAAGGTGATAATCTTATCATCCAAAGCTTTGATATCTACATATTTTTCGAAAAGCTCTATCGCTATGGCGATTTTTTTCTTGTTTTCGATCGTGATTTTAGAGTGGATACCACCAATGGTGGTGGTGGTTTCGAAAGTTCCTTTTTGTACCGCAATAATCGGGATGATGGTCTGTAAACCTTCAATCAGTTTAATAATCGGCTCATCGGGTAAGCTGCCAGCGGTTAAAACAATACCTGCAATTTTAGGGTAATTGGCTGATAAATTGGCCTGTAGCGCACCGATAATAATATCACCCCGGTCGCCCGGCGTTACAATCAGCAGGTTATCTTTAATGTGCCTTAAAAAATTGGGCAGCATCATGGCTCCGGTTACAAAATTGTCAACCTGATTGTCCAGTAATTCAGACCCGAAAAGCACTTCACCACCCAGCGCCAAGGTGATTTCTTTCATGGTTGGGCTTTGCAAACCTGTTTCAGTCGGAATAACCGCGATAAGCAGTTCGGCCGGCAACTGATTTGTTAAGGCTTGTTTAATACGGTCGGCCTCTTCAGGATTTACCATATTGGCCACAACACCCAACACCTGGACATCACGCAGCAAAAAGTTCCGGTAAATGTTAATGGCAGATTTGAAAAGCTGACTGGCTGTTTTATTTTTTCCAGATACCACAATTAAAACAGGTGCGCCCAGGTTTTTGGCCATGAGTGCATTTGATTCGAATTCGAAGGCCATGCCTTCGCCTAAAAAATCGCTGCCCTCTATTACCGTAAAATCATAATTATCCTCGAGTTTTTTATATTTACTGATGATGGTATTGATAATTGCTCCGCTATCTTCCGATTGGTGCAGCATTTCCTGCCGGGTAAAGGCAAAAGCATCCTCATATTTAACAGGAAGCGAAAAATAATCCAGCATGGCTTCTACATGTTCGTCCTTTTGATTGGGATCATCTTGTGCAATAATGGGTTTAAAATAACCCACTTTTTGGGTTTTCGCCAACAACATATTGATCATTCCGAAGGCAATTACTGATTTTCCGGTGTAGGGTTCGGCCGAAGCAATAAATATATTTTTAGTCATAAATAGGGATCAATTATATAGGAATAACCATTTCCGCCCAATATAGTTGGAAATATTTATTTTAAAAACTAAAGTGTGTTAAGTTTTAAAGGCAATAAGGAAAAGCCGTTAAAATGACTTTAAGGAAATGGCCATCACGTTAAAAGCATTCTATCAAACTGATTTATGCCAGGCTTTTTTTAGGCATTCGATTCGATCAGCAACTTTAACATTTTTAACCTATGGATAAGTGGCAGGTTCACTTTTGCATCAGGATTGAGTCTTAGCGGCATAAAATGGCTTTCCAGAAAATGAGCATAATCCGTAATTACGGTAGCTTGATTAAGATAAATAGGCACCTGCTGTTTTCCGGCCTGGGCAAAAAAATCTTCTAACTGCTGTACTTCTTGGATGGTCATACTGCAAAGTTATCATTCTGTAACGAGTAGCGGACAATAAAATGAAGCATGAACAAGTATCTGTCTCATGCTCAATCTAAATAGATTTATCCTGATAATTGATATGATAAAGTTTTCATCAGATTACTGTTCCATCACATAGGTCAATACTTTATCATTTCCTTTTAATAAATCTGATAAATTCCTTGAAATTTTCACTTCCGGTACAAGCGGTCCGTCATGCCCTTTCCAGTTTTCCCAATATTGTGTTGAGTAGTTTACCTGTAATCTGGTATTTGGTAAATTAAATGCACGCACTTCACCGTAATGGTTAATGGTACCCGCCGTATTTTCGCCAACTAAGATGGCTTTTGTTTCCTTTTTGAGTTTAATTGCATTCATGATGGCGGAAGAAAAGGTTGCCCGACCAATCAGCACGAAAATCTTCCCCTTTTTATTTAACTGATTGTTTTTAATCTTTTCGATAAAGGGTTCTAATACGGCACTGTTGCCACCACCGTTCATACGTAAGTCGATAATGATATGTTTCGGTTTCTGCTTTTCAATTTCTGTAAATAAACTATCATTAAAAGCTTCAAAAGGCTTTTTAGTGTCATCCTCGCATTTATTGTAATTAAAATATAAATTCCCTTGTTCCATGGCATACCAATAATTGTCTTTTTTGGTATTTGCAAGCAGGTTTCCGTATAAGGGATCGTATACCATATTTAACTGTTTGGTTTTGGGTATGGCATCTAACTTTACCTGTAATGTTTTGCCATCAGGACTTAAAAGTTCGAGGTTTACTTCATTTGGATCGGCACTTATATTTAAGGCATACAGCAGGCTTGGGTTTGCGAGATAACTGGCTTCAGCGATATTAAAATAAGGGGTATTGCCTGAGATAATTACTGATGAAACAATCTTTTCGGCTTCTGCTAAAGTTTTATCACCAATCCGGATCACCTTAGTAAGCAGAAGTTTCTTGTTTGCTTCATCCGTAGCAGTAATCACCAGCCCATCATCAAAACGCTCAAATCTGATCGGATACTTCGTGGTGTAGGGAGGAATAATGGTGCTATGCTCATCACCAAGGGCCGCTTGGATTTTCATCAATTCCACATAAAATTTTTCAGCAGATATGCTGGGAGTCTGCCTTTCAAGTTGAGCAACCATGGCATTGAATGCTGATTTAGGGAGTTTTGCAAAAAGATTTTTATGTTTAACAGGCAGACTGTCTTTATAAAACTTTAAATCTTCGCTGAAAATGTTTTTTGAAGTTTGCGCATAAACGTAGTTCGCAAATAATAATAGGGTTATAAAAAAGAAGCGGCTGATATTTTTCATTCTTAAATTGTTTATACAAAAGATACAGAATTAGTGACATAAGTTGCACGGTTGGCAAAATTATTAGATAATACTTCAAAATATATCCCTTTTTAACCGGATGTATTTTTAGTGCTAAAAATTTTAGTTTAAATTTGTTGTCCTAATTAATTGTATTTGGCCTTCTAATCCCTTTAAAGAGAATGGACAATCGTGAAATGAAGCAGAATATCCCTCCTCATGAGATCATACAGGATACTTCATTGCTTAAAAAAGAATATTACCGAAAAGAAACTGCCTGGCACCGCGATTGGAAATTGGCTTTTCCACCATCTTTTAGAGAAGTTGCATTTTTTGATGCAGCCAATACGGATATCCACAGGGCTGATGTATTTACTCCATCGGGTTATACCATCGAATTCCAGAATTCGCCGATTACAGTTGCTGAATTGAATAGTAGGGAAGCTTTTTATCCAAACCTGATCTGGGTATTGAACGGCAAAAAGTTTAAGGGCTTTAAAATTTTGAAACACTTACCCAATGTGGATGATCCGAAACTTGCTGATTACGAGTTTTGCCATTCCGATCATCTATCAATGGTAAGGAGGTCAGAAGTGATGCAAGGTAACCCCAGCCCTAAAATACTCAACTTTTACCATCCAGAACTTAAAGATATTAAATTCACATCTAATTTGTATTCTTTTTGCTGGAAGCAACCACATAGTGTATGGTACTTAGCTACCGCAAAAATTATTGTAGACTTAGGCGGGCATTTTTTGTATGAGCTGAAGCAACGCAAGCAGTTAAACGGAAATTATCCGTATTTAAAAATACTTAGCAGAAAAACTTTCATCGATTGGCATACTCCACCAGAGTTTTAATAAAACGATGAGCTTTGAAGAGATAAATTCGATAATTGGAGACTTGATGGGGAGAGCTAATGAAAAAATAAATCCCTCACGTTAAAGTAAGGGATTTAATGAGGTTAAGCATAAATTATTTCATGCCATCATGAATCTTGTTGATCATCACCAAATG
Organism: Pedobacter humicola; assembly: GCF_056490705.1. NCBI lineage: Bacteria > Pseudomonadati > Bacteroidota > Sphingobacteriia > Sphingobacteriales > Sphingobacteriaceae > Pedobacter > Pedobacter humicola. The sequence goes on along the minus strand of NZ_JBWJIG010000001.1, from coordinate 641,926 downwards.
GCTCTGAACTATCGGAGCTGTTTTAGTGGCAAACGCTTTAAGGTCTGCATCTTTTCCGTCCCTTGATTCATCTTCCATTAATTTTAAGGTAGATTTATGTCCGTCAACCATTGCATCAACATAGGCTTTATCAAAATCAGCCCCCGTTTTTTTGCTCAGGTCTTCCATCTTTTTCTTGTGCTCATCATCCACCGTACTTGGCAAGGTGATATTTTTCTGTTGAGCAATAGTCATTAATTCGGCATTGGCCATGCCATGGTCTTTCACCATCATGGTTGCAAATTCTTTAACCTGTGCATTACTGCTTTTTTCGAGCGCCAGTTTTCCCAACTCTACTTCGGCCATGCCGCCAACCGCTGCCTGGGTGGTAAATTTCGAATCCGCTTCATCAACTGCAATCCCTCCGGTAGCGGCAGCATTTGTGGTGGTATCTTTCGCCATATTTAAACTGTCGGCACTTTCTTTGGCGTCTTTATTACCACCACTACAAGCCTGAAAGGCTAAGGCGGAAATCGCCATTACATACATTAACTTTTTCATATTTATTGGTTTTGTTGTATGTAGATAACATGTTTTAATGCAAAAGGGTTTTGGGCTTTTTGAATAATTAAATGGTAGAGTAACGAACAGAGGCTCAGAAGTGTAGGCTGTTTTTTAAAGCAGCGGCGGTTAAAGAAACACAATAATTAGTAATTGTTATTTGGACTTGATCTAAATAGAGGTTATATTTGCCCGAAATAAAAATGCCACACGGTTCGGACCCGTGTGGCTAAACCGGAAATCCGGCTCACCTTTAATCTCCATTAAAAGCCATGCAAATTAAGAAAATTTTGCTATTGGGCATACTATGTGCCTGTGTAATTTTTACTTCCGCCCAAAATCGACTCTCGGGCATCTCTGGACAAATCAAAGCCAGTGATGGAAAGCCACTTCCAGGGGCAACCATTAAAATCCACAAAAGCAATTGGGCTACCTCAACAGATCCGAATGGAAATTTTAAAATCTTAAATATTCCTGCCGGCAATTATACACTACAAGTATCTGCAATCGGTTTTAAAACACAGAAAAAGGAAATCAATATTGCCGATGGGCAGAGCGGGTATTTCAATTTGAGCCTGTCAGAATCGTCAGAACAGATGGAAACCGTAAACGTAATCGGCAGAACGGCTAGTCAGGAAGTGAACAGGCAGGCTTTTAATGTAACCGCTGTTGATGCGAAAAAACTGTACAATACCACCCTTGATATTTCTGGTGCTTTAGACCGTGTAGCGGGTATTCGGGTAAGGGAATCGGGAGGTGTTGGGTCAAATTTTAACCTTTCTTTAAATGGTTTTTCGGGGAATCATGTACGGTATTTTATTGATGGTATCCCAATGGACAATTTTGGATCCTCATTTCAGATCAATAATATCCCCATCAATATTGCCGATAGGATTGAAGTGTATAAAGGTGTCGTGCCGATGTGGCTGGGATCTGATGCCTTAGGCGGTGCGATCAACATTGTAACCGGCGACCGTTACCGCAATTATATTGATGTTTCTTATTCACTCGGATCATTTAATACGCATAGAAGCGTAATTAATGCCGCAGTGACTTCAAGAAGTGGTTTAACTTTTCAATTAAATGCCTTCCAGAATTATTCAGATAACGATTATAAGGTAAATGTAGAAGCTTCAGATATCTATACCGGGGCATATGCACCCATTGCATCCCTAAGAAGATTTAATGATACGTACCACAATGAAACTTTAATTGCAAATGTAGGTGTGGTAGGCAAAAGTTATGCAGATAAACTTTTGTTTGGTATAACTGTAGGACAGAATTATAAAGAAATCCAAACCGGAGCCAGAATGGTTTCTGTTTTTGGAGGCTGGCACCGTAGGGGGAATATCGTGATGCCCACCTTAAAATATAAAAAAGAAAATCTGATCAAAGGTTTAGATGTAACCATCAATGCCAACTACAATTTAGGGAATGAGCAGAATATAGATACCTTAAATGTCCGCTACGATTGGTACGGAAACAGCAAACCAAACGGAACGAATGGCGAACGCGCCAGAAGTTTGTACAAATACAAAAACAACAATGGTTTGGCCACCACCATGTTGAACTATAAGATAGACGAAAAACAATCGGTTGCCTTAAGTAATGTATTTACCACTTTTAACCGAAAAGGTAGTGACGAGTTAAACCCAAGTAATGCAGATTACGAACGACCGAAGAAAACCAATAAAAACGTGCTGGGGCTTGGCTATAGTTTCGATGTAAAAGACCGTTGGAGTGCAACCGTATTTGGGAAATACATCAATCAGGGCAACGTTAACGGAAGTGGAGGCAATGCCGGTAAAAATAGTATTGACAGATTGGGCTATGGATCTGCAGTTACCTATTTTGTTAACCGGAATATGCAATTAAAGGCTTCTTATGAGCTAACCAACCGTATGCCCGAGGCGCAGGAGATTTTTGGGGACGTGGAAAACCAGGATGCCAACCCAGGCTTGAAACCTGAAAAAAGCGACAATTTTAATTTAGGGCTTAGCTATGGGTTTTCTGTAAATAAGGAACATAATTTCTCTTTTACGGCCAATGCAATATACCGCAATGCGACGAATTTTATTTACAACCGGTTAAACCAGAACCAATCAAAACTTGTTGCCGATAACCGCGATGGGGTGAGAACGGTAGGGGGCGACGCCGAAATCAGGTATTCGTATAAAAACTGGTTAAGCGTTGGGACTACCGTAACTTACCAGAATCTTAAAAACCTTCAGAAATACGAAATTAATCCAAGTACCGGCGAAAAGTTTACCAATGTAAGTGTCGTGTACCTGGATCAGATGCCCAATATCCCTTATTTATATGGTAATAGTGACGTATCGGTTTCTTTAAAAGATGTAGGTCGTAAAGGCAATAATCTATCTATTGGTTATAACTTATTGTATGTGCATGCTTTTTGGCTGTACTGGCCAAGCCAGGGAGCCGTTGGCGATAAAAAAGTGATCCCACAGCAGTTTAACCATGATTTAAACTTGGTTTACAGCTTAAAAAGAGGCCGGTACAATATTGGACTAGAGGCCAAGAATATTACCAATGCCGACCTCTTCGACAATTTTAGTCTGCAAAAACCGGGTAGGGCTTTCTACTTAAACCTGAGATATTTCATCAATTCAATCAATAATTAATACATAAAAAAAAGTAATATGAAAACAAACTTTACCAAAGCGTTTATAGCATTAGCTTTCGCTGCCGTACTTACCTCGTGTTCAAAAAAAGAAGAAGGCGAAAGTGTTCCGGAAAACCCGGGGAACTTTATTTTGGCCGTAACGCCGGTGGCTTCTACGGGTGTAGCTGATTATCTGCTTACTGCAAGTGATTTAGACAAGGGAACAATCTCTACGGCTGGAAACGGAGTAGAGCAGGATGGGACTTACCGCTATTATGTTACCCACAACAATAAGTTTTTTAGTATGCTTTATGGACAGGGAAATCCGGGAGCAGTGACTACCTACAATATTTTAGCAGGCAAACTAAATAAGGTTTCAAATTTTCAAACCGAAACTGTTCAGGCTTTTGCACCGGTTAATGACGATTTGTTATTGGTTAAAATTCCAAGGAATTTAGCAGCACCTACAGCAAACTTTTACCGCGTAAATACCAACAATCTTTTGATTTCTGGCGAAGGCACACTAGATGCTACAGCACCAGGAAATAATGGCGAAATCGCACATTTTAGCTGGATTAAACAAGTTGGAAACAAAGTGTATGCGCCATTTTTCTCGATCAATGGCAGTAGATTCTGGACTAAATATCCAAATACCGCCTGGATAGCGGTTTATTCTTATCCAGAGATGAAACTGGAGAAAGTTATTAAAGATGACCGTACCAGTTTCATCGGAAGATATTTTACCGATGGATTGGGCGTAGTAGAAAACGGAGATGTATATGCATTTTCGAGTTCGGTTGCTGTTGATGACAATACCGAAACTACTGATGTGCTCACTGATTCTAAAATCACCTCCACCAAACCATCTGCCATTACCAAAATTAAAGCAGGTACAACAGAGTTCGATTTAACCTATTTTCTTGATTTCGAATCCGTTTCCGGTGGTTATGTAATTACCAACTGGATTTATATCGGAGGCAATAACTTCATCGTAAATGCAGTACTAAAAGCAAATAAGGGTGCTTATGTAGTAGGTAAAACAATCGGTGTTTTAAATGTGGTTGATAAAACCTTTAAAAAAGTTTCCGGACTGCCTGCTGAAACAGCCATTTCCAGTATCACTACAAACAATTATACCCCTAAAGATGGAAAGCTGGCTTACCTGGGCTTCAATTTAACCGATGGTACAAGTTACGTGTATAAAATTGATGCGGCTACCGCAACGGCTACAAGGGGCTTGAAAGTAGAAGGCGGGGTGATTACTGCCGTTCAATATTTAAAATAAGCACACAATTATCAAAAAAACTAAACAAACAGAACAATGGCAACGGTAAACAAAACTAATCCGATAAAGAAAAAAAATAAAGATTCCTCATTTAACAGGATCAATAAATGGCTTCACCTTTGGCTTGGCCTAATATCGGGAATCATTGTTCTGATTGTTTGCATCACTGGCTGTATCTGGGTTTTTAATGAAGAAATCACCGGTTTATTAGAACCTGAAACCAAAATTGAAAAACAGGATAAGCCCGTTATTACGCCATCACAGCTCAGTGCCATTGCTTTTAAGATTTATCCGGAGAAGATTCCTTCATATGCCCAATACCAACAGGGAAGAGCCATCAGCTTAAATCTGAGAGGAAAAAAGGATGAAGGCAGACGGGGCGGTGGAACAAGCTTAAAGATTAATCCTTACACGGGTGAGGTCATCAGTAAAGTTGTACATAAAAAAGGGGAAGTCGATTTTTTTAGGTTTATTCTCAATGGTCACCGCTTCTTGTGGTTGCCTTATGCCATTGGAAGGCCAATTGTAAACTATGGTACGATGATATTTGTGGTGCTGTTAATTACCGGCCTAATTTGGTGGTACCCTAAAAAATGGAATAAATCCACACGCGATAAGAGTTTCAAAATCAAATGGGGCGCTTCTTTTAAAAGGGTAAATCTCGATCTGCACAATGTACTGGGTTTTTATTCTTTGATTTTTCTACTTTTTATCGCTTTAACCGGAATGGTATATGGCATTAAATGGTACAGTGAGGGTTTATATTGGGTAACTTCCGGAGGCGATAAATTAAGTGATTTCCAGCGATTAGAATCAGATTCCTTAGCCGCAGGAAAATTCTACACCCCACAGAAAGCGATGGATCTGGCCTGGCAAAAGGTCATCAGCCGTCATCCTAAATCTCAGGGCTTTTATTATAATTTTCCGGATACCTCCAAAGCAAAAGCTACAATTAGCATTACTGTTTATCCCAATACCGGGCAGTTTTACAATAATCAGGGTTATACTTTCGATCAACACACCTTAAAAGAATTTAAACGCGAAGGTGTTTATTCAATTTCTTACGAAGAAGCGGGTTTTGGCGGGAAGCTCAGAAAAATGAATTACGATATCCATGTAGGAAGTATTTTAGGTTTTCCCGGTAAGGTAATGGCTTTTTTAGCTTCACTTATTGGAGCAAGTTTACCTATTACTGGTTTCCTGATCTGGTATGGACGAAAATTCAAGAAAAAAGCGCCCAAAAAAGAACCTGTTTCAACTGAAGGTGTAAGTAAGCCAACCGCTTATAAGCCGGGAGCAAAAATTCCTGTTAAAAAAACTGAAGAAATTATAGAACAGGACTAAAATATTAAGGTATGGTTAGTTGAATTCCCGGACATTGTCCGGGTTTTCTTTTTTTAATCTTTTTACAATTTTACCTTTTTAGCTTTTGGTTCAGGTTTCTCAGGTAATTGTATCGATAAAATCAAATCAATGCTTTCCGAGTTGGTTTCATAATCGGCTGCAATTTTTTCCCATCTTTTTAGTTCTGCCTGTAAGGTTTCGATTTCCTTACCTAATGATTCGATCTTATTCTGGATTGATTTTCTAACGTTTGTATTTGCCATAACACAAAATTATGATTTGGTGGCATATCTTTAAACTTCTTTGTTGCAAGCGTGTGTATAAAAATTGCTAAGTGTTCTAATTCAGCGAGTTTTATTCTCATAAAATTTTCAACAATAGTGAAGAAACCGAGAATTTGTACTTGATAAGATAAAATTGTGCAATCATTTGTTATTTTTACCCAACATGCCCGAGATATATGAAGAAAAATAGCAGTTGCGATCTTAAAACCTGCTTTATGTGCCGACTTACTTTAAAAGAATGGCATCCTGCTATTGAAGGTCATAAACGAAATTTTATTGCAAAAAAGGGGGAGGTGATTATCAAAGAAGGTGATCCTGTTAGCGGTGTTTACTTTGTAACTTCAGGGAACGTAAAGGTGCATAAACAATGGGGAGATAAAGAACTTATTTTGCGCTTTGCGAACGAAGGGGCAATATTCGGTCATCGGGGAATCAGCAGCAGCATTTCCTCTTATCCTATCTCTGCAACGGCTTTAGAAACCACTAAACTTTGTTTTGTTGATATCGATTTTTTTAAAACCACGCTAAAAGTAAACCATGAATTTGCCTATGGTTTATTAATGTTTTATGCCGATGAACTTCACGCTTCGGAGAAGAAGATGCGTAATTTGGCATTAATGTCGGTTAAAGGGCGCTTGGCAGTTGCTATTTTGGGTTTGAGAGATCAATTTGGCTTAGATAGTGAAGGCTTTTTAAATGTGGCTTTAAGCCGTCAGGATCTTGCTGCGTTTACCGGAGCAACCTACGAAACCGTTTTTAGGACCATGAACGAACTACTTGCCGAAAAATTAGTTATTGTTAATGGAAAACAGATCGGTATTTTAAACGATGCGGGGCTTACTGAGTTAATTAGCAGATAATCGGATTTATATGTTGGGAATAGTTTTATGTGGCGGTCAGAGTTTGCGTATGGGCACCGATAAAGGGTTGCTTAACCACCATGATAAGCTTTGGGCACAAGTGGCGTATGATAAATTGAGTTCGCTTGATCTATTGGTGAAATTTTCGATTAACTTATCACAGCAAAAAACCTATACTGATTATTTTGAAAAAGAAAAGTTAATTACGGATCATCCTTCGCTTGATATCAGAGGACCATTATTAGGTGTGCTTTCTGCACACTTATCACACCCAACAGAAGATTTATTCTTATTGGCCTGCGACATGTTATTAATGGAAACCAGGCTACTGCAGGGAGTCCTGCATTCGTTTAAAACAGACGATACTTTCGATGCTTATATTTTTACCAAAAATGACCAACAAGAACCCCTGTGTGGAATTTATAAATCGCAGGCGATGAAAAAAAAACTTTTTATGTTGGAGAGAAGTGCGCTGGTTAATCATAGCATGAAATATGTTCTGGGCAAATTACGGGTCTGCGAAATTATGGTTGATGAGGCTGATTATTGTTACTTCGGGAACTTTAATTCTCATGCCGAAATTAACGGCTTATAATAATTGCAAAGCAGATTGATTAATTTTACTGAATTTATTTTTCTCTGCCTCGCAAAGCGTGCAGCAATAATCATCTGGTAAATCTTTAAATGCAGTACCCGGATTAATATTGTTTTGAGTTTCTCCGATCCGCTCATTATAAACAGTTAAACAGTTATTACATTGATATAGAAAATCGCCATCTTTTATTACGGTTTCTTCTGTTTGACAGCTTTGTTTGTCTGTTTTAATGGCATTTAAACGATATTTATAGAACCTGAATATCGAACGTCTTATTTGTTCTGGCAACAGAAAGCTGGGGTTACTTCGGCTAAAAATTTCGCCGGTACGTTCGTTGGGATTAAAATCTTTAGCACAAAGGATATCATAAACGGGGAATAGTTTCAATCCCAATACATCAATCAAGTGGCGTTTTTGGATCAGGATACTACTAAAAACCTCACTTTTTTTACGTGTTTTAATACCAAAGCAAATCCCAAATGTTCTGGTATCATCAATGCTTAAATGTTTAACAAGAAAGCTTTTTAGTGCCAAACCTTCGCTGCAGTTATCTTCTACCTGGAAATTTAGCTCGTTGGCTGCATGTCTCATATTAATCTCAAATTCTTCAAGCAGCGCATTCCAAAGGTTTTTATCTTTATCGTCAATTCCTTTCACAATGATGGTTTTCCAGGAAGTACAACATAACTGACCGAGTTTGGTATCTAAACAAAGTTGACACAGTTTCTTTAAAAATGCAATGCTGAATAGTTCATCACGCCTGTATATGCCCAGCCAATATTTGTTGTTGTAACGGTTTAAGCCCTCGTAGTAAGGTAGATTAAACGATGATAGCGATACGGTGTTGTCTGCCGGTTTAAGAATAAAGTTTTCCTGATCTAAAAGTGCAAAAAGATCTTCGCCGTTTGCTTGTTCGTGATCTATAAATTGAGACTGGTTATTTTTGATGATGCTATCCAGTTCCTTGGTTACCAGAGCAATATGGTTGGTGTAACAAAGTTGGTTCCACTCATATATCACATTGGTTTTCGGAAAGCGGATAATCAAGTGCCAGTAATGTTCTGATTGTGAAGAAGCAATCCAATTGATGTTGCCTGTTAGCATGGGCGTTAAACTCTGGTTGCTATCGCAGATATTTACTTTTATTGAAGGTTTAAAATCGATGTCATCCAAAATATCTTTATACACCCCTTCGGTAAGCCAGGTTTTACGGATAAAAATTTCTTCGGCTGGGTAAGAGCTGATAATGTTCGGGAAATTATTGCTATCTACTTCATAATCGATTCCAAGTTTATTCATTTCACCCGTAAATATGTCAATATTGTAGGTTGTCGTATCAATCAATAACTGCTGGCGGAGTCCAAAACGAACATATTGCATCCCTGCTTTTGTTGCTGCTACCAGAATGTTGTACAGGTTTCCTGGTGATATGATGCCACCTGGAAAGTTAATGGAGATGGTTTGATACATGGCTTAACTGTTTAGAAGTCCAAATTCTGTTATTGCTTTAGGGAAATTCTTGTTTTCGTGCCCTGGCCTACACAATTTTAAAAGTGCAAATCTTTGGATTTTGGTGAGTTTACGCCACTGATCTATGGAAAGTTGAAGCTGCAGTTCAGCCGATTTTTCGCTCAGCATTGAAGGGATCTGATGTAGATTTTCCCAATCGGGTAAGGGATCGATAGCCATTGTTGTGGCCTGGTTTCCGGTATATTTCGTAATCAGGCCAATCAGAAATTGATGGTACTTATCGGTTTGGTCCTGAGTTGAAACCGGTAATAGCGCGAGTTGGATTCTTTCTGATGCGTGAAATTTGCTCCATTCTGCCAATTTTAACTTTATTCCTGCTATATCCATCTTAAAACGGACAACCATAGGAATGCAACGCATATTTTGTTCAATAAAATCTTCTTCGAATTTAAAATATTCAATTCCTTTAAGGTTTTTAAATTCTGAAGGACCCGTTTTAACTTTCATTATTTTTTTATTTTAATCATCTTTTTAATGTTTCAATGCGTTACATCATGCTGAACGCGTTTCAGCATCTTTTTTACCGGATAGATCTTGATCCTGAACTTTCGGTAAAGGATGACGGACCGCCAAAACTTATAATTTATCTTCTAAAACCGGCTTAGGGTCTGTTTTTAAAACGTTTACAAACGAATCCAAAATTGCCTTTACTTCTGGTCTGCAGCTGCCACAGCCCATTCCGGCGCCTGTTAACTGGCAAAGCTGCAAATGATCTTTACAGCCATCTTTTATTTTATTGATCAGATTGCCCTCGCCAACATTATTACAGCTGCAAACGGTTTTGCCAATAATGGGCTCGGTAGTTTTACCACTCCTTAATAGTTGAAGCCGTTTTTCACTCAGCTCCATTTTATTTTCGATCAGGTTTCTAAACTCCAGGAATTCACTTTTATCACCAATTAATATCGCTCCAACCAGTTTATCGTTGTGTACGATACACTTTTTATAGTACCGTTTTGCTTTATCGATAAAAACAATTTCTTCATAGGTAGGGTCGTTGTTGGGTATCTCGGCCAGGCCTAAAGAGCAGAGTTCTAAACTGTGCATTTTGAGGATATTCATGAGTAAGCTGCCCTGATAAAATTTCGCAATATCTCCGCAAAGAAAACGTGCCACGATTTCGGCCTGTTGTTCTGCTGCTGCGGTAATGCCGTACATCTGGCCTTTAAATTCAGCAATTTCGCCAATGGCGTAAATATCCTTTTCATTGGTCCTGAGGTATTCATCAACCACAACACCTCTTTTACATTCTATACCGGCTTCTTTAATCAGTTCGGTATTCGGAACGGTACCGATGGCGATTACCAGAGATTCGCAATCGATCAATAAACCGCTTTTTAAACGCATGCCCGAAATGCTTTTTTCGCCGATAATACGGCCTACCTCATCGTTATAGAAAATTTCGATGCCCTTGCTGATCAATTCTTCGTGCAGTAATTGACTGCCCAGCGCATCTAACTGACGCCCCATTAATCTGGAAATCCTCTGGATGATGGTTACTTTTGATCCGGTTTCAGCCAGTGAAGTGGCCAGCTCAATCCCCAATAGTCCACCACCAACAATGACAACTTTTCCATTTGTGGTATCAATATGTTTTTTAAAGCTGTCGGCATCGTTACGACTGCGCATCGTAAATATACCATTTAGTTTAGGGATATCTTTAAGCACAAAAGCCCTGCTTCCGGTGGCCAGAAGCAGAACGTCGTAAGAGTGGATTTCGCCATTGCTATCGATAACGGTTTTATCTTCTTTGTTGATTTTTTCGATACCCAATCCCCGGTGCAGTTTAATCCTATAATCGGTTTCTTCACTGTCGCTCATTTTTATGAGGTTATGCCAGGGCAAAGTGCCAATAATATAATCGGGGAGAAGCACCCGGTTGTAAAAGGGGAAATTCTCTTTGCTAAAAATCTCGATATCATCTTCGGTATTTAAAGCCCTGTAGCTTTTAACAAAACCACAGGCGCCTGCACCTGCCCCAATCACAATGATCTTTTGCCGCGCTTTTTTGTAGAGTTTTACATCTACCGCACTAAACTTGAAATCAGGTTCTTTGCTTTGCGGATCGACCAGGTTATTAGTGAGGTTATTCACGCGGTTCAAATCACTTTCCAGGATTTTGCCCCAGTGCATAGGCATAAAAACTACTCCGGGTTTAATATCTTCCGAAAACTTTGCTTTTACGCGAACATTTCCCCGTAAACTCGAAATTTCAATGATGTCGCTGTCCTTTATGTCTCGAATCTCGGCATCAATGGGGTTAATTTCTAAAAATGACTCAGTAATGTGCTGGTTCAGTTTATTTACCTTACCTGTTTTGCTCCGTGTATGCCATTGATCCCTGATCCTTCCGGTGGTTAAAATCAGCGGATGTTCAGGGGTTAAAGCTTCTGATTGGTTCTGATCATCAAATGATAGGATATTGGCTTTTTTGTCAGGAGTATAAAACTGGTGGTCGGTAAATAACCTGGCCGTTCCAAATGCTCTTTCTTCTTTTGGGTATGGCCATTGAACAGCTCTTTTTTCTTTTAAAATCTGATAATTAAGACCGCTGATATCAATGTTGGTTCCTTCGGTTAAAGCCGCATGCTCATCGTATATTTCGGAAGTGTTTTTAAAACCGAAACCATGATAACCCATTTTTTTTGCAAACCGGCAGATAATTTCCGAATCTGCTAAAGCTTCTCCGGGTGCTTCGGTTACTTTACTGAGGTAAGAGATATAACGACCTGCATTGGTCATGGTACCCTCTTTTTCTACCCAGGCCGCTGCAGGTAAAACTACATCGGCATATTTTAATGTTTCAACTTTATTGCTAATGTCCTGAACGACTACAAACTTTGCTTTTTTTAATCCTTCTTCGGCTACACGAACATCGGGCAGGCTGATTAAAGGATTCGTGCATAAAATCCATATTGCTTTGAGTTTTCCGGTATTCAGTTCATCGAACATCTCGGTGGCAGTTAAGCCCGGCTTAGCTTGTATGGTGCCCAATGGAATCTGCCAAAATTTTTCAACCTCATTACGGTGACTTTCGTTTGCTAAAACACGGTGTGCAGGTAATAAATTACTTAAACCGCCAACTTCGCGGCCACCCATGGCGTTCGGCTGTCCGGTAAGGGAAAATGGCCCGCTTCCAGGTTTGCCAATATGGCCTGTAATCAGGTTTAGGTTGATTAATGAAAGGTTTTTATTTGTACCCACCACACTTTGGTTAAGTCCCATCGTCCACATGCTGATAAAACCTTTTGCATAACCGATGTAAGATGCGGCTAAACGGATATCACTTTCTTTGATGCCACAAATAGCTGCTGCTTCGGCTACTGATGTTTCGAAAACAGTAGCGTGGTATTTTTCATAACCATTGGTGCTGTTGATCATAAAATCAGGATCAATTTTTCCATCTTCAATTAAACACCTGCCAATGGCATGGTGAAGGGTAATATCGGTGCCCGGATTAAGCTGTAAATGGATATTGGCAAGCGAACAGGTTTGTGTCTTCCGGGGATCGCTAACAATGATTTTTAAAGCAGGATTTTTCTCCTTTGCGGCTTCAACACGGCGCCATAGGATAGGATGGCACCATGCCGGGTTTGCGCCTGCAACAAAAATACAATCGGCAATTTCAATATCATCATAACTAATGGGCACGGTATCTTCACCAAGACTCATTTTATAACCAACAACCGCACTGCTCATACATAAGCGGCTGTTGGTATCGATGTTATTACTACCGATAAATCCTTTAATTAATTTATTTACTACGTAGTATTCTTCTGTTAAACACTGTCCGCTGGCATAGAAAGCCACACTATCGGGACCATATTTTTTAATTAATGCTTTAAAAACTGCTGCTGTTCTTTCCAGTGCGGTATCCCAGCTTACCCTTTGGAGGGGCATATTTTTGTTGTAGCGCATTTCGGGGTAAAGCAGCCTATCGGTTTTATCGTTCGCTGTATAGTGAAGATTCATGCCTTTACTGCACAACATACCTTTGTTTACAGGATGGTTTTTGTCTCCCTCAACAGTGATGCGCTCATGGATATCTTTATTCACTACAATGCCACAACCCACCCCGCAATAACAGCAGGTAGTAGTATTTTTCGGCGATATGTTTTTTTCTTCTTTCAAATGATCGGCTTGTATAATAGGTGTTGTTCGCGCTGTTTATTTGCTGGGCGTTAGTACCAGGTCTTCTATTTCAGCTGTTTTTTGTGCCATTATGGTTCTGAAGATGAATACTGCAACACCAATTCCGAGGATAATAAAACCAAGTAAAGTAAAAGCGTTGGTATAATCAATCAGGTCTTTTTGAACGTTATGGCCATTTTCGATTACATTTTTGGCCGCGTGACTGGCTTTAGCTTTAAACATAAAGGCAATGAGCATGGCACCGATATTTCCACCGGCGCCTACAATACCGGCTACACTACCAACTGCAAGCGGATTAATGAAAGGAACAAGGCTGTAAGTTGCGCCGTTGGCCATTTTTAAACTCAGGCCGAAAACAAACATCATGAAAATAGCCATACCGATATTCCCCGATTTTGCGAACCAGATTAAACCGATCCCCTCTACCAAAAGCAGTAAGGCTAGCAAAAGTGTTTTGCCATCAAATCCCCAGGTTTTACCAATTTTATCGGCAATAATGCCACCCAGTGGCCTGGCAAAAATATTAATCCAGCCAAAAATGCCTGCAACCATTCCGGCAACTGCTATGGTTGCGCCAAATGAATCTGTAAAAAAGATTGGTGCAAAGTTGTCTACCGTAATTTCTACGCCAAAGCATGCGGCATAAGCGATGGTTAAAATCCAGGTGCGGTAATCCTTCGCGGCAATTAAGAAGGTGTTTTTAGTGCTTTTGATGCTTTCATCCTTAAGGTCTTTAAAATCACCTTTTGGGGTATCTAAAGTATAGCGGTGATATAAAAAGGCACAGATCAAAAGCATGATACCTGGGAAAATCATGGCATAACGCCAGCTATCTTCCGTGCTGCAGAAACCGAGGGCAGTAAAGCCCGAGGCAATTAACGGCATAAATAAATTGGCCGCACCACCACCGGCATTTCCAAAACCACCCGCTGTTGCATTTGCTGTTCCTTTAATTTTGGAAGCAAACATAATCGAGGTGTGGAATTGGGTGATTACGAATGATGCACCAATTACGCCAATGGCCAGGCGGAATAGTAAAAAGGAAGTATAAGAATGGCTGGTTCCGATTAACAGTACCGGAATGGCGCAAAGTACCAAAAGCCAGGTATAGATCAGTTTAGGGCCAAATTTGTCAATCAATCTTCCGATCAGTAAACGGGCAATAATGGTGGCCGATACTGATGCAATTTGAATATTGCCCACCTGATCTTTGGTCAGGTGAAGCTGCTCTCTCGCTATCTTCATCAGGGGCGCCATCCCGAACCAGGCGAAGAAACAGAAGAAGAAAGTTAACCAGGTAATATGAAAGGTCTTCATCTGAACACCTTTAAGCGAAAATATATTAAGTTTATCTAGTGGTTGAGTAGTATGCTGTGTCATAATGATTGGTTTAAGCGTGATCAATGTGGTCTTGTTAAAATTTATAGCCTAAGCCTACGCCAACGTTCCATTCGCCATTTTTGACTGCAGTTTTGGGGTTGTAGTATAGGGGTACCTGTAAGGCTATATGGCGAAAGGCTGTCGTTAAGCCAAAGCCGAGGTTAGGGGTAAGGGCTGCATTTTTAGGAGCATCTGCGGCAACTTTATCTTCTTTGATCCGTAAACTTGGAAGTAGCCCCAATAAAACAGTATAGGGTTTTTTGCTGAATTTTATGCTCGGTCCGGTACAGTTTATAAAAGCACCGTGATCAACGTAGCCGGCAGCGATAGTACCATCGAATAAAACGGCTTTAGTTTGCGATTTAGCAGAAAAAAAGAACAAGGTAAGTGCAAGGCAGCCTGTTATGGCTACATAATTAGAAATCTTCATGTCGGTTTGGTTTGGGTTAAATTTTTATCAAGAAAAGTTTAAATCTTACTGGGTCAGGTTAAGATTTTGGCGTTGTGCCAATGTAAACAGTTCCGTTTTCTATCTTTACAGGATAGGTTTTTATGGCGCATTCGTCGCCACTTAAACATTCGCCAGTGCTCAATGAGAATGTTTTTTTGTGAAAAGGACAGGCTACCTTAGGTTCATCGGTAGTGGAGCCAATCATTCCACGGCTTAATGCCATCTGCTTTTTATGCGGGCATTCGTTTTGAGTGGCATACCACTCGTTTCTTCTGGTGAAATAGAAAAGTGCAATCTGATCTTCACCATGTTTTACACAAACGCCACCGTTCTCAATGGCATCCTCGACTCGGCAGGCTGCTAGCCAATTTGAT
The DNA here is from genome assembly GCF_056490705.1 of Pedobacter humicola. Classification (NCBI taxonomy): domain Bacteria; kingdom Pseudomonadati; phylum Bacteroidota; class Sphingobacteriia; order Sphingobacteriales; family Sphingobacteriaceae; genus Pedobacter; species Pedobacter humicola. Next base: position 626,508 of record NZ_JBWJIG010000001.1, on the reverse strand, counting down.
TGTTCATTCATAATTTTGGGTTTTATAAGGTTTGTTAAAGATTATTGATTAAAATGTTTTCCATTCGGCGGTTCTTTTCTGCCCGCGCATTTCTACAAATTCTATAGTTGGGTCATTTTCTTTGGGCGCATTTACAAAATGAGAGAATCTTTTTCTGATGGCCGGATTTTCTACCGCTTCTTTCCATTCGCATTTATAGGTGGCGATTAAATTTTCAATTTCGCTTTCCCACTGTGCGGCCATTCCTAAACTGTCGTTAACAATTACATTCCGCAGGTAATCTATTCCGCCTTCCATTTTGTTCAGCCAGGTTGCTGTTCGGGTAAGTGGATCGGCAGTGCGGATGTAAAACATCAAAAATCTATCGATGTACTGAATGCAGGTTTCGCTGTCGAGATCTGTTGCCAATAAAAGGGCGTGTTGCGGTTTGCTTCCGCCATTTCCGCATACATATAAGTTCCAGCCTTTTTCAGTAGCAATAATGCCAAAATCTTTGCTTTGGGCTTCTGCGCATTCTCTGATGCAGCCACTTACCGCTGATTTGAATTTGTGTGGCGCACGGATGCCTCTGTATCTTTCTTCAATTCTTATGGCGAAACTCACGCTATCATGTAAACCAAATCTGCACCAGGTACTGCCAACACAGCTTTTTACTGTTCTTAAGCCTTTTCCATAGGCATGTCCGCTTTCGAAACCTGCTGCAATTAACTCTTCCCAGATAATGGGCAGGTCGTTAAGGTGTGCACCAAACAAATCAATCCGCTGACCACCTGTAATTTTGGTGTACAGATTATATTTTTTAGCTACTTCGCCAATTACAATTAGCTTGTCAGGTGTAATTTCTCCACCCGGAACCCTTGGTACTACGGAATAGGATCCACCCTTTTGAATGTTCGCCAGAAAACGGTCGTTACTATCCTGCGCTACATCGTTTCCTTTTTTAAGGATCATTTCGTTCCAAAGACTTGCAAGGAGTGAGGATACCAATGGTTTGCATACTTCGCAACCATCGTTTTTGCCTAATGCATCCAGTACCTCATTATAACTTTTTAATTCGTGGATATGGATAAGGTCAAAAAGTTCTTGTCTGCTATAGTTAAAGTGTTCACAAATTACATTTTTGATATATTTACCTTGCGATTTTAAGGTATAGGTCATTAAATCTTTTACCATCGGCAAACAACCACCACAACCTGTACCTGCTTTGGTGCATTTTTTCAGGTCATCAATATTTTCGCAAGTGCCGTCAGCGACTGCCGAGCAGATATCCCCTTTACTAACGCCTTCACAACTACAGATTAATGCGCTGTCTGGTAAACCTGTAATTCCGGCTCCACCAGCAGCTTCGCTTCCTCCGCGTGCGCCCAGTATCAGTTCTTCAGGGTTTTCTGGTAATACAATCCGGTTATTAGAGGTCTGCAACAGCAGGTTATACGCTGTTGCATCTCCAATTAATATACCTCCTAAAAGGTATTGCCCGTCATTACTAACATTTATTCTTTTATAAACGCTTTTGTGTTTGTTTTCGAAAATGATGGTGCGGCAATCTGGCTCAGTAATAAAATTATCGCCGAAACTGGCTACATCAATGCCAATAAGTTTGAGTTTGGTGCTCATATCAAATCCGGTGAAAGTTTTATCACCTTCACAAAGGTTTGCGGCCAGCACTTCGGCCATTTCATAACCTGGAGCAATCAAACCATAAATCATTCCGTCATATAAAGCGCATTCACCAATGGCAAATACAGCGGGATCACTGGTCTGCATTTTCTCGTCAACTACAATTCCTCCACGTGGACCAACCTCAATGCCACAGGCTTTCGCCAATTCATCGCGGGGTTTTATGCCGGCAGAAATCACTAACATATCAACATCCAAAGCGGTATCATCACTAAACTTTAATGCCGTAATACGACCATCGCCTTCGATACTCGTGGTGTTTTTATTTAAATGGATCTGTAAACCCAGATCTGCGAGTTTAGATTTAAGCATATCGCTGCCTGCAGCATCAATTTGCCTTGGCATTAGGCGCTGTGCAAATTCGATAATACTGGTTTTTTCGATTCCCAGATCAATTAATGCTTTCGCGGCTTCCAGTCCCAGTAAACCTCCGCCGATAACCGAAGCTGTTTTTGCTTTTTTAGCATAGCTGCTAATCAGGTCAAGATCTTCTATTGTACGGTAAACAAAAACACCTTCTTTTTCAATTCCAGAAATATTAGGGACAAAAGCACCTGATCCTGTGGCAAAAACAAGAATGTCGTAACTATAATCTAAACCATTGGCGGTATAAACTTTTTGAAATTCACGGTCTATTTTGGTAACCGGGTTATTGAGAAATAGGGTAATATTTTGTTTCTGGTACCAGTTTTCTGTAGAAAGAGAGAGGTCGTCGGCTGTTTTGCCATTAAAATATTCACTTAGATGAACACGATCGTAAGCTCTATGAGGTTCTTCTCCAAAAACAATAAGATTAAAAGAAGAAGTTTTGGATCTAAGCTTTTCACAGAATTTATACCCCACCATTCCATTTCCTATTACGATTATTTGTGGCTCTTTCATAAATATTAAGGGTGTTTAGTTTTTTTTTAGTTTTTGGTTGCTTTTTGTTTTGAATTATTTGTTTTTATGGAATTTTTATTAAATAATCCTTTTTAAATCATTGAATTTTGTATTTATATGATTTTTGATATTCAAATATATGTTTTAATTGTATTAAAAGTTGTTGTTATGTGATTTTTATCATAAAATATTTAATTTTTTTATAAATTTTCATCACTTTTATACTTAAATAATTAAATCATTAAAATTATGGATCAAAAAACTGCTGATTTTGGGCTTTTTATAATGGGTGGAGGGCCTGGTGACCCAGAATTAATCACGATGAAAGCTTTTAATGTGTTAAAAAGAGCAGAAGTTATTCTTTATGATAACTTAAGTAATGAAGAATTACTGGAAATTGCCCCGAAAACATGCAACATGATCTATGTTGGCAAGCAACCTTATGGAAAATATACTCCACAAGAGAAAATAAATGAATTAATTGTCGAAAATGCCCAGAATTATCGGGTCGTGGTGCGTTTAAAAGGTGGAGATCCCTTTATTTTTGGCAGGGGATTCGAAGAATTGATTTATGCAGAGGCCAGAGGGATTAAATGTCATTATATTCCTGGTATCAGTAGTATGCAGGGGGCTGGTTTTATCGATGTACCTTTAACACACCGTGGAATTAGTGAAAGTGTCTGGATACTTACCGGAACCAAAAAGGACGGAAGTTTAACCGACGATCTGAAATGTGCCATGAAAAGTTCAGCTACAGTTGTTATTTATATGGGGATGAAAAAAGTAGGCGAAATTTCTAAAGCTTATTGCGATGCGGGCTTAGGTGATATACCTGCTGCAATTATTCAGCATGCTACTTTACCAAACCAAAAACAGGTAGTCTGTTCCGTTAAAAGTTTGCAGGCATCAGCTGAAAAAGCTAGCTTAACCTATCCGGCTATAATTATTATAGGTAATGTGGTGCAGGCTAAGGCCTATGCAAATTTAAATCAAGGCGAGTTGTTATCAGCTTAAAAGGTTAGTCATTGGTTCGTTAGTGATGGTTTATCGCTATCTTGCCTCAACGTTTGCTAAACTTATTATATTAAATGATTAGCTAACATTAGTGGTTTTAATTGGTTAATTGCTCCAAACCACTAACCTAAACTCCAAACTAAAATAGGCCTTCTAATCCGCTCATGTTGACTGTTAGCGCCACCGTTCAAACTAACTTCTAAAAATACTTATCAAGCGTTAAGCCATAGGTAAGATTGAGGTTTTCGCTGCGGGTGATATTCAATTTATTATAGTTTAGCGCGGTTGTTAAACTGATCCATTTGCGGAGCTTTAATCCCAATGTAGTGGTCGAACGGATAATGTGATCGCCCTTTCTATTGAAAGAATTCTGCAAAAAATGGTTTCCGTCAATGGTAATCAACTCTTTTATGGCGAAATGATATTGTAACCTTAGCGAATTGCGATAAGTGTGATAGCTGTCGTCTGCAATTAAGCTACTCTGATCAAATAATACCCCATCGCTAAAGTTAATGTATGCATTGGGTTTATCCAATACACTATAAGCGATACCACCACCGGCAAGCAGCTGGTTTTTCAATTTTAACGAATAACTGGTATTGTAATTCACCAAACCCCAATAATAAAAATGAGGAAAGGTTTTATATAGATTAAAGTTTAGCGTAGTGGAAAAATCGTTATTGGTTAAATCGCTGTTTTGCTTACCATAAAGCCATGCTGTGCTAGAATTTAAAACAAAGCTTTTCTTTTTCATGCCAAAATTAAGCGCATTGTTTAATAAATAAGCACGATCTTCATTTGTTCGGTTAATCGATCCGGTTGAAGTAAGCAATACATGGTAATTGGTGCTTTCGGTATATTGTGCAAAGGATTCAGCAGAATACAAGCAGAGTAAAAGTAGTGGCACAAAAAACTTCATAAACCTTTTAACATCTATTACCCTTAATATGTTTAACCTGATTTAATTCAGATCGTACCATTTAGGTACCGGAATATATTCGGAATTCCATATAATTTCATCCTTTTCATTTTTATAACCAGCGGAGATCAGTTCGATACGCGGCTCTTCTTCTACAATTTCCTTTTTAAACCGGTAAGCGTCTATCGTTAAATGATGGTAAAGTTTATCTTGTTCTATTTTGCTTTCGGTTAACAGGATCAAAGCATTTTCACCTGTATTTAAGGTATAAATAAATGTGCCTTTTACTTTCATGATGCGTTTTTTTTTATTTTGAAGACAATAAAAATCATGATATGTTTTGTTCCTCTTTAATTAAATACCGTAAATTTTGATTGTTTAGTCCTTGAAAAAATCGACTGTTTATTTTACTGTATTATAAAATTCTAAAAAAAAAGCCTTGCAATTTAAAACTGCAAGGCTTTTGAATCAATATATTTCTTGATTACTTATCTTTTTTGTTCCCGCCACCAAATACGGAAAAGTGAACGTAACGCTTAGGATTAGCTTTTAAATCGATCATCAGCTCATCAAGGTTTTTTGAAGCATTATTTAAATTCTGATACATTTTATCATCATTTAGCAATAAACCTAAACTTCCTTTTCCATCTTTAATTCCTGAAATTACACTTTGCAAATCAGCTATAGCATTGTTTGCATTGTCTAGGGTCTGTTTAAAGTTAGCGGCAGCAAATTTATCAGTAACCGTGTTAATGTTAGTTAAGATGTCACTGATTTTTTGATTGTTGTTATTTAAATTAGCTGTAATGCCTTCAACATTTTTAAAGATTGCCTCTATGCGGGCACTTTCGGAACCGACTAAGCCATCCACTTTTTTAGAAGTGGTTTCTAATGATGCAAGTGTTCCGGCAATGCTGTTAAAGCTTTTATCAACGTTTTTCTGGAAGTTTGGATTCAGGATAGAATTTACGCTGCTTAAGATAGAATCCATTTTGCCAATAATCAATTCAGCTTTCTTTTGAACTGGTTGAACTTGTTCCATCAATCCTTTTTCTACATTGGCATTTAAAGTAAAACCATCTTCTGCCATTTTCTTAGAGTTTCCCAACGACATTACAATCGCTTTGCTACCCAAAAGATCGGTGCCTTCCAAACGTGCTATACTGTTTTCAGGAATTTCGTATTTACTGTTTACACTTAAGGTTGCAATAACAGTACCATCTTGCTGTAACTCCAATTTAGCAACACGGCCAATCTGATAACCATTAATAAGAATAGGTTTAGATACAGTTAAACCATCAACTCGCGTGTATTTGGCATATAAAGTTGTTTCGCTTGAGAAAATGGAATTACCTTTTAAAAAATTATATCCAATTATTAATAAAGCAATGGCAAATGCAGCTAAAATACCTACTTTGGTTTCGTTCTTAATCTTCATGAGTGTTTTTATTTTATGGTTGCAGGTTTTAACGCGTTATAACCTGCTAGAGCGTAATATCTTTTTTTAATGTTAAGCTTTATAAATACACAAAGCTTAGATCATTTGTTTTGTGTCTGTTTTATATTTTCTGTAAAGGTAAAATAACTATCATTTATAATGCCACTTATTTAACCTCAATATTTTTTTTATATGTTTTTATTGCTTCAAAAATAGAATTCGCAATCTCACTTTGCCCTTTTTGCGAATTAATATATTTTTCTTCTTCTGTATTTGATATAAAACCTACTTCTGTTAGCACAGCGGGCATGCCACAGCGTTGCAGCACCAAAACGCCTTGTTCTTTAACACCGCGGCTAAATCTTTCATCCCTGCTGATATAGCTGTTCTGAATTAATTTCGCGAATTTAATGCTTTTATCCCGAAAGGTATTTTTTAATAACGATAAAAGAATAAAACTACTGGGGTTACTGGGATCGTAGCCGTCGTATTTGCTTTTGTAATTCTTTTCCAGTTTAATATCCGCATTTTCACGGATGGCAGCATCTTGTTCTTTTAACCGATGGGAGCCGGCCACCAGGGTTTCTACCCCTTTGATATGTTTATTTCCTGGTGGCATCGAATTGCAATGTACAGATATAAAGAGATCTGCATCGGCTTCATTTGCGATTTCTGCCCGTCGGTATAAATCAACATCAACATCCGTTTTACGGGTAAAGATTACTTTAATATCTGGCAATTCTTCCTTTATAATTTCACCCAGCTTTAACGCAACCTTTAACGAAATATCCTTTTCTTTTGAAAAACTGCCTGAAGCACCGGGTTTTCTGCCACCATGCCCCGGGTCGATTACGATTGTTTTAATTCTATATCCCTGAGCAGATGTTCGTTGAGCAACAACTAATGAAAAGAAAATTAATGTGATCAGAAGTTTAATCTTCATTTATAATGAATTAGAATGAGGTTTCGGCTATGCGTCTATAATTTTTAATTGCCCTAATAATACCATTTACGATTTCGTTTTGTCCTTCCTGCGAATTCATATAATCTTCGTCTTCGGGATTACTCACAAAACCAATTTCAGTTAACACTGCTGGCATGGCCGCACGGGCCAATACTGCAAGGCTTTTTTCTTGTACCCCACGGTTTGTACGACCGGCATTAACATATTCCTGCTGCAACATAGAAGCAAACTTTAAACTCCTATCCCTATTGGTTTGTTTCATTAACGATAACATAATGTCGCTTTCGGGTGTATTCGCTATAAAACCTTCATAGTTTTTTTGATAGTTTTCTTCCAAAAACATCGAAGCATTCTCTCTTTTAATTACCTCATCTTGCTCACCTAAACGACCGGTTCCGGATACAAAAGTTTCGGTTCCCCTTGTTGAGGTACTTTTTGAAGTAATCGTTCTATAAACCGGAACTTTCCGGCCCCGCACTTTTTTGTAATAATCAACCACTCTCGAAACACGCACAGGCATATCATTTAAGTGGATGGAGATAAACAAATCCGCTTTTGCGTTATTGGCGATATTAATGCGTTCATACAAAGGAATAAAAACATCCGACTCTCTTGTATAGATTACTTTTATATCCTTTAAGCTATCCTGAAGGGCACGGCCAAGATTTAGTGCTGTTTTTAACGCGACATCTTTTTCTTTGGAATAGACCCCGTGGGTTGCGCCATCTTTACCACCATGACCAGCATCGATCACAATTGTTTTAATTTTATATTCTTGCGCAAACACCTGATTATCAAACGAATTTGACAATACCAAACAAATAATAAATGTTAAAATGGATTTAAGATACATCAATGGTATATTTTTCACTAATTTTGAACGTTTTTGATTAAACATCTGTGCAAAAATAACATTCAAATACGAATTTGAAACTTCTTAAGAGCTCTATTTTACTAATTTCTGTCATTTTATTAACACTTGTTGTTGGTAAAGCTAACGCATTTTCTCATTTTTCATTGCAACAAATCATTCAGCAAGACACAACCAAAAAGGATACGACTAAAAAAACCGGTAAAAATAATAGCAGTATCGACCAAAAAGTTGAGTATAAAGCGGAAGACTCTGTTAAAATGAGTGCTGACAAGAACATCGTCTATTTATATGGTAACGCAAGGGTTATCTATGGTGATTTCGAGTTGGATGCGAGTTACATTAAGTATGACAAAAAACAAAATACCATTTTTGCAAGTGGTGTTAAGGATCCAAAAACAGGTAGGTACACCGGTAGACCGATTTTTAAATCTGGTGCTGATGGAACCGCCATTGCCGATTCTATTTTTTACAATTCAGAAACAACACGTGCCAAAGTATACGGTGTTTTTTCTGAACAGGAGGGGGGATTCTTTTCCGGTGGGCAGAGTAAAAAACAAATAGATGATGAACTGCATATTAAAAATGTAATGTACAGTACCTGTAATCTTCCGCACCCACACTTTGGACTCATGATTTCTAAAGGCGTGGTAACCGAAAAACAGATCATTACCGGGCCTGTTTATATGATTATTGAAGATGTACCTACTTTTTTAGGTTTACCATTTGCATTTTTCCCAAAACCGAACAAACGAACGTCAGGCGTAATTTTACCAACGCCTGGAGAAGATGCTACCCGGGGCTTTTTCCTTCAAAATGGAGGTTACTACCTTGGATTAAACGATTATTGGGATGCCAAATTAATGGGATCGATTTACACCAATGGTTCTTACGAAACCAGTGTGCTAAGCAATTACACCAAGAGGTATAAATATAATGGCAATATTAATTTAGCTTACTCCAGCTTTAAAGATGGACTGGAAGGTACAGAAGCCTTTGCCAACCCAACCAAAAACTTTAGCATTAACTGGAGCCATAGCCAAAATGCCAATGCAAACCCGGGGACGACATTCAGCGCCAGTGTTCGTTTGGTATCAACAGGTAGGTCGGGTTACTATAAAAACACAGCTGCAGGTACTACTTATGATATTAATACCATAGCAACCAACTCCACAAGTAGTAGTATAAGTTATGCTAAATCGTACGCTAATGGGATGAATTTCTCTTTGGCCGCATCGAGTGATCAGACTTTAAGCACCAGGGCAATATCGCTGAGGTTGCCGGAAGTGACCTTTAACGTGCCGACTTTTAATCCGTTCAAGGCAAAGGATGCTGTCGGTGACGAGAAATGGTATCAAAAAATAACGGTGGGTTACAGTTTACAAGGAACCAACAGAATTGATACTTTTGATAGTTTACTATTCCAAAATGATGGCTTGAAAAGATTGAGAAGTGGTTTTTCGCACAGCATACCTATTAATATGTCTTTTACAGCCTTAAAATACTTAAACTTTAGTGTTGGCGGAACATATAACGAAGTTTGGAATTTCCAGAGTGTAAACAGGAGATATACCGAATATGCAGATAACACCTTTAGCTTTAGAGAGGATACTGTAAGTGGCTTTAAAAGAGCTGGAAGTTATAGTTTATCTACCAGTTTATCGACGAAGATATACGGAAGAAGAGATTTTAATCCGCAGGGAAAAATCCAGGCATTAAGGCATGTGATGACGCCGAATGTTTCATTCTCATACTCGCCAGATTTTACCAAAGCTGGTTCAGGGCCTTACAGGAATGCAAAATATGGTGACAAGGATATTTTAGTAAACGGAGTACCCTTAAAATATTCCATTTTTGATGGGATGGCACAACCTGGTTCTTTTGGAGGACCAAATGCTTCAATAGGCTTTGGATTGGATAATACCGTCGAATTAAAGGTGCGGAATAAAAACGATACGACGGGAACTGGTTCAAAGAAGATCCCGATTATTCAGGGTTTGAGTTTTAGCGGGTCTTATAATTTTCTGGCTACATCCTATAAACTATCAACCATTGGTTTTAGTGGGCGTTCTCAGTTTACCGACAAACTGGGCATCAATTATAACGGAACTTTAGATCCTTATTCGCTAGGTGCCGATACTATACCGGGTTCTACACGAAGGATCAGGCAAGACCGCTATTTCTGGCAGAGTGGTAAATTTTTACCACGTTTAGCTAATTTTGGCTTCTCATTTGATTATAGCTTAAATCCAGAAGCTTTAAAACGTAAAAATGAGGCCAATGATAAATTGGGCGAAGCGGCCAATAAAAAAGGCTTAACCGATATACAATCAGAACAACTGGCAGCAATCAGTCGCGATCCAAATGCTTTTGTCGATTTTAATATTCCCTGGAATTTCTCCTTTTCTTATAGTTTCCAGTATACCAATGATGGAAATACCACTACCACTTCAAATACCTTAAACTTTAATGGCGATGTGAACTTGACACCAAAGTGGAAAGTTACTTTTAACTCTGGTTACGATTTTAAGAATAATGGTTTAACTCCTATGAATCTGGCGATCTATCGCGATTTGCATTGCTGGGATATGAGTGTAAACTGGGTGCCCTACGGTGCTTATAAGAGTTATTCAGTAACCATAAAGGTTAAGGCATCAATATTACAGGATTTGAAATTGAGCAAAAGACAAGGTTTTTACAGCACATACCAATAAATTTATGCTAGCCGAAATTATTACCATTGGCGATGAGATTCTTATCGGCCAGATCGTTGATACCAATTCAGCCTGGATGGCTAACCAATTAAATCTAATTGGCGTTTCTGTTAAACAGATCACTTCCGTTTCGGATGATGAACAACATATTATCGAAGCTTTAGCTCAGGCAGAAAAACGTGCGGATATTATTTTGATTACTGGCGGTTTAGGACCAACAAAAGATGATATCACCAAAAAAACTTTAGCTAAATATTTTAATATGGGCTTCCGGAATGATGCCGGTGCACTGGAAATGGTCCGTCAGATCTTCGAAAAATATAAACGCCCCTTATTGGATATCAATATTCAACAGGCCGATGTTCCTGATGGCTGTGAGGTAATTATAAACAAAAACGGTACCGCACCATGCATGTGGTTTGAGCAAAATGACAAGATTTTTGTTTCTATGCCCGGTGTACCCTACGAAATGATGTACCTGATGGATGACGAAATTCTGCCAAGGATTACCAGTCGGTTTAAGCTCACCTCAATAGTTCATAAAACTATCCTTACCGCAAACATTGGAGAATCTTTTTTAGCGAAAGAGATCGAAGAAATTGAAGATAGTTTGCCTGAACATATCAAATTGGCTTATTTACCAAAATTGGGTCAGGTTCGCCTTCGTTTATCCGCCAAGGGAGATAACGAAGCCAGCTTAAAAGCCGAAGTGGAGGGTTACGCCAAACAGATCATATTGAAAGTGGACAAGTTTGTAGTAATTGATGAAGATATCCCATTGGAAAAAGCCATTCTGAATAGCATGAAAGAGAGAGGTTTAACTTTATCTACTGCCGAAAGCTGCACAGGTGGGTACATTGCGCATTTAATTACGCAACACCCGGGTTGTTCTTCGGTGTACTGGGGTGGAGCAGTGGCCTACGCATATGAGCTAAAAGAATCAATTCTTGGCGTAAAAGAAAGTACGTTAAGCACGTTTGGTGCCGTGAGCGAGCAAACCGTGACCGAAATGGCCGAAGGTGCGATAAAACATTTTAAAACAGATTACGCCATAGCCGTTAGCGGAATAGCTGGTCCTGATGGAGGAACCGAAGATAAACCAGTTGGTACGGTATGGATAGCAATTTCTTCAAAAGACAAAACCGTAGCTAAGGTGTTTAATTTCAGCAACAAACGTATTCAAAACATCGAACGTTCTGCAGCATCGGCATTAACGATGCTATTAAATCTGCTTAAAGAAACAGTTTAGAAAGAATAAAAACTGTATTTTTGTCGCGTTACCAATATAAAATACTGTAATTTAATATGGCTCAATACGAACTATTGTTACCAAAAATGGGTGAAAGTGTTGCGGAAGCAACGGTGATTAAATGGGTAAAACAACCAGGCGACGTTATCGAATTAGATGATACCGTTCTGGAAATCGCGACTGACAAGGTAGATTCTGAAGTTCCCTCTCCAGTTGCAGGTAAATTGGTAAAACAGTTATTTAAGGAAAATGAAGTTGCTCAGGTAGGTGATGTAATTGCCATTATAGAAACTGGTGGCGCTGAAACACCAACAGTTGAAAGCCCTGCTGTTGAAACTCCGGTAATAGAAGAAAAAACAGAGACCATTCCGGGTATCGCTCAATTACCTGTAGAAAACACGGGCGTAAAGAGCGATTTCAGTGCTTCTGATCGCTTTTATTCTCCTTTGGTTAAAAGTATTGCTGCACAGGAAAATATTCCGTTAACCGAACTTGATTCGATTAAAGGCTCTGGGGCTGATGGCCGGTTAAATAAGGACGACCTGTTAGATTATATCGCTAAGAAAAATGGTGGAGCTCAGCAAACAACCTCAGTTGTGTTAACGCCACCTGCTCCGCCGGTGAGTGAAACTGCAACGCCTCAAGTGGCTCCGATTGCTCAGGTGCCTGTAAATAAAACATCAACAACCAGTATCAGCGGAAGTGATGAAATTATTGAAATGGATAGGATGCGTAAACTGATTGCCGATCATATGGTAATGAGTAAAAGTACATCTCCACACGTAACCTCATTTGTAGAAGCCGATGTAACCAATATGGTTTTATGGCGTAATAAAGTAAAAAATAGCTTCGAAAAACGGGAAAACGAGAAAATAACCTTTACGCCGATCTTTGTAGAGGCCGTTGCAAAAGCAATTAAGGATTTTCCAATGATCAATGTTTCTGTTAACGGAACACAGATCATTAAAAAGAATAATATCAATATTGGTATGGCTGCTGCCTTGCCAAGTGGAAATTTAATCGTTCCTGTAATCAGAAACGCTGATCAGTTAAACCTGGTAGGCTTAACGAAAGCAGTTAATGATTTAGCTACAAGGGCAAGAAACTCCAAGTTAAAACCGGATGAAACCCAGGGTGGAACTTTTACCTTAACTAATGTGGGTAGTTTTGGAAACGTGATGGGTACACCGATTATTAACCAGCCACAGGTAGCCATTTTAGCTGTTGGCGCTATTAAAAAGAAACCAGCAGTTTTAGAAACCGAACATGGAGATGTCATCGCAATCAGACATATGATGTTCCTATCCTTATCATACGATCACAGGGTGGTTGATGGTTCACTAGGTGGAATGTTTGTACGCAGGGTAGCAGATTATTTAGAGGGCTGGGACCTGAATAGGGAAATTTAACCAGTTACGATTAACAGTTACAGCTGGCTTAATACCAGCAATTTACCAGTTTAACGATTAAGAATGTTAGCTTCAAATTTAAAATCAATAGTTTCAGATAACGCATTGCATGCCAGATGGTTAAATACGTTGTCGTATATGGAAAATGCAGGTGCAAAGAAGATCTCAGCTTCTGAGCATAAAGAAAATGTAAACCTGATCATTCTTAAACACGCCGCCGAAGAACACCGCCATGCTTACTATTTAAAAAAGCAGATTTCGAAAATTGATGGGGCACTCTGTAAAACCTATACAAATGCCGAATTGCTTTCTCCAAACCATACGAAGTATTATTTACATGCTTTAGATATTGCCGTTTGCCGTTACTTGAAAGCGGTGTTCAATCTTAAGGGCTACGACTTAAAATTCGCTGCTTATTTATTTGTCACATATGCTATCGAAGTGCGTGCTGATGAGCTGTATCCAATTTATCAGGCAGTTTTAGATGAAGCAAAAAGCAAGGTAAATGTAAAATCCATTATTTTGGAAGAAGAAGGTCATTTAGAAGAAATGATGAACCAATTGGTCAGTTTTTCTGATGATTGGGAAAATCACGCAGCTGAAGTCATTAAAATCGAAAAAGCTTTATTCGAAGATTGGGTTAGCGCATTAAGTAGGGAACTGCCCATAAGTGCCTGAATAATTCTTTAATCGCCATTGCGAAAACATATCAATAAGTCAGTTTTTAAAAAATTGACTTATTTCAATAAAAACCAAATTGATTCATCGCTGTTTTTAAATAAACACAATATCATGGCCAAATTTTCAGAATTAATTAACGGGGATAAACCAGTGCTGGTCGATTTTTTTGCCGAATGGTGTAGTCCCTGCAAAATGATGAAACCGATTTTGGAACAATTAAAGTCACAAGTTGGCGATTCTGTCTCGATTATCAAAGTAGACATCGATAAGAATCGACAGGCCGCCTCTTCGTTCCATGTGCAAAGCGTTCCAACTTTAATTCTTTTCAAAAACGGGAAACAGGTATGGAGGCAAAGTGGTGTTTTACAAACTGCCCAGCTGAAACAAGTGATAGATAATCACGCTTAAACTTCTACCACACTTTTTGGAGTAACCGCGAATATACGCTCGCTTGTCTTCGGGTAAATATTATAAAGTCCTGTAAATAAGCTAAAAGCAGGTAAGACGGCATAATCCTTCCCGAAATAAAAACAGGGAAATTTTAATCTTTGCTTTGCTTTTCCTACAATGGTCACACCGGGGTGAATATGCCCGCTAATGGGATATAATTCCTCTTCTGTACAATTTGGCGCATCATGGATAAAACAAAAAGGGCCTAAACAAAAACTCGGTTCATGTATTTCGATGTGCATCGCAGCATAATTGGCATCAGAAAGCCTGTCGTGGTTGCCCTTAACCAATAAAAAATTAAGTTCCTGATACCGCTTTCTCCATGCCGCAAACTCATCAATATCAACATTTAAGCCATGGTGAAACATATCACCGTTGATCAGCAATGTTTTGGGATTATACTGCTTAATCAAAAAACTTAAGCGCTGAAGATCCGTTTCCGCGATAGTAGCCGGTACCTGTAAACCTGCCTGCCGGAAATGCGCCGATTTGCCCAAATGCAGATCGCTTATGGCTAATAGTTGATGTTTCGGCAGAAATAAAGCTCTCTCTTTGTCTAAAATCAGTTCTTCACCCTGGCTTGTAATGGTCATTTATTTTATGCTATGTCATCCTGAGCTTGTCGAAGGACTTTCGAGACGTTTCAACAGACTCAACGTGACAGGTAATTTATTTAATTTTTTCTGATTCGGCCTTCATTCTGGCAATCCGTTGCTCTAATTCTTCCGAACTCATATTCTCACGCAAGCTATCCACTTTAATCGGAAAAGACAACGGCGTAAAACTTTTCGGATGGGTGATGATAATCGCTGCATTCTGAATCCGCTCTAAGGCCGCTGCCAATCTTGGCTCTTCCAGCTGCTGATAAAAAACCTCATCGTAAGCTTGCCGCAAAAGTAAATTATGTTTGTCGTAATCACTAAAAACATTAAAAAACAAACCAGCAGATGACTGGAGATGTTTATTGGCTACATATTTCCCGGGATAGCCCTGAAATACTAGGCCTGATATACAGGCGATATCCCTGAATTTCCGTCTGGCCATCTCAGTCGAATTAATACTGAGCGTAATATCTTCCGTTAAGTTTTTGGGCGAAAAAACTTCATAAGCAATCGATTCATCCATTGGAATTTCCGTTTCGCTTAAAAGCTCAAAACCATAGTCGTTCATCGCAATAGAAAAACTGATCGGTAATAATTTACTTAATCGA
The DNA here is from genome assembly GCF_056490705.1 of Pedobacter humicola. NCBI lineage: Bacteria > Pseudomonadati > Bacteroidota > Sphingobacteriia > Sphingobacteriales > Sphingobacteriaceae > Pedobacter > Pedobacter humicola. The sequence goes on along the minus strand of NZ_JBWJIG010000001.1, from coordinate 611,027 downwards.
TAAGCCACCAGTGCTGCTAAAACCTCATGTACCAAACGGCCTTCAAAGGGATAGGCAAATAAATGAAACCCCTCCTTATTGTTAATGAGTTCGATTAATAATTCGTCGTTTCGGGGTACATGTGAGCGTTTTTCTTGCAATAGAAATAAAGGATAAACAACGTCTAATTCTTCATCCTGATGGGTTTTATCCAGCGCCTCGTTGTATTTTTTACGCAATACCGAACCCAAATTAGAGGATAAGGGCAAACGTCCGCCATTCCAGCTTGGCGAAATTGCATTTTTCTGTTTGCTTACCCTCACTACAACCGTCATATCTTTTACCTGGATAAACTCTAAAACTCTTCCTGCCAGACGAAAATTATCTCCGGCTTTTAAACGTGTAACAAAATATTCTTCCACCATGCCAATGTAGCCACCAGATATAAATTTAACCTTAAGCATCGCATCACTTACAATCGTTCCAATATGTAACCGGTGCCTCATCGCCAGTTGCCGGCTTTTTACCTTCCAAAGTCCATCTTCATCCTTCACTACCTTTTTAAATTCAGTGTAAGCGCTTAAACTATCGCCACCTGAGGTAATAAACTGCATTACCCAGGTCCATTCTTCAGGTAGAATAAGTTTGAAAGCATGGGTATTTTTAATTTCCTCATAAATAATTTTATCATCAAATCCGTCGCCTATAGCCAGTGTAACCAAATACTGAACCAAGGTATCAAATACCATAATAAAGGGCTCACGGCTCTCTATATTGTTTGTTTTGGCTGCTTCTTTGATTGCTGCAGCTTCAACAAGTTCCAGCGCATGCGTTGGCAGGAAATATATTTTAGAAGTTTCGTGAGGGGAGTGACCTGAGCGCCCTGCCCTTTGTAAGAAACGGGCAACACCTTTCGGCGATCCCACCTGAACAACCGTGTCAACGGGTTTAAAATCCACACCCAAATCTAACGATGATGTGGCAATCACTGCCTTAAGCTGTCCGGTATGTAGTGCATCCTCAATCCAGTTCCGGAGTTCAAAATCGATCGATCCGTGATGTATGGCAATTCTACCCGCCAGTTCAGGTTCAATATTAAGCAGGTGCTGATACCACATTTCTGATTGTCCGCGGGTATTGATAAAGATTAAAGTAGTTTTACTTTTTTCGATAATGGGCAAAAGTTTGTAGGCAAGTTTTAAGCCCAAATGGCCTGCCCAGGGCAGCGTTTCAATATCATCGGGCAAGATCGACTTGATGATAATTTTCTTTTCTAAATCAGCTTTAACAATAATCCGTTTTGCTTCCAAATTGGGTTCCAATACATCTAAAGCCTCGTCAATATTGCCTATCGTAGCCGAAATTCCCCAAATCCTTAAAAATTGGTTTTTTTCCAGCTTTTGCAAACCCTTAATCCGGGATATGGCCAACTCCACCAGTACACCACGTTTGCTTCCTAAAAGTTCGTGCCATTCATCAGCAACAATACATTTAAGATTTCTGAATAATGTTGAAGAACCCTTTTGTGCCAGCAACAAATGCAGACTTTCAGGGGTAATCAATAAAATTTCGGGCAACGATTTTTTCTGCTGCAGTTTTTCTGCCTGAGAAGTATCGCCATTGCGTACGCCAACATGCCAATCCAGTTCGATTTCTAATAAGGTTTCGCGCATGGCCCTTGCAATATCTTTCGCCAGCGAGCGGAGTGGAGTAATCCAGATTAATTGTAAACGGTCTTTTGCTTTTTTGTTGTTCTCTTCCGACCCATTTAAAGCTTCAATAACCACCGCTAAAAATACGGAAAAGGTTTTTCCGAAACCTGTAGGGGCATTAACCAAACCGCTATAGCCATTAAGATAATACTGCCAGGCATCTTCCTGAAACTGAAAAGGCTTGCGTTTGTTTGTTTTTAACCAGGATTTTATCTTTTTATAACCTTTGGTTTTGGTTTGGTCCATGCTTAATGTCTTTCCTTATTGGTTTTGATATTTATAAGTTTTTTTTGAAAAGCAAAAACAGGAGTGCTTCGGTTACAGCAGTCCCGCCATATGCTTTACCTTTTTTGTAATTTTTTGATCACGGTAATCATTTCCGGCAAAAAAGGGTATCGCTACTGTCGGGTTTAAAATCCTGGGGGCAAACCTATCACACTCACCTTATTTCCCCGGTATGGCCTTCAAAATCTGCAGGGTTTAAGCAAACGCTCCAGGCCTGTGAAGACCAAGCCTTGGTGTTACGTTTACAAAGTAGATTGCAGCAACTGCCTCAAATCTTCCAAAGTATTAATTTCATCTGCTTTTTTGTCTTTTCGCCACCGCAATATACGTGGAAAACGCAATGCTAAACCTGCTTTATGGCGTTTGCTTTCGGCAATTCCTTCAAATGCGATTTCGAAGACCAGTTCGGGTTTCACTGTACGTACCGGACCGAATTTTTCGATTGCATTTCGGGTTACAAAAGAATTGACTTCTTTAATTTCTTTATCAGTTAAGCCTGAATAGGCTTTTGCAATTGTTACTAAATTTTCGCCATCACGAACAGCAAATGTATAATCGGTAAAGAAATTTGCCCTTCTGCCACTTCCTTTTTGCGCATAAATCATTACGGCATCAACGGTATATGGATTGATCTTCCATTTCCACCAATCGCCACGTTTTCTGCCACTATGATAATGAGAGCTCAGTTTTTTAAGCATAATGCCCTCACTATTGATCGATCTCGAAGTTTGCCTTAATTCGGCCAGTTCTTCCCACGAATTACAATTAATTACGGGAGATATGATCACAGGACTTTCCTCCAGACCACCAATCAATTGTTCAAGTATCTTCCTTCTGGTACTTAAAGGTTCTTCTCTAAAATCTTTTGCTTCAAATTCTAAAATATCGTAAACAAAAAATCCGATGGGTGCATCCTCCAGTTGCTTTTTGCTAATCGTTTTACGGTTTAAACGCTGTTGCAGGGTACTAAACGATAAAACCTGCTTATCCTGCACGGCCAATATTTCTCCGTCCAAAACCACACCATCAGGTAAAACATCAATTATAAAATGCAGTTCGGGAAACTGTTCGGTAACCAGTTCTTCGCCACGGCTCCAGATAAATAACTCTCCGTTCCGTTTTACAATCTGTCCACGGATGCCATCCCATTTCCATTCTGCCTGCCAATCCGATATTTCCCCAAGTTTCTCCGGCTCTTGTTCTAAAGCATAGGCCAGGCAAAAGGGGTAAGGCCAGGAGTTATCCGTATTAACATGAATACCATTAATCAGTTCGTGGAAGGTGATTTCGTAAGGATTCCATTTCCCCATAATGCTATGCATAATCTGGGCACTATCTAAACTGCTTTGCTTGGCCAGCGCATTTACCAGCATTTTATTGGAAACACCGATCCTGAAATTTCCGGAGATTAATTTATTGAAAATAAAACGTTCCTGGGTTTCAAGTTTATTCCATGCATTTAAAATAAATTCCTTTTTGGTTTCGTCATCCTTACCTTCCAGATCATGTAGGTCTTCTATCCATTGATGCAACTGAAAATCGGAGGCATTTTCGGCAGGTGGCAACAACAGCGCAATGGTTTCACTTAAATCGCCAACATTCGAATAACTCTCCGCAAACAACCATTCCGGGGTTTCGGTAATATCTATGGCCCAATGTTTAAGCAGTGCCGATTTGATGGGTCTTTTAGGCTTTTTGCCTGTAAATAAGGCAATCACCCATACTTTATCCTTATCATCCGCATAATTGAAATAATCAACCAAAGCCGCGATTTTATCATTGGTTTTATTGCTCAGTTCGAGCTGCTGGATCAATTGGGCAAAACGTTTCATATTTATTTGTTTTCGTTTTGATCAGCCAAATCTACCTTGTTTTCTTCATCATCTTCTTGTCCAAACTTGGTTAAAACCTCAGATGCCTCTATGCCTTCATCATTTAAAAACCGGCTAAAAGCCGCTGTAAAACCATGGGTAACATATACTTTTTCGGCACCGGTTGCCTTAATGGCTTCTATTAAACCCGGCCAATCGGCATGGTCGCTTAAAGCAAAGCCAGCATCGGCACTTTGCCAACGGCGGTGTGCCCTAACCTGCATCCAGCCCGAGCAGATCCCTGTAACCGGATGGGATAAATTTTTGATCCATCGGCTATCCCGCATGGCAGGCGGTACAATTACAATACCTTTCTGCAGTTCATTTTTCGTCGTTTCGGGTGTAATCCTAATGGTTTCCGGAAGGCTTACACCCGCAGCTATAATTACTTCATTTAAATTGGCAATGCTGTTATGTACATAAATGGGGATATCTCCAGCCAGGTTTTTAATTAATCGCTGTGCTTTGCCCAAACTATAGGCAATCAATACGCTCGTTTTCTGTTGGTTGATGTTATTGTTTACCCAACTCTTGATGCCATTAAAAACAGTTTCCTGTTTTTGCCATTTGTAAACAGGCAGGCCGAAAGTACTTTCAGATACAAAAGAATGGCATTTAACCGGTTCAAAAGGTATGGTAATACCATCATCTTCAATTTTATAATCACCCGAGATGACACAAATTTCTCCTTTATATGCTAAACGTACCTGTGCCGATCCAATAATATGTCCGGCAGGGAAAAATGAAATGTTCACACCGTTTCTGGTGATGCTTTCGCCATATTCCAATGTTTCCACATTTAAATCTTCACTGATCCTTCGTTTTATGATGGGCTTCGTCAGGGTATGGCAGAGATAATATTTATTTCCAAAACGCACATGATCGCTATGTCCGTGTGTAGTTACGGCATAATCTACAGGCCACCAGGGGTCTACATAAAAATCGCCCTGTTTACAGTAAATGCCTCTTTTGGTAAATTCGATTAATGCCATAGCTATTAAACAATAAATTTATTGATTAGTTTTAAGTCAATATCGGCTAAATACCCGATAATTTAAAATATCGGCTAATTAACCGATAAAACGAAATATCGGCTAAATACCCGATACTAACCTTTGAAATATGAATAATAAACCTGATATTGTACTATGATTTGTATTATAACAGGTGATATTGTAGGCTCAAGAAAGATTAAAGATAGCTGGTTATTAAGTTTGAAAACGGGTTTAAAAACAGTTTCAAATCAGCATAGCAAGGGGGAGATCTATCGTGGAGATAGCTTTCAGGTAGAGGTTGATCCAAAAAATGCAATGAGAGCAGCTGCCTATTTAAAAGCCTGTATCAGGGTAAATAAACCGGCAGATGTAAGGATGGGCATCGGTATCGGAGATCTGAAAAACAAACGCAAAAAGCTTTCAGAATCAAGTGGCGACGCTTTTGTAAACTCAGGCGCTGCTTTCGACAGTTTAAAACAGGCTAAAGTTAATCTGGCCATTAAAACCGATAACCCTGATTTTGACGAAGAAATAAATGTGTTGATCAAGCTTTCTTTAATATCAATGGACAGTTGGGGAGAAGTAGCTGCCGAAATGGTAAAACTGGCCCTGGAAAATGAAAATCTGTTACAGAGTGAGCTAGCTGCAATTTCGGGAAGAACGCAATCGTCTGTAAGTGAAGCGCTAAAACGCGCACATTATACCGAAATAATGGAAATGGACAAACTCTACCGTAAAAAATTGAACCAAATGATCTTAAAATAATGGATATCTATTTAATTAAGCTTCTTATCGCCCATTTAATTGGAGACTTCTTTTTACAACCAAACGCCTGGGTAAAAGATAAGGAGAGGAGAAAGTTAAAATCAACAAAACTTTACCTACATGTAGCCGTTCATGTGGCTTTAATATTCCTTATTTTTTTAAGCTTTGATGTTTGGAAAACCGCCTTATTGATCGGCATTCTCCATCTGTTTATCGATGCATTAAAATCTATTTTTCAGACGAATAAAAATGCGCGCATACTATTTTTTGTTGATCAGGTTTTACATTTCGCCTCAATAGCGGCGGTATGGCATATATTTTATAAGGGAAGTATTGATATCAGTTTTTTAAATGAAACCAAAACATGGGCTTTATTCTCGGGAGTTTTGTTTTTAACGATGCCTACCTCGATCATCATGAAGGTAATTATCGACAAATGGATCCCGGATAATCAGCCAGATAGTCCAAAATCATTACAAAATGCAGGAAAGTACATCGGGATATTGGAGCGGGTATTAATTTTTCTCTTTATCCTCACCAACCATTTTGAGGCAGTTGGTTTTTTACTGGCAGCTAAATCAATATTTCGGTTTGGCGATTTAAAAGAAGCACATGATCTTAAATTAACCGAATATGTATTAATTGGAACCTTACTGAGCTTCGGCATAGCCATTGCAACCGCGATGCTTACCCAAATGTTTATCGCATAAAAAAAGCAGCCCTAAAGCTGCTTTTTAAAATTTCTATCTTGCTCCCGGAGGACAATTTTCTTTTAAAAACTTGGTATAAGTCAACGATAAATGTTCGCTTGTTCCCTCGCCTTCAGAGATGCTGTGGGTACGGTTTGGATAACTCATCAATTGAAAAACCTTTCTGTTTTTGATCAGCTCATTGATTAGCATTTCGGCATTTTGATAATGAACGTTATCATCTCCTGTACCATGGATGTACAATAAATTACCTTTCAGGTTTTTAGCATAAGTAACAGGAGAGCCCTTTACATACGCTTCTTTACTTGGAAAAGGCGTGCCCATATAACGCTCCTGATAAATATTATCGTAGGTTAACTGGTTGCCAACCGCTGCAATTGCAATACCCGTTTTATAAATTTCAGGATACTGGAACATCAGGTTTAAAGTTGATGAACCACCACCGCTCCAGCCCCAAACAGCTACACGGTCTTTATCCATGAAAGTGTTGGTAGCCAAAAGTTTTTTAGCGGCCATGGCCTGATCACGGATGTTGATTACCCCAATGTTTTTGTAAATACTTTTACGCCATACGCTTCCTTTTGGAACAGGCGCCCCTCTGTTGTCCATTGAGATATAGATATAGCCATCTTTAGCCATATCGCCAGCATATAAGAAATTTCTTCCTGCACCATAAGTATCTGATGCCGTTGGCGAAGCAGGTTCTCCATATACATAAAATACTACCGGATATTTCTTGTCAGGATTAAAATTATCAGGTTTTTTCATCCATCCATCCATTTCAATACCATCTTCGGTAGTTACTTTAAAAAACTCAACTTTGTTTTTACCCGCTTCTTGTTTAGACAATTGCGTGGTAATGCTTCCGTTCATGGTAAATGGATTGCCAGTGGTAAAATTCATCCATTCGGTAATCGGCCTAACAATAGAACTGTTGTAAGAATGACGGGCAAAAGCCGCATTAGGAGAAATATCGTAACTGTGTGTGCCTGGTAAAATAGAAGGCGTAACCTGTTCTAATTTTCCTTTTCCGTCTAGCTTGGTTTTAAAAAGATATTTCTGAGTAGCGTTTGTAGGCGAGGCTAAGAAATAAACTGTATTGTTTTTTACATCAATCAGTTTTACATCAATCACATCGTAATTGCCTTTTGTAACCAGTGTTTCTTTTTTCCCATCAAGGCTGATTCTGTAAAGGTGGTTCCAGCCATCCTTATCAGATACAATTGTAAATTCCTTATTATCATTTAACCATTTCCATTCGTCCTGTGCATCGATCCAGGCCTTAGCTTTTTCGGTATAAATTGCTTTCGCAGCTCCAGTAGCGGCATTGCAGATGAATACTATACTTTCATTCTGCTCGCGGTTAAGCTGTTGCAAAATGATATTGTTACTGTTCGGTACCCATTGCATGCGTGGAATATAGTGCTGGATATTATCGCCAGGAACGTCTAACCAGTTAGTTTTAGCAGTGGTTACATCAACCACACCAACCTTACAGGCTGAAGGGTTTTCGCCAACTTTTGGATACTCTACCGGGATTGTATAAGGATAGATAGAATCTGTATTGTTGATCATTAAAAAGTTTTTGATCTTCGTTGCATCAATTTGCCAAAAGGCAATCGATTTTCCATCAGGGCTCCATCTAAAACCATCGCGACAATCGAATTCTTCTTCATAAACCCAATCAAAAGTACCATTGATCATGCGGTCGGTGCCATCAGTTGTTAAGGCTTTGGCGCCAGATCCATCAATATTTTCTACATATAAATTATGCTTGCTTACGTAAGCCACTTTACTACCATCAGGTGATAACTTGGCAAACATCAAAGATGATGCTGGTTTATCTTTTCCGATCTGGATAATTTTATTTGCTGTTAAATCAGCTAGCCAATAGTCACCGCGTGTATCATAACGCCAAACTTTCTTGCTATTGGTGTAAATCAGTGCTTTAGTACCATCATCAGATAACTGGAAACTTCTTACCGCAATGGCATCACTTTTACCGGGAGGAGTTAATAGCGCTCTTGATATAATGGTTTTCCGGTCACTCTTAGGAAGTGTTACCGAGATAATTTCTCCGCTTGCAATCTGATAGTAGGAGTTGCCATCCTTCGCCCAGTTGATACCTTGGGCATTTGCCTCGGTTAATGCACATAATACTATGCAAGCGGCTGATAGTCTGAGTAATAATTTTTTAATCATATATAAGTTTTGGACATAAAAAAAGCTTTTCAACTTTCGGGCTAATTTAAATAAAAAGCCGGCAGTTAAAAAGCTATTAATTAGCAGAGATTGGTTAATTATTCACCACCGCCCTGCATTTTTGCTAAATCTTCCATGGTTACTACTTCGTAACCAGTTGGTACTTCTTTAGAGATTGCACCAATTTTACCTTCAACAACAGATTTCAATGTTGTGGTGGTTTCGACACCTCTTTGAACCAAAGTATATTTTACCGGAAAAGCACCTAAACCTGGAAAATAGTTTTGAGAACCTACATTAGGCAATTCGATATCTTTTGTAGCCCAAAGTTCCATTGCAGTACCTTTTTCATCTTTAAAAGTATATTTTTCTGCGCTAAAGCCACCGATAGTCTGTTTCTCGCCAGTAGCTTTGAAATCAGAATATTTAGGAATGGCACCCATGGCTTTTTCGATATCTGCCTTAGATTGTTTAACAGCAAATTGTTTTTGAGCAACCGGCACATCAATTAAAAGCAGACCTGTTCTTTCATTGTTATCAGAAACGATTCCAATTAAAGCCGGGCCTTGTTCCATTTCAATTTTTGTTAAACCATTATTGAATTTAACTTTAAGCTCTGCTGGCGGCTCTTGTCCACCCATAGCTGATTTTTGTTCTTCTGTTAATTTATATGCCAGGCTATAGGTAATCGTACCTTCAGTCATTTTCTTTTGTGCATGAGCGATGATTGCGCTACTTACCAGGATTAAAGCGACAACGCTTGTTTTGATTGATTTGAACATGTTTTTTATTTCAGTTTAGTTTTTTACCAGTTAATTTTTTCTTTGTTTAAAAATGAAGAAATTCCTTTTTTAAAATCTTCACTTTCCCTTACGCGGGCATTTATCTGTACCGCAGTTTCCAAGCATTTTTCCAATAGGGGATTGTTGGTTTGCGTAATCAATTGTTTAGTAATCATTAACGAATTGCCAGAACTTCCATTACACAAACTTAGTGCAAATTCTCTTACTTTTTGATGAATTTCGGATGAATTTGTTACAAAATTGATCAAATTATATTTTAATGCCTGTTCTGCTGAAAAGGTTTTTCCGGTAAGCAATATTTCTTTGGCAACAGATTCACTTACTTTCTGTTTTAAGAAACATGAAACAATGGCCGGAACAAAACCAATTTTAACTTCGGTATAACCAAAATTACTTTCAGGGGTAGCAAAAACAAGATCGCATATCGTTGCCAAACCACAACCACCAGCGATTGCATGTCCTTCTACCTGTGCAATAACTACCTTGGGTAAATAATAAATGGTTGTAAAGAGTTTTTTTAAACGATTAGAATCAGCGACATTTTCCTCGAAGGTATTCTGCTGTAGCTGCTGCAGGTACCCCAAATCGGCACCCGCGCTAAAAGAGTCGCCATTTGCATTTAAAACCACAACTTTAACCAGATCATCTTCCGACGCAGTAATAAATGCTGCTGTTAATGCAGTTATGAGCTCAGGATTTAAGGCATTTCTTTTTTCAGGTCTATTAATGGTTATTGTCGCAATTCTATCTGCAACTTGATACAAAACCAGATTTTCCATGTTATTGGGTTAGTTGCACCAAATATGCTTTATTTTTCTTTAAAACATGGGCATCTAAGTGATTATTCTTCACAACTTTTTTAAAAATCTCAATCTTATAATCTTTGTTAGTGGCATCGATTAATACATTATTGTATTTAATATCTGAATCTAGTTTCACTAGATTAAACTTAGTATTTCCACTGATCCAAAGGCTTGAAAAAGCGCCATTTCCTTTTAACGTTTTATAATTTGACCGGTCATCAATCAGCAATATTTTATAATTAAGGAATACAATCTGATTGTTTTTTAAAATGAAACTTCCTATAACAGTATCCTTCTTTAAACTGATATGAGAAATCTTAGCTATCTGCAGCTTGGCTAATGCAGGTTTAACAAAAAAAGCGTAGTTTTTATCCGTAGCTTTTAAATCAGTAACCAGAACAGTTTCCTTTCCACGAATAAAAGCAGCGGCATAATTTTTCCTTAGTGAGAAAAAAATAATCCTTTGTTGATGATAGGCGTTAAGGTCATCGTGTACAACCAATAGTTGATAAGAAATAAAAACTGCCAAAGATGAAAATATAAAACGTTTATTAAAGTTTGCCACTCCGTAAATAAATAATCCTAAAGCAGAACTCAATAAGATAAATTCAGGCAGATTAATCCATATGGATGAAAAGGTAGCAAAGGGCAGATCTGCAATCCATCTGAGTACCTGATTTGTAAAAGTAATGATCCATTCGAAAATTCGCGCTAACAAACTCAACCACGGAACCAGGATGGCAATTCCTAAATACATCATTAATACCAATGGAATGGTGATAAAGAGGTTGCCAAAAAGGAAATAAAGCGGGAATTGATGAAAGTAATAAACACTTAAAGGAAATGTAACCATCTGGGCAGCTAAAGACATTGCCGTGAAACTCCATAATCTGTCTGTCCATTTATTTTTAATATACATCAGATTATAAATTTTGGGCTGGAGATAAATCAATCCAAAAACCGCAAGATAGGAGAGTTGAAATCCAACGTCCCAAATTAAAAATGGATTATAAAGCAACTGACAAAAAGCCGAAAAGGCTAAAACGTTATAACTATTGGTGTTTTTGGATAAAACTTTAGCGGTTATTAAAATACTGATCATGATTGCAGAGCGTACAACCGAAGGAGATAAGCCCGTAAGCAAAGCATATCCCCAAATCAAAGTACAGATTAATATAAGTTTCATGATTTTTAATCCAGGTTTCTTATTCATGAAAAGGAGGAGAAAATCTAAAATAACATAAATAATAGCTACGTGCGCGCCTGAAACAGATAGTGCGTGTATCGTACCGGTTTTGGAATATGCGGATAAGGTTTCCTGACTTAAATCTGCCCGGTAACCCAGTATTAATGTTGATGCCACAGCAAAAGCTTCTTTGCTTTTAATCAGTTTCCGGTATTTCTCTATTTGTTTTTCCCTTAAGCTTAAGGCCAGCCCAATAACCTGATCACCATTATCATGACCCGTTTTAATCAAATGATCCTGGTCTATAAAAGCCTGATGATAAATATTCTGATTAGCTAACCAGGCTTTAAATCAAATTCGGCAGGGTTATATGGGGGGGGCAACTTCTGTGGATTTGTCTGGGATCATGATTTCATCGCCATACCTTATGGTAACAGGATTTAAGCTATCTAATCTCACTGCTAAAAGCAGTTGCCCGGATAATTTAATCTGCTGACCGTTATGATATCCGGCAACTACCACTGTCTTAAATCTTAATATATTGTTACTTTTTTCGGGCTCATCCTCTACCCATACTTTTAAATAGTCATATTGTTTGTTTGCAAAGTAATTTTCCCTCAGCATATCATTATTTCTCACGCAAAGCAAGCCGCCCAAATTGAAGAAGAGTATAAAAATTATAGCACCGATTGCTCCTTTGTAACGGTATGCCTTAAACTTTTTATAGGTAATATTTATGGTTATTATGCTCAATAGCACAATACCATAGTTATTTCTAAAACCTGCAAACCAGTGTTTGTCGGAAAAAAATAAAAAATACCGATCCCGATAAGAAATGGAAGTAAAACCCTTACAAAAACGTATTCAGCCTTAAACATGCTTAGAACTGATAACGTAACTGAATTTTAGCTTCCGATTTTTTATTGCCCTTAATTTCATCCAGGTAGGTACCAACTGTTTCTACGTTTTTATAAACAAACAAGCCATACCTCAACCAGATATTTAACTTCTTTACTAAATTGTATTTCAAATTTAAATACGTTCTAAAACCTTTTCCACTATACATCCCAAAACTAAAACTGTATAAAACATCGTCTTCATAGGCGTAAATTCTACTGTTGTAACTTGGTGTATTGAAATAGGCAAGCCGTAGGTTGCCGGTAATTTTAGAAAACATGGGCGAGTAATCTACATCCTGATAAACCAGGTAACCAAATTCCCGATCAGCACTGCCTTTTTTAAACTGCGAAATCTCCGCACGGTTCTGGAAACCCCAGCGCTTATCCAGCTGCCAGTTTATTTCGGCCCGATAACCCGTCTTATTAACATCATCTAAAAAGTTTACAGGTACATCCAAATCGGTATTTTGCTGCTTCCTTTCAGTTTTAAATCTAAGCAAGGCCTTAAAACCTTTGCTTGGCATATAAACGGCCTGACTTAACACCTCATAACCTTTTGACGGCTCGTCAACCCGGTACTTCAACCATGGAAACCGAAAATAATCACCATAAAAAGAAAAGGCCCAATGTTTATTCGGGTTAATATTTAAACCTGCATACAACCCTCTTTCATTTATGGCTTCACTGGATTCGGATACCGCCTGATTAAAGAAGCTATGGTAGTCTTTAGCATAATTACGATAAGTTAATGCTGCAGAAACTGTTCTTGATAAGCTGATCAGTATTCCATTAATGTATGCAAAACCTCCACCCAAACCCTTTGCACCTTCGCCATACAGATACATATTCTTATAGGTATAGTTATAAAACAAGCCCAAATTTGTTAATGATTTCCCCGTAAAGCTATATTGATCATAAGCAGCAGTCTGTGTAATAAAGCTATTCCCGTAATGACTCCGGTAAGCAATTGCACCCAGCGTAAATTCGTTTTGAGCGTACTGTATGGCAGCACCATATAATCGCTGTGAAAGCACCCTTTTATTTTTAATCTCAGAGGGTGTTCTATGTAATCCGGTTTGATTAATGGTAGATTGAACTAAATCTCCATTCGGATCCAATTTTTGGCTTGCATCAAGATTTCTAAAAGAAACAAAAGGAGTAATGTCTATATTTTTGAGTAAGGTAATTGTAGCTGAGGCTCCCCTGAAAAAAGAATATTCATTGGTAGAGTTATAAGGCCTTAATCCCAAATCTTTTTTAGCAACACTGGTAACATCAGGACCTTTTCCAAAAGAAAACCCTGACCACAGTGTTAAGCCCTGTCCAAATTGCAAAGAATAATCACCGAGTACCAGTTTTTTTAACTTACCCAATTTGAATAATGCCACATTGCCAGCGTAAAAATCAAAAGGCTTGCCCCCAAATTTTTCACCAGCATCTTTATCTAAAGTGATGGCTGCAGATAGGAGCGTGCTATAATTATACCTGTATCGGGTTTGGAATTTCTCAGGCGATCCCCCAGATACCGGTTTCCCGGTAAATCAGTAAATCCCTTTTGTTTTTGTATGGTTTGCGCAAAGCGTATCATTAAATCATTTTCGCCGTCCTTAAAAATATTTTTAAAATTAAGTTGTTCATATTCGCCTATATTGGTTAATGTTACAAATGGGAGTAAACTCTGAACGGTCTTAACATCAAAGCCATTTATACTTTGTAACTCCAATACATCAACAAGCTGCCCGTTTTCTTTTATATAAGAGAAGAAATTGCTAATCTGTAGTGGAGATAGGAAAACAAATGTTTTGAGTTCTTCTGGCGAGGTGTGATTCAAATTGATCGGATGTTTACGATATCTTGTGAATACATCAACCAGCTCGCTCATATCATAATCATCTGGCAGGTTTTCCGCCATACTTTCCAATATATCACGAATGTCATTTTCTTGCACATTGGTTTGTGCATTTGCAACAGACCCAATCATTGCGAATGCAATCATTAAGATTTTGCAAGATCTGTTTAAACGGGGTAATCTTAAACAGATCGATCGGTAAAAGCTAGACCTTACTGGCCAGAATACCCTGAGATTATACCATGATAAAGTTCTTTGAGAAGATGAATCAAGGAAAAAAAAGACAAGCAATAACGAATACCATATTTTCATAAGCAGTAATTAAACCAGTTCAAGAAAAATGGGGGTGATTATTGTATTACGCTTATAAAGATAGAAAAATATTATTAAAACTACAAATAGCGTAGGTGTTAATATACTGAATTGTAGTACTTAAAAAATCGTTTATAGTTCGTCTGCAAGATTTACCAAAAAACCTTTCAATTTTTCCAGCGAATCGATGATCTTCTGATTTTCACGTACACCGGTTTTGTTATTTTTGAGATAGTCTTTTGCACCTTTTAAGGTAAAGCCTTTTTCATCTACCAGATTAAAGATAATTTTTAAGTTCTCAATGTCTTCAGGAGTGAAAAGACGGTTGCCTTTTTTGTTTTTCTTAGGCTGAAGGATATCGAATTCTTTTTCGTAAAAACGGATCTGTGATGCGTTTACATTAAACATTTCAGTCACCTCGCCCATGGTATAATACATTTTATTAATGTCTCTTTCTTTATACGGCATATTTTGTGCTTGATTATGAGTGTTTTATATCGATTAATTAAAGTATTCAAATGTAGCTCGATTTTTCCTTAATAACGCAATAAAATTTTAATTTTGTTCCCTCCAATAATATTGAAATGACAGCAAAAGAGATTAGACAGGCATTCCTTAGTTTTTTTGAATCGAAACAACATCATGTTGTTCCATCCGCACCGATTGTGGTTAAAAATGACCCAACTTTAATGTTTACCAATGCGGGTATGAACCAGTTTAAAGATTTGTTTTTAGGAGAGGCGGCCATAAAATATTCTCGTGTTGCTGATACCCAACGTTGTTTACGTGTATCGGGCAAACATAACGATCTGGAAGAGGTAGGTATTGATACCTATCACCATACTATGTTCGAAATGCTGGGCAATTGGAGTTTTGGCGACTATTTCAAAAAAGAAGCCATTGCCTGGAGTTGGGAGTTATTGACCGAAGTTTATAAAATTCCAAAAGAAAAGTTATATGTTACCTATTTCGAGGGTGACGAAAAAGAGGGTTTAGAGAAAGATCAGGAAGCTTATGACCTTTGGAAACAGTATGTAGACGAAAGTCATATTTTACCAGGGAACAAAAAAGATAATTTTTGGGAAATGGGCGATACCGGTCCATGTGGGCCATGCTCAGAAATCCATGTTGATTGCCGTACCGATGAAGAAAAAGCATTGGTTGATGGTGCTACCTTGGTAAACGCAGACCATCCTCAGGTAATCGAAATCTGGAATAATGTATTTATGCAGTTTAACCGTTTAAAAGATGGTTCACTGCAAAGCTTACCTGCCAAACATGTGGATACCGGAATGGGCTTTGAGCGTTTGGTGCGTGTTCTGCAAGAAAAAACATCCAACTATGATACGGACGTTTTTCAGCCGATGATTCAGTTTATTGCTGACAAATCGGAGATTAAATATGGTGCAGAGGAGAAAACTGATATTGCAATGCGTGTAATGGCTGATCACATCCGTGCCATTTCATTTGTGATTGCTGATGGACAATTGCCATCAAATAATAAGGCTGGTTACGTAATCCGAAGGATTTTACGTCGCGCGGTACGTTATGCCTATACTTTCCTGAACTTTAAAGAACCGTTTTTAAATCAATTGGTTCCTTTATTGGCTGAACAGTTTAAAGGTGTTTTTGATGAGTTGATCTCACAACAGGATTTTGTACAGAAAGTGGTTTTGGAAGAAGAAGTTTCTTTCTTAAGAACTTTATCTACAGGTATACAACGTTTCGACAAATACCAGACTTCCAATGATGTGGTAGAAGGTAACTTTGCTTTTGAGTTATCAGACACCTTTGGTTTCCCTATCGATTTGACCGAATTAATGGCGAGAGAAAAGGGCTGGAGTGTTGATTTAGCTGGCTATGAACAGGCTTTGAAAAAACAAAAAGATGATAGCCGCGCCGCCACCGCCATTGATACAGGAGACTGGATTATAGTAAATACAGAAGATCAAAGTGAATTTGTAGGTTACGATGAATTAGAAATTGAAACTGAAATTTTAAAATACCGTAAAGTAAAAGCCAAAGGTAAGGAGCAATATCAAATTGTTTTACGCCAAACGCCTTTTTACGCAGAAAGTGGTGGTCAGGTAGGAGATACAGGACGCTTAGAAGACCATAGCCGTCAGTTTTGGGTAGATATTACCGATACTAAAAAGGAAAATGGCTTAACTGTTCATTTTGCAGATATATTGCCAGACAATTTAGAAGGTAAATTTTGGGCTGTTGTAGATGAAGATAAACGTGTTTTAACAGAAGATAATCACTCAGCAACACACTTACTGCACGCAGCATTGAAACAGGTTTTAGGTAAACATGTAAACCAAAAAGGTTCATTGGTGAATGCAGATTACTTACGTTTCGATTTTTCTCACTTTGCTAAAGTATCCGATGAAGAATTAGCGCAGATTGAAGTGATCGTGAACCAAAAAATCCGCCAGAATATCAAATTAAAAGAGCAGCGTAACGTCCCTTATCAGGATGCCATTGAAAGTGGTGTAACCGCATTATTTGGCGAAAAATATGGTGATTTTGTTCGGATGATCACGTTTGACGATCATTTCTCTAAAGAACTTTGTGGTGGTACACATGTAAAAGCTACCGGACAGATCGGTTCATTCAAAATTATTTCTGAAAGCGCAGTAGCCGCAGGTGTTCGTCGTATTGAGGCCATTACCGCGGATAAAGCAGAGCAATATTTCTTAGATCAGAGAAAAGAGCTTGGGCATTTAAAAGCTTTATTGAATGGAAGTAAGGATTTATCAGCATCTGTTCAGGCTTTATTGGATGAAAATGCAAAACTGAAAAAGGAAATCGAAAAATCCACTTTAGAACGCGTTAATACTTTAAAACATGAAATTGTACACCATGTTAGGGGAGTACACGGTATTAACCTCATTGCAAAACACATTGATCTGCAAAGCGCTGATGCCGTCAAAAATCTGGCTTTCTCTTTGAAAGATATGATAGATAACCTATTCTTAGTGTTCACTACAGAAATTTACGGTAAACCGGGAATAACCGTAATGCTTTCTGATCACCTGGTTAAAAAGGGATTGAATGCCTCGAACATTGTGCGCGAATTGGGTAAGGAAATCCAGGGTGGCGGTGGCGGACAGCCTTTTTACGCTACAGCCGGTGGTAAAAACCCTGCTGGTTTACCTGTTGTTCTGGAAAAAGCAGAAAGTTTTATCCCGCATCATTAATTTGATGTAATAGCCCCTGAAAATAAACCCGATAATTATCGGATCAGGGTAAAGTTATCAATAAAAAAGAGGCCAAAAGCCTCTTTTTTATTTTAATGTCTACCATGTTTTTCCCGGTGTCCTCTGGAGAATAAACTCGAATTTACTCTTCTGTCGTGATACCTGTTATCGACATGGTAAGATCTATAATTATTTCTTGGCGAACTGTACCTCACCCGGTTGCCTCCACCACCATAAGATGAGCGGTAATAATTATTATGGTGTGAATAAGTTACTCTGTGCGAATTATAGTTACGGTAAGGACTGTTTCCATAAACTACTATCTTTCTACCCCTATGCAAGTCATAGCCTCTGTATCTTGCTGGCAAGTACCTTGATCTGGTCCACCTGTTTCCACTTAAATAAACAAACTGCCTTTGTGGAACATAATAATAAGACTGAACTTCTGGGAGATAGTAATAATTAACATTTTGATAACCTGCAGGAACCCAAGCAGGCTGAGCACCGATATTTACATTGATGCTTACCTGAGCGTTAGATTGATTAGATGTTAAAGCCACGATACCTACTATCGCGGAGATGATAAATAACTTTTTCATAATAATCTATTTTATTTGTGTGTACTTCAGTAATTCAAACGCTGTGCCAAAATTTCTATTGTAACAGAGATATAAAAAAAGGAGCTTCTTTCGAAACTCCCTTCCATCACAACTAAATATTAAACTTTAATGGCGATCGTTACCATGGTTTTGTCCATTATTTCTTTCCGGACGATGATCACGACCATTATTAGATTGGGGGCGGCCATTATTTTGAACAGGCCTGTTCACACTTCTTGGTATCACACGGCTTGGACGGTTATTATTACGAACTACTGTTACGTTTTTAACAGGTCTTTGATTGTAGTTTGGATGTCCTTTTACCACATAGTATTTACTATCACGGCTATCCCTAATCACGGTTTGATGACCATTATAATTTTTGTATTTACTATATCTGGTTACATAAACATTGTTTCTCAGATATGGTCTTGGCTCATTAATGACCACTTTATATGCGCGGTAAAGATCAAAATTTCCGTATTTGGAAGGCAAGCTATTTGTCCAGACCCAGCGTCCGCCATTTGCATAAATGTACTGACCAGAGGGCACATAATAGTAGGCATCAATATCAGGGAAATAATAATAATCTACATGGTCGTACCCAGTAGGGCCCCAAACGGGCTGAGATCCAATATTAATATTTAAGCTAACCTGTGCTTTGGCGCTGTTGATGCTGAATAATGAAACCATCAGAACTGCAGCAAATAAAACTAACTTTTTCATAACGTTTTTAATTAAAAGGTTTCTTTTGTGTGTATTTACTGAGATAGACGAAGCAGTTCCGATTTAGTTTAATATCAGTTTGACCATTTAACATTATTTAACGGATTACCAACCTATTGAGTAATTTTACTCATTATATTGAGTAAATTGTATATATAACTATAATTATCTGATTTACAGTATTTTGTTTGATAATTTTTTTAAAATGAAGGGTTCAAAATCCCTGTTCTATTATATTGATTAATTAAATTTTATAACAATAGTTTTGTACTACTAGATACAATGAGTAATTTTACTCAGTCTATTGAGTAAAATGTAAAATATGTTTCAAAGGTCTTATTTAGAGAAACTTACAAAGGTGATGAATGAGCCAAAGAGGTTTATTCAGGTGCTTGTTGGACCACGACAGGTTGGTAAAACCACACTGATTAGTCAGTTGGTTCAGGAAATTGCTATACCTTATATATTCGAATCTGCTGATGCCGTTGCCGCATCAGACCGGACCTGGATTGAGCAGATATGGAATAATACCAGAGAGAACATAAAGGAACCCAATATTAATGAATATCTTCTGGTAATAGATGAGATTCAGAAAATTGACAATTGGAGTGAAGTTATAAAGCGTTTATGGGATGAAGATATGCGAAACGGGGTAAACATTAAAGTAATATTACTAGGTTCATCGAGATTGTTAATTCAGCAGGGTTTAACTGAATCTTTGGCTGGCCGTTTCGAGTTAACCTATTTAGGACACTGGAGTTTTACTGAAATGGAAAGTGCTTTTGGTTTCACTGCAGACCAATACGTTTGGTTTGGAGGTTATCCTGGGGCTGCAGGTTTAATTAACGATGAGGAACGATGGAAAAATTATGTTTCAAATGCCTTGATCGAAACTAGTATCTCGAAAGATATTTTAATGCTTACCCGTGTTGATAAACCAGCCTTAATGAAACGTTTATTCGAACTCGGCTGTGTATATTCAGGCCAGATCTTATCTTTTACTAAAATATTAGGACAGCTTTCTGATGCTGGTAATACCACCACCTTGTCTCATTACTTACAATTGCTGGATACAGCCGGTTTATTGGGGGGCATTGAGAAATTTGCAGCTGATGTAATCCGGAAGCGTTCATCGAGCCCAAAATTTCAGGTGCATAATAATGCCCTGGTAAGTGTCCAGAGAAATGAATTCTTTGGGGAAATAAAAAAACAGCCCGCCGAATGGGGAAGGATGGTCGAATCATCAATAGGCGCCCATCTGTTAAATTCTTCTTTTGTTGAAGGCTACAAAGTATTTTATTGGCGGCATAGAAAAGATGAGGTAGATTTTATTTTAGAAAAACGAGGTAAAATAATCGGCATAGAAGTCAAAAGTACTGGCTTCGTAACGGGCACTTCTGGAATGGATGCTTTTAACAAAATGTTTAAACCAGATAAAATACTTTTAGTTGGCACCGGAGGATTGCCTTGGCAAGAATTTTTAAAAATTTCTCCATCAAGCCTTTTTTAACGAAAGACTAAATAATAACTATATTTGACACATTAATATTTAACCACAGATTTAATCTGTGGTTATTAAACTTATAACAACACGAAGCTTTAAATGCCTTTACAAGAAATAAGCCCCCAAACTGCTTTCGAACTCGTTTCAGGACTAGAAATCCACGTTCAGTTAAATACAAGTACAAAAATATTTTCTGCTGATAGTGCATCTTTCGGGGCTTTGCCGAATCAAAATATATCTACTGTTTCGCTGGCCTTGCCTGGTGCACTGCCTAAATTGAACAAAGAAGTTGTTGCAAAAGCAATCCGCATCGGACTGGCCTTAAACTGCACTATTAATCAGGTAAATCATTTCGACAGAAAAAACTATTTCTATGCCGATCTGCCAAAAGGCTATCAGATCACACAGGACAATCAACCGATCTGTGTAAATGGTTTTTTAGAACTTCAATTGGCTGACGGCTCAACGAAGAAAATCGGGATTAACCGCATTCACCTGGAAGAAGATGCAGGCAAAAGCATTCACGATCAGGATGAAAACTATTCTTTAGTGGACCTAAACCGTGCCGGAGTACCTTTAATCGAGATTGTAACTGAGCCTGATATCCGCAGTTCGGAAGAGGCTTCTGTTTTGCTTAGTGAAATCAGAAAATTGGTGCGTCACTTAAATGTAAGTGATGGCAATATGGAAGAGGGGAGTTTGCGCTGCGATGCCAATATTTCCATCCGACCGTTTGGTACCACTGAATTCGGAACGCGCTGTGAAGTAAAAAACCTAAACTCTATGCGTAACGTACGTAGAGCAATGGATTTCGAATTTGGCCGACAGGTGGAAGTGATTACCAATGGAGGAAGGATTATTCAGAGTACTTTAAACTTTGATGCAGATAAAGGCACTACTTCACCAATGCGTACAAAAGAAGAAGCAAATGATTACCGTTATTTTTCGGATCCCGACCTTCAGCCAGTCCGTATTTCTGACGCCTGGTTAGCCGAGATCAAATCTTTAATGCCAGCCTTGCCAAATGAGATATCACAACAAATGATCTCGGAATTTGGGATTAGCAAAGCCGATGCCGCGCTTTTTGCAGAGGATTTAGAGCTCTTAAATTACTTTAACGCGGCACTGCCAGGTGTTAATCATAAAAAAAGCTTGATCAATTGGTTAATCGGCCCAATTAGAGCGGTTTTAAATGACAAGGGTGTTACCATTGCCGATTTTAAAGTTAATCCTACACAGCTGGCCGAAGCTATCAACCTGGTTGATGATAAAAAAATAACACAGCAAATCGCTGTTCAACAATTGTTGCCTGCCGTTGAACTACAGAAAAATGCGAAGGTTACTGATTTGGCACAGTCGTTAAACCTGCTCATTACCGAAAACGGAGATGAACTGAGCAGTTTTATTGATGAAGTGTTAAATAAATATCCTCAGCAGGTGGAAGCGTATAAAAAAGGTAAAAAAGGCGTTTTAGGGTTGTTTGTTGGTGATGTGATGAAACTGGCCAAAGGCAAAGCTGATGCTAAAAAATTAAATGAATTAATACTTGAAAAACTGAAATAATGAGACTAAAACAATTGAGCCTGATCATGCTGATCGCGATTGCCTTTACTGCATGTAAACCCAAAGATAGCTTTACAATCGACGGAACTTTCCAAAATCCAGGAACGGAAAAGAAGGTGTTTTTATATGGCATGCAAAACAGCAACATGATAGCGGTTGATTCGACCAACCTATCTGAAAAGGGCGAATTTAAATTCATCCGCAAAACTCCATCAGTTGATTTTTTCAGGGTATCGGTTGGCAACCACGAGTTTATGCTGATTGCAAAAAATGGCGACGACATTAAATTAGAAGCTGATTTAGCCGATAAAACAATGGCTTATAAAATTTCTGGCGCAAACGAAGTAGATAAACTATCTGAACTAAATACCATCAGAAACAATTTTGCAAAACAGGTTGAAAAATTACAGGCCGATTTTGAAGCAAAGGTAGCTACCCAGCCCCAAAATAGGGCAGCTGTTTTAGAATCGATGAAACCTCAATATGAATCGTACATCAACCAATTAAATACGCAGATCATTAAATTTGCTAAAGACAATAAAGGTACGCTTGCGAGTTTCTATGCCATGAATACTTTAAGTCCACAGGAATTTGAAGCCGAACTGGTGCAATTTGCCGACGAAGTTAAGGATGAAATTAAAGGCAATGCTACGGTAGATGCTTTTGTAAAACAGATGGCGCAGCTAAAAGCCGTTCAGGTAGGGCAGATTGCCCCTGCATTTACGATCAATACGGCAGATAACAAACCAGTTAGTTTATCAAACTATAAAGGAAAATATGTATTAATTGATTTCTGGGCATCATGGTGTCAGCCTTGCCGTCAGGAGAACCCAAACGTGGTTAAAGTGTACAATGCATATAAAGATAAAAACTTCGATATCATTGGTATTTCATTGGATACAGACAAAGCAGCCTGGTTAGGCGCAGTGAAAGCAGACGGATTAACATGGACACATGTTTCGGAATTAAAAGATTTTAACGGAGAAACAGTTAAAAAATATCAGGTTCAAGCTATTCCAACTTCTTACCTGGTTGATCCTAATGGAAAAATCGTAGCTAAAAACCTGCGTGGGGATCAATTGGAAGCCTTTTTAGCTAAAACGTTACGTTAAAACAAATTCCATGTTAAACTAATTTAAGTAATTAACAATTTCTTAACTTAGGCTTAACTAAATATTGCATCATAGACACTACTTTCGTAACAAATATTTAACTATGAATAACGCAGGTCAGAAAATATTAATTGTTGATGATGAACCAGATATTCTGGAGCTTATTGAATATAACCTTAAAAAAGAGGGTTATCAGGTTTTCACCGCGACCAATGGCCAGGAAGGAATTACTGTTGCGAAAAAGGTTCATCCAGATTTGATTATCCTGGATATTATGATGCCTAAAATGGATGGAATTGAAGCTTGCCGTTTAATGCGTGCAATCCCAGAATTCAAGAATACTTTTATGGTTTTCTTAACCGCCAGAAGTGAAGAATATTCTGAAATTGCAGGTTTTAATGTTGGTGCCGACGATTATATCGCAAAACCGATTAAACCACGTGCTTTGGTTAGCCGGATCAATGCCATTTTAAGAAGAAATTCCGGAACGGAAGAGGTATCTGAAAACAAACTGGAAATCGGCGATTTAGTAATCGATCGTGAAGCGTATTTGGTTTTCCAGAGTGGGAACAAAGTGGTATTGGCTAAAAAGGAATTTGAACTTTTATATTTATTGGCTTCAAAACCTGGAAAAGTTTATACACGGGAATCGATCCTTAAAAATATCTGGGAAGATTCTGTTGTGGTAACCAATAGGACTATTGATGTACACATCCGCAAATTAAGAGAAAAATTAGGCGAAACTTATGTATCTACCGTTAAAGGTGTGGGTTATAAGTTTGAGTTATCTTAAATTGATAATTATAAAAGCTAAAGTTATTAAGCCGCTCTGATCAATAACAGAGCGGCTTTTTTGGAGTTAAAATTTTCAATTAGATCCTTAAACAACCCGACAGCGATCGGGTTCAGAAGGACGATATGCGTAAAGAATTCGTCATGCTGAATTCATTTCAGCATCTTTCCAGAATGTGGTTCTCAAATAAATTCAGGGCGACGACCGCCTTAAAAAAATAAAATCGTATTTTTGCGCTTCATTAATTACAGCACAGCTTGAAGTTTCCAAATTTTAAAGACCTTATTCTTTTCGAAGACAACGATTTTATTGTGATCAATAAACCTCCATTTTTAGCCTCACTCGACGAACGAGGCGGATCAGGAGAAACCAACGTATTACGCTTAGCGAAGCAATATAGCGATGATGCACAGGTTTGTCACCGTTTAGATAAAGAAACCTCAGGGGCTTTAATTATTGCTAAAAATCCGGAAGGGTACCGTCATGCTTCTATGCAGTTCGAAAGGAGAAAAGTGAATAAAACTTATCACGCGGTAGTAGACGGACATGTCATTTTCGATCAGTTAACAGTTGATTTACCGATCTTAAATGATGGCAATAAAAATGTAACCATTGATAGGACCGATGGCAAAAGAGCCGAAACCATTTTCGATTCGTTAAAATATTACAAACACTATACTTTAGTAGAGTGCAAGCCAATAACCGGTCGTATGCACCAGATCCGTATCCACCTGGCTACCCAAAGGGCAGCCATTGTTGGTGATGATATGTACAAAGGGAAGCCGGTTTTTCTTTCTTCAATTAAGAGAGGTTATAAACTAACCAAAGGTGAAGAGGAGCAGCCCATCATGAAGCGTTTTGCCTTACATGCCAGACACCTTGTTTTTAAAGGACTGGATGATCAAGATATCGTGATTGATGCACCATATCCAAAAGATTTTGCTACCTTAATTAAGTTATTGGACAAATTTGATGCATAAAAGAAGCCTTTAAATTGGCTTCTCCTTTTGTTTTTGTTACTTTTGGGCCATTCGCCCTCTATTAAAAAACAATAGAATGTACATCAGATTTGTAAATTACCTTGATCAGATTAACCAGTACCGAAAATCTAAAATATCAAACCGTAATTTCTTAATTATCCTTGCCGTGGTGGTTGGTGTTTTAGCCGGGTTAGCGGCTGCCGCCTTAAAAAGTTTAACCCACCACATCGAAGAATTTCTTCAATCAGATTGGCACTGGAAGTATAAATACTACCTGTATTTTATTTTTCCGATGATCGGTATTTTTTTAACGGTATTGTATATTAAATACTTTATCCGCAAAACAAAGTTCGAAACGGGCTTAACGCCATTACTTTATGCCATTTCAAAAAAATCGAGCAAAGTTGAAGCACATAATATTTATTCGCAGATTATCACTGCCGCCGTTACGGTTGGTTTTGGTGGATCTACAGGATTGGAAGCACCAATCGTAACCAGTGGATCGGCAATAGGCTCTAATCTCGGTCGTTTGCTGGGTTTGTCTTATCGCGAAATTACCATGTTGGTGGCCTGTGGAGCAGCAGCAGGTATAGCAGGTGCATTTAATAGTCCAGTGGCTGGTATTGTATTCGCTATTGAAATTTTGTTGCCAGAGTTTACCATTCCGGCATTTATTCCTCTATTACTTTCTGCAGCAACAGCCGCAGTGGTAGCCAGATTATTCTATACCCAACAGCTTTTCTTTTTGGTTACAGAAGGGTGGAAGGTCAACGCTCTGTTTTACTACGTCATTTTGGCCTGTTTTATCGGACTGTTCTCCATCTATTTTACCAAAGCCAATTATGCCGTAAAAGGATTGTTCTATAAAATAAAACATCCTTATACCAAAGTTATTGTGGGTGGTTTAATGCTTGGCGCATTGGTATTTCTATTTCCGACCCTTTATGGCGAGGGATATATTACCATAAAAGGTTTGTTAAAAGGTGATTATCAAACTGTCATCAACAATAGTATTTTTGCCGACTACAATACAATTCCCGCTTTGGTTGTACTGTTTACTGCAGTTACCATTTTTATGAAATCGATTGCTACTTTGGTGACTTTAGGTGCAGGTGGTAATGGCGGAACCTTTGCACCCAGTTTAATTATGGGTGGTTTAATCGGGTTTATCTTTGCCTATATGGTTAACCTATCAGGTATTGCACAATTAAATGTTTCGAACTTTATTGTTGCGGGTATGGCCGCAGCCTTAGGCTCGATTATGCACGCACCGTTAACCGGTATTTTCCTCATTGCCGAAATTACCGGTGGCTACATTCTGATGGTACCGCTGATGATTACAACTGCGATTTCTTATGCCATAAACCGCAGTTCGCAAAAACATTCTATTTATACCAAAGCACTGGCAGATAAGGGCGAATTATTATCGCATGAGGATAAGGATACCACCGTTTTAAACCAGATGAAACTTAAATATCTGATTGAGAAATCTTATCCCCAGTTAAATATGAACGATGTGATTTCGGTAAAAATGAATGAAATCATGCAATCGCACAAAAACATCTGTGCGGTTACCGACGAAGTGGGCGATTTTAAGGGAATCATTTATGTGGAAGAGCTGTTTAACGAAATGATGAACAATCCTGATAAGGGTACATTACTTGCCGCCCAATTGGTTCAGCCTGCACCAAATGTGATCACTGAAAATGATGACCTGAAAATGGTTCTGGAGAAAATGGAACGGGATAATGTTTGGATTTTACCAGTATTAACTGCACAAAACCAATATTTGGGTTTTGTTTCGAAAACAGCGATTTTTAATAAATACAGAGCATTGCTGATGAGGCAGAATGATTATATGGGCTAACCAAATTTCCTAAAGGAACTTTAAATTCCTGTGCCGATATCAGTTGCATCAAAATATTATAAAAAAAGCTGAAATGATTAAGATAAATCTGCTCATTTCAACTTTAATTTATAAAAAAAGTACATTTGGCTACCACCCTTTCAGATGCTGGGGTTACTCCGCTCTTTTCAAGCCAAATTTTTCAATTTTACTGTATAAATGGCTCCTTTGAATATCAATTTCATCTGCTGTTTTTGATACGTTCCAATTGTTTTTCTCCAATTTGAATTTGATAAACTCGCGCTCTGCGTGATCTTTATAATCCTGGAAGTTATTAAACGAATCAAAAGAAGAGGCTAAGGCCGAACCTCCGGCACCGGCAATCTGCGCACTGGTTGCGGCACCAATATTAGTTCCTCCTCCCGGATTGGCAAAAGCACGCACATCATTTTCGGTAATTACCCTATCACTTAATATGATCAGGCGTTCAATCATGTTGTGCAGTTCACGTACGTTACCGGTCCATGGTAAAGCTTTTAAAGCCGCCATACCCGTTTCATTTATTTTTTTTACGGGCATTCCATAATCACTACAGATGCTCTCCAAAAAGTTCTGTGCAATAACCGGAATATCATCTGTACGTTCTGTTAAATGCGGAACATGGATATTAATTACGTTTAAGCGGTGGTATAAATCCATACGGAAATTGCCATCTTCGATTTCTTTCAATAAATCTTTATTGGTTGCGGCTAAAACACGGACATTCACTTCAATTTCTTTTTCTCCGCCTACACGCGAAATTTTATGCTCCTGTAAAGCACGCAAAACCTTTGCCTGGGCAGAAAGGCTCATATCACCGATCTCATCCAGGAATAAAGTTCCGCCGTTGGCCAGTTCAAATTTACCGATACGCTGCTTAACAGCTGAGGTAAATGAACCTTTCTCGTGACCAAACAGTTCACTCTCAATCAGTTCAGAAGGAATAGCGGCACAGTTCACCTCAATTAAAGGACTATCAGCACGATTTGACTTTTCGTGTAACCAACGGGCTACAAGCTCCTTACCACTACCATTTGCCCCGGTAATTAATACACGGGCTTCGGTAGGGGCAACACGCTCTATCGTTTCTTTAATTTTAGAAATGCTTTCCGATTCACCTAAAATCTCACGGGTTTTACTTGCTTTGCGCTTTAAAACCTTGGTTTCGGTAACCAGATTTCCACGGTCTAAACCATTACGAACAGTAATTAATAAACGGTTTAAATCAGGTGGTTTCGAAATAAAATCGAAAGCGCCTTTTTTACTCGCTTCAATGGCCGTTTCAACTGTTCCATGACCAGATATCATAATAAAAGGAAGATCAGGCTTGATGAGCTGTGCCTGTTCGAGCACTTCCATACCGTCCATCTTGTTCATCTTGATATCGCAAAGCACCAGATCGAAATTTCCTTTTTTGATCATTTCGAGGCCATCGATACCATTATCGATATCTTCAACATCGTAATTCTCATACTCCAGAATTTCACGTAAGGTACTCCTTATCGCACGTTCATCGTCAATTATTAATAATTTAGCCATTAGAGATGTATTCTTTTATTTCTGATGCGAATATATTATTTTTTAATTAATGTATAGTTTTTTATACAATTTATTGGCTATAAACCCTAAAAGGGGAAAAAGGTTTTAATTTCTATAGTCCATTTTAAACTTACTTAAGTCTGGTTTCGCTTTTTTGGCTCTTTTTAATTCAAGATCGTGAATGGTTCTGCCCAGGTTTTTCATAAAGGGAAAACAAACCGTATCGTACTCATATTTATTATCGTTGAAGATGCCATCTTCATTGCTCTGTACCACAGCTGTGAGAAAATATTCGATTCTATTTTTAAAATCAACGAAATAAGAATTGTCGATAATGTAGCCATAACTGTCGCCATATTTATTAAAGATCCTGATATTTGGATCGGGCATTACCTGTTCTCTTCCATAATACAGCATTTTGGCATAGGTAGCCCAAAATTCTTTAGGATCGTATTTCGGGAAATCACTTTCTGTTGGGTATTTACTCATATAAGTATAAATCAACTTATAATCTTCCGGACTAAGGTTAAACCTTTCTTTTGCTGGAAAAGCTTCAGGGAAAATCAGTTTTCGCATCAGTTGTTGTTGGTCGTTAATGGCGAAGGCATTTTTCCCTGCCAGGCTGAAAGGCTTATTAACCAGTTTATCGGTACTATCCATATATCCCGTGCCCATTACCAGATTGCTTAATTTGAGCTCGTAGTCTTTTGGATCGTATTGAGCAACCTGATTATACACCAATTGTTCGCCATTATAAAATTTGATGGGATTGCTATGTTTAGCCGGTTCACCGGCATCACCAATGGCCAGGCGGTTTAAAATCCTGCTATTGTTTAATCCGTTTGTCTTTAGTTTTTCGTTAATCTCGGCACGGCCTATAAATTCAAACAAACGGTTAAAAGCGTCGTTATCGCTGGTGAGCAAAATCTTTTTTACATAATGTTCAATAGATGGCAAGCCGTTTTTAGCGCTGCTATCCTTTAAAACCTTGGTTTGGCCTTTATAAGCGCTATCCGTAATCATCGTACTTTTAGCTGTCAATCCAGTACTTTTCAATCGGTTTACTTTCTCTAAGGCAAAGATTACTGCAGCGAGTTTGACTGTACTGGCCGGATAAAAATATTGATGGGGATCTAAATTGTAACTAAATGTTTTAAAGGTTGGCTTATTCTTCGCATCGCGGTTAACCTGCGTGTAAAGAATCTGGATCTGGTTTTTATCCGGATGGTTGAGTACCGCGGAAAAAAGTTCTGGTTTGGCTTCCATCAATCTCTTCAGAAAAACAGTATCCGTTTTTTGTGCCATAGTGCCTAAGCTTAATATAGAAAACGCAAGGGTTGCAATCCTTCTCATGGTTTAAATTTTGATTCCTAATTTAGCTTTTTCTATTAAAACCATCATTTTCCATCATGCATTTTACATGGTTTTCATCAAGCAATTATATAAAAAGCACAAGCGATAAAATGGAATGCACAGGCAATAATACAGAATGCGGGTCTGATCGATTAACGGTGTCAAAAAGCAGATTAGTATATGTCAAAGAATGCAGCCAAAATTAAAGTCCTTTTTTTATTACATTTGCACTGCTTTTGGTTTCCGGCTTTACAACCGGGATTAAAAGGGAATACAGTGTAAATCTGTAACTGTCCCGCAGCTGTAAGCTCTATAACGTTTTTCAATCCATAAGTCACTGTCCGATTCACTACGGGGCGGGAAGACAGAAAACCGGGAGTAAGTCAGAAGACCTGCCTTTAGCATTTAATTTCATAGCTTTCGGGGATTGAAGCTAGGATTGAGATATTAACGTTGTTCGTATTTTCATTTCCTTTTCTCATCTGTTGGCTGTGGGCAAAACTCACAATCAAATGAACAAAAAAAGAATGCTAACTGTAGCCGGTTTAGGCCTTGCGCAGTTAATGATTGGCCAGGTGGCTGATGCGCAAACTCCAGACAGTTTGCAGCTTAAAGATGTTGTTATTTCTGCAACAAAAAACGATCAGAAACAATCGCAAACGGGTAAAGTGGTTACCATTATCAGCCGTGAGGTATTGGAACGCAGTAATGGCAAATCATTACCTGATTTACTTACCGAACAGGCTGGTATTGTAATCAGTGGCGGCAATAGCAATCAGGGCAAGGATAAAAGTATATTTACCAGGGGAGCGCTTGGTGGCTACACCCTGGTTCTTATTGATGGTATTGTACAGAATGATCCTGCAAGTGTTAGTGGAACATTCGATTTACGCTTATTCTCCATCGATCAAATCGATCATATCGAAATCTTGAAAGGCGGTCAGTCTACCATTTACGGATCTGATGCTGTTGCGGGTGTAATCAATATTGTAACTAAAAAGGGTGGTAATAAAGGAAATACCATTTATGGGGTGGCCAGTGCCGGAAGTTTCGAAACTTATAAAGGAACGATTGGTTTAAATGGTGGTGTGGAAGGTTTTTCTTACAACATTAACTATACCCATCTTAAAACCGATGGAATTTCTGAAGCCGCGGTACCATTCGGAAGCACTGCCATTTTTGATAAAGACGGATTTAAAACTGATGGTTTAAACGCCAATTTCGGGATCAGACTGGACAAACATTTTTCCGTTAATCCATTCTTGCGTTATTTCTATGGCGATTATAAAATAGATGAAGATGCATTTACTGATGGTTTACCCACTAACAAGTCTATTTTGAAACAATTTAGCGCGGGTTTTAACTCCGAATATAAATTCAATACGGGTAAAATAACGCTAAATTATAGTCACGAAAGCAATTCGAACGATGTAAATTCGAGTTATGGAGGTTTTGAAAGTAAATTCTTAAACTTCGGAAAGCTTAATGTGGTTGATTTGTTCTACAATCAGAAACTGGGCAGTAAGCTAGACTTACTTGTTGGTATAGACAATAGAAAAATGAAGTTGATTACTGATGCCAAAAACCCTACCACCAATATCTTCGCCGCTTATGGCTCATTGTTTTTACACAATTTAAGTGTTTTTAACCTTGAGGTAGGCGGACGTTATAACAAACATGATCAATATGGCGAAAACTATACTTACTCTGTTACCCCGAGTATTAACATCATTAAAGAAGTAAAACTTTTTGGAACGGTATCTACTGCTTTCAAAATTCCAACTCTGAACATGTTATTTGGCCAGTATGGTGCAAACCTGGACCTGAAACCGGAAAAATCTCAAAATTATGAAGCAGGTGTAAACTTTAGTTTTGCTGATGATCAGTTTAGTTTACGCCTTGCGGGTTACAAACGTGATTTAACTGATGCAATTGTGTATACCACAGGTTACTTTAATGAAGGAAATCAAAAATATAAGGGTTTTGAAGTTGAGCCAGCAGCAAAATTTAGTGTTTTTAACGTAAATGGTTATTATGCCTATGTTGAAGGAAATACAGGAACAACGGATTATTTAATCCGCAGACCAAAGCATACGTTTGGTATTAATGCGGGTGCCCAGGCAACGAACAACTTATATGTTAGCGCCAACTTCCGTTATTTTGGCAAGCGTTTCGATACCAATTTTATATCGTATTTAAACGAGGAGATGCCATCGTACTACCTGTTTAATGCATATGCCGAATATGCATTGGCTAAAAAACGTGTGAAAGTATTTTTTGATGCAAAAAATATCCTGAACAAAAAATATAGTGAAATAATTGGTTATAATACACCTGGTTTCAACTTTAATGCAGGTGTAAGTTTTAATATCCATTAATAAAATTTAACTTTGCTGTATAAATATTAACCAAAATAAAATGTCTCATTTAAAATTTAATCCACGCACATTAATTTTATTGTTGATGATATTGGCCATAACGGCTTTCCGTTTGCTGGTAACATTTAACTCAGATGAATTAAAGTTTGCCAATTTCTCATCAATAGGAGCGGTAGCTTTATTTGGAGGTGCATATTTTAAAGATCATGTTAAAGCCTTCGCTTTCCCATTATTGAGTTTGTTTTTAAGTGACTTCATTTTGTCGGCCACTATTTTTAGTAAATACAGCAGTGGTTTTCTTTACGAAGGCTGGTACTGGACTTATATCGCATTTGCTTTAATGGTTTTGGCAGGCAGATTATTACTTAAAAAAGTAAACGTAGTAAACTTATTGGCATCAACATTAACTATTGTTGTCATCCATTGGGTGGTAAGCGATATTGGGGTATGGTTTCAAAATCCGGCATATACACAGGATTTGGCCGGTTTTTGGGCATGTTTAGTAAAAGCAATTCCCTTCGAAATCAGATTCTTAGAAGGAACAGTTATTTATGGCGCTCTGCTTTTTGGTGCTTTTGAAGTTTTGAAAGCAAAATACCCGGTTTTAAAACTGCAAACGCAAGAGTTATAAGGATCCTTTGATGGTGAGTAGCTCACCACTTATATCAAAAATACTACAGAAATCCTCTTTTGATTAAATTCAAAAGGGGATTTTTTTTACCTTAGAACATCAATTCCATTTTACCTATTACATTTTCCATCATGAAAGTTGTTTCCTTTTTACCTGCCGCCACCAAAATGATTTACGATATGGGCCTGCAGGAATACTTGTACGGTGTAACCTTCGAATGCCCTAAAGAGGCTGCAGATCAGCCAAAGGTTGTCCGTTGTATACTCGAAGGCAAAAACTATTCGAGTATCGAAATCGATCGGATTTTTTCCGCTTCTAAGGCACAGGGAAAAAGTTTGTACTGGGTAGATGATGAACTGTTAGAAAGTATCGCCCCCGATGTGGTTTTTACCCAGGACATCTGCGAGGTTTGTAATATTGATACCGTTTGCACCGAAACGGCCGTGATGAAGCTAAGTAAACAACCTACACTGGTAGCTTTGTCGCCAAATAACCTGCAGGATGTTTTTGAGTGTGCCATTACCATTGCCAGGGCGTTGGGGAAGGAAGAAGTAGCACTAAAATATCTGACAGGTTTACAAAAGAGGACAGATCATATTTTAGATCAGCTTAGGGCGAACCGTGCACCCTTAAAAAGGATTATGGTGATGGAATGGATCGAACCGATTTACAACTGCGGCCATTGGATTCCATTCCAGATTGCAGCTGCTGGCGGGGTAGATATGCTCTCTAATCCTGCAGGAGATTCCATTGTTACCCCTTGGGACAAAGTGCTGAGATACAATCCTGAAGTTTTAGTCATCGCTCCATGTGGCTTTGATCAAAAAAGAAGTCTGGAAGAAATGCAATTGCTGACCGCAAAAACAGGTTGGGACAATCTGGAAGCCGTAAAAAGCAATCAGGTGTACATTGCCGATTTCGATATGTTTACCCAACCAAGCGTGGGTACTTTAGTAGAAGGAATCGAAGCTTTAGCCTGTATGTTTTATCCTGAGCTATTTAAAGCGGATGAAAACATAGCTAAAAAGTTCATCAACCTTTACCAATCTGTGAAATCACTAAAATCAGTGTAATCATTTAAATCTGTGTAATCATATATGAAAGTAGTTGTTTTAACTGGAGCAGGGATCAGTGCCGAAAGTGGGTTAAAAACTTTTAGGGATGCTGATGGCCTATGGGAAGGCTATAATGTTTATGATGTTGCCACCCCGGAAGCCTGGGAAAGCAACCCAGAATTGGTACAGCAGTTTTATAATGAGCGGAGAAGTCAGGTTTTAGCGGCAGAACCCAACAAAGCCCATCAAATATTGGCCGAACTGGAAAAAGATTTCGATGTCGAAATTATTACCCAAAATATCGACGACCTGCACGAAAGGGCAGGTTCAACCAAAGTTACGCATCTTCATGGTGTAATCACCAGATCTCAATCAGATGTAAAGGCCGAGTTAACCTATCCTATTGTTGGTTCCGAAATCAAAATGGGAGAATTGTGCGAACTGGGGTCGCAATTGCGGCCGCATGTAGTTTGGTTTGGCGAAGCTGTTCCGATGATAGAAGTGGCTGCTAAACTCTGCAAACAGGCCGACATATTTGTATTGATAGGCACATCTTTAGCAGTTTATCCGGCAGCAGGTCTGATAGATTTTGTTCCATCTGTGATCGACAAATATATCATTGATCCGAAAACACCAGATGTAAAACGCTATAAGAATGTAATCAATATCGAGAAAAATGCCGTAGATGGTGTGGCAGAACTAAAAGAAATTTTAGCCAATGAGAGATAAAAAGATCTGCATTTTTAACTGGAGCGGGGGTAAAGACAGT
The DNA here is from genome assembly GCF_056490705.1 of Pedobacter humicola. NCBI lineage: Bacteria > Pseudomonadati > Bacteroidota > Sphingobacteriia > Sphingobacteriales > Sphingobacteriaceae > Pedobacter > Pedobacter humicola. The sequence continues at coordinate 576,566 of NZ_JBWJIG010000001.1, read as the reverse complement.
ACTTTGGCACTTCATTATGCACTACAAGACCCTACCATTGAAATCCGATACCTGATTACTACGGTTACCGAAAAATACAACCGCATTTCAATGCATGGGGTGAGGGAGGCATTGCTGCTCAAACAGGCTGAAAGTATTGGTATTCCACTGTATCAGATCCGCCTGGGAGAAATGCCCGACATGGATACCTACAATAATACAATGAAAATGCACCTTCTTAAGTTTAAGGAAGAAGGCATTACGCATTCTATTTTTGGCGATATTTTTTTAGAAGACCTCCGCTTATATCGCGAAAACAAATTAGCGGAAATAGGTCTGAAAGCTATTTTTCCGCTGTGGCAAAGAAACACAAAGGCATTGATTGAAGAATTTGTAAATCTGAGCTATAAAACCATCATTGTTTGCACCCAGCAAAATCTCGAAAATATTTGTGGAAAAGTAATCAGCCTGGATTTGGTTGAGCAATTGCCCGATGGTATTGACCCTTGCGGAGAAAATGGAGAGTTTCATACTTTCGCTTTTGAAGGACCAATTTTCAGGAATAAGATCGCTTTCACCATTGGAGAGAAGGTATTTCGAACTTACAATGCGCCAAACAAAACCGATGCAAATGAAGACTCACCATGCTCAACCACAGCACTTTCCGGCTTCTGGTATATCGACCTGGTGGAATAATTTTTCATTTTCAAAACATTTTGGCATCATTTTTTCTTTACTACATATAATTAACTAAATCACACATTCCATTGAAACCTGTTTAGCGAGGTTAGGTAGTTAAACAAGCGTCAAGTAAAAATTAAGAGTTATGAAAAAGATATTGGTAGTAATCGCATTAAGTTCATCAGTTTTATTTGCCTGTAACAATAAGGCAAAAGAAGAAGCTGCATTAAAACAACAACAAGCAGAAAAAGAATTGGCCGTTAAAGCTGTAAAAGACAGTTTAAGGTTAGATAGCTTTAATAAAGCTGCTGCTGCAAAAGTAGAACAGGAAAAAGAGGCCAAGCATCAGGCAGAATTAGTAGCGGCCAGAAGAGCAGGCGCAGCGTCATCAAGATCGTATGCAAGCTCAGGTAGTAGTTCTAGCGGTACTTCTAGCGGCGCATATGGTGGTACTCAACCTACGGCTAAGAAAAAAGGCTGGAGTGATGCTGCAAAAGGTGCCGTAATTGGCGGCGTTGGTGGCGCAGTTGGTGGTGCCTTAATTGATAAGAAAAAAGGTAGAGGTGCCATTATCGGTGGATTAGTTGGAGCTGGTGGCGGTTATTTAATCGGAAGAGGTGAAGACAGAAAATCAGGCCGTGTGCAGCCTAAAAACTAAAAAAGGTTTTTAATTAACTATAGTATTGGCCCCGATATAAATCGGGGCTTTTTTTGTGTCCCAAAAAATGATTTATATATTAGCGAAAAAGAACCCCATGACAGAAACCCATAACGCAGATAAAGGCCAGATCCAACACTTCGTGATGTTCTGGTTAAAACCTCAGTTAACCAAAACTGAAATTTCAGATTTCGCCAACTTCTTCGAAAGTTTAAAACCAATAAAATATATTAAAACATTAAGTTATGGCTTAGCAGCTAACACACCTGTACGTCCGGTTACCGATAATTCTTTTACCTATTCGCTTACCATTACCTTTGCCAACATTGCAGATCATAATGCTTATCAGGAAGATAAAACACATTTAGATGCTGTAGAAAAATTCTCTAAAAACTGGTACAGGGTAGTGGTGCATGATACCTTGGTTTCTTAATACGAGATTTTCATTAGTTTAGCGACCGAACATGTAGAACACTGAAAACTTCTTTCGGTAGTTCCATTGAACGTGTTTAAGGTGCACTTTGTCCCAAATTTAACTACACTTGTGCTGTTAATCAGGCAAGGAGTACAGATAACAAATCCCTATCGTCACATCGCCCTGAATCCGCTTCAGGGCCTTTTCCATTATGTTTATTCCACATCACCCTTTGTTTGTCACAAAGTGTGATTCCTTAGGAATAGGGATGATGTATGAGAAAGCAAATTTTATCACTATTTATTTCTTCCCACGTTCCGTCATTTTGAGCAAGGTGTAAAAAGTCGGAAACCATGCAGTGCTCAGTATAGGGAAAGCATTCGGTTGTGATGACGATTCATCGTACGCTGTCGGCTGTTTCTACTAACCAATCAACCAATACCAAATGAATCACTAACCTACAAAACCTCCCATTTATTTGGTGAAAATACTACACGAAATTATATTTTGTATTCTTATATAAGAATCAATATATCAATGATTTATGTAGTTTTAATTAAATAATAATGAACGGTTGAGATTATTTTCGACAAATAAATAGCCCGTAAATTCAAAATTTAATTCTGTTTTATATATTAATCTTCGGTAAATCAATTTTTTATATGTGGTATTTGTTAGTATTGATGTCTGTTATATGCAGTTGTGAAATCTGAGCGCATGACCTTAAATCGTTCGATCACTGTTTGGATAAATTCTTCATCAATAATTTCGAACACGTCGTTCACCCCTCCGCCACTCAGGTCAAGTTCAGCCAGTTTATAACTTTGCTCAAAGGTTCCCTGCTCAAACTTTACGATGTATTTCTGGTTCATCGAAAAAATGGTAATCTTACATTCCGGATGCGGAAGCTCTGCTACTACTCTCATTTGCTTATTGATTAAATTTTTATTTATATGTCAATGGAAACGCCATTCAGCGTACCCCAGCTATCTACAATTGCGAATCGGGCAAATAGTTCTTCCTTATACCACTCCCGCTCCCTGGTAAGCCTGATTACATCGGTATGGTCAAAAGATTTGTATGCATAGTTTTTCATGCTTTCTGCGTCAGTCCAGATCGAAAAGGTAGCCTGATCAAAGAATGGGTTTTCGCCTATTCCTGCAGAAAGGATAAAACCGGGAGCAATCCGCATGGCATCTGCTGCTCTTTTAACATTGCGCCTAAACTCTTTTAGCTTGTTAAATTTAATGGCCGCTCTTGTAATTACTGCAACTTTTCCAATATGGTTTTTGTTGGATTCGTCAACTTTAAAGGGCTCTACCTTAGACCATAACCCGTGACTGGATAAAGGATTCAGTAATATCGTAAAACTTTCGATCCCAAATAACCTGAACCATTTTATAACAACCGAATCAGCGTAAAAATTATCACAATTCTTACGGTCATCCCAGGCAGTCAATACCGCCCAGTGTCTGTAATCCGGGGCAATATCTACCTGCGCATTTTTTCCGCTTCCCATTAATTTCCAGAATCTACAGTGTTTATTTAACCATAGTGGCAACCTTAAAGCCGCCATGCCTATAAATGCAAAAGGAACGGTCAGGCTACGGAATCTGGTAATGGTTAAGGCTACAATCATAAATCACGGTTAATAGGCCAAAACTAAGGAATTTTAAATAGCCTGTCGTTCAAATTTTCGTCATTAAAACTAACTACGGCTTAACATCTCACAAATCATGATTAACTTTGACCATAGACAAAATAAAAATGGCAGAAGATTTAACCATTACCAGAAATATATCAAAGGAAGAACAATACCAATCAATTATCCCGCAAATAGAGGCTTTACTCTATGGTGAAACAGACTTTATTGCAAACCTGGCAAACGTTGCTGCAGCCCTTAAAGAACAGTTTAATTGGTTCTGGGTAGGATTCTACCTGGTTAAGCAAGATGAGCTCGTATTAGGCCCATTTCAAGGTCCGGTAGCATGCACACGGATTAAAAAGGGCAAAGGGGTGTGCGGTGCATCATGGGAGCAGGCTGCAGCCATCATTGTTCCGGATGTAGATGCATTTCCAGGTCATATCGCCTGTGCATCTGCTTCAAAATCCGAAATCGTATTACCACTGATCGTCAATGGAGAAGTAATGGGCGTTTTAGATGTGGACAGTGACGAATTAGATAAATTTGATGACACAGATCGATCTTATTTAGAGCAGGTTATAACCATTATATTAAACAGATAGTTAATTTCTTTATCTTGAAATTAAAAGAAGAATATTACCTCAGCGAAGATGTGGTCGGCCTGGCTAAAGATCTATTGGGCAAAGTTTTGTATACCAGAATCAATGATAAAATCACTGCGGGCATTATCGTAGAAACTGAGGCTTATTTCGGTATTAAAGATAAGGCTTCGCATGCTTATGGTGGGCGCCGGACGAACCGAACTGAAACGATGTACGGAAATGGCGGGATCGCTTATGTGTATCTCTGTTACGGGATGCACAACCTTTTCAATATTGTAAGTTCGAAAGAAAATGATCCACATGCCGTCCTCATAAGAGGCATTGAGCCCTTAATTGGCATCGATATCATTGAAGAAAGAAGAAATATGTCCCATACCAAAGGTGCGATTTCAGCCGGGCCAGGTTCTGCAGCAAAAGCATTAGGTATAGACAAAACATTCAATGCAAAAAATCTTATGGGAGATGAAATCTGGATTGAGGATCATTCCATCCACTATCAAGAGGAAGAAATTGCCGCTACGCCACGAGTTGGCATTGCTTATGCCAAAGAACATGCATTGTTACCATGGCGGTTCTTTGTTAAAGGTAATAAATATGTAAGCAAACCAAATAAGGTTTAATTAACAGAAACCTTTTAGCGTACTTCCTGTTTTTCTTTATAAACGATTATAAAAATGAAAAACGAGAAAAACATAGCGATCCTGAAAGAAATGGCCGAAAGTGTGCGTACCTGTATGTTTACCACATTTTCTTCCGGAGATGAATTTGGAAGCAGGCCAATGGGTACAGCGAAAATTGAAGATGACGGAAGTTTATGGTTTTACACCAACGAATATTCGCCAAAGTCAAAAGAAATTTCGAAGGAGAATAATGTGCTGTTGGCCTATAGCGACCCATCTAAAAATACTTACCTCACGGTAAAAGGCAAGGCGGAATTGGTGGACGACAAAGTGCGCAAAGAGGCGTATTTCTCACCTTTTATTAAAGCCTGGTTCCCTGACGGAATAGAAGATCCAAGATTAATCCTGATAAAGGTTACTCCTGAAGAGGCTGAATATTGGGATGCTTCCGCCTCAAAAATTGTGGTGCTGTTTAGTATTTTAAAAGCAGTAGTCACTGGTGATACGCCGGATTTAGGCAAACACGACACGATAAAATTTTAACAAAACAACATAAATCGTAAAGCAGGATTGGAAACAATGCCTGCTTTTTTTGTAATATTGAGGTCATGAATTACGAAAATAACTTTTCATTCGCTCAGGCACAGGACGAGGCTGATCCGCTCAGTCATTTCAGGTCACAATTTTTATTTCCAAAACATAATGATAAAGATTTTATTTACCTGTGTGGTAATTCATTAGGGCTTCAACCTAAAGTAGTGGGAGAAGTTATAAAACGTCAGCTTGATAACTGGGCAAACTATGCGGTAGAAGGTTGGTTTGATGGAAATGAGCCCTGGATGTTCTATCATAAGGAGCTTAAAAATTTAATGGCCCCGATTGTTGGCGCATTGCCATCAGAAGTCTGCCCAATGAACACCTTGACGGTAAACCTCCATCTGCTGATGGTCAGCTTTTATCAGCCCAAAGGAAGGCGATTTAAAATCATTATGGAAGGTGGTGCTTTCCCGTCTGATCAGTATGCGATAGAAAGCCATGTTAGATTTCGCGGTTTTGACCCAAAAGAAGCGATTGTAGAGGTTTTTCCCAGGGAGGGCGAAGAAGTGCTTCGAACTGAGGATATCGTAGCTCAGATCAAAGAAAATAGAGACGAAATCGCACTCGTATTATTTGGCGGGATTAATTATTACACCGGACAATGGTATGATATGGAAATCATTACAAAAGCAGGTCATGAAATTGGTGCCCTCGTGGGTTGGGATTTGGCACATGCAGCTGGAAATGTTCCCGTGCAACTTCACGATTGGGATGTAGATTTTGCCTGCTGGTGCTCATACAAATACCAGAATTCGGGACCGGGTGGAATAAGTGGCATTTTCGTCCATGAAAAACACTTTAACAATACTGAACTAAACCGTTTCGCAGGATGGTGGGGCTATCAGGAAAACAAGCGTTTTAAAATGGAAAAAGGTTTTGTTCCTGAGGTTGGAGCAGATGGCTGGCAGGTGAGCTGCACACAGGTGATGCCTATGGCTTTATACCATGCTTCGCTTCAAATATTTGAACAGGCAGGCTTTATCGAACCATTACGGAATAAGAGTATTGCTTTAACTGGATATCTTGAATCTATTATAAATGAAGTAAATAAAGAATTAGGAGTCGTTCAATATAAAATCATCACTCCAAAAGAAGAAAAAGATAGGGGCGCTCAACTTTCCATCATCGCACAGCGTAAAGGTAAGCAGATTTTTGACGGGTTAATGGCCAATCATGTGCTTGGCGACTGGCGTGAACCCGATGTAATCCGCCTTAGTGCCGTGCCACTTTACAACTCTTTTGAAGATGTATTTTTAGCAGGACAGGCACTTTTAACAGTAAGTAAAAACATTTTATAATCCGTTCATAAAAGAATTAAAAATGATCAACTACAACCCTAAAGACTGGAGCACCTTCATTTTCCATATACACAAGAGTGATACTTTCAGGAAACTCTGGCCTTTAATGTTAGCTGTAGCCATTTTTTCGGGTATAGTTGCTTTTGCCGAACTGAATTTCTTCCAACTTTCTAAAAGCAGTTATGTAACCAACATCGGCATGATGCATAGCTTACTGGGTTTTGTATTATCGATGTTACTGGTTTTTAGAACGAATACAGCTTACGACAGGTGGTGGGAAGGTAGAAAGCTATTGGGATCATTAACAAACGTGAGCCGAAACCTGGCCATGAAGATAAAAGCCCTCAAATTAATAGAAGAGGATGTTCGTTTTTATACATATGGAATCCCTAAATATGCTTTTGCCTTAAAAGAACACTTGCGCGAAAGGATGTATTTTGGTAAAAACAGCCTGTTAATTGAGGTGGAAGAAGGCAAGCACGTTCCAAACCAGATCGCAGGCAGTTTAATCAACAGATTTTACGAGTTATTGCAAAAAGGCGCTATCTCTCAGGAACAGTTCATTGTGTTTTCAAGCGATTTTAACCAGTTTACTGATATCTGCGGAGCTTGTGAAAGAATCAAAAACACGCCGATTCCATATTCGTACAGTGCATTTATTAAAAAATTCATCTTCATTTACGTGATCACCTTACCGTTTGGATGGGTATTCAGTTTGGGATATTTTGTTGTGCCAATTGTTCCCTTTATCCTCTATGTATTAGCGAGTTTGGAGTTGATAGCTGAAGAAATAGAGAATCCATTTGGGGAGGATGCAAATGATCTCCCTGTAGATCAGATCTGCAATAATATCGAAAAACACGTAGAAGAGATTTTAGGTTGATGATCAAGATTGCCTGGCATCCATTATATGCACACCCATTACCAGAAGGGCATCGTTTTCCAATGCTCAAATACGAACTCATACCCGAACAGCTGTTGCATGAAGGAACCATCGAGCAACAAAATCTGTTTAGTCCTGAGCCCGTTAGTGAAGATACCATACTATTGACACACGAGAAGCTTTACTGGGAGCAGTTAAGGGATTTAACGCTCCCGGCAAAAGATCAACGGCGGATCGGCTTTCCTTTGAATGATCAACTATTGGGACGTGAATTAAGGATAACACAGGGGACAATTGATGGGGCACATTTTGCACTAAACCATGGAATTGCCTTTAATGTGGCTGGAGGGACGCATCACGCAGGCAGTAATTGGGGCGAAGGATTCTGTTTGTTAAATGATCAGGCTATAACCGCTAACTATTTATTAAATAGAGGATTATCCAAACGCATCTTAATTATCGATTTAGATGTGCATCAGGGGAATGGTACAGCCGAAATCTTTCAGCATGAGCCAAAGGTATTTACTTTTTCGATGCATGGCGATAAAAATTTCCCTTTTAGAAAAGAAATTTCAAGCCTGGATGTGCCTTTGGATGACGGCATGCAGGATGAAGAATACTTATCACTTTTGAACATCAACCTCAAAAAAGCGTTTGAAAGGGCTAAACCTGACTTTGTATTTTATCTATCAGGCGTAGATGTGCTTTCTACAGATAAACTGGGAAAACTAGCGCTGAGTAAGGCTGCCTGTAAAGAACGCGACAGAATAGTGCTGCAGGCCTGCAAGAACAAAAATCTGCCTTTACAAGTGAGTATGGGTGGTGGTTACTCTGCAGATATCAAAGATATTGTAGATGCACACTGCAATACCTACAGACTGGCATTCGATTTATTTACTTAGCCCATTATGCAAAAACTATAATATCCTTATCTTCGCGGCAATATGTTGGAGATTATTTACCAGGACGAGCATCTAATTGCGATTAACAAACCCCACGGATTGTTGGTGCATCAATCGTCGATTGCCAGGGATGCGACTGAATTTGCACTGCAGTTACTGAGAGACCAGGTTGGCAAACACGTTAGTCCTGTACACCGCTTAGACAGGAAGACCAGCGGAATCTTATTATTTGCTTTTGATAAGACATCAGAAATTGCTATGCATCAGCAATTTATGAATACCGAAACCAATAAAAAATATTTAGCCATCTTACGTGGTTTCACCCCAGATGTAATGGAAATAGATTATCCTTTGGCCAAAGAAAACGGAACCATGCAGGATGCGTTTACCTCATTTATCACGCTCCAAAGGGCAGAGGTTCCGGTAGCCTTTGGGAAACACGCAACATCAAGATATTCTTTAATTGAGGCTACCCCAAAAACAGGAAGGACGCATCAACTGAGAAGACACTTTAGCCATATCCTGCATCCCATCATTGGCGATCGGACACATGGCTGCAACAAACAGAACAAATTCTTTAAAGATCAGTGGGAGATGACCACCATGTTACTCCATGCCTCTGAACTGGAATTTGCGCATCCCATCACTAAAGAAAGCATCCATTTAAAAGCTGGTTTACATGATGAGTTTAAGCGGGTATTGGATTTCATGAAAATGGAACGCTAACACAATTTTTACTTTCAAAATCTGTTTATATAACATCTATGATTAAATACCTACGTTTTACACTTCCAGTTTTAGCGCTTTTCGCGGCAAGTTGTTCTTCAGTTTATATGCCAAACGTTCCAAATACCCCCATGTTGAGCAAACAGGGCGAGTTTAGCGGAGGCGCGCACATTTCTTTAAAAGGTAATGCCAGTGTTAATGGGGCATATGCTGTTTCTGATCACATCGGTGTGCTTTTTAGTGGTTCAAGAATGAACAGCGAAAGAAAGAGCAAAGATTTCGGCCATAAACTGATTGAAATTGGCGGTGGCTATTTTGATACCTTTGGTCCTGACAATAACCGGATTATTGAGGTTTACGCCGGTGTAGGAAAAGGTTGGAGCGACATTACCTTCCGTGATTTTAAAAATGATATACTGATCAGCAGTGAACTACAGGAAGTAGATTACAGGAAAACATTTTTACAGGTAAACTATAGTTCAAAAAAGAAGAACAACCTGCATTTATTTGGAACTGATTTCCCCATCAATTACGGTACCGCATTAAGAATCAGTCACGTTAAAATGGACCGTTTCTTTTTAAATGGTGTTGTACAACCTAAGGAAGATAATATTTTCTTTGAACCTGTATTCTTTACGCGTATGGCTTTGAGTAAAACTTTCCAGCTACAGTATACCACAAGCAGTAATATCGGCTTAAAGAACCGCAAATACATGTCGGCAGGCAATTCGATCTTCACCATTGGCGTGGTGGTCAATGTGGGTGGGAAATAATGAATTGTTTTCCATTGCGAGAAGAATGACAGCCTGCCCAGAATTTTCGAAGAGGAAATCGACCATCATGGGTCATAAGCTACCCTTGCAGAATTGCTTTATACCTCTTAATGACGATGCAGGTACTAAACTAACCGGTTTTCAAACTCCTTGTTTTGTTTTGAAAGCGCATAAATAACAGGATAGAGGCCGTTAATAAACCTAAGGTTAATCCGTACCAAATGCCATTAACCCCCAGGCTGAAATGAAATCCCAATATGTATCCAATGGGGATTCCGACAACCCAATACGCTAGAAAAGTAATAAAAGTAGGAATATTTACATCACCAACACCACGTAATACACCCAATCCCACCACTTGTGTCCCATCGAACAATTGAAAAAAGCCCGCAATAATCAATAATTGAGCTGCAATTGGAATAACAGCAGCATCTTCAGTGTAGATAAAGGGCATCAGGTTATTGGCCAGCACAAAAATAACTGCCGTACAGCACATAAATAGTAAAATAACATGATAACTGGCTATGGCAGATTTACGCAAATCATCAAAATTTTTCTTGCCAAAATTATTACCGGTTTTGATGGTAGCAGCCGAAGCTACGCCACTGGCAATCATGTAGGTCATTGCGGCTAAGCTGATGGCGATTTGATGTGCAGCTTGTTCAACCGCTCCGATGGTACCAATCAATACTGCAGCACCGCTAAAAGCGCTGATTTCGAAAGAATATTGCATTGCAACAGGCATTCCGATCTTTGCAATCTTAATGGCTCTTAGACTATCAAAAAATGTGGCTTTAAAACTGACCAGGTATTTTTTAAAATGTTGGGAGCGGAGTACATAAAAACACATTACAGTAGCCATTAAAATGCGATCGATTAGGGTACTTAAGCCTACACCACTAACCCCCATCGATTTAATGCCAAACATTCCTTTTACAAAAATAATCCCTAAAATAATGTTAATGGCATTTCCCCAGATGGAAACAAACATAGCCTGTTTGGTAAAACCCAAACCTTCTGCAAACTGCTTAAAGGTTTGAAAAATCAACAATGGAATAATGGAAACAGATAAAAGATTGAGGTACGGCTTTGCATACCGCACGACCTCTGGTGTTTGTTCCAGGTGATCGATCACGAAAAATATGCCCAATTGGACCAGTAGATATAAAAATATGCCCACGCAAATGTTGATGATTAGGCTGTTGGATAAAAGCTTTCCACATTCATCATCATTTTGCCGACCGTTTTCTTGTGCGATAAGTGGTGTTAAGCCATAGGAAATCCCCAGGCCAATCACTAAAATGAGCATAAAAATGCTGTTTACCAGCGAAACAGCAGCCAATTGAATGGTATCAGTAAAGTGGCCTACAATAATACTATCGGCCATGTGTACCAAAGTATGACCTACCTGAGAGCCAACAATTGGCAGTGCCAAATGAAGGTTTTCTTTGTAATAAGGTTTATATTTGGTGTAAATTTTAGAAAACATAAGTTTGCAAAGGTCGGTTTTTTAAACATCAAAAAGTAGGGATGTAGAAAAGTTAATGCTTGGTTTTCCAAATTCGACAGTCATCTTGCTCCTAAGATTAGAGACAAAAAACCAACTCAGAGGTAAATTTTCTTTTTAGATCCTTAAATAAGTTCGGAAAGAAGGACCTCCGGCAGAACGGCTGCAAAGCTTACCTCACCGCGGTAAAGTACTCTTCCTTTTCCGAGGTGTGCGACTTGATCACATTGGTCAAAATTAAATTGACCAATACCTTTTGTGCCTTCCGGTAAGAACTGCGCAACAGCTTGCTAAATTCTTTTAAAGTAATCTTTTCGTTCTGCGCTAAGTATTCGAGCAATTTTTTTTCGTTATCAGAGTAGGAGATGAGCACCCCATCATTTTTATACTCCTGTTTAAGCACTTCAATAATAATCCGACTGGCCAGAACACTCTTATCATCAATGCGGATATAGGCCCACCATTTTTTTTGGTCATCAAGCGCATAATGTGGCTTGGTATCGCTTTCAGGGATGTTTACCACCAGTACCAATTTATCATCCACATAAATTTCCTCAAAATAAGGTTCAATTGCAGGTTTGCAAAACTGGTGTGCAGAAGTTAAGATCATGTATTTTTCTTCCTCTTCCGATTTTACACCTTTAATGGATCCATCATCCGCTACACCAATTAATAATTTTCCACCTTTATTGTTGGCAAAGGCCACCAGGCTTTTGGCTATTTTTTCGGTACTGGTAATCGTTTTTTTGAAATCGAGCATCACACCTTCGCCCTGCAAAATTAAACTCTTAATACTCGGCATAATCTAAAAATTAATAAGCAACTCTAGGCGTTTCGCCCTGGTGCAGGTTTCGGATATACACTTCATTCATTACAGTAGCACACAGGTCACCATCTTTATTGGTAATTTCCATGGGGTAGGCCTTTACAAACTTTCCAACGGTTTTTAAAGCGTGTTCGGCCTCGTTCAACATTTCGTCTGTAACAGTTATCGTAAAATATAATGTAGAACGTCCGGGTTTTAAATATTGTATGGAAGCGCTCTTTAGCCAAACACGAACTTTAAAACCCCTACGCTGCATCAACTGATCGAATAACAAGGCATAAAACGGATCTGTTGCAGCATAAATGGTGCCTCCAAAAATAGAACCGTTATAATTTTTATTCAAGAAACTCTTACTAAGCTTAACCGTACAGCTTCTAAATTCATTTTCAAATTTCTGAACCCAAATGCGCTGAAAAAACAGGGGTGGGTAAAGGCGCATTACCCATTTCAGGGTGTTCTGAGAAATAATCATATTTACTAATATCAGAAAGTTTTATCACCTTTTAAAGTTTTAGAGATCTTGTTTTGGTAATATTTCCGTAATTATAGAATGAGGCATGTTCTCAATATCATTATCGAAGCTTAGCTGATTTAGACAGATGGGCTTATAAGCAAACATCAATGTAGTGCCTGATGAGTTGACGTGTAAAGCAACCGATATTTCTTGATGGCCGGAGAATTTGAGATTAAAGAAGTTGCCGTTTCGAAAGCCTCACCAAAGATTTACCACAAACAGGAAGATAATTTAATCGCGCAAAACACTGGTAATCAGTATAATCACATACGGATAATGGGTATAAAATAAAAAAAAATAAAACCAAATGATTATAGGGTTGTTACGTTGATAGATAACAATAAAAAACTATGAAAAAAATAATCTTAAGTCTTGCTTTCGCGGGTTCTCTTATGATAGCCACTTCAGCATGCAATTCGTCTAAAAATATGGCCGGTTCTTCGGACAGCACTGCGACGGATTCTACAAAATCAGTACCTATGGATACTACAAAAACGGCACCAGACACCACGTCTAAAAAAATGCCTGACACCACAAAAATGCCACCTGATACCACAAAAAAAAATCCTCCTATGTAGGTTGATAAAAGCCACTCTGAAACCAGAGTGGCTTTTATTTTAAAAAATCTATTTTAAATATTTGTGTTATTGCGTACTTTCAGCGTTTAAACCAAATAATTAAATGGATCTTCAAGCCCAAACCAACAAGCGTAATGTATTTTTCCTGGTCATAGTAGCTGCCCTAGGCTATTTCGTTGACATTTACGACCTCGTTTTATTCTCCGTTGTACGTCTTAAAAGCTTTACTGATATCGGTGTTTCTGCTGAACACATGCGTACTGATGGCGAATATGTGATTAACATGCAAATGTTCGGATTGTTGCTTGGCGGTTTGCTATGGGGAATTATCGGCGATAAATTTGGTCGGATAAAGGTTTTGTTTGGCTCTATATTAATGTATTCGTTGGCCAACATTGCGAATGGTTTTGCAACCGATGTACACACTTATGCCATGATTAGGTTTATAGCGGGCATTGGTCTCGCAGGCGAACTTGGTGCTGGGATCACACTGGTTACCGAAACAATGGATAAAGAAAAACGTGGTTATGGAACAATGGTGGTAGCTGGTATCGGTTTACTGGGTGCAGCGGCGGCCGCTACCATAGGTAAACATTTCACCTGGCAAACTTCTTATTTCGTTGGCGGTGGAATGGGCCTTCTATTATTACTTTTACGCGTAGGTACTTTCGAATCAGGCATGTTTAAACATGCTGAACAGCACACCGAAGTTTCAAAAGGTAATTTCTTTATGCTTTTTTCTGACAGAAAGCGGTTTTTAAAATATTTGGCCTGTATATGTTTAGGGCTTCCACTGTGGTTCATTGTAGGGATTTTGGTTACCCAATCGCCAGAAATAGGGAAGGCGTTAGGTGCAAAAGACCTGCTTAATGCCGGTACAGGTATTATGTATACTTATTTTGGTATTGCCATTGGTGATGTAGTATGTGGCTTTTTGGCACAGGTATTAAAATCGCGCAAGAAAACTGTACTGATTTTCCAAAGTCTTTCGGTGATTACAGTAATTATTTACCTTACAAGTGCAGGCTTAACGGAGAGCCGTTTTATTTTAATCTGTTTGTTTATGGGGTTTGCGGTTGGCTATTGGGCAACATTTGTAACCATCGCTGCCGAACAGTTTGGTACCAATATCCGCTCTACCGTAACTACAACAGCCCCTAACTTTGTACGCGGCGCTTTAATTCCAATCACTTTGGTTTTCGAATTTTTTGTTCACCGCTATAATATAGTTTCAGCTGCATTTATTGTAATGGGAATTGTAACGGTAATTGCCATGATTTCAGTATCCTATTTGAAAGAAAGTTTTAATAAGGATCTTAATTATTTAGAAGAGTAGTTTACATCAAACTAAAACCAATGTCAATAAAATGTACTATCTAAACATAAATCAATATAGCTGCTTTAATAGGCTTAAATTTGTATGGAATTAGAAAAAGCCGTCATGTTTAAAGAAGAAGTAGCAGCGAGGTATCAGCAAATACAGGATGAAATTTGCAGGGGATTGGAAATTGCCGATGGCAAAGGGAAATTTGAAGAGGAACTTTGGGAAAGAAACGGTGGGGGAGGCGGACGCACCCGGATTATGCAAAACGGAGCAATAATCGAAAAAGGCGGCGTAAATTTCTCTGCAGTACATGGTAAATTGCCTGAAAGCGTAAAAAAAGCCTTTAATGTAACTGAGGATGATTTTTTTGCTACCGGAGTATCCATTGTAATCCACCCAAACCATCCAATGGTTCCGATTATTCACATGAATATCCGTTATTTTGAGCTGAACGAAGAAACGCGCTGGTTTGGTGGCGGTATCGATTTAACACCACATTATGTATTTGAAAACGACGCCCGTTTTTTTCACCATAAATTGAAGCAGACTTGCGACGATTTCAGCAGTGACTTTTATCCAAAATTTAAAACCCATGCCGACGATTATTTTTTCATAAAACACCGTGAAGAAACCCGTGGTATCGGTGGGATTTTTTATGACAGACTGAAACCAGAAACCACCAATTTATCCTGGGAGCAGATTTTGGATTTCTCAGCGCATGTTGGCGAAACATTTTTACCAATTTACACCGAACTGATCGATAGAAACCGTGATAAAGAATTTACGGAAGCCCAAAAACAATGGCAATATCAGCGTCGTAGCCGTTATGTAGAATTTAATTTAGTTTACGATTCGGGAACAAAATTTGGATTAGAAACAAACGGCCGTATAGAATCTATTTTAATGAGTTTACCACCACAGGCAAACTGGGGCTACAATGTTCAGCCTGAAATTAATTCTGATGAATATAAAACCCAACAACTGCTTAAAAAAGGAATTAACTGGATTTAAATGACTGAATTGAGCGAATTTGAGCTATTATTGCTCAACACTATAATTGAAAATAACGCTAAAAAATTTCAATATCTTTCTGAGCATTTAGATTTTGTAAGAATCGAAAGTACCAAAGCAACAGTTACAGGCCTGTATTTAAGCTTTGCTTACCTGAAAGAATTTCTTCAGGAAGAAGAATTTGAAAACGGTTTATTAAGCGCAGAACATAAACTCAGCGCTCCGGGCCTGAAAAACGATTTAACCTATTGTTTAGATGTTACAAACGGTAAAATGGATTTCCTTGAAATCGTAACCAATGAAAAGGAAACCTGGGACGGTAATTTGGAAAATTGCAGTTTGAATTAATTCTTGCAGCGTGTTTTAAAATAAAGTTAAGGGCGGCGATAATTCGTGGCAGCCGGCTTTTAGCTTGCCAATCCGAAAATCATTTACAATATTGTGCGCTATACGTGTTGGTTCTGGGATCCTATAATTGCCAGCGCATTTTTTAATAATCGACAAACTCTGGTCGGCCGTAATTAAATGACCTGCAGACACGTATATTGATTCGCAGTTTATTTTTGTGCGTAAGGCAAAGCCCAATGTTTCACCATGACTGACAATCTCAGCGGTACTCAATCTTATGTTTTCAGGAACATGATTTTCGCCATGAAGAAGGCTCTTCGCACAACCAATTGTAGCCTGATCGGCAAGGATTCCGAAATGTGAAGCCACGCCCATACGCCGCGGATGCAAAATTCCATTGCCGTCAAGTACTACAACATCTGGTTTATCGTTTATCAAATCCCAGACTTTTAACAGCGCCGGAACTTCTTTAAAACCCAAAAATCCGGCTTTATACGGAAAACTGGTTTCGTAAGTTTCCAATGCGAAAGATTTTAGCACCATAGCCGGATAAGTTAAAATCACGATTCCCGCGTACATAGTTGTGCTGTTTTTATTGAATGAAATATCTGCACCGGCAATGGTTTCAATTTTATCCAGATGTTGAAACTTTAATCGACTGGCAAGCTCAATCTGGTAAGCAGCAGCATCTTCGAAGCTATAATGGTCGTACATAATAATAGTACAATTTGTTTGAACAAATGTTTTATTGGTTTGTCTTATAATTAATATTATGTTAAGTTGTGTTTTATAACACCATCCTATTCCCACACATTAATCCATAAATTATAATTCTTGGAGTTTACGGTTAAGTTCCTGTACTTTGTTCGTTGCTCCTTTTTTCGTGTAGATATCGATAAGTAATTGCACCGTTTTTTTATCGTTCGGATTAATTTCATTTGCACGCTGCAAAGCGAACTGTGCACGGTTTATCAAACCTTTATATTTGTCGGTTTTATCAGTATCATTTTTGCTCAGGGTTTCGTTGGCGGTATTGATATATGCTAAACTCAACTGGTACAATGCATCAAAATAATTCTGATCTGTAGACAAAGCTTTATCATAGGATAAAATTGCTGTTGCATTATTTCCGCCAATCTGTTGCAGATAACCATAGAGAAAATAAAGCAGCTTACTTCCTTTTTCTACTTTCAGATTGTTTTCGATCAGTCCCTGTGCTTTACTGTAATTTTCAGTGTCGAGCAAAAGATTAATATAATCATTGGTTAAAAAACGGTTAAATGGATTCAGAACCAGACCATCCTCTAAGGTTTTAATAGCGGTTTCGTTCTCAGATTTCACCACATACATCTGCGCCATTTTCTGAAAAACAGATGGATTTTTGATGCCATTTTCTTTTGCGCGCTTAAAATAAGTTAAAGATTCATCATAAGATTGAATATTTAAGGCACAGATTGCCGTATTTAAGGCTAAAGTGGTATCTGCAGGGAAGTTATCGCATACTTCCTTTAGATCAGCAAATGCCTCTTTAAAATCATTGTTAAAATAGGCTTCATTGCCTTTCTCCTGTTTTTTGATCAGGATATTGTGGTTTGATGCTTTAATCAAGCCCCCATTATCGTCATAACGGTCTAAAGATTTAGCTTTGGCTACGGCTTCAACAGCAGTATCGTAAAACTTATTGGCATTGTTAGGATCAGTATCGATCAATGAAGCAAAAGATGTGAGGTAAGATTTTATAGACCAGGTTTCTCCCCAATTCTTTGTTTTATTGTCTTTTTCGGCAGATTCGATTGACTTTAAGCCTTCTGTTATGATCGATAACTGTTTTTTCTCATCTTCCTTATTGGCGATCGATGCCTGCAGTTTCCCCACAGCATTTCTAGCGATAAGAATTTGACTTTTTTGCGCTACAGCATTAAAAGAGACGAAAATTAAAGCGGTTAATGATATTTTAAGGCAATTCTGCATAGATATATTGATGAGGTAAAACCGTAATAAACCATAAAAATAAACATAAAAAAAAGAGCCCCGAAATTTCAGGGCTCTTTTTTTGAATCGATTAACAAATTATTGCTTAGGCAAAGCGTCTAAACGTTTCTTGATATCTTCGTAGTTTTTAGTATCGTTCCTAAAAGCATAGATCGTTTTTAACGTTTCTAATGCACCTTGATTTTTAGCATCAACTTCTAACGCTTTTTTGTAAAATGGTAGCGATTTATCTAACAAAGCATTCATTTTACCGGTTACTTCGTTAAATTCTTTTACCTTTTTAGGATCGATTTTATTTCTGTCGGCCTGTAATTTTAAAGCCTGGCTAAAATAAATATTACCCAATAAAACCTGATAATTTGGATTGTTTGGCTCTTTTGTTGCCAAAGCCACTAACATTTGCTCTGATTTTGCTGCATCGCCCCTATCAATATAGATCTGAGTTTCAGTTTTGATCCAATCTGTGTTTTCTGGGAATTTAGCACTTGCTTCCTTGATGATAGCCAATGCAGCAGTTGTATCTTTTTGTTTGCTTAATACCGTACTGATTACTTCAGAATACAAATCTTTTGACTGAGGAGAATTTAAAGAGATTACTTTTTTAAACTGGGTAATCATGCCTGGATAATCCTCAATGTTTCTAGCAGCAATACCCGCATTTAAATACATTGCGGTATCGTTAGGATTGATTACGGTTGCCGCAACGAATTTTTCGTAAGCAGTTTTGTAATCTTTTTTGTTGTAAGCAATTACACCACCGTTTCTCACTGCATTACTGATATTGGTTTCAGCTAAAGCAATATTTTCTTTTTCACTTCCTTTGGTATCCAGTTTTTTAGCTTCAACAACCGCGTCTTGTGCAATTTTCAAGTTTGCATCAGCATTTGCTGTACTTGTTGAATCTAAGATAGCTGCAGATGAAGCAAATAATGCACGATAAGACCATGCTTCTGCGATTACTTTAGATTTCTCATCAGCAATGGCTTTATCAGTATGTGCCAATCCTTTTGCCAACGATTCAAGTTTTTTCGCCAAGGGTGTTGATGCACTTGAAGAAGTCAGCTGGAATAAACCCCAGTCGTTTTTCGCCGCGGTTATTTCACTTTTCTGAGCAAATGCAGAGCTCACCGCACCTGCTAGAAGTATACTTAGAAATACTCTTTTCATAATTTTTATTCTAATCTTAATTTTAGTTAATTTTCTTCTTCCGTTTCGTTATCTGATTCGCCCTCCTCTTCGGTATCATCTGCTTCCGGAGTGGTATCGGCCTCTATTTCTTCACCATCAACTACCAATACATCTTCCAGATCTACTGTTTCTTCTTCATCCTCTTCATGATCGATCTTGGTTACCGATGCAATTTCATCATCACCTTTTAACGATATTAAACGTACCCCCTGAGTGGCACGACCCATTACCCTTAAAGCTGAAACCGGAATCCGGATTACAATGCCCGAACGGTTAATGATCATCAGATCTTCGCTATCAGTAACATCTTTAATTGAAACCAATTGCCCGGTTTTTTCAGTAACATTAATTGTTTTTACTCCCTTACCGCCACGGTTGGTTACACGGTAATCTTCAATGTCGGTACGTTTTCCGTAACCTTTTTCTGATACTACTAACACCGTAACTTCAGGATTGTTTACAGCAATCATGCCAACAACTTCATCCTGATCGTGTGCAAGCCTAACACCACGAACACCGGTTGCTGTTCTACCCATCGGACGAACGGTTTTTTCGTTGAAACGGATTGCCCTGCCAGAGCGCAATGCCATTACAATTTCGCTTTCACCATTGGTTAAGCAAGCTTCTAACAGTACATCACCTTCATTAATATTGATGGCGTTGATACCGTTAACACGTGGACGTGAATAAGCCTCAAGAGAAGTTTTCTTAATGGTACCTTTTTTAGTACACATGATGATAAAATTGTTCTCTAAATATTCCTGATCTTTAAGGTTTTTAACCTTAATGTAAGCTTTAATTTTCTCTTCTTTCGGAATATTGATGATGTTCTGGATTGCTCTTCCTTTACTGGTACGCGACCCTTCAGGGATTTCGTAAACCCTCAGCCAGAAACATCTTCCTGCTTCGGTAAAGAACAACATATAATTGTGGTTGGTGGCCACGAGCATATGTTCAATAAAATCTTCATTTCTTGAAGTACTGCCTTTCGATCCTTTTCCACCTCTGCCCTGTGCTCTGAATTCGGTAGCCGGAGTACGTTTTACATAACCTTCGTGAGAAATCGTGATCACCACTTCTTCATCATCGATGAAATCTTCCATACTCATGTCTTCGGCAGAGTGAACAATAGTTGTTCTACGCTCATCACCAAATTTCTGACGGATTTCCGCTAATTCATCTTTAATGATCTGCATACGTAAACTTTCATCCTCCAAGATGGATTTTAAGTATTCGATGGTTTTCATTAATTCTGCATACTCTTCTTTGATTTTATCACGCTCTAGTCCTGTTAAACGACGAAGCGTCATATCTAAAATCGCCCGGGCCTGGATATCGCTCAATCCAAACTTTTCCATTAATCCTAACCGCGCATCTTCAGGCGTTTCGGAAGCACGGATCAATTTAATTACCTCATCTAAATGATCTAAGGCAATTAAATAGCCTTCTAGGATGTGAGCGCGTTTTTCAGCCTCCGCCAATTCGTAACGGGTACGGCGAACAATTACATCATGACGGTGATCCACAAAATGTACAATTAAATCTTTAAGATTCAACATTTGCGGACGGCCTTTTACCAATGCAATATTATTTACACTGAAAGAAGTTTGTAAAGCAGTGTACTTATATAGGTTGTTTAAAACGATAGAGGCATTTGCATCGCGTTTAATTTCGTAAACGATACGGATACCATCTTTGTTCGATTCGTCTTTAATGTTCGAAATACCTTCCAGTTTTTTCTCGCCAACCAATTCAGCAGTACGCTCAATCATTTGGGCTTTGTTCACCTGGTAAGGAATTTCGGTAACAATGATTACTTCACGGTCTTTAATGTTTTCGATTTCAGCTTTAGCACGCATTACAATACGGCCACGGCCTGTTTCGAAAGCTTCTTTTACCCCGGTATAACCATAAATGATACCACCTGTAGGAAAATCAGGAGCTTTTACAAACTTCATTAATTCTTCAATAGTGATATCTCTGTTGTCGATATAGTTTACAACACCATCGATTACTTCGGTTAAATTGTGGGGTGCCATATTGGTGGCCATACCTACTGCGATACCAGAAGATCCATTCACCAATAAGTTAGGGATTTTTGCGGGTAGTACTGTTGGTTCTTGTAAGGTATCATCAAAGTTTAACTGAAAATCTACAGTATCTTTATTGATATCGGCAAGCATTTCTTCGGCAATTTTCGAGAAACGTGCCTCGGTATAACGCATCGCAGCCGGAGAGTCACCATCAATGTGACCAAAGTTTCCCTGTCCATCTACCATAGGATAACGTAAGCTCCAATCCTGCGCCATACGAACCATGGTGAAATATACGGAGGCATCACCATGTGGGTGATACTTACCTAAAACCTCCCCTACAATACGGGCAGATTTCTTATGTGGTTTATTACTGGTTACACCAAGATCGAGCATACCATATAAAACACGGCGGTGTACCGGTTTCAGTCCATCGCGTACATCAGGCAAAGCCCTTGATACGATTACCGACATTGAATAATCAATGTAGGCCGATTTCATCTGCTCCTCTATATTAATTTGAATGATTTTGTCGTTCTGCTGATTTTCTAAATCTTCTGCCATAAATTATTATTCTCGTTACTTAAAACGATATTAAAAAAGGGTATTACTATAACCTTGCGAATTTAACAAAATTTACCCGAATTAAGGCATTGTGGAAAAGTTTTGACCTTTGTGATAGGTTTTTTACTCCCGGCGGGATTTTAACTTATTGAGGGCCAGTTTAAGCGCTTTTGCCTAAATCTTACAGGTTTCAAATAGTGTAAGGTTTATTGGGCTGTACAGAACTAAAATTTACATTCTTAACTAATTCTGATACTTTTGCGTTTCAACCTTTATACAATGGCAAACAAGAAGAAATCTGCAATGAGTTTTATTATGGTTACCCTCCTGATCGATTTTACAGGCTTTGGGTTGATCATTCCTGTTTTACCAAAACTGATACAGGATTTTACCGGCGGAGGTTTCGGTTTGGCTGCAGAATACGGTGGTTGGCTTACATTGGCTTATGCATCTGTTCAATTTATATTTTCTCCAATTATCGGGGCCATGAGCGATCGGTATGGGCGCAGGCCCGTTTTGTTAAGCTCTTTGTTCGGACTGGGCATCGATTATATCTTCCTGGCATTCGCCCCTTCTATTATCTGGTTATTTGTAGGAAGAATTATCGCAGGCATTACCGGAGCCAGTTTTACCACGGCGCAAGCCTACATCGCCGATGTTTCGCCACCTGAAAAAAGAGCACAGAATTTTGGCCTGGTTGGCGCGGCATTTGGCGTAGGATTTATTTTAGGTCCGGTTTTGGGCGGTGTTTTTAGTCATTTCGGTACAAGGGTTCCTTTTATGATCGCTGCTGGCTTATCTTTAATCAACTGGCTTTATGGTTATTTTATATTGCCGGAATCATTACCTGTAGAAAAACGCAGGGCTTTTGACTGGAAAAGAGCAAACCCGATCGGCTCGTTGGTAAGCATTGGTAAATATCCGGCATTATTGGGTTTAATGGCTACCCTATTCTTATTGTACTTTGCCAGTCACTCGGTGCAATCTAACTGGACGTTTTACACCATGGAAAAATTCCAATGGGATGCCGCCTGGGTTGGTTATTCCTTAGGCTTTGTAGGCTTGGTGGTGGGTATTGTTCAAGGTGGTTTGATCAGGGTCATCCTTCCCAAGATCGGAGAAAAAAAAGCCGTTTATTTTGGTCTGATTTTATACATCATCGGCTTTGTAGCATTTGCCTTTGCAACTAAAGGCTGGATGATGTTTGCCTTTATGTTGCCATATGGTTTGGCGGGTATAGGCGGACCAGCGATGCAGGGTTTGATTTCAAATCAAATACCAGCAAATGCCCAGGGTGAAATGCAAGGTGTATTAACCGGTTTGCAGAGTTTAGCTGCTATATTTGCCCCATGGGTAATGACACATATTTTCGCTTATTTTATTGAAGGGAAAGCGCCGGTTTACTTTCCTGGTGCACCGTTTATTTTAAGTGCAGTGTTAACTTTAATTGGATTGTTTATCTGTTTGAGGAGCCTGAAGAAATATCATTAGGAAATACATTTGCAATAAATGCCCCTGCAACCAGGAACTGAAATAAATTCAGGTGGTGTAAGGGCTTTGAACCAGTGCCTAAACAGATCAGTTTAAATCTGTGCTCTTGTCTGCGAAATCAGCGGGAAACCTTCTAATCTTTACAGCAACTCGTTTGCCAAATTAGCCAATTCACTCCTTTCGCCTTTGTGTAAGGTAATGTGTGCGTAAAGTGGATGGTTCTTTGCATTTTCGATTAGATAAGATAATCCATTACTCTCCGAATCGAGATAAGGGGTGTCAATTTGATAAATATCGCCCGTAAAAACCACTTTGGTATGCTCACCTGCTCTCGAAATAATCGTTTTTACTTCATGCGGGGTTAAATTTTGTGCTTCATCAATAATAAAGAAGATTTTAGTGAGCGTTCTTCCACGGATGAAGGCCAATGGCGCAATGGCTATTTTTTCGGTTGCAATCAGTTCATCAATTTTCTCCGACATTTTTTCATCGCCGATAAACTGTTCTTTAATGAACCTTAGGTTGTCCCAGATAGGTGCCATAAAGGGATCCGTTTTCGATTTTGCATCACCAGGCAGAAAGCCAATGTCTTTATTGCTCAGTGAAACAATGGGGCGTGTAACATAAATCTGTCTGAAGTTTTTACGTTGCTCTAAGGCACTGGCCAAAGCCAGCAGGGTTTTACCGGTTCCGGCGTTTCCCTGGATAGTTACCAGTCTAATTTCCGGATCTAAAAGGGCATGAATGGCAAAGGCCTGCTCAATATTTTTAGGTTTGATCTTAAATATCGGACCGGTAGAAACAGCTGCAATTGTTTTTAAACTATTGTTGTAAAATACATTGGCTGTTTTTCTCTTATTTTTTAAAATGTAAAAGTGATTGGCATTTTTTGGGGGCAATTCGATCTCACCCGCATCGATAAACGGTTGCTTTTTTACTGCTTCAATAATTTCAACGGAGAAATTATTGATTTCTGTTTTTCCGGCATAAAGCTCATCAACGTTTTTAATTTTACCCGTTTCGTAATCTTCCGCATTTAAATCGAGTGCCTTTGCTTTTAGTCTCAGACAGATGTCTTTCGATACCAGTACTACTTTTTTATCAGGATGTTCCTCTTTTAAGCTTAAAGCCGCGTTCAAAATCTTATGGTCGGTTTTCCCTTTCCCATAAACCGCTTCTGCATCTACCGTTAAAGGTTTTTCATTTAATACTACCCTAAATTTCCCTGAACCCGGGCTTTTCAAGGCTATCCAGTCGCTGATCAGTTTTTGTTTAGAGGTTTCGTCGATTAGACGGATGAAACTTCTGGCTTCAAAATTCCGGGTATCGTTTCCGCTTTTAAAATTATCGAGTTCTTCTAAAACCTGAATGGGAATGGCCACATCGTGTTCATGAAAATTATTTATTGCATCATGATCGTATAAAATCACCGAAGTATCTAAAACGAATATCTTTTTTGAAGGACTGGAGACTGATTTACCTTTTTTGGCCATTCGGTAAATTTAATATTTTAGGGATAATAAGCGGAAAAATTAGCTATTCTTTTTTGATCGGTTGATCGGATTTGGGCAAAATAAAAACGGGGCGCTTCTTCTTTCGATTCAGTTCCCCGTTTTAACGCTACAAACAACCGTAGTTGCATTTTAGCGCATCTAATTCTTGTTACTCTGATTTTTCCGTTTTCGTTAGGTTTTGCAACTTTTGCGATCCGTGAAAATTTATTTCCAACTCTTCCGTCCGTAAACTTCTTAGTTTTCCATAATCTCTGTTTGGGCCTGTGCGATTTTCTTATCGTCCAATCTTTCGATGGTTATATATATTCTTACTCGGTTTAACCCTTTCAGAAATTAATCGTTTTCCCTATAAACGATCCGAAACAATTCCCCTTTCGGTTCTTTATCTCTTTTGGATTGTTTTATCAGAATTCAAAGTACTTCGTATTTGATATGATCTAATTTAGTATGAAAACGCACTTCTGTCAAGAGAAAAATAAACGTTTTTATGCACAAAGTTATTAACCTAAAAATACTGTTTATCAACAGTTTACATTGGTGAAAAGTGGTCTCAAATTCGTTGTGTCCCATCTATATTGAGTTTGTTAACAATTTAGGATTATACACTTGTCAACATTTCTTATTATTTTACTAATCAGTTAATTACCCGTTTTCTGCTTAAAATCATAAAAAAAGCAAAAAACTTAATTTTAATCACAACAAAAAAATCACTATTATAGTTATTTTTGTAACATGCAGATTAGGCAACCCATTAGAAATATACAAGACTTTTTATTGAGTACGTATTTTGCCGACGGTCTACGCATCACTATTGGCGTGCTGCTCCCCTCTTTAATCCTGGCCCAGTTTGGTCTGTTGAAGTATGGCATGACTTTATCTCTCGGAGCGTTATGTGTCAGTGTTGTGGATAGTCCTGGCCCCATGGTACACCGGAGAAATGCAATGCTGATTACCACAGCACTAATTTTTACCTTTTCGATCATTACCGGTTTAACCAACAAAAACCATTATTTTATCGGTTTTTTACTCGCTGTATCGAGCTTTGTATTTTCGATGTTTTACATCTACGGCTTGAGGGCTGCATCGGTAGGCACTGCAGTGCTGTTGATTATGGTATTGAGCATTGATGATGTACGCCCCTGGCAGGAAGTATTGTTGCATGCGGTTATGGTGTTGGCCGGAAGCCTTTGGTATACCGGTTTAAGCTATTTTGTGTACCGCCTCCGCCCGTTCCGTTTGGTACAACAATCGCTTAGTGATTCTATTTTAGAAGTTGCAGAGTTTCTGCGTGAAAAAGCCAAGTTTTATCATCAAAATAACAATTACGATAAAACCTATTCAGATCTTTTACAACTTCAGGTTTCTGTACACGAAAAACAAGATGCAGTAAGGGAATTGTTGTTCAGAACAAGAGAAATCGTAAGGGATTCTACCCCTGAAGGAAGATTTTTGTTACTGGTATTTGTAGATATGGTTGATCTGTTCGAACAGGTCATGTCTACCTATTATAACTACCAGCAGCTGCACGACCAGTTTGATAAAGCAGGCATTTTATCGGATTATGAAATGGCCATTAAGCGGATTTCCTATGCTTTGGATGATATTGCATTTGCCTTAAAGAGCGGTGGAACGCCAGTTGTTTCGAAACGTTTACTGATCGAGATCGAGCGTTTAAAAATCAAAATCAATAATCTGGAAAAAAACAACCAGAATCAGGAATACAATACACTCGGCATTATTGCCCTGAAAAATATTGAAGTTAATATCGAAAATATACTGGCCAGGGTTAAAACCATTTTCAGCTATTTTAAAATCAGGAACAGTAAAGATATCAGGCAGGCTGAGGTAGATACAGAGAAATTTATTACGAGGCAAAAATTCGATTTCAAACTATTTACAGAAAATTTAACCTATAGTTCTTCTACGTTCAGACATTCGCTAAGGGTAACCGTAGTAATGCTTTTAGGTTTCGTGGTATCCCTAGTTTTGAATTTCTCGCATAGTTATTGGATTCTCCTTACTATTCTGGTGATCTCGAAACCGGGTTTTAGCTTAACCAAAGAGCGTAACTATCAACGTTTGATCGGAACTACTGTGGGCGCATTTATTGGTATGGGTGTATTAACCTACATCCATGATCGAAATACCCTTTTCGTGATTTTATTGATCTGTATGATTGGTTGTTATAGTTTTCAACGGAAAAACTATGTGGTAAGCGTACTTTTTATGACACCTTATATCTTGATCCTATTCGATTTCCTGGGTATGGGATCGATTGCGCTGGCGCGCGAAAGGATCTACGATACCTTTATTGGCTCAGGCATAGCCCTGATCGCGAGTTATTCCTTATTCCCAACCTGGGAGCATGAAAAACTTAAGGAGGCCATGCTTGATATTTTAAAGGCAAATAAAGCCTACTACGCACAGGTAGTGAAATTGTATTTTGAAAAGAATTACAACAGAACCGAGTATAAGCTGGCAAGGAAAGAAGTTTATGTAAGTACTGCCAATTTAGCTTCCTTGTTTCAAAGAATGTTTTCTGAGCCGAAAAGCAAACAATTGTTTATTAAAGAAGTACACCAGTTTACGGCTTTAAGTCACTTGCTCTCTTCTTATGTGGCAACACTTTCATTATACAATAAGGAACATCAATTTATTTTTGAAAGTTTCGATGCTTTAAAACCCATTGCCAATAATACCACTTATTTACTCGATACTGCCATTGAAAATTTAGTACAAGGAACAAATACCATAGATAATGTTCCGTTAATCAGGCTAAATGATACTGGCTTAACGATAAAAAAAGGCGAAGATTTAATTCCGGAGCAATTCGACCTTATCCAAAAAGTAGCTTATGACATCTATAAACTATCCGTAAAAATCAAGATTTAAGGCAAGTGTTTCATTATGCGGATTAATAGCATTAAAATATATTCAGCAGGAAGAGCTGATATAGTATAACAAACCTTGTATAAAACAAAGGCCATTATCAATTGTTAAGCTATTCACATTAATATAACATTATGGAAAAGCTATATACAGCTGAAGTAACAGCTACTGGAGGAAGAGATGGACACATCAAATCAAGTGATGGAATTTTAGATTTTGATTTGCGAAAACCGAAAGAACTTGGCGGACAAGGCGGGGCAACCAATCCTGAAGAATTGTTTGCAGCAGCCTGGGGTCCTTGTTATTTAGGTGCCTTGGGATCAGTTGCCGAACGCGAAGGTGTAGATATCAGTGAAGCTAATGTGAAAGTGCTGGTTTCCTTTAATAAAGATGGCAATTCATTCGTGCTGTCAGCAGATCTGGATGTGCACATTCCTGGAATTTCCCATGAGGAAGCGCAAGCTTTAGCGGATAAGGCACATCGGGCTTGTCCGTATTCTAAAGCTGTAAAAGGAAATATTGAGGTTAGGGTAACGGCCGTGTAAGACACAGATAGAAGAAGATCAGATAGTAATATCTAAATAAGAAAACCACTTGAAAACAAAAAAGTCCCGATCAAAATCGGGACTTTTTTATATTATATTTTTTGATTAAACCGCTTCCTCTGCTATCCTTGTATTTGCAGGACGGCCATTTTTAAAGGCATTGCGTGTTTTTAAGCCTAATAATTCAAACATCGCCATATCATCTACAAAAGCAGGGTTTGGTGTAGTTAACAATTTGTCTCCGGCAAAAATAGAACTTGCACCAGCCATAAAGCAAAAAGCCTGTTCAAGTGTACTCATTTCATTTCTACCTGCTGATAAACGTACCACCGAATTTGGCATCACGATACGTGCCGTAGCGATCATCCTTACCATATCCCAGATTGGCACACGTGGCTGGTTTTCTAATGGTGTTCCTTTTACCGGAACCAATGCATTAACAGGAACCGATTCAGGGTGTTTTTCCATATTGGATAAGGTTTGCAACATCGAAACACGATCTTCTACTGTTTCGCCCAAACCGATAATACCACCACTACATACCGTTAATTTAGCTTTACGCACATTTTTAATGGTATTTAAACGATCATCGTAAGTCCTGGTCGAAATAATACGTTTGTAATCATCTTCAGAAGTATCGATATTGTGGTTATAGGCATATAAGCCCGCATCAGCCAAACGCTGTGCCTGATTTTCGGTCAGCATACCTAAAGTACAGCACACCTCCATATCCATATCATTTACAGCTTTTACCATTTCAATTACACGGTCAAAATCACGGTTATCACGTACTTCGCGCCATGCGGCCCCCATACATAAACGTGATGCACCACCCTCTTTTGCTTTAACGGCAGCGCTCACCACCTGGCTCACCTGCATTAAGGGCTGAACTTCTAATTCCGTATGATAACGTGCTGCCTGTGGGCAATATGAACAATCTTCGGCACAGCCACCAGTTTTGATCGAGATTAATGAACTTACCTGAACTTCATTATAGTCTTTATTTTCTCTGTGGATGCTTGCGGCTTCGTAAACCAGATCTAAAAATGGTCTGTTATAAATTTCGTATATTTCTTCTTTTGTCCAATCGTGTCTTGTTGTTTGCATCGGGATCAGATTTTTTGGATTTAAAGTTATGTAATCTTTTTAAGTTAGCAGGCTCCATTTAGGTTTGGCAGGATAACATCCTGAATCCCAAATCAAGTAAATCCTGATTATAGTAATAGTTTGCTGGCCAATCCTAAAATTAGCAGAAAACCAAAAACGTCGGTAAAAGTAGTAATAATTATAGATGATGCAATGGCAGGATCAATACCTACACGTTTTAAAATAAGTGGAATTCCGGCACCAGTAATGCCTGCAATAACCAGATTACCCGTCATAGCCAGGAAGATAACCAATCCAAGCATAGGGTTGCCGTCAAAAAAGTAAGCAAAAATAAATACGATTAATCCATTAGATGCACCATTAATTAAACCTACTGTAAATTCTTTCAAAACAGTTCGATAAGCCTGTTTATCAGTCAAGTCGTAAAGTGAAATACGCCTAACCGTTACAGCAAGCGCCTGAGTAGCCGCATTTCCGCCCATACCTGCAATAATCGTCATATAGGCTGCTAAAGAAGGAATTAACTTGATGGTTGGATCAAAGTAGCGCACAACAGATGAAGCTAAAAATGCAGTTCCAAGGTTGATAATTAACCAAGGCAAACGTGATTTTACCGCCTCTACCCAGTTACCGCT
This sequence comes from Pedobacter humicola, assembly GCF_056490705.1. Lineage (NCBI taxonomy): Bacteria > Pseudomonadati > Bacteroidota > Sphingobacteriia > Sphingobacteriales > Sphingobacteriaceae > Pedobacter > Pedobacter humicola. Next base: position 546,721 of record NZ_JBWJIG010000001.1, on the reverse strand, counting down.
CAATTCCTCGTCTTCTGATACCCCCGAAATTTTCAGGATATCTTCGGTACTTTCAGCCTCCATTACATCGATTACATCATCGAATGTTACCCTACCAAGTAATTTCTGATGATCGTCTATTACCGGGATACTGGTTAAATTATATTGGGAAATCAGGTTCGCCACTTCTTCCTGATCGGTATCAGGATGCACATACACGGCATCTATTTTAACCAATTCGGTGATTTTGGCATTGTGTTTCGCTTTGATGATGTCTTTTAACGAAACAATCCCTTTAAAAATATCCTCATCATCCACCACATAAATGGTGTAAAATTCTTCCATTTCCTCACTCTGACGGATGATCTCGTCGATCGCATCTTTTTTGGTTAAGTTGATGTTTACACAGATCAGTTCTGTATTCATCAAACCACCCGCGGTTTTTTCGTCGTAAGTTAAAAGATTCCGGATTTCTGAAGCATGATCTTCGGTAAGGTCTTCTAAAATCTCCTTTTGCTCGTGATCTTCCAGCTGGGAAATGATATCGGTTGCGTCATCATAATCCAGTTCTTCAACAATTTCGGTACGTTTATCGGGATGGAGTTCAAAAAGTAAATCTTCCGGGTGGGATTCTTCATCCATCTCAGAGATAATCTCCGATGCGATTTCTGCCGGAAGCAGATTAATAATATGCCTTTGTTCGGATTTATCCAGGCGTTCGAAAAGAATGGCAATTTCTGAAGCATGGTATTCCTCTAAAACTACCTTTAAAGTTTCATCACCAGCTAAAATTGCATTTTTAACCTTGAGTACGTCGCTTTTATCAATTTCGAATGACTGCATCTATAACCTAACCTAAAACGCCCTAAAGCTACTAATATTAAAGATTGATTTTTACAATAAGTGATTTTTAATGTTAGTCATCTGATGTAAAATTCTGATTATTTCAACTCAGCCATCCTCCCCGGGCTTATAGAATATGAGACACGATTTGACCGCTGAACATCTATATCCTTTTAATACATGATCCATTATCTTTCCATTGCTAAAATGGTTTCATATATATTCATTTAATTTAAATATACCAATTATTGGTATAAGCACAAAAACACTATTTAAACCAACCTTTGCGCCAAAAATAAATGACCTGTAAGATCGCAATCACCCCCATTACAATCCAGGTATATAAATAACCATGTTCCGCATATAATTCGGGCATATTATCTTTTAATATTTTTCCGGTTGCCGGGTCTTCCCTGCTGAAATTCATCCCGTAAATACCGGCAATAAAGGTTAATGGGATAAATATGGAAGAAATGATGGTCAACACCTTCATGATTTCGTTCATACGGTTGCTGATAATCGATAAATTCATATCAATATTTGCCGATGCAATTTCCTTCAACGATTCTATAAAATCAATGATTTGGATACAATGATCATAGGCATCTTTCATGTATGTTTTGGTGAGATCGGATATCAAAGGACTATCGGTTCGGATAATATCATTCAGTTTATCTCTTTCCGGCCAGGCTACCTTACGGATCATAATTAATGACCTTTTAATCGCCTGGGTATCGTACATAATCCGGCGGTCGGGATGGTCGTACAAGCGGTCTTCGATGGCATCCAACTCTTCGCCCCAAAAATTTAATAATGTAAAATAGTTATCTACAATTACATCCATGATGGCGTACATTAAATAACTGCTTCCACCAATGCGGATGTTCCCCTTCCCTATTTCCAAACGTTTTCTAACCGGTTCGAAACAATCGGCATAAGTTTCCTGAAACGTAATCAGCGTACGTTCTGATAAAATAAAAGAGATCTGATCGTTGCTTAAAACATTATCTTCACCTAAAAACAGATGCCTGCTTACAGCGAAAATGTATTTGTCATTGTCGTACTCATCTAATTTTGGACGCTGATAAGAACTGGTAATATCTTCGAGAACCAACCTGCTGATATCCAATTTTGAATATAATGTTTCGAAAATATTCGGATCAGCCAAACCTTTGATATCGAACCAATAACAAAAATCTTTGTTCTCAATCAGCTTATCAATGTTATTGATATTTTCGAGTTCTTCTTTCTTGTAACTTTTCTCGTTATAAGTATGCAGTACGATTTGCGGCTTTAATGCATCATCATCAATGGCATATAGCCCCGGACTTGTACCGGGTGCTGGTACCTTATAATGTTTATGGCGGTTACGTGCTTTGTTTTTTCCCATATGTTACAGATATAGCCGGGCCTGGGGGCCCTGGTTAAATAACAGATCAACAATACTTAAGTTGGGTAAAAATTGATGTCTATCTTCAAAAACCTGATAATATGGCTTATTGTTTACAATATCTTCTTCTTTTTTGGGATTCATGATGGTACGGAAATCCAATTCGGGTGCGATATCATCAAAATATTCGGGTGTTACCTCAAAGCTTTTGTTCAGTTTTAGTTTTTTGCTTAACCATTCCACCAACTCGAGATTGTAATCGAATAAAAATTCGAATTTATTGGTGTAGAAACGCGATAACTCATCTTCGTAAAACTCAAAATAAGCAGAACTTCTGTAGCAGCTTTCCAAACTCAACCAATGCAACCGTTGCCATTTAAAATCGTAACTGATCCGAACATCCTTCATTTTCGTATGTGTTTTTGAGCCTTTAACCACTGGAACGGTTATGTCCAGTTTCCCGTTTGGTGAATAAATACTGGCTCTGTTGCGATAGGTCTGTTTGGCTAAATGTTCATGTTTTTCAATTAAAAAATCTGTCCCCAGCTTTTGCAATAGACTAAAATAACCTACTGGCGGAAGATAAAATAATGGAAGTATAGCTGTATTCTGCATTTGAAAATTTATGTTTGTAGCTGAAACGTTTTAAAAATAATGATTAAAAGAGGGATTGCGCACGTTGGCGTATTTTTTTTATACCTATTGTCGCTGCTCCCTTTGCCTTTGCTGTTTTTTTTTGCAAGATTACTATATTATCTGCTTTATTACGTAATAGGCTATAGAAAAAAAGTTATCAGACAGAATTTAACCTGCTCCTTTCCTGAAAAAAAACCTAACGAAATTATAGTTATAGAGAAAAAATTCTTTCTGTATTTGGCCGAACTCATTTTTGAAATCATTAAAATGACGAGTATTTCAAAGGCTGAAACTTTAAAAAGGGTAAAATTTACTGGATTGGAATATTTAGAAGCCCACTTTAAAGCTGGAGAAAGCGTACTCGCCTGTACAGGTCATTATGGCAACTGGGAGTTGGGAACCTTAGCGCTTGGTCTTAACATTTCTGCAAAAACCATGGTGATTTTTAAACCCATTTCAAATAAAGTTTTTGGAAAGTGGTTCGATTATGCACGGACAAAATATGGAAATGTATTTATTGCCATGCGGCAAACTTTGCGCGGTATGGCCGCCTACAAAAATGAACCGACGCTTTTGTGTTTTGCAAGTGATCAGTCGCCAACGAGAGAAGAAACAAAATACTTTGTTAATTTTCTGAATCAGCCTACCGCTGCTTTGTTGGGCGTAGAAAAAATTGCAAAATCTACTAAAAGACCGATATACTATTTTAAAGTTAAGGTAGTTAAAAAAGGTTATTACCATATAGAGGTTTTGCCGATGTGCCTTGAGCCCGAAAAAATGCATGAATTTGAAATTACAGATCTGCACTTTAAGTTTTTAGAAGATATTATTAAAGAACAGCCCCAATATTGGCTTTGGAGCCATAAGCGCTGGAAATTTAAACCCGAATAAATAGAATGAACCCATCAGTAGCTATTGTAATTTTAAACTGGAATGGAAAGGCGTATTTAAAGCAGTTTTTACCTGGAATTTTGCGGTCGGAATATGATAACCTGCAAATTGTTGTCGGCGATAATGCCTCAACAGACGACTCCGTTCTGTTTTTACAAGAAAATTTCCCAACCGTTAAAATCATTCAAAATGATCTTAATTATGGCTTTGCGGGGGGATATAATCAAGTTTTAGAACGTGTTGAAGCTGATTATTTTATTTTACTCAATTCGGATGTAGAGGTGATCCCAAATTGGATACAGCCCGTAATTGATCTGATGGAAAGCGATGTACAGATTGCAGCAGCACAACCAAAGATTAAATGGCAGTTGAACAAAAACCAATTTGAATATGCTGGTGCCGCAGGTGGCTATCTGGATATTTATGCTTATCCTTTCTGCCGTGGCAGGTTATTCAATGTTTATGAGTTCGATAATGGCCAATACAATGCGCAAAAAGAAGTTTTTTGGGCCAGTGGTGCTGCATTTTTTATCAAAAGCAAGTGTTGGCAGGAAGCAGGCGGTTTAGATGCTGACCTTTTTGCCCATATGGAGGAAATAGATTTATGCTGGCGCTTGAAGAACCTGAATTATAAGATTATGTTCTGTCCGGATGCTGAAGTTTATCATGTTGGCGGTGGGACATTGCAGACAGAAAATCCTTTTAAAACTTACCTGAATTTCAGGAACAACCTGATCATTATGCAGAAAAATCTGCCCTTAGGCGATGCTATCTTTAGGATAACAATCCGGATGTTTATCGATTTTATCGCCTGGTGGCATTTTTTACTTAGCGGGAAACCTAAGTTTACAATGGCAGTAAGTAAAGGGCACTGGCATTTCCTTAAATCATTGTCAAAAACGGGCAAAAAGAGAAAAGCAATCCAAAAAGATTACACTAAACATACTGGCGTGTACAACAACAGCATTGTTTGGGCATTTTTTATTAAGAAAATTAAATATTTTTCGAATCTTAAATAAATCTTGAATCGCCAATTTTTGGTCTGGAAATGTTTTCCAGACCGGAGATCTGTGGATTTGTAATCCACCTGAATCAACTGAAAATTTGTGAATTGCTGTAGCAATTAAAGATTTAGGTCAATAAACTTTCAATCGCCAAACGATAACCTTTCATGCCAAAGCCTGTTAAAACGCCCTGACAGTTTTTTCCGGTTAAAGAAACATGGCGGTATTCTTCGCGGGCATAAATATTCGATACATGTACCTCAATTACAGGCGTTTTAATGGCAGCAATGGCATCTGCAATGGCCACAGAAGTATGCGTATAACCACCAGCATTAAGCACTACGCCGTCGTAGCTAAAACCCACTTCATGTAGTTTATTGATAATTTCTCCCTCTACATTACTTTGGTAATATGCTATTTCGACATCCGGATAAGCAGTTTTTAATTCTTTAATGTAATCTTCAATACTGGTATTACCATAAATAGATGGTTCGCGAACGCCTAGTAAGTTTAAATTTGGGCCGTTAATAATTTGTATTTTCATCATATAATGTTGTAACGTTGCAATGTTATAAAAAATCTCAAATAAAAACATGCTTTGGCAATCATATATTAAAGGATTTAAGTCGTACTTGAAGTTAGAGCGGTCGTTATCCGGCAATTCTGTTGATGCCTATCTGAGTGATATCGACAAATTGATACAGTATTACACATCTTTAAATGAAGAACCAAAACTGACGGATATTACCATCACACATTTAAAATCATTTATTTCCTGGCTAAATGAATTGGGGATGCAGGCCAGTACACAGGCACGTGTAATATCAGGTCTGAAAGCTTTCTTCTCCTATTTAATGCTCGAAGAGGTGATTTCCAACGATCCGACAGCATTAATTGAAGCCCCAAAGCTCAGCAGAAAATTACCGGATACGTTAAATATCCATGAGATAAATGAACTCATCGCAGCGATAGATGCTTCAAAACCTGAAGGAATGCGCAACAAGGCCATTATGGAAGTATTGTATGGCTGTGGTCTTCGTGTCACCGAGTTAACAGAATTGAAAATTTCCAATCTCTTTCCGCAAATCGAGTTTATAAAAGTAATCGGGAAAGGAAATAAAGAGCGTTTGGTCCCGATCGGAGGTGTGGCCTTAAAGCTGTTGGATATTTACATCACTGAAGTCCGCGTACATGCTGACATCAAGAAAGGAAACGAAGATTTTATATTTTTGAATCGTTTCGGCGCTAAACTATCCAGAATATCGATTTTCAACCTGATTAAAAGTCTGGCAATAGCTACAGGCTTAAAGAAAACAATTAGTCCGCATACTTTAAGACATTCATTCGCTACCCATTTAATTGAGGGTGGCGCTGATTTACGTGCCGTGCAGGAAATGCTTGGCCACTCGAGTATTACGACAACGGAGATTTATACCCACATCGATCGCGATTATTTAAGGGAAGTAATTACACAGTTTCATCCGAGGGCTTAGATCAACCGATTTTATAATAAGTATAGCCCCTGACAAATCCGATAGCTATAAGATCAGGAGGACGAACAGAGAATTTCGATGTTATTGCTCCCTCACTTCTGATACCGGACTTTCAGCTTTCACCATCCGATCCTTTCCCTGCATATCCTGCCTTAACTCAATGTTTACAAACCCCTTATCTTTTAGCATTTCAACTGTTTCATTACCTAAATATTCGTTGATTTCGAAATAGAGCTTCCCGACTGGTTTGAGATTTGTTTTGGCGAATTCAGCGATGGCTTTATAAAAGATCAGCGGGTTCTCATCACTCACAAATAGTGCGAGGTGTGGTTCGTGTATCAAAACATTATTGTGCATGTCAACCTTCTCTAAATCCCTGATATATGGGGGATTACTGACTATGATATCAAATTTTTGTTTAGATTTAAAAGTTAATATATCAGCTTCAATGAAATTGATTTGAACGCCTATTTGTAAAGCATTTTCCCGGGCAACAACAATTGCATCCGCCGATACATCTAATGTAGAAACTTCGGCATTCCGCAAATGTTTTTTTAAGGTTATCGGGATACATCCAGATCCGGTCCCGATATCAAGGATACTAATTTTCTTAATATCGTCAATTGACAGCCGTGAGCTGTAAGCTGAAATCATCCAGTCTACCAATTCTTCTGTTTCGGGCCTTGGGATGAGTACATGTTCATTTACCTTAAAAACGGAGCCATAAAAATGAGCTTCTTCTAAAATGTGTTGAATGGGTTTACCGATCTGCAGATCATTTAAGATGCTCAAGAGCTTTTGCATGTTAATGAAACTGATATCTCTATCCTTCAGCATAATCAGTTTACCTGGAGATAAGGCCAATACCTGCTCGGCAGCAATACTAAATAGCGCTTTCGCCTCATCGCCCTCATATATGGGCTCAAGTTCCACTTCGTAATGCGCGGCTAGTTCTCCAATTTTCATGATACAAAATTACTCAATTGAGATGATAACAAATCGGTTTTGATAAACCCATGACGCTTTTTTTACTACTTTTGCCCTAATGAGCGATGAATTTTATATAAAACGCTGTCTGGAGTTGGCCGCCCTGGGAATTGGTAATGTAAGTCCAAATCCTATGGTGGGTTGCGTAATCGTGGCAAATGGCATAATTATCGGCGAAGGTTATCATCAGCAATATGGAAAAGCCCATGCCGAGCCCAATGCGGTTAAAGCTGTATTTGAAAAATACGGAGATGAAGCTGAAAATTTATTAAAACAAGCTACTGCTTACGTTAACCTCGAGCCATGTGCACATTTTGGTAAAACGCCACCATGCGCCGACTTATTGGTGAAAAATCAGTTAAAAAAGGTGGTGATTGGCAATAGAGATCCCTTCTCGGGGGTGGATGGAAAAGGAATAGAGAAACTGAAAAATGCAGGAATTGAAGTCGTAAGTGGGATTTTAGATGATGAGTGCCGGTATTTCAACAGAAGATTTTTTACCAGGATACAGCAACAGAGGCCATATATCATTTTAAAATGGGCGGAAACGGCAAATGGCTATTTCGCAACAAAAGATGGTCACCAGAAATGGATCAGTGGGGCTTTAGCTAAACGTCTGGCACATCTGTGGCGTACGGAGGAGGATGCGATATTAATTGGCAAACAAACTGCCATTATGGATAACCCGCAATTGACTGCAAGGGAATGGCCAGGTAAAAACCCGGTTCGTTTGATCATTGATAAAAATCTCCAGGTACCTGCCAGTAATCATATTTTCAATAAAGAAGCCAAAACCATTATTTTTAACGAAATTAAAACCGATGTTACCGATAATATCCATTACGTCCAGATGGAAGATATGCACTTTTATTTGGCGCAAAAAATAGCTTTTCAGCTTTACCTGATGGATGTACAATCAGTCATTATTGAGGGTGGTGCTAATGTATTAAATCAATTTTTAACCGCCAATTTATGGGATGAAGCACGTATTTTTACCTCATCAAACAGTTGGAACGATGGTGTTCCTTCTCCTGCCATTAATGGAAATTTACAGGAAGAAATCCAAATTGGGACCGACAAACTCTCTATCTATATAAACGACATCAATACATGATTTACATTATTTTAAGCATTTGCTGTAGTGTTACCGTGGCCATTTTATTAAAATTGGCTAAGCGGTACCAGATCAGCATTATTCAGGCCGTTACTGTTAATTATTTTACGGCATTAATCTTGTGTTTTCTCTTTTTTAAGCCCGATGTTAAACTGGTTACTGCCAGTGCGCCATGGCCTGTTTATATTGCCTTAGCGATATTGCTACCTTCCATATTTCTATTTCTTGCCGCTTCTGTTAAAAACCTCGGGATCGTTAAAACCGATATAGCACAGCGTTTATCCTTATTTATCCCCGTACTGGCTGCTTATTTTATCTTTGAGGAAGATTTCAATCAGTTCAAAATAATAGGTCTATGCATTGGTTTTTCAGCTATTGTCCTCACCTTTTTGCGTAAATCTGATCAGAAAGAAGGTGATAAAGGGAACTTACTCTACCCTATTATGGTTTTTATTGGTTTTGGTGTAATCGATGTACTATTTAAACAGATTGCACTCTATAAGGAACTGCCTTATACCACCTCGCTTTTTACCATCTTTTGCCTCGCATTTATCGTATCCTTACTGATTGTGCTTTCGATGCTGATTGCCGGTAAAATCAAATTGCAGGTTGTCAATCTGTTTTGCGGACTTATTCTTGGCCTTTTTAATTTCGGGAATATTCTTTTTTATATGAAAGCCCACAAAGCACTGGCAGAAAACCCATCAACAGTTTTTGCGGCCATGAATTTGGGTGTAATCATTATAGGGACACTGATTGGCGTGATTGCTTTTAAAGAAAAACTGAGCAAATTAAATTACGCAGGTATCATTTTGGCTATTGCAGCCGTTATTTTTATTACATTATCGCAAAATGCTGTTCGATGATTCGTATAAAACTATCGAAAGTGCCTCAGAAGGTATATTTCGTGATAAAGGAAGTAAGTTTATTGGTTATGTCTATCCAATTCTAAGTGAGATAGAAGTAAAACCAATTATTGCTAAACTTCGTGCAGAACATAACAAGGCCAATCATTTTTGTTATGCATACCGTTTAACACCAGACCGAAATGTTTTTAGGGTGAACGATGATGGAGAGCCTTCGGGTACTGCGGGCAGGCCGATCCTAAACTGCCTATTGTCTGAAGATATTACCAATGTATTAATCGTAGTGGTGCGTTATTTTGGCGGAACTTTATTGGGTGTTCCAGGTTTAATTAACGCTTACAAAACAGCTAGTATAGAAGCCATTAAAGCTTCTGTTATTGTCACTAAAACCGTAAATGATGTTTATGAAGCGCATTTCGATTACCTGCAGATGAATGACGTGATGAAATTGAGTAAAGATGAAAACCTGCAGATTTTAGGTCAACAGTTTGATACAGAATGTATATTGAAATTTGAAGTTAGAAAGGCACAGCTCAATCAGGTTTTAAGTAAATTTGATAAGATTGAAGGTGTTAAATTAAAATATCTTCAAACTATTTAATAAATAAATATGAAAATATCCGAAAGCGACTTAATCATCAATCCTGATGGCAGTATCTACCACCTAAATCTTTTGCCGGGTGATATTGCAGATACGGTAATTACCGTTGGCGATCCTGACCGTGTTGGGGAAGTAAGTAAGTACTTCGATAAGATAGAATTTAAAAAGGGTAAACGCGAATTTATTACCCATACCGGTTTTGTAGGTAAAAAACGTGTCACGGTACTTTCAACAGGTATTGGTACAGATAATATCGATATTGTTTTTAATGAGCTGGATGCCTTGGTAAACATCGATTTCGAAACCCGTGAAATCAAAAAATCGCTTACCTCATTAAATATTATCCGTGTGGGTACATCTGGTGCCGTTCAGCCTGATATTCCCATGGGAACCATCCTGGCATCGTCGCACGGCTTAGGGATGGATGCTTTAATGAATTATTATCTTCAGCAATTATCTGGTGATGAACAACTCCTGATGGACGCTGTTAAAGTCCACTTTGGTCATCATAAAAATATAAATCCTTATTTAACTGCAGCAAGCGAGGCCTTATTAAATACCATTGGCAAAGATATGGCAAAAGGCATAACCATCACGGCACCTGGATTTTACGCACCGCAAGGCAGAATTGTGCGTGCAAAAAATGCAGTTCCCGATTTTATTGGGCTGATCAATAGTTTTAAAAGCAACCAACACCGCATTACCAACCTGGAAATGGAAACCGCAGGGATTTATGCTTTGGCCAAAGTTTTAGGCCACAACGCAATTTCCATAAATGCGATTTTGGCAAGCCGTGTAAATTTCAAATTTAGCAAGGAGCCCAACAAAATTGTAGAACAAGCGATAAAAATGGTGTTGGAAAGGATTTAAGAAAAGAATTCTCCATTACATTACACTTACGAGCAAACGATCTTCCATAAATAAAAAAGGCCCTAAATTTCGGGCCTTGATGTTTTAATATAATTATACTTCTCTTATCTTTTCTTTTACCAATTCATTGCCTTCTGCATCCAAATAGGTACAGGTCATTTCGTCCAGATCGGTAACCCATTTCTCTACCCCGGCATCCGCTGCCTGTTTGCAGAATGTGAAATAATCTGTTTCGCCTTTTTGGTGTATTTCCAAAGCATGTGTTAACTTGCCGGCAGATGCTTCATCATTTATAATCAGCGGTGGATATCCGTCAGGACTTAACTGTTGGGCATTGTCTTCATCATCAAAATAAATCGACAAGCCGTTTGATACATAAACATCGTTTCGCTTAACACCCATTCCCCTGATTTCTTTTATAAACATTGGGAAATCTGCACCAGTTTTAATTTTTGATTCTGCTGCGTGGATGTCGTCGATCGTGAACATAATTTATTTGTTTAGTGAGACTTTGTAAATTGTTGTTTGCGTATAGAGATCGTCAGGGTTTAAAATGGTACTTGGAAACTCAGGTATATTAACCGCATTTGGATGATGCTGGGTTTCTACACAAAAGGCACCGTAACTTTCATAATCTTTTCCGCCTTTTCCGTTCTTGACGCCTAAATATTTCGCAGTATATAAGTGTGCTACCGGCTCTGTGGTGTATACGCTTAAAACTAAACCGCTATCCTCTTCAATTGTTTTGCTGGCCAGGGATAAATCGCCATAAATTTTATCCAGAACAAATGTCTGATCGTACCCTTCTTCCTCATTCCAATCTGCTCCTATTGCTTTAGATTTGGTAAAGTCCCATGGTGTTCCTTCAACAGGAATCAGTTTGCCCGTTACCGAATAATTATCATCCTGCTCTAAGTAATTTGAAGCAAAGATCTGCTGTTGATGATTTTTGATGTTTCCACCATTTGGTGCCAGGTTGAAATAACTATGGTGTGTTAGGTTAATTGCTGTAGCTTTATCAGTTTCAGCTTCATAACTTAAAATCAGCTCATCATTTTCAGTGAGTTCGAACGTTAAGTCGACGATAAGATTACCCGGGAAATGCTCTTCACCATCCACACTTTCATATTGGAATGTAACCGATGATTGTGATCCTTCACCTATTTCAACAATATCCCAAACTTTTCGATCAAAGCCCACTACACCACCATGAAGGGTATCGGTGCCTGCATTCTGCGCCAGCTGATAGGTTTCTTCGCCAATGCTAAACCTGCCATTTTTAATGCGGTTCGCATACCGGCCAACAATGGCACCAAAATAGGGGTAATTTTCTAAATAAGCCGGATCGAGATATTCGTCGAAAGTATCGAAACCAAGAACGATATCCTGCATTTCACCTTTGGCATTTTTAACTACAAATTTGTTGATAATGGTACCGTAGTTGAATATTTTGACATATGTGCCTTTACTATTGGTGAGTTCGATTGCGATAACTTCTTCGCCATCAATAATTTTTCCTGTAGGTATTTGCTGAACGCTCATAAATTGTAACTTAGGGCTTTTGTTTCCTAAACAAACATACTATTATTAATGCTTTTTATAAATATAATTTAGCCAAATGAACATTAACCTAGCGGAAAAATTTGCAGCACAATACCACAAAAATGCCGATGCGGTTTATTTTACTCCAGGGCGTGTTAACCTGATTGGCGAACACATCGATTATAATGGGGGTTTAGTGATGCCCTGTGCCATTACCTTAGGCACCTGGCTTGCCATTGCGCCAAACAACGATCATAAATTCAGATTTAAGAGTCTAAACTTCGATATTCAAACAGAAGTTGAAAGTAACGTTATAAACGAAAAAAATGGCAGTTTATGGGCTAATTATCCTATAGGTGTGATTAACGAATTTATCAAAGATGGCAAGGAAATTACCGGATTGGATTTTTTATTCTATGGAAATATTCCTATCGGATCCGGACTTTCTTCTTCCGCTTCTATCGAAATTGCAACGGCTTATGCTCTGAATACCTATTTTGATCTTGGCTATGATAAACTTGAGCTGGTTAAAATTGCTAAACGTGTAGAGAACGATTTTATCGGCTTAAATTCAGGTATAATGGATCAGTTTGCTGTTACTTTTGGCGAAAAACACAAGGCCATTGTTTTGGATTGTGAAACCTTAAAGTACAAGATGGTTGATGTTGACCTTGGCAACTATGTTCTGGCGATCATTAATACCAATAAGCCCCGCGAACTGGCCGAATCTAAATACAACGAACGTGTAGCAGAATGTCAGGAAGCACTAAAACTATTAAACCAAGAAATCACACTGCATTATCTTTGCGAATTAACGGCTGAAAAATTCGCACTGCATAGTCATTTAATTAAGGATGAAATTATTTTAAACCGTGCTACGCATGTGGTGAAAGAGAATGATCGTGTTCATTTGGCAGCTAAAGCATTAAATGCAGGAAATCTGGAAGAATTCGGCAGGTTAATGTATGCCTCGCACGAATCTTTAAGAACATTATATGAGGTGAGCGGAAAAGAACTCGACGCGGTAGTCGATTTTTGTGCAGGCTACGAACATATTATCGGTGCACGTATGACGGGCGCCGGATTTGGCGGCTGTGCAATTGCTTTATTGAAAAAAGGTTTCGAAGATGACTTTGCTAAACAATTAACAGATTATTACGTAAATAAAATAGGTTACCCTACTGCAATTTATATCAGTGAAATTGGTAGCGGACCAGTTAAATTATAAAAATATTAACCATTGATGTACAACGATAAATACAATTCCGGAATGATATCCAATCGGTGTAATCCCTTCATTGGTGTAATCCCTTTAAAAAATTAATGAGAAAATTAAAATTAGACGAGTTAAACCGTCCGGATATTGAAGCGTTTAAAGCACAGGAAAAACTACCTGTTGTTGTGGTTTTGGATAACGTGCGCAGTATGCACAATGTTGGTTCAGTATTCCGCACAGCGGATGGCTTTGCATTAGAAAAAGTAATACTTTGTGGCATTACGGCACAACCACCACACCGTGAAATCGAAAAAACCGCCCTTGGAGCTACACAATCTGTTGATTGGATTCATTATACCGATACTTTACAGGCTGTTGATGCTTTGAGGGATCTGGGCTACGAGATTGTGGCTATTGAGCAAGCTGAAAATAGTACGATGTTGAATACTTTCAAACCCGATCCAAATAAAAAATATGCCCTGATCTTTGGGAACGAAGTTGATGGAGTAAGCGATGAAGTGATGGCAAAAATTGATGAATGCATCGAAATTCCCCAGTTTGGAACCAAACATTCTTTTAATATCGTGATTTCTGCAGGGATTGTTTTTTGGGATTTCTTTGCTAAATTAAGATTGTAATCGTTTTTAACCGCAAAGAACACAGAGTTGATTGAAATAATACATTATAACAGCAACATTTCGTATTTCTGCGCTTCTATGGCTAAAATCTCAACTGTAAAATGGAAAATCTATTTTTAAAAAAGCTTCAGGTAAAGCCAGGTACTGTAATTAAGGTAATTAATGCCCCAGAGCAGGCTCATGCCATATTTGGCGATATTCCTTCAGATATTGATTTGAAATACAATGAAGAAGCTCATTTCGATGTGTTGATTGCCTTTTCAACAAGTAAAGACCAGCTGGATAAACAAATCCAAAGCAATCTTAAACAGATTGATACAAAAACCATTATCTGGATATTTTACCCGAAGAAATCATCAAAAATTAAATCTGATCTGGATTTGATGAAAAGTTGGGAAGAGCTGGATACTTTTGGTTTAACTCCCTGCGCATCTGCAGCTGTAAACGAAACCTGGACGGCCTTACGTTTAAAATTCATCACTGAGGTAAAACCATCTGGGATGCGGAACGAACATATCAAAACCAATGAATTTGGCGAATATATAGATCCGGTAAACAAAACGGTTAAACTTCCTAATGATCTAAAGGTTGTTTTGGAAAATTCCCCTCAAGCGTTAGCGTATTTCAACCAACTCGCCTATTCCCACCGGAAGGAATATGTACTTTGGGTTTTAACGGCTAAACAAGAAAAAACTCGTTTCAGCAGAATCGAAAAGACCGTGGAAATGCTGTTAAACGAAAAGAAAAATCCATCTGAAAAATAAAAAAACCGATAACGAAATGTAGATCTGTATAGAATAATATACAAAATAATGGGTATCCCCTCCTCTTAAGTAACATTTTTGTGAAATTATTTTAACTTGCTAATCTTCTGATAACATGCTATTTGTGTGTGAATTTTATCTTTTGGCAAGATTTTTTCTTAGTCGAAGCAAAACAGTACGATATAAAAACTGTTAAGAGACTAATAATTACAAAATAGAAGAACATGAATACGAGAATTACAAAATCAACAATGTTGGTTGCTTTACTAGGTTTATCATCACAATTATTTGCACAGGAGACGCCAACCACAACGAGTACAACAACAGGCACCAGATTCGGAGAAAAATCTTTCCGTACCTGGAGTGTAGGTGTACACGGCGGAATACTTTCTCCTAACACCATCTTCGGATCGGGAAGTGTTAGAGCAAGAGAGTTTAAAAGTATCGGTTACGGTGCAAATGTTAGAAAACAGATCTTACCATCTTTAGGTCTGCAGGCAGATTTCTTAAGAGGCAACATTAAATCTACAAACGGAACTACCGACTTTCAACAAAGTGTTGAATGGTCTGGAGCTTTAACAGCTGTTTTTAATGTGGCAAACATCAACATCAACAACGAAAATGCAGTGTTAATCCCTTATTTAAAAGGTGGTGCTGGTTATATGTCGTCTGATTACAGCACAAGTGGTGCAGTTGTAAGCGAAAGTAACGGCAGAGAAGGTTGGTTTATCCCTGTTGGAGCTGGTGTTAAACTAGGTGTTGCAAAGGGAATCAATATTGATTTAGGTTACGATGTGAATTTCATTAAGTCTCCTGAATCGTTGCCTAAAAGCAGATTTGCCTATGCACACGCAGGTTTAGAGTTTGCATTGGGAAGCAAAGACAAACCTCAGTTGCAAAACTACAGTGCTTTGGCTAACCTACGTAAACAAAGCGCAGAAGAAAGTGCTGAATTAAGAAGTGCTTTATCTACTGCTGAGCAAAATGCACAGCGCGACAGAGATCAGTATGCCAAAGATCTGGGTGATGACGATAATGATGGTGTAGCAAACAAATTCGACAAATGCCCTGGTACTGCATCAGGTACAGTAGTTGATGGTTCCGGATGTCCTTTAGCTGCTCCAAAAACAATCATTAAAGAAACAAGGGTAATTACTGAAGAAGATCGTAAAGTAGTTAAAGATGCGATTTCTAACTTAGAGTTCGATTTAGGTAAATCAACTATCCGTTCTAAATCGTATGCCACTTTAAATCGTGTTGCTGCTCTATTGGTAGAGAAAAACTTTAGCTTAAAATTAGCTGGTCACACTGATAATACTGGTGGTAGAGAGTTAAACTTACGTTTATCGAAAGACAGAGCTGAATCAGTAAAAGCTTATTTAGTATCTCAAGGTGCAAATGCATCAAGAATCGAAGCTACAGGTTACGGACCTGACCAACCGATTGCAACTAACAAAACTGCAGCTGGCCGTCAACAAAACCGTCGTGTAGAGTTTACTTTATACTAGTTATAATTAGCGATTAAAGAAAAAGCTCCTCAGATTAATTTCTGAGGAGCTTTTTTATTTATTTTATAGAAAACCTCTTCTCCTGAACTCGTTTCAGGATCTGAAAAGCAGAATTGATCCTGAAATAAATTCAGGGTAACGCTCCCTCCTTAAGATAGCCCCTTCTTATTTTTATAAGTCATTTTAGCTTTAGTACCGGCGCTATAATTGTAGTTTTTTAAGTTACTGGCTTTCTTTTCGTGAAAGGCGGCCCCGCGATCAGTATCTTCTTCCTCTTCCCCACCTTTCTTCTTCTTTGGTTTAGCGGAAGCATCAACCACTTTCAAATCTTCAGGCAATTCCATTACTTCTAACTTTTGACCAATAGCCTGCTCAATCTTTTTCACCTCTATCAATTCGATATCGGTAGAAAAAGTAATGGCTACCACATCTTCATCGCCATGTTTAACAATCCGTTGAATTAAGGTTTCTTTCTGCTCGGGCAATTCTAAATGCAGGATAAAAGGGATTCCCTGAATATCCAGTTCTTCAAGATTCTCGTTGGCTACAATTAAAACCCTGGCTTCCGGATTATCTTTAAAATCTTCAATATCATCATAACCCTTATCATCAAAAAATAAAGAACGGTAAATACTAACTTCGTTTTCTTTAGTATGGTTAAAGTTTTTATAAACGGTTTGCGCGGTTAAGCGTGTATTTACAAAAACCACCACCTTATCAAAAACCTCTGTATCATTTAATAATAGGGTTAACAGATTCAGCTTGGTTCTGAAATTTGGCACCTGGTAAAGCATCTGCTGATAAACCTCTGCCTGCTTTTCTCCGATTTCGTCTACCTCAATTGTTGTTGCAGAATCCTTCATGAAAGGAGAAATCATATGGTTTAATTTCTCGTGCATCACTTCAGTAAATACCACATGCTGAGATTTATAGGCACTGTTGGCTAATTCTACAACAGGTAACTGCAAACCTTTTTTAACTATAAGCTCTGCATTATCAACAATAAATAATTGAATTTTATTGGTATTGAGCGCCAGTTTCAAATATAGAGCACGGGCACGATCAGGCACCGCAACAATAATATCTACACCATCTGTTATTTCGTTCATCTGAGTATCAACAGCTCCACGGCTGTCGATGCCTAAAATCCTGAAGGTATTATTGCGGTTTAATAATTTAAACTGCTCTAAAACATGATCTACATGTTCTGCATCAGGCACTAAAATTAAAGCTCTTGGCGCCTCCTCGAAAGCATACTTCAATTTCATTAAAGTAGCTAAAACATAAGTTGTTGTTTTTCCCGAACCCTCTGGTCCCACCGCTATAACATCTTGTCCACCTAAAATGCGCGACATCGTTCTGACCTGGATTTCTTTGGGTGTTAAAAATCCTGCATCAGTCATGGCCGCTACAAGTGGTTTGCTAAGTTTTAATTTATCTAAAGACACAATTACTATTTTAATGTTTGAACTGCAAATATCCTTAAAATAATTAGCTTTTCTGAAATTGAATTTATGGGCTTAGAAAGATGGACGATAATTTCCCGGGATTACTGCCCCGGGCTATTCATACTTTTAAAGAAAAACCGGCTTCATGTTTATAGTATATATCTGATTCACCAATATCTTTCAGATAAAAAAACACCGGATTAAAAATTATTTTACTGAAAATGAACAAGTTGAAAGATAATTCAAAATAAATACTACTAAATCCATAGATATTATATACTTATTTCTATATTTGCTCAACATTAATCAATAACAAAAATATGTTAAACCATTAAACACTAAAAACATGTCCATCTATTTTCAATATCCAGCTATAGATGAATACCCGAATCTCCTGTACCCCCTAAAAAAGGAAAAAGATGAACATCAGGTTTCGGCGGATGAAGATAGCTTAAATAAAGAACAGATTTTAGCGTTAAAGGATTATTTAGCGTTAAGGCAGATATAAAACATTGGCCAGTTGACCGATTGGAAGGTTGGAGTTTCATAAACTCTTTACAATGGTTCGAATCCATTACTAGGCCGCGAAGTGTATCTCATAGCACTTTACCCTGATTCTGCTCAATCAGGCAAGATTTGGTTATCTTATATTTGTTTTGTTGTTAGCAAAGGCTATCCGCGATGGGTAGCCTTTACCTTTTAAGAAATTTAACCGACCCATATTTGGTTTTTTCAATACCTAGAAGCGCAGTTTTGGTGCTCATAGTTAGGGGTTTTTCCTGCTGTCCACTTCAATTTTTTTGGGAATGTTTCCGCAATACAATATCATTTAGCCAAAAAGTATTTCCGTTTCCATCAGTGCTGTCTAGCAAATACAGTGGCCTGAAAACCATATCTATGAACAATCCAAATCATTAAGCATATTAAAGATCAACTTGTAAGTAATGGATTCTTCACTGCATCCAGTAGCTATCGGATCAGAATAGTAAAACTTTTTTCTAAATCTCAAAACATTTTATTTCATTCTTGGTTATTTATATAATTCACATTATACTAATCTTTTACAGATTAATTTGTTTGGTTTAAAAAAGGGATTTATGGATATAAATCCCTTTTCTTTTATACGGAATATTAAAATCTTATATTAGCCAGATCACATGACATTCCTATTTTTGATGAACAGAAAACATTTCCTTTCTTCATTTATTGCAGCTTCAACTATACTTCCCGCTTTTAAAACTTTAGCCAATACTGTAGAAAATGAAAGTGCATCATTCAAGATACCTCCTTATTTAAAACCTGGCGACACTATTGGGATAACGAGTCCTGCCGGATTTATTACACTGGAACAGATACAACCTTCAGTTTTACAGATGCAAAGCTGGGGGTTTACTATAAAAGTGGGTGATACGATTGGCAAACGCGATTTTACCTATGGCGGTACGGATGAAGAAAGACTAATTGATTTCCAAAAAATGCTCGATGATCCCACGATCAAAGCCATTATGTGTGCCCGTGGCGGTTACGGTTTTGTAAGGATTATCGATAAACTTGATTTCACGTTGTTCAAAAGAAATCCTAAATGGATTATTGGTTTTAGCGACATTACCGTTTTACACTGCCATCTGGCTAAAAATTATGGCATTGCTTCTATCCACTCCAAAATGTGCAATAGTTTTCCAGATGATTGGAACAAAGCAGAGCCGATCCAGATTGAAACCATTTTGTCGATAAAAAATGCTTTAATTGGTGAGCAAATGGGCTACACCGCTCCTATCAATATCAATAACCGCATGGGTAAAGTGGATGGTATTTTGGTTGGGGGGAACCTAAGTATTATTGAAACTTTGGCAGGCAGTGATTCTGATTTGGATACAAGGGATAAAATACTTTTTATAGAAGATACCGGCGAATACCTGTATAGCTTCGATAGAATGTTATGGAATCTGAAACGTAGTGGCAAATTGAAAAACTTAAAAGGATTAATTGTTGGTGGTTTTAAGGTAAAACCGGATGATGCCGGGGAAGAATTTGGTAAAACCATTTATGATATTGTGATCGAAAAGATAAAAGAATACAGCTACCCAATCGCCTTCGACTTCCCTGTGGGGCATCAAAGGAATAACTTCGCCTTAAAATGTGGGGTAAACCATACCTTAATTGTAAATGAAAGCGGCTCGTCATTACGAACGGTTTAACAGAAACGATCCTCATGCGGTCGTCACCCTGAATTTATTTCAGGGTCTTTATTTAGGAAAGATGCTGATCCCGAAGCATCGTGACTGGATAGAAGAATGTACAAATTCAGCTGGTCTTGATGTATAATGTGGTTCAAAAACGCGGTAAATGTATTTGCGTGTTCAATCTCAAATTTTGAGTGGTCTCAAAGTTTCCAGCTTTCGTCGCAGCATTTTAGGTGTTCGTCTCAATTGATCAAATACCCTTTTAACCGGATATATTTTTGTGTTCAATAGTTCTAAAAGAGACACAAAATTTATTCGCCATGCGCAGATACATCAAATATATTGTCATATTCATTTTGCTTGTAGCGGCTTATGCAACTAAAGCACAAGAAGTCCCAAAAGTTTGGGATTTAAAAACTGCGATTGAATATGCAAAGGAGAAAAATATCAGTATTAATACCTTAAAATTAGATGCCCAAACCGCCGAACAGAACTTAATTGCATCAAAATCGGCCGTGCTTCCCAATTTAACCGGAAATGTATCGCAGGCTATTACCAATTACAAATCTGGATTACAAAATACCAGTGGTTTTGGCTTAAGTTCAGATATCACCTTATATAACGGAAGTTATTTAAAGAATGATATTAAAGCCAAAGAACTAAACCTGCAAACCGCAAATTTATCTGTAGAAGCCGCTAAAAATGATATTACGATTTCTATCACGCAGGCTTATCTGAATATTTTATTGGCCAGAGAAAATATTACCTATTTAAAAGATCTGTTAACCACCAGTGAAGCACAGGTAAAACAATCTGAACAGCAGCTTAAATTCGGAACTATTGCCAAAAAAGATCTTTTACAGTTGCAGGCTACTTATGCTAACGATAAGTACACTTTAGTTACCGCTCAAAATACACTGCAACAGAATATCTTAACATTAAAACAGTTGTTGCAAATTCCAACAACAACTGCTTTCGAGGTAAGTACAACAGATACTGTATCAGTAGCACCAGCACTGGATAACTTAGCTTCTGCGCAGGATAAGGCATTGCGCACCCGTCCGGAAGTTAAAAGTGGGGAAATAAATATTCAGCTGCAAACAACAGAATTGGCCAAGGCCAAATCAACACTACGCCCAACTTTGAGTTTAGGTGGTTCACTGAACACAGGTTATAGCAACAATAATGTAGGCGGTTATGGTTACCAGTTGAACAACAGCTTTTATCAAAATTTGGGTTTAACACTTTCGATCCCAATTTTCGACCGAAGGGTAACGAAAACCAATGTAGCAAAAGCAAATATCAGCATAGAACAGGCGCGTTTATCTCTTCTGGATACCAAAACCACGCTGACCCAAAATGTTGAACGTGCCTACATTAATGTGCAAAATGCAAACAGTCAATATGCTGCTGCGCAGGAACAGTTTAACTATACAAGCGAAGCATTAAGGATTTCGAATGCGGCGTTAAAAGAAGGCACTAACAATATTGTAGAAAACCTGCAACAGAAAAATTTATATGTACAGGCTTTGCAGGCCTTTGTACAAGCAAAATACACTGCAAACTTATACACCAGAATCTATAATTTTTACACAGGAGTTCCTATAACTAACTAAAATACATGATGATGGCTACCGCCTAGTCAACTTAATATTTGAATCATGAAAAAGAAAACAATATTCATTATCCTTGGTATCGCGATAGCTTTGTTTGCGGTTTGGTACTTCGCTTTGCGCAAAAAAGAACAGGTGGTGGTTCTGGAAACCGAGAAACCCAAAACAGGTTACATATCTGAAAATGTTACCGCCACAGGTAAGGTACAGCCGGTTGATACAGTGGCAGTAGGTACGCAGGTATCGGGAACCATTAAAACACTTTATGCCGATTTCAACTCAAAAGTTAAAAAAGGGCAACTGTTGGCCGAATTGGATAAAACCTTATTCGAGGCGACTGTAAATCAGTATGAGGCCAATTTGGTGAGTGCCCAAAGTGCATTGGTTTACCAGCAGGGTAATTTTAGCCGCCAGAGCAATCTGTACAAAGTTGGGGCGGTAAGCAAGGCCGATTACGACAATGCCTTATACACTTACAATGCTTCTAAAGCATCTGTTAACAGCATTAAAGCTCAACTGGCTTCTGCGCAAAAGAATTTATCACTCGCCAGCATATATTCACCGATTGATGGTACGGTACTTTCGAGAAGCGTAAGTGAAGGAACTACCGTTGCTGCAAGTTTCAGTACGCCAACCATTTTCAGTATTGCAAAAGATTTAACCAAAATGCAGGTAGAAGCATCTGTAGATGAGGCTGATGTAGGTAATATTTCGAAAGGTGAAAGGGCAACTTTTACCGTAGATGCCTTTTTGAACGATACTTTTAAAGGAACCATTCAGGAAATCAGGTTAAGCCCTTCCATCTCATCGAACGTGGTGACCTATAAAACGATTATCAATACCTCGAACGATGCGAATAAGCTAAAACCTGGAATGACCGCAAACATTACCATTTTTACAAAAGAAGTGAATAATGCGCTACTCATTCCAACAAAGGCGATAAAATATGTCCCGGATTCGACCTTGGCCGGTAAATATCAAATGACCTGGGTAAATCCTGAAAGGAAACCAGCAGCAGCAAACGAAGCTTATGTATGGGTACAAAAAAGTGCAAAGGAACTGGTGCAAAAGAAAATTTCAACAGGTATAAACGACAATACACATGTTGAAGTATTATCAGGATTAGCAGCAACAGATGTCGTGATTACAGGGGCACAAAGTATGGGCAAGAGCCAGGCAGCAAGTCAGGGTCAATCTAGTCCTTTCATGCCAAAACGCCCGGGCGGTAACAGAAGGAAATAATGGAACAGAAGATATTAGATATACACGACTTAAAACGTGAGTTTGTAATGGGCGATCAAACTGTTCGGGCACTAAAAGGTATCACATTCGATATTAAGGCCGGTGAGTTTGTAACCATTATGGGAAGTAGTGGTTCAGGGAAAACAACCTTGCTGAATATTCTCGGTTGCTTGGATAAACCAACAGACGGGACCTATCATCTGGATGGTGTTGATGTTAAGAGTTTAAACCGTGATGAGCTGGCCGGTTTGAGAAATACCAAAATCGGTTTTGTATTTCAGGCTTACAACCTATTGCCCAGAACATCGGCATTGGAAAATGTAGAACTTCCACTGTTTTATAACAAAACCATTTCTGCTGATGAGCGGAAAGAGAGAGCCATAAAATCGCTCGAATCGGTGAAACTCGCTGAGCGTTTTGATCATACCCCCAGTCAGTTATCTGGCGGACAACAGCAGCGTGTGGCCATTGCAAGGGCATTGGTGAATCACCCGGTGATGATCCTGGCCGATGAAGCTACCGGAAATTTGGATACCCGCACGTCGTACGAAATTATGGCGTTAATGCAGGAGCTGAATGCAGAAGGAAAAACCATTGTTTTTGTGACACACGAACCCGATATCGCAGCCTTCAGCACCAGGACGATTATGCTAAGGGACGGTAAGATCCAAAAAGACAGTATTAACACCAATCAACGTTCGGCAAAAGAGGCTTTGGCCAGTTTGCCTGAATCGGATGATTATTAATTTAGGAAATCATGGCCATAACAAATTTATTAAGGATTGCCTTTTTGGCATTGCAACGAAATAAACTTCGTGCTTTCCTAACCATGTTGGGTATTATTATTGGTGTAGCAGCGGTAATCTCAATGATGGCGATTGGCGAAGGTTCGAAACAAAGCATCCGTTCTTCACTTTCTGGAATGGGGTCGAATATGATAACCATTATGCCGCAAAGCAACGAACCTGGTGGTGTACGTTTACAGGGAAGCAGCATCCAGACTTTAAAACTGGAAGATATCACTGCGATTCAAAAGCTACAGTCGAAAAATATAAATGGCTTATCGCCAGTAGTATCTACCAGCGGACAAGCCATTAAAGGTGGATATAACTGGCCCACAACCATTACAGGCGTAAGTCCTGATTATTTAAATATCCGTCAACTGAAACTTAAAGATGGCATTTTGTTTTCTGAAAATGATGTCAAAAGTTTTGCAAAGGTTTGTCTTTTAGGTAAAACCGTGATCGATAATCTGTTTCCTGATGGAAGTAATCCGATTGGCCAGATTATACGTTTTAAGAACATCCCTTTTCAGGTCATTGGTGTGTTAGAATCAAAAGGACAAAGTAATTTCGGACAAGATCAGGATGATATCATCCTTGCCCCTTTCACAACCGTACAAAAAAGAATTACTGCAACCAATTATCTGCAAAGTATTTATGCATCTGCAACAACTGAAGCGTCAAGTGCTGCGGCTACCACCGAAATTTCGGATGCAGTGAGACAAAGCCACCGGTTGACAGCTGCAGAAACCGATGATTTTCAAGTGCGTACACAGGCTGAATTAATAAGTACCATTAGCGCCACAAGTGGTATGTTAACCGTCCTTTTAACTGCAATAGCAGGTATTTCTTTATTCATTGGCGGGATCGGTATTATGAATATTATGTACGTTTCGGTTACCGAGCGTACACGGGAAATAGGTTTGCGCATGTCTATTGGCGCCCGCGGACAAGATGTTTTAATGCAATTTTTAATAGAGGCCATTTTAATCAGTATCACCGGTGGTATTATTGGCGTAATATTGGGCGTAAGTTCGGCTTACCTCATCTCCTACTTCTTAAACTGGCCAATTTTAATCGCAGAGTCCTCAATCGTTATTTCCTTTGTTGTATGTGCCATTACGGGTGTTTTCTTTGGCTATTACCCTGCAAAGAAAGCGTCCAATTTAGATCCAATTGATGCATTAAGATACGAGTAGCACACAGCACCGGGGCTTTTATTGAAAGGTGAATGTCCCGATGCGCTAATCTTTAATAATATCAGTAGCCCTTAAAATTCGATATGATGAAACACCTTAAAAAACATAATAAATAATAACTTAGCGATGCAAAGCGCCAAAGAAAAAATAATGACGATTAATTTCTCAAAAAAGTGGATAAAGGTGACCCTTCATATTTTGGTTTGGGTTATTTTAATCACTTTGCCTTACATTATTAATGTGAATAGAAGTCGTCCTCCTCATCCATTAAGCAGCTACGAAGAAACTCAGTTTTTACGGTTAAATTTTATCAGTTACTTTTATTGGATTGCTATTTTTTACTTAAACAGTAAGGTTTTAATTCCTTCTTTCTTCTACACGAAAAAATATCTATGGTACGGGCTGTCATTCGCGGCCTGTTTACTTCTTGCCATTACTGTCCACTCCATATTGTTCCATATTTTATTACCCGATTTTAACTTTAACTTGGGCAGAACACTTTGGTTTAACACCCCTACATTTCTATTAACCATTGCGGCAAGTACGGCCTTTACCATGATTTCTGACCGGATTAGTGAAGAAAAACGGTCTTTACAGCGCGAACAGGAAAACATGAAAACCGAGCTTTCGTTTTTGCGCTCGCAGATCAGTCCACACTTTATCTTTAATGTACTGAACAATATTGTGGCATTGGTAAGGTTAAAAAGCAACGAACTGGAGCCAACAGTAATGAAATTATCTGGTTTAATGCAATATATGCTGTACGAAACAGACGAAGAAAAAGTATCCATCAAAACGGAAACTGAATATCTACAGGCCTATATCGACCTGCAAAAACAACGTTTCGGAAAAAAGGTAGAGATTGAAACCAGTATGCATATCGAAAGCGAATTTGATGAAATAGAACCAATGTTATTGATTCCTTTTGTCGAAAATGCCTTTAAACACGGGGTTGGGATGATCGAAAAGCCTAAAATATTTGTTGATCTGAAAACAGAAGATGAGCAGCTGAGTTTTATTATAAAAAATAAATTCAATCCAGATGAAAATGAGGTAAAAGATACTGCATCGGGTATCGGACTTACCAATGTAAGCAGACGATTAAACTTGCTTTACGGTAAAAACCACCAATTGGAAATAGAAAAAAAGGATGGTTGGTTTAATGTGCACCTCACCATAAAATTAACGGCATGATAAAATGTTTAGCTATTGATGATGAGCCTTTGGCCTTACAATTATTGGCTGATAACATTAGCCGCATTCCATTTTTAGAGCTGGTAGCCAGTTGCGATGATGCTTTTGCTGCCAATAAAATCATGCAGGAACAATCGATAGATCTGATTTTTATCGATATTCAGATGCCCGGCATTACCGGATTACAGTTTATCCAAAGTTTGGTTAAAAAGCCTATGGTAATTGTTGTAACGGCATATAAACAATATGCTTTGGATGGTTTTGCACTTGATGTGGTAGATTATTTAATGAAACCGGTATCACTCGACCGTTTCATGAAAGCCTGTAATAAAGCCAAAGATTTGTACGAACTTAAGCAGTCTGCGGCGCAATCCAATCTGCCTAAACAGGATTATATGTTTGTGAATGTGGGCTATAGCTTAATGAAGATCAACTTCAACGATATTACTTATGTGGAGGGGTTAAAAGATTATATCCAGATTCACACTTCTATTAGTCCGAAAGCGGCCGTAGTCCGTTCGAGTATGAAAAATATAGAAGAGGAATTGCCTGAGCATTTCGAAAGGATCCACAAATCCTTTATCATAAATATCAATAAAGTAACTGCGATCCGAAAAAATGCATTATTTATAGAAGATAAAGAATTGCCTGTTAGTGACAGTTACAGGCAGGTAATTGAAAAATTATTAAAATAAAAACATTATCCTGTATATTTTATGCTTTCAGCGCATTACATAACCTACATCATATTTGGAATTGCAGCATTACTGTTCCTTATCTTATTTAACTATTTTGATAAAAGGAAAAAGAAGCAGCAAATTTTAAAAGATCTTAAAGAAAATTGGGGGAAAGTAAAAACAGATTTTATCAATTTCGATAAGGCAAGTTGGTATGCCACCTATGTAAAGCACCATACTTTCCACGTACTTTCTCCTCAAACTATGGCCGATATTGATTTCGATCAGCTATTTGCAAAGATCGATCGCACAAGCAGCAAAATCGGTCAACAATTTCTTTATAACAAACTGGCAAAACCCACCAATAACCATGAAGCACTTAAAAAAATAAAAGATCAGAGTTCTTTTTTTACAGCAAACCAATCCATAAGGGAAAAAATCCAGGCCGAATTGATTAAACTCAATAGTAACGATAGTTATGCCGTGGTGTTGCTGTTAAATGATCAATTGGTAGAAAAACCATCATGGTTTAAGTGGTTATCCATCGATTTGATAATTTTAGCCATCTTGCTAATCTTGTCAATTAAAATATCCGTTTGTTTGATACTGGCGCTTCTTCTAATTACTTTTAATGCTACCTATTTAAACTATTGGAATAAAAGACACCTGCTCATTTTTACCAAATCGCTATCTCAGCTAAATATGTTAATTGAAGTTTCGAGAAAACTCGTTAAAGAAAAACTTCCCTTTGAAGTGGAGCGCATTAAAAATGCCATTCCGGTTTTTAAGAAATTTCAGAGCAGGATTCGCATTCTTTACCTGGATTTTAGTCGAAATAATCAGGGTGATATAAGCCAGATCCCACTTTATCTCTTCGAGATCATTAAAGCCGCTTTTCTGATCGAAATTTTTACCTTTTTTAAATTGATCAAACTGATCGAAAATTCGCAGGAAGAAATCTTAAACCTCTATCAATACGTCGGTGGTGTTGATATGGCTATATCCGTAGCTTCGCTAAAGGCAAGCGAAAATACCTGCGAACCTCAGTTTAGCCAAGCTTACAAAGGAGTCGAATTTAAAGGAATTAAACATCCGTTAATCGAAAACTGCATCGGCAATACGTTGAAGCTTGATGGAAAAAGCATATTGATTACGGGATCAAATATGTCGGGAAAATCAACTTTCTTACGTACTATAGCCATCAATTCGTTACTCGCTCAAACGATTTATACCTGTTTTGCTGAAGAGTATAAAGCACCATTTTTCAGATTATACACCTCAATAAGAATCGATGATAATTTATTTCAAGGGAAAAGTTATTTTTTAGAAGAAGTAGATGTGATGTCTTCTTTGATCAATGCAGTTGAAAGTAAGGATCAAAATCTTTTTATTTTGGATGAAGTATTTAAGGGTACAAATACCGTCGAAAGAATTGCTGCTGCAAAAGCCATATTATCCCACTTGAACCGCAAACAGAATTTAACTTTTGTAGCCACTCATGATATTGAATTATCAAACCTTCTTGAAGAAGAGTACGCACTTTATCACTTTACCGAAACCATAGCCAATGACGAACTTATTTTTGACCATAAATTAAAAAAAGGGCCTCTTAAGACCAAAAATGCCATCAAAATTTTGGAAATGTCCAATTATCCTAAAGAAATTTTACTGGAGGCCTTTCGGATCAGTAAAAATTTGAGTACTAAAGACAGGTTGCATACATAGGTAAGCAAACATATAGATGTAAACAAGCATTGAAACGGCCTCTAAACTAGCATCAGTGGCTCTTTTGTAACAAAAAAAGGGTAAAGTAGCCTATTAAATGATGAATTTAATTTCTAATCACATCGAATTTCGATTAATGGATTGCTCCACTGCAATGCAGATTTTCGACAGATTAATTCTTAAACTGTCTTCACTTCATCCTCATTATAATCTTTAATATCAGTGATATAACCATTGATTAAAAGGAAATCGAATAAAGGTTTAGCTTCAGGTGTGACTGGCATATTTGCTGTTGTAATAACCTGATTGGTCTTTTTATCCAGAAATGGATAAGCAAACAACCGTACATTGGTATTGAACATATCGTTTACATAGCTCAATAACTGACCTGAGTAGTTTTCGCCTGTGAAGTTCTTCGAATTGAATACAAATTTTAAGTTGTTGATGTTGGTCGCCAGGCCAACGCTTTTTGGCTTACACCTGGCCAAATATTTTGCAAGACGGTTATGACGCGTAAAGTTCGAAACGATCACTATATTTCCCGTATCGCACATTTCCTGAGCACGTTTAGCTACAGATTCTAAATCAATATCATCTGGTGTTTCTTGTGCATCGGTTAAAACATTGGTCAACAAAACCTCTATCATCACCGCGAGGTTCCCCTCCGCTACTTTGTTTGTACGTTTAAACTGATCGGTAGCTTTATTAAAAAGATTAAAGTTGGGCAACGATCTCTGTCCATATTTGGTACGCAAGATCATGATATCCTTTTTATATAAAAGATCTTTGGCTTGACGTGGGTGTGCATCTGCGTCGAAAATTGCCGCTGCGGAGAAATCCTTCATAATCATATACAGATTAAGCAAGATATTATCAACTTCAGGAAAGGCTGGTCCCTTAACCGAGATCAAATCGATTTCTACCGAACCGATGGTTAAATTATCAGCCAGCGATTCTACCATAATTTTAGGGTCCTGATAATGGTAAAAAGCCGCATAAAGCAAGTTTACACCAATGATACCAAGCACACGCTGTTGCATATTTACATCGGTATCCAGCAAACGGACGTGGAAAAATATTTCATTCGGCATCCCTCCAGGCTCACTTTGGAAACGGATTCCAACCCAGCCATGGGGTTCGTTGGTACGTTTATAATTTAATGTGGTGACGGTATCTGCAAAGGCAAAAAAGGTACGGCTTTCGTATTTTTCACCTGATAAGCGTTCGTTAAGTAAACCGAATTCGTGATCGAGCATTTGTAAAAGCCTGTTCTGACTCACATAACGGCCATTGGCTTCTGCTCCGTAGATGGCATCGCTAAAAGTCATATCATAAGCCGACATGGTTTTAGCAACTGTTCCAGATGCTGCTCCTGCATTGAAAAAATTCCTGGAAACCTCTTGTCCAGCGCCAATCTCGGCGAAAGTGCCGTAAATCCTCGGGTCAAGGTTTATTTTAAGTGCTTTACGTTTAGTATCCAGAATTTCTCTCTCCATGCCGCAAAAGTACGAAAAATGAGATTAAGGTGATTTTAAGATTGCAACTTAAAATCAATCTAAATACCACCATAACCATTCTTCACCCCTAATCAATTTCAGGGACAATGATGTCTAAAACATGCTGATTATATAGCTGGGCAATACCGAGGGCTTCAAAAAAAAATAAGGTTAATACCATCCGGCATTAACCTTATAAAACCTAAACTTAAACCTAAACTATTATGAAAAACCCTCTTTCGAGAATATTTTTATTACGATACTACAATTTCTTTATGCTGTAATTTAGCATCGTCTTTTTTACTGATATTGATTGATAAAATACCGTCCTTGTATTCGGCAGTAATGTTATCGCCATCAGCGCTATCTGGTAAATTAAATGATCTTGCGAATGAGCTGTAATCAAATTCTTTACGTGTAAAATCTTTTGCTATCTGGGTTTCGTCTTTTTTAACTTCTGCCCAAACAGAAAGGTTGTCTTTTTTTAAATTGATCTGAAAATCTTCTTTCTTTAAACCAGGGGCAGCTAACTCAATCACATATGCAGTTTCATTTTCATAAATATTCACATTAGGTGATTTATCAACCAATTTGTTTTTAGTTACTGCATCGCTAAACAATGAATCAAAAACATTGTTAAAGTAAGGAGCTGTGTTACGGGTTCTGTTGTTAAAATTTACTAGTGTCATATCGCTTATTCTTTATTTTTTTAATTTTTAAATTGATAATACACCATATTCAACTTACATACCAAACCAATAATTTATGATTTTTAAGACATTTTGGCAAAATAAATCCAAATCAAAAGACAAATTGGCAGAAATTAAAGGTTTTTCGGACAAATTCAACTACAAAACCAACATCCACCTGCGCTTCATCGATTTTGATATGATGGGTCATGTAAACAATTCTATTTACTTTACCTACCTGGAAATTGCCAGAACCAAGTACTGGGAGGAAATCATCAAATGGGACTGGAAGAAAACCGGGATTGTAATTGCTCATGCAGAGCTAGACTACATTTTACCGATTAAGATGAACGATAAAATTGCTATCCACGTGAAGACATCAAGGATTGGCAATACAAGTTTTGATCTGGACTATCAGATCGTTAAGCTAAAAGGAGCAGAAGAAGTAATCTGTAGTAAAGGGAAAACGGTATGCATTGCTGTTGATTATGCCACAGGCAAACCAACTGCAATACCAGAGGAAGAAAAACAAAAGATGCTTGGTTTTGAGCAATTAGATCCCAACCCCTAAAGGGGCTTTTTGAATGTTTATCAGTATTGCTTAAAGTGTAAATAAAATTGATTTCCTAATATTAATTCTTTTTGCATCTTAAAAAAAATCACCTTGCTATATTTAGCAAATTCCCGTATCGCCTGTAATCCCCTGTTAGGGGTTAGGGGTATCAGGCATAATTTTACCTGGATTTAAGATCCCTTTCGGATCAAAAACATTTTTAATGCCCCTCATTAAATTCAGGTGGATCTCCGAGTACTTGATCGGCATAAACTCTTTTTGAACCAAACCGATACCGTGTTCGCCGGATAACGTTCCGCCTAAAGCGGTGGTTAACTCAAATATTTCAGCGATGCCAAACTTAAGTTTGTTCTTCCAATCTTCATCACTCATACCGGCTTTTATAATATTTACGTGCAGGTTTCCATCGCCGGCATGTCCGTAACAAACACTCTCAAAGCCATATTTGCCGCCAATTTCTTTTATTCCATTGATGAGCCCTGGAAGCGCTGCCCGGGGTACAACAGTATCTTCTTCTTTATAAACTGAGTTAGCCTTGACTGATTCGGCCATTGTTCTGCGCATCCGCCATAACTCTTCTTTTTGAGCGGCTGTGTCTGCAAACAAAACTTCGGTACAGCGATGCTCTTCTAAAACGATATTGGTTTTTTCACAGTTTTTAAAAATGTCGTCTAAATCATCTCCATCAAACTCAATCATCAATAAGGCGGCCACCCCATCTTTTAAATCAAACTTAATATCATCGAATTTTATGACCCACTCCACTCCTTTGCGTTCCATAAATTCTAAAGCCGATGGTGTAACACCTGCCCTAAAAATGGCCGAAACTGCAGCACATGCATCTTCGTTGGTATTAAAGGAGCCCATCATTAAAACCGATTGCGTTGGCTTTGGCAAAAGCTTGGTTACAATTTTAGTTACCACGCCCAAAGTACCTTCTGAACCGATCATCAACTGCGTTAAGTTATAACCAGAGGCATATTTTAGGGTGTTGGCTCCCGTCCATATAATATCGCCATTAGGTAAAACAACCTCAAGATTTAAGATATATTCGCGAATGGTACCATATTTCACTACCCTTGGTCCGCCAGAGCCATGGGCTACATTGCCGCCGATAAAGCAAGAGCCCTTGCTGCTTGGATCAACCGGATATAAAAACCCTTTTTCGGCCACAGCATTGATAAATTCTTCTGTAATCACGCCCGGTTCAACCGTGGCCTGCAGGTTTTCCGTATCAATATCAAGGATAGCTTTAAATTTTTCCATTGATAAAGAAACACCGCCATAAATGGGCAAGGCAGCCCCACTCAAACCCGTACCGCCTCCACGGGGAGTTACCGGAACATGATGTGCGTTACATATTTTGAGTAAAGCAGAAACCTCTTCAGGCGTTGTTGGCTTTACGACCAACTCCGGTTGATAACGTAGATCTTCCGTTTCATCATGACTGTAATTTTCTAAACTCTCCGCATCAGTAAAAACTTTTTCTGCTCCTACTGCAGTTTTAATTTCTGCTAAAATTTCAGGACTTATCTTTGTAAAATTCATTTTAATTGGCTGATGTGTAGGTTAGCTTAACAAAAGAGTGCCCGATCTGACCAGGCATTGGCGGGTTTAATTTCTTCATACTAACATGAATGGTATCGACATAAGGGTATAGCTCTATCACTTTCCAAATGATATTGTGTAATACCGTTTCCAATAACTTTTGGCTGTGTTTCATTTCCTCGAGAATAATGTTGTTGAGGTCCTCATAATTAACGGTCTGCGACAATTCATCATCAAAACCTTGTGGTGTAAATTCGGTTTCCAAATCTACAACGAAATGATTTCCAGTAAGTTGCTCTTCCGGATAATATCCGTGCAAGGCAAAGCATTTTACATCTTTTAACGCTACAGTTTGTTTAAAAAGGCTCATGTATGTTTTGTAAGCTGCAAAATTAATTTTTTATTCATGAATATAATGCCCCTTGCCGTAAATTGTTACCTTTGAAATCAACGCGATTTCTTAACCAGATAACACGAAATTACATGAGCAAATCAGTAAAAAAGGACCTGTACGAGGCACCAGACTATTATTTATTGGACGAATTGTTGA
This sequence comes from Pedobacter humicola, assembly GCF_056490705.1. NCBI lineage: Bacteria > Pseudomonadati > Bacteroidota > Sphingobacteriia > Sphingobacteriales > Sphingobacteriaceae > Pedobacter > Pedobacter humicola. Next base: position 513,459 of record NZ_JBWJIG010000001.1, on the reverse strand, counting down.
CCGATGAACATAAATTAATTCGTGCAACTGCCAGAGATTGGGTAAAAAAAGATGTAAGTCCGATTATTGAAGATTATGCGCAAAAAGCAGAATTCCCGAAACATTTGATAAAAGGACTTGCTGACATTGGTGCTTTTGGTCCTACTATCCCGGTTGAATATGGCGGTGCAGGACTAGATTATACCGCGTATGGAATTTTGATGCAGGAAATTGAACGCGGTGATTCTGGCATTCGTTCCACGGCATCGGTGCAAGGCTCTTTGGTGATGTACCCCATTTATGCTTATGGCACCGAAGAACAGCGCAAAGAATATCTCCCTAAATTAGCCAGTGGCGAAATGATGGGCTGCTTTGGACTAACGGAACCCGATCATGGTTCTAATCCTGGTGGAATGGTAACCAATATTAAAGATGCAGGAAGTCATTATGTTTTAAATGGCGCCAAAATGTGGATCAGCAATGCACCATTTGCTGATATTGCGGTGGTTTGGGCAAAAGACGAATCGGGAAAAATTAGGGGATTGGTGGTAGAACGTGGAATGGAAGGATTCTCAACCCCTGAAACACATCATAAATGGAGCCTACGTGCATCGGCTACAGGTGAGCTTGTTTTCGATAACGTTAAAGTGCCAAAAGAAAATATCTTCCCCGAGATCAGCGGATTAAAAGGGCCATTGGGTTGTTTAAATCAGGCCCGTTATGGTATTGCCTGGGGTGCATTGGGCGCAGCAATGGATTGTTACGATACAGCTTTACGTTATTCGAAAGAACGCGTTCAGTTCGGAAAACCTATAGGTGGTTTTCAGTTGCAACAAAAGAAGTTGGCAGAAATGATCACTGAAATTACCAAAGGTCAGTTATTGGTTTGGCGTTTAGGGGTTTTAAAAAGCGAAAACAGAGCATCAGCCGAACAAATCTCGATGGCCAAAAGAAACAGTGTAGAAATTGCATTGGATATTGCCCGTAATGCCCGCCAAATGCTTGGCGGAATGGGTATTACTGGCGAATACTCCATTATGCGCCATATGATGAACCTGGAATCGGTCGTTACCTACGAAGGTACACACGATATACATTTACTGATCACTGGAATGGACGTGACAGGACTAAATGCATTTAAATAACGTCAGGATTAAAAAGATTAAAAGATTTTCGTGATGCCAGAACCTAATAGTAGAATAGATAATAATTGAAGTTGGTAACTTAGATAGTTTTATCCCTAACTATTGTCTTGAACCAAGTGCTAAAAACATTTACAAGATGGAAATAGATGAGATAACCTATAAAATAAACGGCTGTGCTATGAAAGTACATAATACTTTGGGCAACGGTTTTCAGGAAGTTATTTATCAACGATGTTTAGCTATTGAATTCAAAAATGCTCGGTTAAACCTTAAAAGAGAAGTTGAGCAAGCTATGTTCTATAACGAAATGCATGTTGGCACAAGAAGAGCAGATTTTGTAGTCGAAAATCAAGTAGTAGTAGAAATTAAGGCATTAATAAATTTGGAAAATGCACACTTAGTTCAAGCTAAAAATTATGTTGTTGCTTATGGGTTTTCTATAGGATTATTAATTAATTTTGGCGCTACAAGCCTCCAGTTTAAAAAGATATACAACTCAAAAATCAATAAATATAAAGCAGGATTGGAAAAGTAAAGATTTTTATTACAGACATTAATCATAAAAATCCATAAATCCAGCAAATCACGATCATGAAAGACTTTAAAAAATACACCTACATCCCTGCTCCACCTGAAGAAGTTTATTTAGCGCTTACCAAAGAAACCAGTATAAAACTATGGACGGGTGCAGATGTTGAATTTGAAGAAGTACCAGGAACGGAATTTTCTTTTTGGGATGGCGATATTACCGGGAAAAACATAGAATTTACCTATGGTAAACAAATTGTACAACAATGGTATTTTGGCGAAGAAAACGAAGCCTCAATTGTAACCATCAAACTTCACGAAGATAAAAAAGGAACTTCGCTTGAATTTAAACAGACCAACATTCCTGATGAAGATTATAAAGATTTTACTGACGGTATTGAGGAATATTTCCTGGGTGGTTTAGTAGACTTCTTTGATGAATAAACAAATTAAAAAATGAAACATAAAATTATCGTTCTCTCTTCTTTCCTTTTTCTTGCCATATTTACTTCCTGTACATCTTTTCTTACCCCAGCTATTCTGGGGAATAATATGGGCTATATGCCAAAGGCAATGGTTGCGGATAGCGTTAAAACTTTAACAAATGTATCAGCAAGTTATGCTGGTTCCATATCACCAAGTGCTGGTACAGGTTTCCAATTGGGAATGGCCAATATAAGCCGTTCGCATACTTTCAAAAAATCAAACATTTCTTATGGGATGTTCGCTTATGCGGGAGAGGCCTCGGGTGGCGACAATGACAGCAGCGCAGAGAATTTAAAGAATTATCTTCCCTCCTTTAAAAAATCCATCAGTGGCGTTGGCTTAAGATTTTCTGCAGGCCTTCACCATTCCTCGGCTAATGGTAATACGGATTTTAGGTATATTAATTTTGAAAATGCAGTTAGTTTTGAGGGTGGCGGTTACACCAGGTTCAGACAAGAGGTTTACCATAATCACATTCCTGACTATGTAGCTGTTTCAAACAGAAAGGTGCTTTGGACCACAGGGTTATCTACAGAGGTAATTTGGAGAGTAAGGGATAACCATGATATCCGGCATGCTTTTAGACTTTTTATTGGTGGCACTCCTAACTTTGCAAATAGTTTTAGGTCTGGCATCAAAACAAATGATATCATCAGCGGAAAAAATTCAATGGGTTGGGTTTTCAACTATTACCTGTATTTCAAACGTTTTTCTTTTTCTTTAGAAATGGCCGACAATGTTAATTATGCGCAGAAAATAAGCCTGGGTTATTCATTTCAATAAAACATAATTAACCTGCCGTTGTTCTGATATAAACAAAACATCATGAACAAAACGGTAGGACTTATATTAATTGTGGTTGGAATTGCTATGCTGATCTGGACAGGTTTTACCTATACCAGAAAAGAAAAAATTGTTGATGCGGGCCCTATTCAAATATCGGCCGACAGGGAAAAAGCTGTCAACTGGCCGCCGTACGCAGGCGGTATTATTTTGATAGCAGGTGTAATCGTATTTGTGGCGTCGAAGAAGAAATAATTAGGTTTGTCATGTCGAGCCTGCCGAAGAACTTTGAAACACTCCTACAGGCTCAATATGACATTTTATATCTCGTAACTATAAACTGATCTTATCGCATCTCTCAAATTATATTTAGAAGCCATTACCTCTCCATAAGCACCCGCACTACGGATGGCAAAAATATCGCCTCTGAAAGATTGTGGTTGCTCTACTTCTTTACCAAAGCAGTCTGTACTTTCACAGATCGGACCTACGATATCGTATTTAACTGTGCCTTGAGCCTTGAGATTTGAGATTTGAGACAGATTTTCGATTTTATGATAAGCCTGATACAGTGCCGGACGCATTAATTCAGTCATACCAGCATCCAAAACCACAAAGTTTTTCTTCTTTCCGTTTTTAATGTACAATACCCTTGTAATTAAAGAAGCTGACTGTCCTACTAATGCTCTTCCCAATTCAAAATGTACTTCCTGGCCAGGTTTAACGGTTAAAAATTCATTAAAAATCTTAAAGTATGATTCAAAATCCGGGATTTGATGATCTGGGTTGTAATAATCAATCCCTAAACCACCACCAACATTCAATACCTGAAGATTAAATCCCTTATCCTCAAACCATGCAGCAAATTCGTTTACGCGAACGCAGAGATTCTTATAAACATCCAGATTGGTAATCTGAGAACCGATATGAAAGTGGATCCCGATAAACTTTAGGTTCGGTGATGCTTTTAATGTTTCGGCACATTCTGGCAAATCCCATGAATTGATTCCAAATTTGTTTTCGTCCAAACCAGTGGTGATGTTGTGGTGTGTGTGTGCATCAACATTAGGATTGATCCTGATGGCTACCTGGGCAATTTTACCCTTCTTAGCCGCAAGCTCATTTAAAACTTCTAATTCCTGAATAGATTCTACATTAAAGCAGAAAATATCAAGGTCTAAAGCCTCATTAATTTCTTTATCAGATTTGCCAACCCCGGCAAAAACTATTTTTTTATTGTCGAAACCAACTTCAACTGCTCTTCTCACCTCACCTGCACTCACACAATCTGCACCAAAACCAATTTCTTTGATCTGGTTAAGCAGTATGCTATTGAAATTCGCTTTTAGGGCATAATGGATATGAAATTGATACGGAGCTGCTGCATCTGCACAAGTGCGCAGTGTTTTTTGCAACAAATCGGTATCGTAATAGTAAAAAGGCGTTTCAATATTGTTAAACTTTGATATATCTTTATCGGCGAACATGTTCAAATTCCTTATTATAATTTTAATTTTATTCTTTGGGCTAATTTATTTGGGTAACTACCTGGATTTAAAGCGTGGAAGAATTACCCAGAAACAATACAATGGAAAAATCCGGTTTTTTATCGTGTTACTCCTTATTGTACTATTTCTTTTATTTATCAAAAAATGAAGATAGCGGCCGCCATATTTATTGTTCTTATTCTTTCTGCAGGATTGTATAACTCGTACAAAAAATATAAAAATGGATTATTACCATCAAGGTTTCTGGCTTTTCACTTCCTGATCGGATTGCTGGTAATAATCGGCGCCTTCTTCCTCTTATTCGAATAATCTATTGTGCAGGCTTCTTAAAGCCTCGGTTTTATATTCGCTTAAGATTAATAGCGAAACGTTGTAGTTACTTCCTCCATAAGAAATCATGCGGATTGGAATATGCTTTAAGCCTTCTAAAACCCTGCTGGCAAAACCATGCTTCTCTGAACCGAAATCGCCAACTACACACACAATACTGTGATCGGTATCAACCTCGACAGTTCCAAAACTTTCTAGTTCTTCTATAATCTGTGGCAAATGTGCAGTTTCATCAATCGTTAATGATACGGCAACCTCAGAGGTTGTAATCATGTCAATTGGTGTTTTATACCGTTCAAAAACTTCGAAAACCCTACGCAAAAAACCATAAGCCAACAACATTCTGCTCGATTGGATACGGATTGCCGTAATGCCGTCTTTAGCCGCGATCGATTTGATTTTACCTTTTTCACTATCGTGAGTAATCAAGGTACCCGCTGCAGAAGGTTCCATGGTATTTAACAAACGAACCGGAATTTTATATTTCTGTGCCGGGAAAACAGATTGTGGGTGTAAAATTTTTGCACCAAAGTAAGCCAATTCCGCTGCTTCATCAAAAGATAACTGGGCAATTGGTTTGGTTCCTTTAACCACGCGTGGATCATTGTTGTGCATTCCGTCGATATCCGTCCAGATCTGAACTTCTTCAGCCAGGATTGCAGCACCCAATAGAGATGCGGTATAATCGCTTCCACCACGGCGCAGGTTATCTACCTCACCAAAACTATTGCGGCAGATGTATCCTTGCGTAATAAATAATTTATTTTCTTTATGCTGCTCCAAAAGCGGAGTTAAATGTTTTGTGGTAAAAGGGATATCTGGTTCGTTATCTTCATCCGTTTTCATGAAATCTAAAGCTGGCAGCAATACCGATGGTACACCGATCGACTTTAAATAAATATGGTATAAAGTTGTAGATAATAGCTCACCTTGTGCCAATACTACTTTCTCTTCAATTGAAGTGAAAATATCATTTGCCAATCCGGCCAAAAAACCGAAGTGGTAATCGATCACTTCATTTCCCTGCTCCTGAAATTCGGCAACCGGCAATAACTCAACAACAAAAGTTTTATATTTTTGATATAGATTTTCAACGCATTCGCTCCCCTTCTTCTTATCTCCAGCTAAAAAATAATTTGCAATTTCTACTAAACTATTTGTAGTTCCAGACACGGCTGATAACACTACAATCTGTTCTTCATTTGGATTAACGATATCCAACAACTTCGTCATGCGCTCAGGACTACCTACAGAAGTACCCCCAAATTTTAATATTTTCATCTGTTAAATTGTTTTTTCACCCATGATCATGCAACGGTAACCTGCCGGTTTTACAAGCATTTTAAAAAAGTTACATTCGCGTCACATTAATAGTGGATTTTCTTTATTATTGTATCGGGGCGTGAAATTAAACAAAAGCTGCTTAAAAGCAACACCCTCAACAAAATAAAATTTGGATGGGCTGAAATAAATTCGTTTCTACCAAACATCATTCATTAAAATTTGTTCAACACCAGATATTAAATTAAAAAAGACAGCTCAATGCAGGCAATCGACCAATCAACGCAAGCCACAATCAATCAGTGGTTAAGTGGGAATTATGATGAAAATACAAAGGCAGAAATTCAGGCCCTTGTAGATAAAGATGCAACTACCGAATTAACAGATGCATTTTATAGAAGTTTAGAGTTTGGAACGGGTGGTTTACGTGGCATTATGGGTGCAGGTTCTAACCGGATCAATAAATACACCATCGGCACGGCCACACAAGGATTGGCCAACTACTTAAACAACAAATATCCTAACGAAAAAATCAAAGTGGCTATTGCGCACGATAGCCGGAACAATTCTGATTACTTTGCTAAAATTACTGCAGATGTATTCTCAGCAAACGGAATCCATGTTTATTTCTTCTCTGCGTTAAGACCAACACCAGAACTTTCTTTCGCCGTACGCCATTTTGGCTGCAAAAGCGGTGTAATGTTAACGGCATCGCATAATCCAAAAGAATATAACGGTTATAAAGCTTATGGTGCCGATGGCGGCCAGTTTACTTCTCCCGATGATAAATTGGTCATCGATGAGGTAAATAAGATTAAAAGCATCGACGAAGTAAAATTCGACCGTGTGGAATCCAATATCGAGTTGATTGGTGAAGATGTAGATAAACTTTACTTAGATGGCATTACTGCACTTTCAATCTCTCCCGAAGCGATTAAAAGACAGCACGACTTAAAAATTGTATACTCGCCAATCCATGGCACGGGAATTACCCTTGTACCTAAAGCTTTGGCTCAGTTTGGTTTTACCAATGTAACTTTGGTTGAAGAGCAAAGCACACCCGATGGTAATTTCCCAACAGTAGTATATCCAAATCCGGAGGAAAAAGACGCATTAACCTTAGCCATGAACAAGGCAAAGGAAATCGATGCTGATTTAGTATTGGCAACCGATCCTGATGCCGACCGTGTGGGTATTGCGGTAAAAGATAACGATGGTGAATGGGTATTGCTTAATGGTAACCAAACCGGAAGTTTATTAATTAATTATCTTTTATCTGCCTGGGAAGAAAGCGGAAAGTTAGACGGAAATCAATTTATTGTGAAAACCATCGTTACCTCTAATCTAATCGAAGCGATTGCCAAACAGAAAAATGTAACTTACTACAATACCTTAACCGGATTTAAATACATCGGTCAGTTGATGACGGAGTTAGAGGGTAAAAAATATTTCATAGGTGGTGGTGAAGAAAGTTACGGCTACTTAATCGGCGATTTAGTGCGTGATAAGGATGCTGTAGTTTCTGCAGCTTTCATCTCTGAAATGACAGCCTACTACAAAGATAAAGGCGCAAGTTTATACAATGCATTGTTAGACATGTATGTAGAATATGGCCTATATAAAGAAGATTTAGTTTCACTAACCAAAAAAGGTAAATCTGGTGCAGAAGAGATCAAAGCCATGATGGTTAAATTCAGGGAAAATCCTCCTGCAACATTGGGTGGATCGAAAGTTTCGATATTAAAAGATTACGAATTAAGTCAGGAAACTGATTTAGCAACCGGAAAAGTAAGCAAACTGGATTATCCAACTTCGGATGTTTTGCAGTTTATTACAGAAGATGGAAGTATCGTTTCTGCCCGTCCAAGTGGTACAGAACCAAAAATTAAATTTTATTGCAGCGTTAACGCACCGTTAGCCGATAGAAAAGATTTTGATTCGGTTAACGCGCAACTTGCCGAAAAAATCAAAGCGGTAATGGCCGATCTGCAGGCATAGTTTTACGGCACAGGCACCACAGACAGAAATAAAAAACACAGATGAAGGTGATTCATCTGTGTTTTTTATTTAGTATTGTCTTGACGCGAGCATCGTTTTTCAGCCAAGGAAATACAGATTGACATGGAGAAATCTGCTAACCTTAATCAATCAGTTGCGATACATTTTTCTTAGAAATATAAATAATTGCAGCGTCACTTTTCTCAGCAGATAAATACTTACCTGTTTTTTTATCGTGAATGGCTCTTCCTGCTGAAACGTAGAGTTTTCCTGATTTATCCGTATGTATGTTATTGATCTGATTATCAAAGGGAACCTGCAGTATTTTAGAAGTTCCATTTTTAAAAATTTGAATATCGCTTTTTAATACATAACCAGACCAAGGACCTGAATGCTCATCAAAAGGCTCAATATTTTCTTTGAGCTTAATTTTAAACTGGTTATCTAAATAAAGTGTTGCAAACTCCTGAAATCTTTGTTCTGAAATACCATATTTGCTGCACCAATCCCAGGTAGAACCCTTATCTAAGCTAAAATACTGACTAAAGGTTGCCATTCTTAGATTATCTTTTAGCAAACCATTAGATTGCAGTGCAAAAATAGTATCCTTAACCGACAGAAAACCGTAAATGGGTTGATTATTCACTTTGGTTTTTCGCCAGGTTTTGCCTTTATCGGTGGTTTGATAAACCTCGGTAAGTGTGGATACCATTAAAGTATCGTCAATGTCCCCATAAACAGCATGGGCTTCTCTCCCATTCGCGATTTCAATCCTGATCCAGTTCGGGTCGTTAAATGTGGGCGGTACATCCGGCACCTCTTTTTTTGCGCATGAGGATAATACCATCATCACGGCAACAGCTTTAAGTAATTTCATCGGTTTCAATTTTTGTGTAATGCAAGATAAATAAAAAAACGTCATAACTAAAAAAGCAGGTGAATTTAATAATAAGGGTTTTTACTGATTGCTCATGATTTGCCGCGGCACTTCAGGAAACTTTCATTGTAATTTTGCTTGAAGCATTAACTAAGTGACCTGATGATTGAAATTCAAAAATTTTGCACTATACAATTCCAAATAGATCTAAAGTTTTAAGAAATCTATATGCCTTTTTATTTTTTCTTTGCTGCAATCAATTTCTTTAATACTTTTGCAGCGCAATACCATGTTCAAAAAAATCTTAATATATCTGATCATTACATGTACCGTTAGCAACGGTTTCATGCAGCTGGTGGTTTATTCTGGTTATAAAATGAACAAAGAATACATCACGAGTGTATTCTGTATCAATAAAGAACATCCTGAATTGCATTGCGATGGACAGTGTTTCCTAGCCAAAAAATTAAAAGACCTCGATGGTAAAAACAAACAGGCTCAGGAAAACCTGAAAAGAGTTGCAGAGGCTGAACCCAGGTTTCAGACAGTCGTAGTAAATCACCATCTTCCCTATTTCATTATCACTTCAGAAAATCTTTACATCGAAAAACCGGTTAAAGATCTTTCTATTTCTATTTTTCATCCACCGAAAACGGTTTAAGTAAATCTTTTTCTTCGATCGTCACCTCGATCCGATAAATTATCGGAGTTAATTCAGGGGCTGCAATATTGCATTGTTAGTAAGATGCTGAAATGAATCCGATAGCTATCGGATCAGCATGACGGCCGTATTAGAATTTCTTTAATACTTTTTACTTATCCAATTTCTTTAAAATGAAAATTTCAACCTATTTTTTGGCATTGTTATGCCCTATTATATTACTTTCATCTTGCAAAAAAGATGCAGATGAAGTTGCCGCAGATACCAAATCCACTTTCTCTATCGAATTCGAAAATCAGGTAAATGGGAGTCCGCTGGTTTTAAATACCACTACATACAAAAATGCCAAAGGCGAAGATTTTAAGATCAATGTATTTAAATACTATGTAAGCAATATCAAATTAAGTAAGGCTGATGGAACAACTTATCTGATTCCTGAAAGTTATTTCTTAATCGATGCTTCGAAAACAGAATCGACCAATATTACCTTAAAAGATGTTCCAACCGGCGATTATACCAAAATTGAATATACGATTGGTGTAGATTATGCCCGTAACTTTGCAGGTGCGCAAACAGGTGCTTTAGATCCAATTAATGGCATGTTCTGGACATGGAACAGCGGTTACATCTTTGTTAAACTGGAAGGAACTTCTCCGCAATCAACAGCAGCCGGAAACGCGCTCACTTTTCACATTGGTGGTGTTACTGAACCCAAAAATACCATCAGGACCTTTGCTACCGAAATCAATGCTGCAAACCCGCTTCGCGTGAGAACAGATGGTAAACCGAACATGCACTTTATCGTAAATGCGGCTGCGCTGTTTACCGGTAAAACCGATGTGAGTTTCGCCACTTTAAATTTCACCATGGGCGATGCAAATTCGGTAATTGTGGCCAACAATTATGTAAATGGTTTATTCCGTTTAGATCACATCCATAACTAAATGTTAAAGAAAATAACCGTCTTCGCAATGCTTTTTTTAAGCATTGCGTTGATGTATGCCTGTAGCAAGAACGAAGATGAAGTAGCTCAGGAAGAAAAGAAAGTCACCTTTTCAGTTCCAGCCAACTTCCCTGCTCCTGCATACAATTTCGAAGATAATAAGTTAACCAACGCAGGTTTTGCATTGGGCAAAAAGTTATTTTATGAGGCCCGGTTATCGGCCGATAAAAGTGTGTCATGCGGAAGTTGTCACCAACAATTTGCCGCCTTTACCCAGCTCGATCATAAGGTTAGTCATGGAGTAAATAACTGTCAGGGGAAAAGGAACACTCCCCCCCTTGTTAACCTGGCCTGGCAAAAAGCCTTTTTTTGGGATGGTGGGGTAAAAAACATTGAAACTTCACCGTTAAATGCCATTACCGATGCCTGCGAAATGGGAACAGATATACAAACCATTGTTGCATTTCTGAAAAATACCGCACCTTATCCTGATTTATTTAAGCAGGCTTTTGGCTCGACGGAAATTAATTCGCAATTGATTTTAAAGTCGATTACCCAATTTACGGCGGTACTGGTTTCGGGCAATTCGAAATATGATAAAGTAATACGTGAAGAGAGCGGCGCTGTTTTTACACCTGAAGAATTGGCTGGTTATAATCTTTTCAAAGAAAAATGCAGCTCTTGCCATGCGGAGCCATTTTTCACTGATTTTTCTTACCGCAGTAACGGATTGGATCTGGTAAGCACAGATGAGGGGCGTTCGCACATTACTGGTGTAGCCTCAGACTTTGGAAAGTTCCGCGTTCCGACTTTACGCAATATCGAATACACCAGTCCGTACATGCACAACGGACGTTTTTACAGTTTAGACGAGGTTTTAGAACATTACAATTCAGGTGTAAAAGCGTCAGCAAATCTTGATGTCCAACTCAAAAATGGCATCCCTTTAAACACAACAGAAAAAGAGCAGATCAAAGCATTTTTAAAAACATTAACAGACCATGAATTTATCAAAAATACATTATACAGCGAGTCGTAAGCTATTGATTTTAGTTTTCGTACTCATGGGCAGTCAGGTTTTCGCCTGCGATATCTGCGGCTGTTTTATGGGTATTACGCCATACTATAACCGCAATAGCATCAGTCTTTTATACCGCTACCGTTCGTTTAGCGGTTACGAAGGACAATCGCATTCCCTTTTTCCAAATGGTGGGAATTTCTTTATCCCGGCCCGGAGTCAGGATTCACCAATCACCAATCATGCCGGTAATCCGGATGATTATGAACTTTACCGATCCTTAGAAATCAGAGGTAAATATTTCATCAACAGCAGACTAGAAATTAATGCGATTTTACCTTATGTTTCCAATAGCGAACGCTACAATGGTTATACTTCATCAATATCGAGTTTAGGTGATGTCAATTTGTACGCAGGTTATCATCTTGTTCAAAAACTGGAAGATAATTTCAAACAACAGCTGATTGCCGGAGCAGGGATAAAGTTGCCTACAGGCAAAAACGATTTCAAGAATACCGCTGGTATCCGTTATTCATCATTGATGCAGGCAGGTACCGGAAGTACCGATGGTTTTATTTATCTCAACTACATGGTTGGTTTGGGTAAATTTGGGGCAAGTTTAAATACCTCTTATAAGGTTAATGGAACCAACAGCCGTGACGAAGGAATTGCCAATAGCACTACCAGTTTCCTTAATATTTTTTACACGCAGAGCATTGGTAAGGACGTAAAAATCATGCCGTCGGCGCAGTTTTTTTACGAATATTCTGGAGGAGAAAAATACAAAGGCCAAAAAACGGGAGAACACGTCATGAATAACCTGATGGGTGGCCTGGGTGTAGATGTTTTTTATAAAAATATAGCCTTGAATGTCGGTGTCCAAAAGAATATTTGGGAAGCGGAAACCGATCACCCCATGAGTGCTGGAAAAGCATACATTGGATTAACCTATAATTTTTAAACAACAGCATATGAACAGATTAAGTATTACGATGTTATGTCTGATCTCGGCTTTGCTTTTTTCCTGTAAAACGGAACCAGACGCAAAGGCGATACGTCAGGAAGTGTTAAATATCCATGATAAACTGATGATTGATGGCGAAAAAGTAATCAAAAACAAAATGAAGTTAGATACCTTGCTGGTTTCTGACCGGGTTAAACACGCTCCGGATTCAGTCGTACAAAAACAGAAAATTAACGATTTAATTAGCCGGTTAAATGCCGCTGATGAAAAAATGATGGATTGGATGCATTTCTTTAAAGATGATTTTAAAGGGAAAACAGCTGAGGAAGATCTTGATTACTACAAATCAGAAATGGTTAAGATCAGGGCCGTTGAAGATGGTTATATCAAGGTTACGAGAGAATCGGATTCGTTAATAAGAATATATCATGTAAAATAAATAGTTAATAAGTCGGAGGTCCGAAGACCGGAGTCAGAAGATATGAAGTTTAGCCGTTAAGCCCGAAACCTCGATTTTCGAACTGCCAACCCCATACTAAAATAAATTCAAAATGAAAAAATCAATCTTAGCAATAATCCTAATTGGATTAACAACAATAGCACTAAAATCAAATGCAAACTCCGATATCGATGGAACAAAAACAAATTTGATCGATTCAGCAAAGAAAGTGGTGGTAGATCCAGTTTGCAAAATGAAAGTAAAAGCTGAGACAGCTAAAACCACGGTTTATAATAAAGTTACCTATAGTTTTTGCTCGGAAAGTTGCAAACAAAAGTTTGTAACGGAGCCAGCGAAGTACATTAAAAAGTAAATTAGTCGGGGGTCCGAAGACCGGAGTCGGAAGATATTGAGCCATAAATTTTATACGCCCAAACTTCTGACTTTCGGACATCTGACCCCGCACTTTTCCAAACAATTAACGTTCCAGACAAAATTACCTCGTATATTTACATTTTAAAATAAAATCATGAATAGAATTACTGCTTACCTGGCAACATCTCTGTTAGCCATTTCCATATTCACCGCTTGTAAACAAGAAAAAAAGCTTCCCTTTTATGGTGAACGTCATGCCGAAACAATTAAAGATGCCGCTGGTGTAGAGAAAATAGACACCGTATATCAAACCATTCCTGACTGGTCTTTCTTAAATCAGGATAGTGTAATTACCACCAATAAAGCCACTGATGGTAAAGTTTATGTTGCAGATTTTTTCTTTACTTCCTGCACCACCATCTGCCCTACCATGCACCGCAATTTAATGACGGTTTACAACGATTTCAAAACCAATCCGGATGTAATGTTTGTTTCGCATACGATCGATTTTAAATACGACAAGCCTTCTGTATTAAAAAAGTATGCCCAGAAATTAGGCGTAGATGGGGCAAAATGGCAATTTCTTTATGGAACTAAAGATAGTGTATATACTTTAGCCGAAAAGAACTATTTGGTAGCCGTTGGCGAAGACAGTACTGCGAAAGACGGTTACATCCACCAGGGGTATCTGGTTCTAATTGATAAAGACAGACGGATCCGCGGTGCTTATGATGGGACTAAAGAAGAACAGGTAGAACAACTGAAAAAAGATATTCCGGTTTTATTGGCGGAGTATAAAAAGTAACAATACAGGTCGTCATCCCGATCCGATAGCTATCAGATGAAATGCAGTGGAATGAGAGATCTATCTTTATAGATTTCTCGGCTCCATTTCATTCCGCTCGAAATGACGATTTTCATAACAAAACATTATGCGCAAGTACATTATCAACGCTATATTTCTGCTTTCCCTTATCGCCATTATCGTTTCTTGCCAAAATCAGGAGACTATCGATCTTCAAAATTATATGTCGAATGGAAAAGATATTTATAAAGCCAAATGTCAGAACTGCCATGGTTCAAATGGTGAAGGACTCGGTCAGCTTGCCCCTCCCTTAACCGATTCGGTATTTTTAAAGGCGAATAAAACGCGCTTAGCTTGTTTCATCAAAAACGGAGCTAACGAATCTCTGATTATTCACGGTAAAGAATACAAGGAAAAAATGCCAGCCTTCCCTGAATTGGCAGATATTGATGTGGCGCAGGTGATGGTTTATATCACCAATTCGTTTGGCAATAAGCAGGGTTTTGTACCTTACTCGAAAGTTTCAAAAGATTTGCAGAATTGTAAATAAAGATCATTATGATGATATTTTTGATATAAACTGTATCTACGGCATCGAACGCTTTGCGCTAACCGATAAACTTACCTCCATTATAGTTTCCTCAATAAATCTTCGTGTTTTTTGTGTCTTTGTGATCAAAAAAGCCCATCTTTGCGCAAAATGCAGGTTGTTCTATCGCTGTTCCGATTTATCGGGAGAGAGGAAAGTCCGGGCAACGCAGGGCATCCCGCTTTCTAACGGAAAGGGGTTCAGGAATGAAAACCTGAATTACGGATTAGTGCAGCAGAAAATATACCGCTCCGGCTTTGGTCGGAGTAAGGGTGAAAACGTGCGGTAAGAGCGCACGAGCATTACAGGCGACTGTAGTGGTTTGTAAACCCCGGGAGTTGAAAGACCAAATAGGCTAACGTCCCGACTTCAGGTCGGGATAAAGGGCTGCCCGTCCGATGTTAGTGGGTAGGTCGTTAGAGATAAACGGCAACGTTTATAGTGGATAAATGATAGAAATCCTGAGCAATCAGGAAACAGAACCCGGCTTACAGACCTGCATTTTTTTATTCACTCAGCAAAATATTCTTTGTTTCACTTAGTTTAGCTGTTTCGTCTTCTCCCAATATGGGAAATTTAAGGTCTAAACTTTTCAATTTATCTTCAATAATTTCACTAATGGCCAAACGGGCAAACCATTTTTTGTCGGCAGGTATAATGTGCCAGGGCGAATCTTTGGTACTGGTTTCGTTAATGGCGTCTTCATAAGCAGCCATATATTTATCCCACAAGGCTCTTTCTTTAATATCACCTGATGAGAATTTCCAGTTTTTGGTTGGATCCTCTATCCTATCCAAAAACCGCTGTTTCTGTTCGTCCTTACCTACGTTTAAAAAGAACTTTAGAATTACAGTTCCATTTGCGGTTAAATGTTCTTCGAAATTTTTAATGCTTTTATAGCGCTGCTGCCAAAAATTCTTGTTAATCTTTTTTACATCAGAAAAACCTGGAATATTTTCACTTAAAATATACTCCGGATGCACTTTGCAAACCAAAACGTTTTCATAGTGCGATCGGTTATGGATACCAATCCTTCCACGCTCTGGCAAAGCCCGATAATGTCTCCATAAGAAATCATGTTCATATTCTTCCGATGTTGGCACTTTGAAACTGTACACCTGGCATCCTTGTGGATTTAGTCCACTCATTACGTGTTCTATAGCACTATCTTTCCCTGCAGCATCCATCGCCTGGAAAATAATCAAAAGTGAATGTTTTCCGGATGCATATAACTTTTCCTGTAAATGATTCAGTTCTATTTTCGAATTCACCAATGCATCTTTCGCTTTTTCTTTATTGTAACCACCAGTAAAGTCGGTTTTATGGTTTTTTAATGAAAATTTCTTCTCGCCCTGTACAATTAATCCTTTAAATTCGTTTTTCATACTTATGCACTATTTAGGTAAATCCATCTATCAATAATTTAAATATAGAACTAAAAAATAAGTAAATTAAATACGTTAATTTGCATTTAGAGTTTTTTATATTTAGCGCTACAGCTTTTACCTAAAGATCATCTTATCCAATATGTTTAAAGAGATAAAAAACAAGTACTTACGTTATTCTGCAATCGTTTTATTTTTTATAATAATTTTCTTTTCAGCACTGCAATTAAACTTTTTGTGGCTATTTGGTTACTCGCCAAGTGTTCACGACATAAAAGCACCTACGCTTCGTGTGGGCTCAGAACTCTATACGGCTGATGGAAAACTGATCGGCAGGTATTTCAAAGAGAACAGAACACCCATAAACTACGAGGAAATTGCCCCAAGTGTAATACAGGCTTTGGTGGCTACCGAAGATGTTCGTTTTTACAAACACTGGGGTATTGATGTTCAGGCGGTTGGCCGTGCTGTTATTGGTTTAGGTAAAGATGGCGGGGCCAGTACCATTACGCAACAGCTGGCCAAAAACCTGTACCGTACGCGTTACAATAAATCGCAGGGTTTATTAATCAAAATCCCTTTAGTGAGAACGCTGATTGTAAAATTAAAAGAATGGCAGACGGCGGTAAAATTAGAGTCTAACTATTCTAAAAACGACATTATTACGATGTACCTGAATACCGTTTCCTTTGGTAATAATACCTATGGAATAAAAACGGCAAGCCGTATTTACTTTGATAAAGAAGCGAAAGATTTATCGACCAATGATGCGGCCATACTCGTAGGGATGCTCAAAGGCACTACGATGTACAATCCAACCAAAAACCCTGTAAAGGCGTTAGAAAGAAGAAATGTGGTACTTGCGCAGATGAACAAGTATAAGTACCTCAGTAAAGATAGTTTAACGGCCTTATCAAAAGAGCCCCTTAAATTGAAAGAAGGTAAAATACAGGATGGTAGCGATGGAGATTCTTATTTAAGGGCTGCTGTAGCGAAATACCTTGAAAAATGGTGTACCGATAATGGTTACGATCTTTATGAAGATGGTCTGAAAATTTATACCACCATTGATTCCAGACTTCAAGGCTATGCCGAGGAAGCTGTAGCTGATCAGATGAGGATTTTGCAACGCAGGTTTTACAGCGTTTGGGGCAATGAAGATCCTTGGTATGATTCGGAAAAGCAAAAAGTTGATTATCCGGACAGAGCCATGAAAAACCTGCCCATTTATGCGCTTTTACAAAAGAAATTCCCGAATAGCCCGGATTCTGTTAAAGCCTATTTCAATAAAAAGAAGCGGATGCAGATTTTCACTTACAAAGGCGACCGTGATACTTCGTTCTCTACTCTAGATTCTATCCGCTATTACGGAAAAATCATGAATACAGGGATGATGACCATGGAGCCAGCGAGTGGAAAAATCAAAGTTTGGGTGGGTGGTATTGACCATAAATTTTTCAAATACGATCATGTTAATCAATCTAAACGTCAGGCTGGATCTACTTTCAAACCTTTCGCTTATTTAACGGCATTGGAACAAGGTATGAGCCCTTGCGATAAATTTACCGACAAACCTGTTAAAATAGCGTATCAGGATAAAGGCCAAACCAAATACTGGGAGCCAAAAAATGCCGATTATAGTATCTCCTACCGCGAAATGAGTTTGCGTTGGGCCATGGCAAAATCGGTGAATACCATAACCGCTCAGGTTACCGAAAAAGTAGGCTGGGATAATGTGGTTAAATATGCACATGAATGTGGTATCGATAGTCATTTAGAGTCTGTGCCATCGGTAAGTTTGGGTTCTAACGATGTTACCGTTTACGAAATGGTAAAGGCATACGCCACCTTTATGAATAAGGGCATTAAAACCGATCCGATTTTGGTAGAAAAGATTACGGATCAGGATAATAAAGTTATCGATGAATTTAAGCCAAAAACCAAAAGGGTTTTAACAGAAGAAATTGCCTGGTTAATGACTTACATGTTCCGTGGAGGTATGGAAGAGCCAGGCGGAACCTCACAAGCACTGTGGGAATGGCCAAATCTATTCAAGAAAAATAACCAGATTGGTGGTAAAACAGGAACATCTTCTGATTACGTTGATGCCTGGTACATGGGCTTAACCAAAGATCTGGTAACAGGTATTTGGGTAGGTTGCGACGAAAGAACGGCACACTTTAAAAACGGTGAACAGGGCGAAGGCTCGAGAACCGCATTGCCCATTTTTGCTAAATTTATGGAGAAGGTGTACCTGGATCCCAAATCGGGATATACTTATGGTGCATTTCCAAAAGCAACGGTTGATATAACAAGAAGTTATAACTGCCCTAGTCCACAGATTGTTAGAGATACAACATCAACGGATAGCGCTGTAGTAGATTCTACAGATTTTACTGTTCCTGAACTGCCTGTAACAGAAGTACCTGTAACGGTTGAACCTGAGGTTAAAAAGGAGGAGAAGAAATCTGATCCTGCTCAAACCCCACCAGCCGCTACTGTTCCTTTAACAAGAAAGGAAGAAAGAGAACTGAAAAGAAAGCAGCGTCAGGAAGAAAAAGAAAGAAAAAAGCTCGAAAATAATCAACCTTAGCCATCATTTTATTCAGAACAGCTCAGATGATATGATTATCTGAGTCATAAAGGCCGAAAACTTTTAAAAAGTGTTAAAATTTTTAATAGTGTTTTAAACTATTGCTATTTTTATTTTCCGAATCTTACCATTTCATTTTTGTAAATTATTGAACATCATTACTAAAACCACACATATGAAAATAGGCTCTACTCTATTCAAGCGGTATTCTTCCCTATTGCTCTTGCTTATTCTTTCTTTTTCTGTTAAAGCCCAATATTTCGGACAAAATAAAGTGAGGTATAAAAAACTCGATTTTAAAGTTTTACAGACACCCCATTTCGAGATTTACTATTACATCAAAAATGAAAAACTTTTAAAACGTTTTTCTCAGGATGCAGAAACCTGGTACAAGATGCACCAGGAAGTTTTTAGAGATACTTTTTTAAAGAAGAACCCTATCATTTTATATAATAACCACCCTGATTTCCAACAAACAACTGTATTAAACGGAGAAATCGGCATTGGAACTGGTGGTGTTACTGAAGCCTTGAAAAACAGAGTGATTATGCCGGTAATGGAACTTAATAGCCAAACCAGGCATGTACTAGGTCACGAGCTTGTTCACGCTTTTCAATACCACCTCCTACTCGAAAAAGATTCGATCAGTTTAGAAAATGTTGGCCAAACACCATTGTGGATGGTTGAGGGTATGGCCGAGTATTTATCAATTGGAAAGAAAGACGCATTTACTTCGATGTGGATGCGTGATGCCATGTTAAACCGCGATATCCCCTCATTAAAAGATTTAACCAATTCCAATAAATATTTTCCATACCGTTACGGACAGGCATTTTGGACTTATATCGGTTCTCAGTATGGCGATACAACCATTGTTCCGTTATTTAAAAATACCGCAAAATATGGCTACGAAAATGCGATACGGTATACTTTTGGTTATGATGATAAAACTCTATCAGGACTTTGGAAAAACTCGATAGATGCGCATTACAAGCCGATGTTAAAGGCCGATAGTTCACAGATCAAAATTACAGGTACAAAAATCATCGATAATAAAAATGCAGGAAATATGAACGTTGCTCCTGCCCTTAGTCCAGATGGAAAGTATTTGGCTTTTATGTCTGAAAAAGATCTGTTTGGTATCGATTTGTTTCTTGCTGATGCTAAAACAGGGCAAATTATCAGGAAATTGAGCAGCCAGATCTCGAACGGGCATATTGATGACTTTAATTTCATTGAGTCAGCCGGAGCTTGGTCGCCAGACAGTAAACAGTTTGCTTTCAGTATTTTTAGTCAGGGTAAAAACCAGATGATGATTATCAATGTTGCAAATGGAACTACCGTTTCGCAAACGCCTATGGATCAGGTGCAACAATTTGGTAATTTAACCTGGTCGCCCAATGGAAAAGACATCGCTTTTTCGGGTATGGTTGAAGGACAAAGTGATATCTTTTCTTACAACCTGGATACCAAAGTTGTCACGCAGATGACGAACGATGTATATTCTGATTATGCACCAAGCTACTCTCCTGACGGAAAAAAGCTGGTATTCTCATCAGATAGAGCTGCAATCCAGGCGAATGTAGTAAATGCTGTATTGCCAATCAATTTAGCTGTTTATGATATTGCGGGTAAAACAGTAAGTAATCTTGATGTATTTCCGGGGGCGAATAACTTAAATGCACAGTTCTCTGCTAATAGTCAAAATATCTATTTCCTATCCAACAGAGATGGTTTCAGGAATTTATACAAATACAATTTTGCCGATAATACGGTTGATCAGCTAACCGATTACTTTACAGGTATTAGTGGAATCACAGAGTTTTCGCCAGCAATTTCGGTTTCAACAACAGATGATATCGTATATAGCTATTACCGCTACCAACGTTATACTTTGTACAATGCTAAACTGAACAGTTTTAAAGCAAAACGGATTGGTAATCAGGAGGAAAATTTTGATGCAGCAATCCTCCCTCCTATGGAAAACATTGGGGTAAATATCATTAACTCCAACTTGAATAATTTCGACCGTTTCGAGAAAATCATTGCCGATTCGATGAAAACGGTTCCTTACAAACCGAAATTCAGGTTAGATTATCTGGCAAATAGCGGTGTTGGTGTTTCAACGAGCCGTTTTGGAACAGGTGTTTCAGGTGGTATTGTTGGTATGTTCAGTGATATCTTGGGCACGAACCAGATCATTGCAAATTTATCGGTAAATGGAGAGATTTACGATTTTGGTGGATTGGTAGGCTACATCAATCAAAAAAGCAGGATAAACTGGGGTGCAGCCGTTTCACATATACCTTATGTATCTGGATTTAGGTCGTATGGCTATGAGAATATCACTGTGGGTAAAGATCAGGCCGGGAAGGATCAAACCATTAATGTGCTTTCAGACCGCACAGATATCATTAGAACCTTTGAAGACCAGATTCAGGTTTTTGGTGCTTATCCGTTCAGTAAAATTCACCGGTTTGAATTAGGCGGTGCATTTTCTCATTACAGCTACAGGATCGACCGCTATAGCAACTATTATGATGATGCTGGTTTTTACAGAGGATCAGATAAAAGCAGAATTTCTAACGATGTTGCTTCTCAAGATTACGGTATTCCATTTAATTCTTTCACCCTTTATCAGCTGAATGCTGGTTTTGTTGGTGATAACTCAATATTCGGTTTAACTGGTCCACTTGATGGTTTCAGATATCGTGTGAGTGGAGAAAAATACTTTGGCACCTACAACTTTGCAGGCGTAACTGCAGATCTTCGTAAGTATTGGAGAGCTAAACCGGTAACTTTTGCCGTAAGAAGTTATAATACCTTAAGAATTGGTAAAGATGCCGACAGGCTTTATCCGATGTACGTAGGTTATCCTTATTTAATTAGAGGATACGAATCGAACTCGATTTACAAAAGTACCTCAGCCCAATCGTCGGAGTCGTTTGACATTAATCAGTTAACAGGAAGTAAAATAGCAGTTTTTAACTTTGAAGTCCGTTTACCTTTTACCGGACCTAAAAAATTAGCGGCAATACCTTCTAAATTTTTATTTTCAGATCTGAATTTATTCTTTGATGCTGGATTGGCCTGGACAAACGATACTAAAGTAAAATTCAAAAGCGAACCAACTTACACTTCAGAGCCAGTATTAGACAATAATGGTGTACCGGTTAAAGATGATAATGGAAATCCAGTTACTTATCAGGCCACAACAGAGCGTGTGCCGGCAATGAGTGTTGGTATATCGGTACGGGTAAATGTTTTCGGTTATTTTGTATTAGAGCCTTATTATGCCATTCCTTTTCAACGTAAAGATGTTAAAACCGGAGTATTTGGTTTAACGTTTGCACCTGGATGGTAAAATTGAATGACCGAAGGAGAGAACAACTGAATGAACGAATAATTGAATGATTTAATTAGTGCTTGAATCATTCATTAAATTAAATGAGATGCTTGAATAATTGGAAACTATATCCTGATCATTCAAGCATTTTTTATATTTCTTCATTCTTATCTGATTATTTAAAACATTTGCAACTTAAATTTGATTAAGATAAGCTCGAAAACGAAAGTTTAACTTGATTGGTAATGTTTCTTTCCAAAAGGATATTTTCGAAATCGAGGCCTATGGTTAAATCAATCCAATCCGGATTACAAGATCTTACTAAACGTTCTTTCTGCATCCGTGTAAACCTGCTAATGGATTTAAAGCGAAGCAAAGCCTGCGCTTCTGTTTTAAATTCTTCAAAATAAACCAAACGCGTTAATTGCTGACCACTATCAAAAAATAAGTTTGGCATCTGTTTATAGAAATCCAGGGTTTTAATCAAATCTGAGCTCATGCCCACGTGCATACTTGTACGATTTCTGTCGGTAACGATATAAACAAACTTTTTCATGATCTTGTGTCTAAAAATTAAAACTAAACTATTTAGTATACCTTCTTGCAATTCAAAATAATATTACTAACTTTATGAGCATAAAATTACTAACTATTTTAGTAATTCCAAATTTATTTTAAAATTTATTTTTATGTCAAATATTTCAAATAATTTAAAGTACCTCAGGAAGAAAAAAGGCCATACACAGCAGAATTTCGCTGATATTATGGAAATCAAGAGATCACTTATCGGTGCTTATGAGGAAGACCGGGCAGAACCTAAATATGATTTGCTAAAAAAAATAGCTGAATATTTTGATTTGACCATTGATGAATTTATCAATGAGAAGATATCTGACAGCTGGAAACCTAAGCCAAAAAGCCAGGGATCAAACTTAAGGGTGCTTAGTATTTCTGTAGATCAGAACGATCGGGAGAATATCGAATTAGTTCCCGTTAAGGCAAGTGCTGGTTATTTGAATGGTTTTTCAGACCCACAATACATTAGCGATCTTCCAAAATTTCAACTTCCTTTAGCGGCATTAAGACAGGGTACCTTTAGGGCATTCGAAATTATGGGCGATAGTATGTTACCCGTTCAACCTGGCAGCGTAATTATTGGCGAATATCTGGATAACTGGAATGAAGTAAAAACCGGAGAAACCTACATTGTAATTAGTAAAAATGAAGGTGTAGTGTATAAAAGGGCTGGTAACCGTTTCAGAGAAAATAAAGATTTGAAACTGATATCTGATAATAAGGTATATGACGCTTATACCATCGCAGCTGAAGACATCCTAGAAATCTGGAGAGCTAAAGCTTATATATCTACGTCATTGCCCGAGCCTGCACCAGATCCAACAATGGAAACACTGACCCAAATGATGGCGCAAATGCAGAAATCAATTTCGCAATTAAATAAAAATTAACACTTTTTAACAACAGCCGATTAAACCGTTTGCATTTTTATGTATCTATTGATTTAACAAACACATAAAAAACATAACATGAAAAAGGTAATTTTAACAATAGCAATTGCAGTAATGGGTTTAACCGCTGCATTTGCTCAAGACACAACCAAGCGTGCAAGACGGGCAATGCCTAAAATGACCGCAGAACAAAGAGCAGAACGAGTAACTTCGAGATTAGAGAAAGAGTTAAGCTTAACAGCTGATCAGAAAACGAAAATCTATGCCATTCAATTAGACAATGCAAAAAAAATGGAAACCTGGAGATCTGCTGATCAAGGCGACATGAAAGGTAAGATGAAGGAGCGCAAAGCGGCCATGGATGAGCAAAAAACTAAAATTGATGCCGTTTTAACCGCGGAGCAGAAAACAAAAATGGATGCTTTCCGTGCCGAAGCAAAAGAAAAGGGTGAAAAAATGAGAAAAGGAATGGGTGGCAGAGGCAAAAAAGATAAGGCACCAGTAGTTTCTAATCCTCCAGCACAAGGATAAATGAAGTAATAAGTAATTAATTATATTTTTGAAAGCGTTCCGATTATTCGGGGCGCTTTTTTTATGCCTTATAATTCCTTTTTCACTGCAGACACAATTAAAAACATTGGTCGGCGGAGTTCGTGCTTCATTTCTGGAATTGTTAACAAATCCTGATCACTAGGCGTGGGTTCCACAAGTGCCTTGATTTCAAAACCATTATGAATTAGACTTCCGATGTATGAAGTTAATGTTCTATGGTATTTTACCACATCTGTACCTAAAAAATTTGCGGTACGTTTACCCTCCACAAAATAATGATCGAGCGGCCAATGCAATGGCTTTCCGTTCTCATCATAAGTCCAGTCCTGTTTGCCCTGAGCGGTAAACACGGGATGCTCCACAGAAAAAACGAAACTTCCGCCTCTTACCAGGCTTTTATTAATCTGCAAACAGATTTCGTCAAAAGAAGCGAGATAATGAAAAGACAGTGAACTGATGACAACATCATAACTATTCTGCCCGAAATCAAAATCTTCAATAGCACTTAGCTGATAATCAATCTTTGTGGACGAATTCATTTCACGAGCCTTTTTTAACATATTTTCGGATAAATCAATGGCCACGACTGATTTTGCGCCATGTTCTACCGCGTATTTAGCGTGCCAGCCAAAACCACAACCCAGATCGAGTACATTTTTATCCTTAAAGTCAGGAAAAAGCCCTTGAAGAATATGCCATTCGCCAGCTCCATCCAATCCCTTTACCGAACGGTTCATTAAACTATATTGCTTAAAAAAATCCTTATCGTCGTATTTATTCTCTTGCATAAATTGAATTCAGACTGCAAATTTATAAATTAAAAATTGTAGCCTTATGTTATCTATACATTCGGTAAGCAGACATTTTTTTTGAAAGATTTATATTTATAAGCTGCTTTATTTACTTTTGACCAATGAGCAGAATTGAACAGTTTCTAAACGGTAAACTTCAGGAGCGAAAAGACAATCTATCGATCAGGAATTTATCAACAAACATCCCTCCTGTCGATTTTTGTTCAAATGATTATCTGGGTTTTGCCAGGTCTGCTGAATTAAAAAAACTGATCAGCAATGCTGTAGCAACACTGCCCAATTACCTAAATGGCGCGGGAGGCTCACGATTATTAAGCGGCAACACAGCATTTATTGAAGAAACTGAACGATTTATAGCCGATTTTCATGAAGCGGAAAGCGGATTAATCTTCAATTCGGGTTATGATGCGAATGTAGGACTGTTATCAAGCGTTCCTCAACGTGGCGATACCATCATTACCGACGAGCTGATCCACGCAAGCATTATAGATGGCTGTAGGTTAAGCCATGCAACACGTTATAAATTTCTGCATAACGATATAAATGATCTGGAGAACAAACTTAAACTTGCTAAAGGCAATATATTTGTTGTAGTTGAAAGCATTTATTCCATGGATGGTGATATGGCCCCATTAACCGAAATTGCTTATTTCTGTCAACTATATAAGGCCAGCTTAATCGTAGATGAGGCGCATGCGACAGGTATTTTTGGTAACCAGGGCCGTGGATTGATCAACCATCTTGATCTCACCGATCAGGTATTTGCACGCATCGTAACTTTTGGGAAAGCCATGGGTACGCATGGAGCCATTGTTTTGGGGAGCAAAAATTTGCGCCACTACTTAATTAATTTTGCCAGATCATTTATTTACACTACCGCAGCGCCCATTCATAATATTGTAGCCATCAGGTCGGCCTATCATTTGTTAAATGATTTTGACCACCAGCTGGTCCATCAAAAGATTGCGTTGTTTAGAAAGGTCTTAATGGAAAAGAATATTAATGCTCTGGCAAGCGAAAGCACTATCCAAGGGGTCTTATTTTCATCAAACGAAGCAACCAAGCTAGCCGCAACCAGCTTGCAAAACAAAGGCTTTGATGTTCGGGCGATATTAAGTCCAACGGTAGCCTTAGGAAAAGAACGCTTAAGAATCTGCCTGCACACTTTTAATACCGATGATGAAATTATTTCATTGGGTAATCATCTTAAAGAATTGAATTAAATGGCTACATATTTTATTACAGGAATCGGAACAGGAATCGGAAAAACATTGATTAGTGCCATCTTAACCGAGAAATTAAAGGCAGATTATTGGAAACCGATCCAATCTGGGGATTTAGAAACCAGCGATAGCTTAACTATCGAAAAATTAATCAGCAACACAAAAACGGTTATTCATCCCGAAAGCTATAGGCTAACACAGCCGCTATCGCCTCATTTATCGGCTAAATTAGACGGAATTGACATTGATCTTCACAAAATAAATATCCCTGAAACAGATAACGATTTAATTATTGAAGGTGCAGGTGGTTTAATGGTGCCTTTAAACGAAAAAGAACTGATTATCGATTTAATCAAAAAATTGAATGTAGAAGTAATATTGATCTCTCAGCACTATCTGGGCAGTATTAACCACACGCTTTTATCAGTTAATCTCCTAAAACAGTATGAAATCCCAATTAAAGGTATCATTTTTAATGGCGGGGAGAATCTGGAAACAGAAAGGTACATCCTTCAATATGCCAAAATAAAAAGGCTAGGTTATGTACCTGTCTTAAAAAACATTGATAAAGAGGAAGTGGAGGCAGCTGGCCAAAACCTTTTAATTTAATAAGTTAGTAAGAAGCAATTTTTTGAAACTTGACTTCTTACTAAATCTTATTATTTCTCTGTCAAATAACCACTTTGTTTCAGGAAATCTGCCCAAACCTGATATCCAGCAGGGATAAGGTGCAGGCCATCCTTGGTAAGTTCAGCCTTTAAATGTTTATCCTTATCGGTAAAATTCGGATATAGATCAATAACCGTTACATTTTTTGTCGCGAATTTTCTGATTTCGTCATTTAACCAAAGAATGTGTTCGTCTTTGCCATAATGATTTTTAAACTTTTCGAAAGCACTATTCACGGGCAAAAGTGTATTGAAATAAATATGTGTTTTCTTAGAACCTTTTCTGATGCGGGTAACCATCGTTTTGTAATTCTTCAGAATCACGCTATCTGGAATATTCCTCGAGATATCGTTTATTCCGATCAGGATAAAAACCTTGGCGGGCTTACCATCTATTACATCTTGCAACCGTTCTAACACACCAAAAGTAATATCACCGGAAATTCCCCTGTTTTTTGCATGGGGAAGATCTAAAAGTTTTGCCCAGTCTGTTCCAGCGGTAATGCTGTTGCCTAAAAAAACGAAATCCTTTTTCGATTTTGGATCGGCTTTAAACTTTGCTACCTGCTCTATATACTTCCCTGGGCGATAGGTGCTGTCCCATTTAACTTCCTGTGCTTGTAATGCTGTAAAATTCAGCACCAACACGGAGCAAGAAATTAATAATAGCCTATTAAAAAGTGCTTTCATATGATATCTGGTTATTAGGGCCTAAAATACTATTTTGCCTGAACTAAAATATCCGGATAATCGGAAATAATCCCATCCACATTTAAAGCCTTTAATTTTTGGATATCGGCTAAAGTATTGGCTGTCCACGGAATGATTTTCACACCATCGGTATGCGCTTTTTTAACCAGCTCCTCATTCACCATCTGCCAAACCGGACTTAAAATAAAAGGTTTAAATCCTAAATCGGCAATATTTTCTTCGTAAGTTTTTTTATTGGCAACCAAAAAAGATGTTTTCATTTTTGGATACTTTTCATGGATAATCTGGATTGTCCTTTTATCGAAAGACTGGATCACTACAAAATCGGCGATCTTTTTCTTCATGATTACATCCATTAAAAGCTTAACAAATTCTTCTGGTTTAGGGTTGGTAATGCCATCTCCGCTCTCGCTGCACTTGGTTTCGATGTTATAGAAAAATTGCTTGCGTTTATTGGCTTTAATATCGTTCTGAACGGCATCAATCAAATCAGATAGTAAAGAAAGATGTGTTTTTTCTTTTTTCTGTTGAGGAAACAGATCATAATATTTGGTACCCAGATCAAATTTCATAATCTCATCATAATTCATCCCGAAAATCGGATATTTCTTAGCATCTGTTGCCGGGATATCTTTTCCTTCAGGCGTAAGCATAAATGCAGGACTTAAATAGTCATCATGTGTAACCACTACTTTACCGTCTTTAGAGATATGCGTATCCATCTCTAAAGTTGTGATTCCTTCGATCTTCATGGCGTTTAACATGGCCAAAATGGTATTCTCGGGCATCAAGCCTCTTCCACCACGATGTGCTTCGGCACTAAATGCAGGGAATTTAATTTCCTGACTATTCGATTTTACCGCGAATGCAGATAAAAGAACAAAAATTGCTGTTTTTGTAAGTTTCATATTGAAATGTGGCTTTATTTTGGCGTCAGATGTTTCCATCTGGCGCCATTAATCTAATCAAAGTTTATTTTTTGAAGCACCTATCGGATGGTAACATCCGACAGCACAGATATTCATTAATTTTTAGCGGCATAAAATGTTATTATTCCGCCATGTCGATTAATTTGCAATATAGTAGTGTTAAATGTGATCAAGTGAGGAGATTAATTAAATTTACATTAATTTTTCCACGAAACTGTCGGATAGTAATATCTTACAGCACCACTAAGCATCAATTTCTGCTTCAAATTTTTCTCCGAAACGATCGGTAGCCACAACCCTTACTTTTTTAACCGATGGCTCAAAATGCGCCATAAATAAGTGATCAGTAGATCTTGGCTCCACAAATGGTCTCGGATTTGGTAATTTATCACCCTTATACAGTTTAAGGGCCAACGGATCGTATCCATCCTGTTGCGCCAATACTCCCATCGCTTTTCCATCCAAAAAATATTCTACTTTCCATTCAGGATCATAATTCCAAACATTGGCAATTAACCTTTTTTGATTGGTTAAGGTATCTACATAAATATCGAGCTGTTCTTTTCGGTCTCTGCCTGTAGATTTGTAGTACCATTTTAAATTAGTGCCATCCACTTCGTAAACACCATAACCACGTGGGGTTCCATCCTCACAAATCGGACCTGTCCACCAGCCACCGCAAACGGTACCATGGTTATGTTCGTAAATGCCGTTCTTGATTACATTTTTGTTAAAATGCGTGTGGCCTGACATAATGTGAACGTTTTTAAAATCTTTGAGGACAGCATAAAAATCTTCGTTATTTTTAACGGAGTTATGCACCGGAATGTGGAGACAGATAATCAATAGTGCATCTTTGGGCACCAGCTGAAGATCTTTAGCCAACCATTTAAGCTGTGTTGGTGTAATGTAACCGTCATAAGTTCTTTCTACCCCTAAATAGCGAACATCATCCAAAACAACGTAATGGGCCTTACCTCTATTGAACGAATAATATGTAGGTCCATAATGGGCCTGAAAAGTACGGTCTGAGGTCTCATCCCCTCCTTGTCTGTAATCCTGATCATGATTACCTAAGGCCTGAAAAAAAGGAATCCCTATTTTAGCGATGGCCTCATCATAAGCTGGAAACAGATCGAAATTATCCCAAACCAAATCGCCCACACCAATACCGTGAACAAGTTTTTTTCCCATTCCCCTTACCACATCCCTTGTATCGGGCACAGAAGTTTCCATCATTTGCTGAACATCTTTTTTGTTCTTTACCTGTGGATCGGCCCAAATGATAAAATTATGTTTGTTGTCGTCTTGTTTTAACGGCTTGAGATCGAAATTTAATTGACCTGCGGTATCTGGTTTGTAATAGTGACGCGCAATACTGCTTTCGGTTTTGAATTCATAGCCGGATGGCGTACTGATCCAAACGAAACGGGCAAGTTCATGCAATTGAATCTGATAATTACCTGTTTTATCGGTTTGTACCACACTGTAACCGTCCGAAATTACTACGCCTGCAACCGCTTTTCCTTTACTGGTCACAGAGCCCCTCACTAATCCATCTACAGAAAACAAAGATGATGGGAAGGATTTTAAGCTGATGAAAACTGTTGAAGTTAATAAAGTTGATTTTTGTATAAATGATCTTCTGTTCATAGGATGTTTGTTGTGATGATATCGAATCATCCATATAAAATTCAATGGGATTAAAAAGGGTCAGTTATTGCTAGCTGACCCTTTATTTTTATTTAATTTACAAGGGATGTACCACCCTCAATAGCTGTTAGTGGGGAAGTTACCGTTAACGGAACATTGGTCAGTGATCTTCCATTTACCCATCTGCCGGATGTAGCATCGTAAACGCCGCCTAATTTTGCAAAACTAGTAGCAGCTGGGAAGGATAAACGAGTTGAATTGGTTCCTGCTCCATAAAACAACTGCGATCCACGAGTCGAGGGATTAAAAGTGGTGTAAAAATCGTTAATGGTAATTCTATATCCAACCTCTGGCGGGCCAGCCGAATAAAAGTTTCCATTTGCTCCACCATAAAAGATTACATCTAATGGTGTTGAAGTTACTGTAGCTGCAGTCCCTTCAAAAACCGCAATACCAGCAACATTACCGCTGTTAGCTAATAAGTTATCAGTTTTCGAACCGATTCCATCTGCTCCCACAGCGCCTGTAGCAACAGAATAATCTACACTTCTTATCCATTTAGCGCCGCTAATATCTGTAGAAAGAACGCTCGAAGAGCCATTAATTCTTTTCGGGGTACCACCAACATAGAAATACTCGCCTTTACTCACGGTTCCACTGGTGAGGTTAAACTTATAAGTTCTTGCTCCTCCTGTATTCCAGCCCTGGGTTGGGAATGTAGTTGCACCTGCATTATTATTTGTATATACCGAAAATGGAGTGGTAGCAAAATTAATATCCCGTGTAGCAAGAAACTGGATATATTCATTATTAGCATCTCCTCCATTTGGATCAACAAGAAAGCCTGAAATTACTATAGGAGAAAGTTTAGGTAATGCAACAAATACAAAATCATTTTCCTCACGCATCCACAATTGGATTTGATTAACGCCATTTGTTGGAATGATAAATGGAATTCCTGTGAAATTCCCTGTAGGTGACAATGCTTTTGAAGCAAAAGTGGCTGTTGCTTCTGTATGAATAATTGCTTTCCCATATCCATCATTTATCGTTTTTTCACCACTATAGGTAGCTCCGGCTACTATTTCTGGTTCGTAAATGGAATTAGCAATAGTAACGAGCGTACTTTCAAAAGTATTTGGTGCGGCTAACATTGCAGCTGTATTAACTACTAACATTTTTGGCGTTTTACCACTAGCTATTTTGGTAATTGCGCTAAGTTGAACACCTGTAATTTGTAAAATACCATTTACACGCTTTAACGTTGCGCCTTCAACTTTAACATGAATAGAATCGCCTGGAATAAATTTTGAAGCGTCGGCACCAAGATTAAAAGCCATACCTCTTAATGAATCGATTCCATTGCCTGCCAGCCTACTGTTTTGCATAATTAATAATCCTGTAGGAGAATTTCCCGATCTAAAATCTGATATTACCACACCTTTAACCAAAGTTGCACCAGCCATTAATTCTGATGTAAGTTGTACGTCTCCGCCTTTATAAAGTTTTTTTAAATCGAAGTTGGCGATAAAAGAACTTGGCAGAATCTTAATGTAATCGTCTTCTCTCTTACATGCGGTAAAAATGCAAGCCGTTAGTACTAGTAAAAGGATATAGTTTAATGTCTTTTTCATATTCTGAATATTAAGGTTTTTGCCACCAAACCAATGTATTGATATCATCGGTGCCTTGAGCGGCTACTGCATTTTTGTAACCTGTTGGGTTTGTAGATTGCGTAATTAACGGATAATTTAATCTTGCCGGCATTCTGCCACCATTTTCTAAGCCATTACCCTTTGGTATAAATGGATGACCAGTTCTTCGATACTCGAACCACTGTTGAAAATCTACCAAAAACATGGCATAATATTTTTGCAAGTGGATCAATTCCATTTTACTTGCTGTACCTGCTGTTACATTATCTAAAGGAAGTGTGTTATCCCAATCGATGTCTGCAGTAACTGCATAAGCTTTTATTAATGGATCGTTTGGATTTGTAAATAAAGAAGGTAACCAATAATTAATCGCATCACCTATCCCTTTGTAGTAATAGGTTTCGCCGCTTGTATTAATCCATCCTTTCGCTGCTGCTTCTGCTAAAATAAAATCGACTTCAGCAGCATTCATAATAATACCAGTAAAGGCATCCGTCTGAAGTGTAATCCCATTAGTGACCTGAGCATCAGAATAAAAATATGCTTGTTTCACTACAGAACTACCGGCAGCGTAACCACTGGGAACGCCAATGTACCCTCCAGGACCTTGCGCAATTCCCCAACGGCCAATATTGTTTCTTCCGTATTTTGTATCTATTCGTGGATCGGCCCATGTAGTCAGGTTATCCATAAAAAACTTAGTAATTGCCGGAGTTCTAAAATCTACAGCACGAATACTCATAAAAGGTGATGAATACACTGCAGTGCTGCTGTTTGTACCATTCCAAAGAATTTTAGCTGTTTGGCTATTGTCTTGAATAATTGGATATTTGGCTGGATTAGTATCAATCATTTCTTTGATCTTGGCTATTACCTGGGCACTAACCTCTGATTTTCCTGCAATGCGCATTAAAAGTCTTAGATATAAAGAATTGCCTAATCTACGCCATTTAGTTACATCACCCTGGTATACTGGGTCGCCGGTGGCTATAATTGCGGCTCGCTCGCTTAATAGGGTATTTGCTTCTTCTAACTTTTTAAATAAATCCAGATAGATATCTTTTTGTTTATCAAAAATTGGCTCCAAAATCCCTTCCTTACCTTGGTTTGCTTGCGTGTATGGCACATCACCGTAAACATCTGTAAGTAATTGAAATACCCAGGCTTCAGTGATTTTAGAAATTGCCTGATATGATTTATTTATAGAACCAGCCTCACTCGCAATGGTGTTGATGTTTCTTAAATTAGTAAGTTCAGGATACCATGCATTCCAGGTTTGATCTGCAACATTGCGTCTTACGTCATACCTAAATATTCTTCCCTCACCATCGTTAATGTCTACAGTAACTTGCATCAGCTCATTATTGAAACTACGATTTCTACTCATGTTGGCACTTAAAACATTCACCAATGCTGGCGCCAATAATTGGTTTGCTGTTGTTGTGCTTTTTCCAATTGGATCTGTATTAACTTCATTAAAATTTTTCTTACAAGAAAAAAACGAAATGCTAATAACAAATAATAATGTGTAACCGGATATGTTTTTAATATTTTTCATTTTCTTTTTAATTAAAGGCCTACAACTAAACGTACACCATAAGATCTGGTTGATGGCAATTGCCCGGTTTCAAAACCCTGCACAATGTCAGTTCCCGATAAGGTACCAAACTCAGGATCGAACGCCGGCCATGGTGACCAAATAAACAGGTTACGGCCATACGCACCGATGGTAAGCTTGGTGAAGCCAATTTTTCTAAGAAACATTGGGCCGAAAGAATAAGTGATGTTTGCCTCTCTAAACTTTAGATAATCGGTACGGAAAATACTTCCCTCTGCTTGATCAGATCCATATAGTGAGGTATAGAAATTCTCCAGATTGGTAGCCACAACATCATTGGTACGATAGGTACCATCTGTGTTTTGCACCACTCCATCGCCAACCACACCATTATAACGACCAGGCAATGTTAAAGCCAATTTACCAAGCGCAGCCATTCTCGAGAATGTTAATGAATGTGCCACGGCTCCCAACTGCGCATCGAACAATCCTGAAAGCGTAAAACGATCATAAGTTATTGTTGTACCAAAACTAAATCTAAATTTTGGCATTGTGTTACCTAAGTAAATGAGATCTGTGCCAGTTTTTGCATTACCGGTTGTCGCGTCATATACAATTTGACCATCTGGAGAGCGAACAAATCCCCTACCGTATAAATCGCCCATACTACCTCCAACGTTGGCAACAATTTGTCCGCCACCTAATGCTCCGGTCCTTAAAACAACCGAACTATCTGCTAATTCTATAATCTTGTTTCTATTTGCGGTAAACGTTCCGTTAAGTTGCCATTTAAATTTCTTTGTTTGCAACGGTGTTCCGCTGATGGAAACCTCCAAACCTTTGTTTTGCACTTCGCCTACGTTAAATACAGCTACATTATAACCGGTAGCACGATCTACAATTCTACTTAAAATTTGATTTTTTGTATTTCCTGAGTACGCAGCGAAATCAAAGTTTAATCTATTTTTAAATAATCGTAATTCTGTACCTAATTCAATTGTTGTAGTTTTTAATGGCTTTAAGTTTGGATTTGGCAAAATACTTGGGTTAGTCATTGCGCTATCCGGATAAATTCCGTTAGAGGCTAAACTGTAGTTATAAGCTGTACGATATGGCGTAGTACCACCACTACCTACTTGAGAAATTGATGCTCGTAACTTAAAAAAGCTGATGAATTTTGGCATTTCCCAAAGATCTGATGGTACAAATGATGCACTTGCCGATGGATAAAAGAAACCCACGTTATCCGTTCTAAATGGAGTGGCTAAAGTACTGTTCCAATCTTGACGACCGGTAATATCCAAGTATAAATAATTTTTAAAGCTGAATGATAACAATGAATAAAAACTGTTAATTCTATATCTCGCTGTGTCTGGTACTGATATTAAGGGATTTGCATTATTAGTCAAACTATAAATCCCTGGAATAACTAATCCATCAGCTCTTAGTTCACCTTTTTTATATTCATTCCGCATTTGGCTACCACCCACGGTTGCATTCATTTGAATGGATGGCGAGATCTTTTTATTATATCTCAATAAGAAATCAGCATTAATCTCATAAGAATTAATATTTTGTTGACGATAAGACCCCTGAGCAAATTTATTGCCTGCAGCATCATAAGGACGTTGTGTATCGCGAATATCATGGTTATAATCTACCGATCCGCGAACCATTAAACTCAACTCGCTGGTAAGTTTATAAGTAGCTTGTAAGCTTCCCAATAATCCATTTCTGCGCTGTTTATTAAGATATTGCTCTGATATGGCGTATGGACTTTCCGGATTCGTAGTGGTTATATTAACAAACTGTTCATTCACGCGTCCGTTAGCCCAATAATCTTTATACCAGTCTGTATTTACGTTTGGTTGCGCAAACATAAACCAATACATTAACGATTGATTACCGTATCCTGTAGCCGGTAGGTTATCACTATGTCTATTATTATAGATGGCTTTAAATTGAATATTTAACTTTTTCGTCACATCAGAATTAGCAGAGTAAGACAATGAGGTACGCTCTAAGCCAGTGTTCGGAACAATCCATTCATTGTTACCATGCGAAGCCGAGAATCTCATCGCTACACCTTTGTACGTTCCATCTAAACTCACTGCGTTTGAAGATTCAAAACCAGTCTGGAAAAATGCATCAACAGGATTTTCGTAAGCTACCCATGGCGTTCGGGTTGTTCCTCTTGTTTTAGTAGTTGGATCGTATTGAAAAAAGCTTGTCCCTTGATTAAATGGTGCTCCCCAGCTTGCACTTGTTGCGTTTGTACTCGCACCATCATCAGAAGCGCCGTAAGAGAAATAATTTACACCAAATTGGCCTTGCCCGAATTCACTTTGAATTTCAGGACTTTTGTTCACTTTCTCCCAGGTACTATTGGATGTAAAAGTGATTGATAGTTTTTTTCTTGATTTATTACCTGATTTGGTGGTAATGATGATTGCACCATTCGCGCCGCGCTGACCATAAAGTGCCGATGCACCCGGTCCTTTCAGTACGGTAACACTTTCAATATCATCGGGATTTAAATCGTTTAGTGCAGAACCAAAATCGGGTGGCATAATGTCTCCCGATGTTCCATAAACACCTCCGGATGAAGCTGCAGTTCTTCTGGCAGAACTACTGGCTACAACTCCGTCTATTACAATTAACGCTTCGTTATCACCAGTAAGGTTATTTTCGCCACGAAGAATAATTTTATTTGAAGCCGCGGGTCCGCTGTTTCTTATCAAATTTAAGCCTGCTACTTTCCCTGATAAGGCGTCCGTCCAGTTACTGGCTACTGCATTTGTAAATTCGTTACTATCAATCTTGGTTGTTGCATAACCCAAGGCCTTTTCTTCACGTTTAATGCCCAAAGCTGTAACAACAACATCATTTAATGTACTGGTAGATGATTGCAGCCTTACAACAGCATTATTGTCATTGTTATTAAAAACTTTAGAAAGGGTTTTGTAACCGACCATATTATATAAAACGGCAGTTCCCTTAGGAATACTGATGGAATAATTACCTTTCTCATTGGTTACCGCCAAAAACTTTTTATTGTTGTCGGTTATGGTGGTTCCAATTAATACTTGTCCATCCTCGTCATCCAAGACAGTCCCTTTAATTACTATATTTTGGGCGGGGTTCTGCGCAAAACTTTCGTTCACGCCGATTAATTGTATAACCATTGCGCATAGCAGAATGCTAAAGCGTTTTAGCGTGACCTTAATAAAAGTGTTGCCCTTTTTCTGATGATGCTCAGGCTTACTTTTCTTTACATGCAGAACGCACTGATACCAAGAAATCTGTTGAGTAAAATTTATAATCATAATCATTTATATATCCGGTTAGCAATTGGGTTCACAACTTCGATTTATTTCGTCCGGATTTGCGGGCAAAGTAAGCCTGTTTGTGTTAAAACTATGTTAAGCAAATATTAATGTATTAAAGACAGTCTTTAAATGTTACGTTTAGTTTGATTTTGCTTACTATAAGTTTCGTTATATAAAATTATAAAAACAAATCGAAACTAAAAATAATAAAGATTATCAACAACAAACATTCATTAACTGAATGATTAAAAAGACAACAATTCGAATGATAGGAGAAAATAACGCAACAGTACGTTTATCAGGTTAGCATGCAAAAACGCTAAAAAAATCCATAAAAAGCTGGAAAACGGACTTTTTTATGGCAAGAAGCGTGAACACAACAATAAGATGTAATAATGTTATTACAAATTGAAAAAATACACATCAATAGACTTCAACAAAACGAAACAACGGCTTGTAACATTTATATGCGATTTAAAATCGAAAGATAAAGAAACACCATTATCCTGCCTTTACATATGCAAACACATGCTTCATGTAAAGTTTACGTAAAGAAAAAGTCCGCTCAAGTGTAATTAATACGATCACAGGGAATATCAAAAAACCAAGTAGGTTATAAGTGTAGAAAAAGAAGCCAAAAATTAAGATTAATCTGAAACACTCCAGGTAGTAAATCCACTTTCTCTGTTCTAAAAGTGCACCAATGTTAATTAATGTCACTAAAATAAAAATGAGGATAGCTACCTTATTCAATGATGTTAAAGAACTATAAAATAAAGTGGTACAGGTAAGCATTGCTACCACAGCGATCAACTGAATATTTAAATACGTTTTGAACTTGGGTTTGGCCACATCCTGTTTTTTATTTTGAAAATAGCGCTCTTCTAAAACCGGCCTGATATTCTGGTCCATTAATGCCGGACTTCCAAAAACAGCATTCCATTTGGCCTTAAATCCATGTGCACGCTTATATGCTTCCCCTATCTCCAGGTAATAATGAAAATGCTGCCAAAGGAAACTATAACTTTTAATCGGGTGTGTTAAACCATATTTCGGCGCTTCTTCTTCGGTTTGAAAAGTTCCAAAAAGCTTATCCCAAAAAACAAAAACATCACCATAGTTTTTGTCCAGGTATTTTTCATCAGAAGCATGATGAACGCCGTGCAAAGAAGGTGTAATCAATATATACTCCAGCCAGCCCAACTTGCCGATTAATTGCGTATGCGTAAAAAAAGAATAGGCACCATGAGCCAAAAGAATAGTAATGATCATGTTTGGATGAAAGCCAATCAGGGGAAGTATACACCAAAATACATTACGGAAAACAGCTTGAATGGTGGTAATTCTTGCAGCTGCAGACAAGTTAAACTCCTCGCTCTGGTGATGCACAATATGTGCTGCCCATAAAAAATTAATTTCGTGCCCCAACCTATGGTACCAATACCAAACCAGATCAGTTGAAAGTAACAGCAATATCCACACGTACCATTTTGTAGAAATATCGAATATTGAATAGTTTACATATATCCAATCGTAAACCTGATAAAAACTGGCAGCGATAAACAGGTTTAACAACCTTTCGGCAATACCTACGCTAAAATTTGCAACCGTACTTTCATATTTGAATACTTTTGCTTTTTTTTGGTGTTGGGCGATCTTAAATTCAATAAATACAAAAATAAAAAATGCTGGAATAGCAAATGCAAGGTAGTTTACCGTCATAACTTTAGTGGTCTTTTTTAGTTTAACGGAACAAACTTAATTATATTCTATTAAATACATAGATTTTATAGAATATATTATTACACATAAATTACCCCGATCGCGATTTATTGTTTGTCGTTTTAATTTATTTGTAGAACTTCGGATTTATAAATACACAATTATGGCTACAACGAAAAAAGCTGAAAACAACAATATATTATCAATAGATATTGGCGGTACGAGTATAAAAACGGTTCTTTTAGATGAAACCGGAAATATGCTTACCGAATATTTAAAAAGTAAAACCCCCGCAGAAGCTACCCCTAAAGATATTGTTTCGGGCATTGTAGAGTTGATTAAGCCTTTTCCCCTTACTTATAACCGTGTATCGATCGGATTTCCGGGATATGTTAAAAATGGAATTGTTAAAACCGCTCCTAACCTCGCCAAAAACAAATGGGCAGATGTTGATCTCGCTCAGCGCGTGGCCAATGAGTTGGGCAAATCCGTCCGCCTGGTTAACGACGCCGATCAGCAGGGCTTAGGTGTTGTTGAAGGTAAGGGTTTCGAAATTGTTTTCACCGTAGGCACTGGTTTTGGTACCGCTTTATTATTCGACGGAGAATTACTTCCACATTTAGAACTGGCACACTTCCCCATCAATAAAGAAGAAGATTACGATGATTATATCGGGAACAGGGCTTTTGAAAAAATAGGCTCCGAACGCTGGAATAAAAGGCTGAAAAAAGTAATCGAAATCTATAAAACGGTTTTTAATTACGACACCTTATATATTGGAGGTGGAAATTCCAAACAGATTGATTTCAAACTGGAAAGCAATATTAAAATCGTAACCAACAAAGACGGGATTAAAGGTGGTGCCAAGCTTTGGAAGCTGGCCGATAAGTACAACATCTTTACCGTTGAGCCTAAAAAATAATTGATCTTTATTACAATCTTTTAACAACAAAATCTACATTATTAATTTGTAAACCCTAATTTTGGGTGCATCCTAAAAAATAAAAAATGGCAAATAACGATTCAAAAAAATATAAATTGGGAATGATCGGTTTGGGCACAATGGGCCGCAACCTATTGTTGAACATGGCGGATAAAGGCTTCTCTGTAACCGGTTACGATAAAGACAGAAAAATGATCTCGAAACTTGAAGAAGAAGGCAAAACGCACAATTTAGAAGGATTTGACGACATTGAAAGTTTTATTGCAAGCTTACAGACACCACGTACACTAATCTTGTTAGTGCCAGCCGGACCAATTGTAGATAGCGTTATTGCAGAACTAAAACCATTGTTAAGCAAGGGCGATATCATTATTGATAGTGGAAACTCACATTTTACCGATACCAACCGCCGTGTTGATGAATTAGAAAAAGATGGCCTGCATTTCTTCGGAATGGGTATTTCTGGCGGCGAAGAAGGCGCACGTTTTGGTCCGAGTATGATGCCTGGCGGCGATAAACAAGCCTACAATGTAGTAAAAGATGTTTTTGATTCAGTTGCTGCAAAGGTTGGCACCGATCCTTGCGTAACGTACATTGGCCCGGGCGCTTCTGGCCACTTTGTTAAAATGGTACACAATGGAATCGAATATGCCATTATGGAACTTATCGCCGAAGTGTATGGCATCCTTAAAAACGGATTAGGTTATAGCAACGAAGAAATATATAAAGTATTCAAAAAATGGAACGAAGGCAGGTTACAATCTTTCTTGTTGGAGATCACTGCTGAAATTTTCCTTTTTAAAGATACTGAAACCCAAAATGATCTTCTAGATCAGATCAAGGATGAAGCACGCTC
Source organism: Pedobacter humicola (assembly GCF_056490705.1). NCBI lineage: Bacteria > Pseudomonadati > Bacteroidota > Sphingobacteriia > Sphingobacteriales > Sphingobacteriaceae > Pedobacter > Pedobacter humicola. Next base: position 473,349 of record NZ_JBWJIG010000001.1, on the reverse strand, counting down.
AAAAGGGACAGGAAAATGGACATCAGAGGTTTCAATGGAACTTCAATTGCCGATCCCAACCATTAACGAAGCAGTGTCTAACCGCGACTTATCCAAATTCAAAGCCTTAAGGGTTTCCTTAGAAGAGGCTTTTGGCAAAAAAGACACTAAAATTGCCGTTACGATCGAAGAATTAGAAGATGCATTCTATTTCTCGATGATCAGTGCATATGCGCAGGGCATGCATTTATTGGTTCAGGCTTCAAAAGAATATCAATACGATTTACAGTTGCAGGAAATTGCCAAAATCTGGCGTGGGGGATGTATCATCAGGGCTAAATTCTTAGAAGATATTTATCAGGCTTACGATAAAAATAACGCTTTAGAACATTTATTTGGTGATGCCGGTATCCAGAACATCATTAAAGGCACATTAGCGGGTACACGCAAAACAATCAGCGCATGTCTTAACTCTGGCTTAGGCATCCCTGCATTTGCCTCTACCCTAACCTATTTCGATATCATTACTACAGCAAGAATGCCTTCTAATTTAATCCAGGCACAAAGAGATTTCTTTGGGGCACATACTTTCGAGCGTATCGATAAAGATGGTGTTTTCCATGCTGATTGGAATAAATTATCATAACCTATTAGATTCACGAACAACAATATAAAATGAAAAGCAAAACCGCATTAAACCCTACCATTTTTGTAATATTTGGTGGAACAGGTGATTTAAATAAAAGAAAATTAGCACCTGCCCTATATAACTTATTTATAGAGGGTTACATGCCAAATAAGTTTGCCGTTATAGGTACGGGTAGAACCGAATTTACCGATGATAGTTATAAAGCTGCTTTAGAAGATGCCGTAAATCAGTTTTCACGCAGCGGAAAGGTAAAAAAAGATAAATGGGAGGATTTTGCAAAGACCATGCATTACTGTCCTACCGATTTTGCCCAACCAAAAACTTTCGAAAATTTAAAGGCAGCCGTAGAAAAATATCAAAAAGAATATGGCGCTGGTACACAGGTCATTTTTTATCTCGCCGTGGCACCAAACTTCTTCCCTATCATTGCGGAATGTTTACAGAAATATAAACTCACGCAAGATGAAGATAACAGCCGTATTGTTATTGAAAAACCTTTCGGACATGATTTAGAATCTGCAAAAGAATTAAACACCTTACTGGCTACCATCTTTACCGAAAAACAGATTTACCGTATCGATCACTACTTAGGCAAAGAAACTGTTCAAAACATGATGGCTTTCCGTTTTGCCAACGCCTTGTTCGAGCCTTTATGGAACAGATCGTATATCGATCACGTTCAGATTTCGGTAACAGAACAATTGGGTGTGGGCGATCGTGGCGGTTACTATGAAGGTTCTGGTGCCTTGAGAGATATGATTCAGAATCACCTTTTGCAATTGCTTTGCTTAATCGGAATGGAAGCGCCAATCAACTTTGATGCCGATGAAATCAGAAACCGTAAGGTAGAAGTTTTAAAGGCAATGCGTCCTTTTTCTGCAGAAGATATCCGTTTCCATACGGTTAGAGGTCAATATAGCAAAGGCTGGGTTGAAGGTAAGGAAGTTCCAGGCTACCGTCAGGAGAAAGGTGTAGATCCTCATTCCAATACTGAAACATTTGCTGCAGTTAAATTCCATATCGATAACTGGAGATGGCAAGGCATTCCGTTCTATTTGAGAACAGGAAAACGTTTAAACCAAACCTCATCATTAATTACCATTCAGTTTAGAGATGTTCCACACCAGATTTTCTCATCAGGTGTAACCGAAAACTGGCAACAAAATAGATTGGTGATCAGTATTCAGCCAGAAATGAGTATCCGTATGCAGGTACAGGCCAAAAGACCTGGTTTGGATATGGTATTAAATCCGGTTGATATGGTTTTCGATTACAAAGGGACCTACGAAGGTGATACTCCTGAAGCTTACGAAACACTATTATTGGATGCCATGATGGGCGATCAAACCTTGTTTATGCGTGGCGATCAGGTAGAGGCCGCTTGGGAACTGGTTATGCCGATCTTAAATACATGGGAAAGCAAAAAATCGATCAATTTCCCGAACTACCCTGCAGATAGCTGGGGCCCGGAAGAAGCCGAAGCCCTTATCGCGAGAGATGGTTTCCATTGGTTTAACTTGCCCTTGAAGAATAAAGAATAAATTTTTACCCGGTCGTCACCCTGAAATAAATCCGATAGCTATCGGATTTATTTCAGGGTCTATTCGTGATAGATGCTGAAACAAATTCGGCATGACGGTTTTATTATTAATAAAATGAATCTACTCATATATAAAACATTAGAAGAACTCAACCAGGATCTTGCAGATTATGTAATTAAAATTGCAGAAATGTCTATCGAAGAAAACGACCGCTTTAATTTCGTATTAACCGGTGGCAGTTCTCCTAAAGCACTTTATCATTTGTTGGCTACAGAAGGTCAGCATAGGATTGACTGGGAAAAAGTGTACTTCTTCTTTGGCGATGAACGTAATGTTCCGGCTAACGACGACAACTACAATGGATTAATGGCAAAAAAAGCGATTCTAGATCCATTAGGTATTCAGGAAGATCATATTTTTTATGTAGATACCACTTTGGCACCAGAAAAAGCTGCGATCGAATATAAAAAAGCAATCGACAAACACTTTAAGGGTGAAGATATTGTATTTGACTTAATCCTTTTGGGGATGGGCGACGATGCACATACCGCTTCTATTTTCCCTCATACCACTTTAGTTAAAGATGAAGAAGTAAATATCGCTTCGGTTTATGTAGAAAAGTTAGATACTTACCGCATCAGTTTTACTGCCCCTTTAATCAACAAAGCCGATAACGTTGCATTCCTGGTTTTTGGAGAGAACAAAGCCGAAGCATTGAAACATGTGATTGGTGATACAGAAAAAAATGTAGACTTATACCCTTCTCAGTTAATCGATCCTACTGATGGAAAATTAACCTGGTTTACCGATGAGGCTGCAACAAAATTATTAGAAGATTAAAATCATGATGTCTGAAGAAAAACATTTATCAGACTTTTTAAACGGAAAAACGGAATATACTCTTGGGTTGTTCCGTTTTTTTATTGACCAGTTGAGCAAATTTGGCGAAATTAAACTTCGTGCAACAAAAACGATGATCGCCATCGAATCTGAAACCAGCTTTGCATACATTACACAACTGGGCAAAAATTTTATCCATATAGTTATTCCTTTCGATCAGGCTTACGATGATAATCTTTGCTTAACCAAAATTGCTCAGGTACCAGGAACAAACCAATTTAACCACCATTTAAGGATTTTTTTTAAGGAAGATATCAATGAGGAAGTGGAAGGTTTTTTGAAAATGGCAATAGGAAAAGATCCTGAAACAATTTCAGGATGATGATTAAAGGTTGTCGGCTGTTAACACCTGTGTGCTGTCGGATGTTACCATCCGACAGTTAAAAGAATTCATATCAGATTCGGTAACATCTAACGCCATGAGTATATCAGTGTCAGATGACAAAATCTGACACCACAAGAAAGATTGCTTCGCCGGCTGAAAAGGCCCTTTCTCAATCACGATTTCATGAAAGGAAACCGTCTTAATCTAGTTTCTCTTCAATCAACAGTTTAATAATCCCGTCAGCCATACCCACTTTAGGCACATAAATCTGTTTAATGCCTGTCCATTTCATTAAAGTTAAATAGATTTCGCAGGCCGGGATAATTACATCTGCACGGTCGGGGTTTAAGCCCAGGGTATTGATCCGTTCTTTCAATGAATAACTAGTCAACTTATTATACATCGAATTTAATTTCTGTAATGATAAAGGTGCATTTTCCTTTTCGTCAGACATCCGGAAAAGTTTATTGATGTTTCCACCAGTACCAATACCAGCTAGGTGTTTATAAGCCTTTGTATGTTCTTTTACCCACTCTTTCATCTCTTCCCACGTTTCTTCTTTATCCTGGTTATCGAGCATTCTGATGGTACCGATATTAAAAGATCTCGAAGCCTCTGGCGAGCCCTTTACAAAAACAGATAGTTCGGTACTGCCACCACCAACATCGATGTATAAATAAGTCTTATTCTCATCTAACTCTTCCTCAATGTGGTTGGCATAAATAATATTTGCTTCGCGTTGCCCCTCAATGATCTCTAAGGTAACATCAGTTTGTTCCTTAATCAGTTTAACGATATCCTGACCGTTATGGGCTTCACGCATCGCAGATGTTGCACAGGCCAGATATTCGGATACATGATAAACATCCATCAGGTTTTTAAAGGCAGTCATCGTTTTTATCAGGTCTGCCGATTTTTTATCTGAAATATGCTGATCCAGGAATGCATCATCTCCCAGGCGGAGCGGCACACGGATTAAGGTGTTTTTCTTGTATTTGTATTTTCCGTCCTGTTTGCTGATATCGGCAATGAGTAACCTCACGGCGTTCGAACCGATATCTATAGCTGCGTATCTTAACATTATGATTGATGCTTGGTTTTTAAATAGTTATAAATATCTACTTGCGCCCTTATCTTTTTACTTAATCTGTTTTTGTGGTATTTATTGTTGTTCAAGGCGTTAATCTGTCTCGATTTGGTATTGTCCTGCAGTTGCAGATCAATGATATCCTGTATTTCCTGTTTCACATCATGATCTAAAACCGGAAATCCAACTTCTACACGGTGTTCAAAATTCCGGCTCATTAGATCGGCAGACGATAAATACATATCGTTTTTGCCATTATTGCCAAAAATGTACACACGGGCATGTTCTAAAAACTTATCGATGATGCTAATGGCCGTGATATTTTCGCTAAATCCTTTCACGCCGGGAACCAAACAACAGATGCCACGGATAATAAGCTGGATTTTAACCCCCGCATTACTTGCATCGTAAAGTTTGGCAATAATGCCTTCATCGGCCAAACTATTCACCTTTAACATGATGTAGGCCAGTTTGCCCTGTTTCGCATTTCTGATTTCTCGGTTGATAAAATTAACCAGTTTCGACCGGCTTTCTAAAGGCGAAACAATCAGGTGTTTGAAACCTTTGGTTACCGTACGTTTACTTAAGGCATCAAACAGTTTTACCAAATCGTTCGTGATTTCCTTTTTGGCTGTAAAAATACTATGATCACAGTATAAACCTGCTGTTTTCTCATTAAAGTTACCGGTTGCTAAATTTGCATAATAAACAGGTTTATCCTTTTCCATCCGTTTAACCAGACAGATTTTAGAATGTACCTTATAATCAGTTAAACCATAATTTACCTTTACCCCTTCTTCCATCAAACGGGTGGTCCAGAAAATATTGGCCTGTTCATCAAAGCGGGCCTTTAATTCCAATAAAACCGAAACGGTTTTACCATTTTTGGCCGCATTAATTAAGGCATTAATGACCTTCGAGTTTTCTGCTAAACGGTACAAGGTAATCTGGATCTCGGTTACCTTTGGATCAAGGGCCGCTTCACGCAAGAACAGTATGATATAATCGTATGACTGATAGGGTAAATTGACCAGATAATCGCGTTGTGCCACTTTATTGAACATGCTTTGCGTACGGTGCAGATCGTGCACCTTTAACGGTACGTTTGGCGCATATTCCAGTTCCTTTTTGCCGACATTGGGAAAGGCAATAAAATCACCAAATTTATGGTAACGGTTGCCAGGAATCAGACTTTCTGCCTCGAGTTTTAATTTGTTCACCAATACGGTAAGCATGTTTAGCGGCATCGCAGAATCATAAAGCAAACGCATGGGTTTTCCCTTTTTGCGTTTTTCCAAACTGCTTTTTAAATCCTCGATAAACTTATCGTTGATATTTTTATCGATATCGAGTTCTGCATCCCGTGTTAACTGGATCGAATACGCCTCTAAATTATCATAGGTGAAAACATAAAAAATATCGTCTAAACAATATCTGATGATGTCTTCGGCAAGAATAATAAATTTCAGGTCGTTCGTTTCTGGCAGCACCAAAAACCGCGGCAAATTGGGCGGAATTTCAATTAAGGCATACTTTTCCCTAACCTTTGTATCCTTTTTAGAAAGCTTGACAAAAAAATACAGATACCGGTCTTTCAGTTCAGGAAAAGGTTTGTCCATATCCAGCATGATCGGAACTATATTGGATAAAATCTTATCCCGGAAATGGTTTTTAACAAACTCGCCCCTGCTTACGTTCAGCTGAGTATCATTTAAAATGAAAATGCGGTTCTGGGCCAATTCATTGATCAAGGTGGCCTGAAAAAGCTGGTCAAATTTCTTTTCCTGTTTTACCACGATATTTTTGATCTCGTTCAGGATTTTTTTTGGGTTAAAGCCCAACAGTGCTTTTGCCTTATCGTTAAGATTGGTTAGCCTCGTTATAGTGGCCACCCGAACACGATAAAACTCTTCTAAATTAGAAGAAAATATAGATAAAAATTTAATCCTTTCGATTAGCGGCACGGTTTCATCCGCTGCCTCTTGCAATACGCGATCGTTAAAGTAAAGCCAACTAATTTCTCGGTTAAAAAATGGGATCTTCTTATTGCTCATTTAAAAAAATAAAAAATCCCTGCCAAAACAGGGATGTTCAAAACTGCACATTAATTTGTTAAATCGATGTTAATTCATCTGCGTGTTAATGTTAACAAATCTATTTTTTAACGGCTGTTTTCACCTCTTTCTTAACCACTGGTGCAGCTTTAGCAACTGTTTTTTTAACACCAGATACTGGTTTATCAGCTGTATTTGCCGGAGCTACCGCCTTTTTAACTGCGGTTGAAGCCTTTGCAGGTGCTTTTGCAACTGTAGTCGCGGCTTTTTTAGCAACAGTTGTTGATTCTTTTACAGCTTCCTTAACTGCATCAACCGGCTTTGCCAATACCTTTTCAGCTTTTTCTTCGGTTTCTATTGCGGCTACCTTGATGCTCTGCACTACAGGCTTAGCTTTAGCAACTGCTTTCTTCACCACTTTTGCGGCAGATTTTTCAGCCTTACTCGGCGCCTTGGTAGCAGTTTTTTTTGCTTCTTTTGCTTTTTCTTTTGAAGCATGTAATAAGCCATCAATTTTCTGACCTACATCTGCCTTTACAATGGTGAATTTTTTGGTTAATTTTTTAGCCACACGCTTACTCGCTTTTCCCACCTCTGTGCTGATTTCAGATACATCATGACCTAAACTTTTGATCACATCCAGGAACTTATCGGTGATCGATTGCTCCAGTTGTTTCTTCACTTCTTTTTTGGTGATCTTTTTTTGAGACTTCGGCTTAGTGGTTTTCATATTATTTTTCGTTTTTTTGTGAGGATGGATTAATTTCTATTAAATCTACTTATTTTTTTACTTTAAAGCTAAAACCATGCCTTCTTTTGATATTGTAAGTAAAGTTGACGCGCAGACATTAGACAATGCCATTAACAATGCTAAAAAAGAAATCCTCAACCGATTCGATTTTAACGGATCAAAAAGCACCATCGATCTGGATAAAAAAACAAATGTGATTACCATCGTTACCGAAGACGATATGCGGTTAAAAGCAATCGAAGGTTCTATTATATCGCGGATGATGAAACAAAATCTGGACCCAAAAAGCTTAGACTTTGGCGATGAACACCAGGCCTCTGGTAATATGATCAGGAAGGAAATCAGCATTAAAGAAGGATTGGATAAAGAAGCTGCCAAAAAAGTTGTGGCTAAGATCAAAGCCAGTGGCCTGAAAGTGCAACCTGCTATTATGGATGACCAGGTGCGCGTAACGGCAAAAAAAATCGATGATTTACAAGCTGTGATGAATCTTTGCAGAAATGAAGATTTCGGGCAGCCGTTACAGTTCATTAATATGCGGAACTAATAAAGTTAACCGTATAAATTTGTTAATCGGTTAACTGTTAATCTTGAAACTGGTTAACTGATGGGATGGTATTTTTTAAATGAGTGTAGATAGCATTCACTCATTTTCATCATTCAAAATTCAATCATTAATTAAAATGGAAATCAGCGAAAACGGATTTATATTTTCGGATAAAAAGGAGATTTTAGATGTCGAAGCCATACACCGGTACTTAAGTGAAGAATCTTACTGGGCCAAAGGCATACCTTTTGAAACCGTTAAACGTTCTATAGAAAATTCGCTTTGCTTTGGTATTTACAAAGGGCCAGAGCAGGTTGGTTTTGCCCGCTGGGTAACCGACAAAGCTACTTTTGCCTGGCTCTGCGATGTATATATCAAAGAAATTTACCGCGGTTTGGGCTTATCAAAAAAACTAATGTCGTTTATGATTTTTCATCTCGATTTACAGGGCTTGCGGCGATATCAACTTGCAACATTAGATGCACATGGCCTCTATGAACAGTTTGGTTTTTCACAGATCCAGAATCCTGATAGGCAAATGGGCATTGTAATACCAGACATTTATACCAAAGCTGCAGAATAGATCAAAAAAACCTTTTTTAAGTTACCTTGTTTTCCATACACATCAAAACATAGAGAAAACATGAAAAAGATATTTTTATTATCCACTGCTTTTGCCCTAAGCCTTTCGTTTCAGGCTTGTCAAACCGCTGACAAAAAATCGGCAACCACAAAAGACAGTGTGGGTGGCGATACCACCATGGTAAATGGCAACCACGTTACTGGCGCAGAAAGTACCGAATCGGGTGTAGATGAAGCTGGAGCAACTTTTTTAAGAAAAGCTGCTGTTGGCGGCATTATGGAAGTTGAAGCCGCGAAGATCGCTCAGAAAAATGCCAAAAGTGCTGAGGTAAAAGATTTTGCCGCTAAAATGTTGGCCGATCATACCAAAGCCAATACCGAATTAAAGGCACTGGCGGTAAGTAAAAAAGTAATTACACCGGATGCATTACCTGCCGATGATCAGATCCATCTGGATGCCATGAAAAAAATGACCGGAGCAGCTTTTGACAAACATTATATGGACATGATGGTTACCGATCATGATAAAACGGTGGCCCTGTTTAAACTGGGTATGCAAAACCGCGATCAATCAATCAAAGATTGGGCAAGCAGTACTTTAGGTGTAATCGAATCGCATGATGAATTGGCGAAAAAGATTGTAGCCAATGTGAAATAGGCGGGTATTCCCATTAAGATAAGTCGTCCTTTCGAGCGAAGTGAAACGAAGCCGGGAAATCTGTCAAGATAGATCTCTCTGCTCTGCGGTGCTCCGGTCGAGAGGACGACTTTTTATTGGAATCCTGCCCAACGCAACCACAAAATGTGCTAAAACCATTATTTTTAATACAATTTCTTTCAATAAAAAAATTAAAATTAACTTTCGCCGTTTAATACAAAAATACATAAATGAATAAGAGTAGAATTTTTAGCGCCCTTTTAAGTGCGGCCTTCGTAAGTGCAGTGCCAACTTTAGCCAATGCGCAAAAAGCCAACTGGCAAAATCTTGATCTTAAAAGTGATACTACTTTCGGGATCAGTACTGAAAAAGCATATAAAGAACTTTTAAAAGGCAAAAAATCAGTAAAAGTTATTGTTGCTGTTAACGACGGTGGTGTAGAAGCTACCCACGAAGACCTCAAACGGGTGATGTGGGTAAATACCAAAGAAATAGCTGGCAACGGCAAAGACGATGATAAAAACGGTTATATCGACGATATCAATGGCTGGAACTTTATAGGTGGCCCAAAAGAATCTGTAAATTTCGAAACGTTAGAGTTAACCCGTTTGGTGCGCCGCGATCAGGTACGTTTTGCGAATACTAATGATGCCAATGTTGCAGAAAAAGATAAAAAGGATTTTGAAGTTTTTAAAGCAGAAAGAGCCGATTTAGAGAAACAACTGGCAGAAGCTAAAGAAAATCTTGCTGGTATTACTGGTTTTAAAACGGCATTAGATGCTGTAGTAAAGAAAATCGGTAAGGAAAATCCAACTGTCGAGGATTTTAAAAACTTCAAACCTACTACCGAGGTTGAAGGCAGGATCCAGGGTGTATTAACACAACAACTGGAAAAAGGCAGTTTTAAAGATTTTTACGAAGATCAGATTGTAGAAGGTTTGGATTATTACACCCGTCAGGCCAACTATAACTTAAATCTTGATTATGATCCACGTGCAATTGTTGGTGATGATCCGAATAATGTTAAGGAGAAATTTTATGGCAATAACGATGTTGCTGGTCCGGATGCCATGCACGGTACACACGTAGCCGGTATTATCGCTGCCGACAGAACCAACAAACTTGGTATTTTAGGCGTAGCTGATAATGTTGCCATTATGGGTGTTCGTTGTACGCCAAATGGTGATGAGAGGGATAAGGATGTTGCCAATGCCATTCGCTATGCGGTTGATAATGGGGCTAAAGTAATCAATATGAGTTTTGGTAAGGCATACAGCTGGAACAAGGAAGTTGTAAATGAGGCCATGAAATATGCAGCTTCAAAAGATGTATTAATCGTTCAGGCAGCTGGTAATGAAAACAAAAACATCGATTCGGAAAGCAATTTCCCTAACCACAAAGATTTAGACGAAAAAACCATTGCCTCATGGATTACTGTGGGTGCTTCTGGTCCTAAAGACGATGAAACGCTTAAGGCAAGCTTCTCTAATTTTGGCAAAACGCAGGTAGATGTTTTTGCACCTGGTGTTCAGATTTATTCTACTGTACCGGGTTCTAAATACAAGAACTTAGATGGAACCAGTATGGCCTCTCCTGTTGTAGCAGGTTTAGCCGGATTAATCCGCTCTTATTATCCAAAATTAACAGCAGCGCAGGTAAAAGAAATTATCGTTAAATCGGTTACCAAAGTTAACCACAATGTAGAATATGCAAAAGGTGAAGAACCTGATGCGGAAAAGGTTTCTGTTCCGTTCTCTGATCTTTGTATCAGCGGTGGTATTGTAAACACATATAATGCATTAAAATTAGCAGCAACCTACTCAGGTAAAGCAACTGCAAAATAATTCTACAGGTTTTGCCACGCCCGCCTAGCCATTCGGGCAGGGAATCACAGAAACACGGAATATTGTCTTTCATTTTTGTTATTCTGAGCAAAGTCGAAGAATCATCAAATCATTCTTTCAATAAAAAAGCGTCCTGATGTAAAAATCGGGACGCTTTTTTTATTGAATTTAGAGAAGTCAATTGTGATAGGCATATTGCCAGTTAAACTTGATTTCTCAAATTATATGGTATCCATATCAATCACGAAACGGTATTTTACATCGCTGCCTAACACCCGCTCATAAGCTTCGTTTAAGTAGTTGATGTTGATGACTTCCACTTCAGAAACAATATCGTGTGCAGCACAGAAATCGAGCATTTCCTGCGTTTCTTCAATACCACCAATACTCGAAGCCGTTAAAACCCTGTTGCCATGCATCAAACCTGAACCTGGGAATTTGATGGGTTCTGCAGGTATGCCCACACAAATATGTACACCATTCACATTCAACAGTTTAAAGTACATTTCATAATCGTGTGGTGCGGATACCGAGTCGATAATAAAATCAAAATGTTTCGCATATTGCTTTAATTGTTCAGGATCTTTGGTGATCACAAAATTATGTGCACCTAATTTTCTGGCATCCGCTTCTTTTGATGCTGAAGTACTTAAGACCGTCACTTCTGCACCAAAAGCAACAGCAAATTTCACCGCCATGTGGCCTAAGCCGCCTAAACCTAAAACAGCTACTTTATGTCCCTTGGTAATTCCCCATCTCTTGATCGGCGAATAAGTGGTAATACCGGCACATAACAATGGCGCCACACCTGCTAAGGGCAATTTATCAGAAACATGTACCAAAAATTCTTCCGTACATACAATTTTGTTTGAATAACCACCATAAGTTGGGGTAGTTTTATCGCGCTCTACACTATTGTAAGTCCAAACGGTTTCTCCCTTTTCACAAAACTGTTGCTGACCACCTTTACAGGTTGGGCATTCTTTACAGCTATCAACCATACAGCCAATGCCTGCCAACTCACCAACTTTAAATTTAGTAACTGCCGATCCCACTTCTGTAATCCGGCCAACAATCTCATGCCCAGGAACCATTGGGTACCTTGCAGGCCCCCATTCGCTTCTTACCTGGTGGATATCAGAATGACAAATACCACTAAATAAAATCTCAATCAATACATCTTTCGGCCCAACATTCCTTCTTTCGAAATTCCATGGAGCCAATTTATCGGTTTGGCTGTGAACAGCGTATCCTTTTGCAGCTATCATATTATATTAAATTTTGTCCAAAGCTAGGCGATTACCTGTTACGTTTCGTCATAACCGGTTCATTTCGGCAGGTGCCATATTGTTGCGATTGCTGTTAAAACAGATCTCGTAGGTTTTCTAACCAGTGAGTTCTTTAAATCCGTCATACTGAATTGTTTCAGCATCCATCATGAGAGAAAAGATCCTTCGACCACGCTCAGAATGACAAATCTTTAAGAAACCTACGCTAAAATCTTATCCGGTGTAATCGGCAATGTCCTGATCCTTTTCCCTGTAGCATTAAAAACGGCATTGGCAACAGCGGCAGAAAAACCGATCAATGCAATTTCGCCCATTCCTTTTGCCCCCATCGGGTTGATATAAGGATCGGGTTTGTTGATAAAATTGACATCAATTTCGGGTACATCGGCATTAACCGGGACGTGGTAATCGGCAAAATTATTATTGATATACCTTCCATAACGGTGATCGATGATCGATTCCTCCGTTAGCGCCATACCTATACCACCCACAGCACCACCAAGCATCTGGCTTCGGGCTGTTTTTGGACTTACAATTGTGCCCGAATCGCCTACAGAAACGATTTTACTCACTTTTACTACACCTGTTAATGCATGAACCTTCACCTGTACAAAATGGATCGAAAAGGAATACATCGAGTAATTATCCTTTTCTTTACCGCTCTGACTTTCTTTGGTGACTTCAATTGATGGAAGATTGTTCTTCTTTAATACATCCACAAAATTGGCAGTGGCATCCATATTTGAATTTGCAGCCAATTCTGCTATGGCTGATTTTAATGCCACACAAACATCGTTTACAGCGGATCCCACAGTAGACAAGGTTGCAGAACCGCCCTGGCTTGGTGCCGGAGGCAAAGAAGAATCGCCTAGTTCAAAAGTAATTTTACGCACTGGGATTTTCAGTAGTTTATTGGCAATCAAAGTCATACCAGTTCCTGTTCCGGGGCCAATATCGCTCGTTGCACTTTGTAAAAGCAATGATCCATCTGCCTTTAAAATCCCTTTCACGCTGGCTTTGCCCCTATTGGCATTAAATACGCCAATACTTACACCATAACCTGTCTGCCATGATCCTTCAACTAAACTTCCAGGTTTATTTTTCCTGTTGCTCCAGCCTATTTTCTCTGCACCGATCTGATAGGCCTCTTTGATATTCTTGCTGGAAAAAGGTTTATTCTTTTGCTGATCGGTTTCAGGATCGTTTTTAATCCTGAAATCCAGGGGATCCATATCCAGTGCATGCGCCATTTCATCTATTGCACTTTCTAAAGCAAAAGCACCTGTAGCCTCTCCCGGTCCCCGCATCCATATCGGAACGCCAAGATCTACCGGAACAATGGCATAGGATGTATTTACGTTATCACACTGATACATAAATTTGGCCATGTTCACCACCCCTTCGGTAAAGTTCTCGTAAGTAGAGGTTTCGCCATAAGCCCTATGAGTGATCCCTGTTAGCTTACCATCTTTATTTGCACCCAAACCAATGGTCTGTATTGCGGCAGGCCGGTTACCCACCATGGTAAACATCTGCATCCTGGTAATCACCACTTTAACAGGCTTACCAATGTGTTTGGAGGCCATTACCGTTGCAATTTCTAATGGCCAGGTACGTAATGCCATGCCGAAACCACCGCCTACAAATTCCGAATTTACCTGTATGTTTTCCATCGGGATTTTAAAAACATTTGCAATGGTTCCCTGGGTGGCCTTAACACCTTGTGTCTTGGCATAAACGGTAAGCTGATTATTTGGTCGCCAATCGGCGATAATCCCATGAAGTTCCATCGGGTTATGTGTCTCAATAGGTAAAAAATACCTTTCTTCAAGCTTAACTTCCGCTGTTTTATAGGCATTTTCTACACCGCGTTTATAATCAGCCTGTCCCTGAAGTTTTTTAGCCTTTGGATCTTTTAATGCTTTTTCAAAATCCGTATTGAAATCTTCTTTTGCGTAGGTTGCCTTAACTAAAGAAGCCGCATGCGTGGCCCTCTCGAAAGTATTGGCCACCACAATTGCAATAGGTTGTCCATTATAAAAAATTTTATCGGTATAAAAAACCTTCATCTGAGGGCCACCTTCCTGTTCGTATGCTGCCGCTGACGGTTTATTGAGATGCGAAACTACCGCAATCACCCCGGGAGCCTTTTCAGCGGCTTTGGTATCCAATGCCGTAATTTTCCCTTTGGTAATGGTACTCGTTACCAGAACACCATAGGTTAAACCTGGCAGCTCATATTCGGCAAAATATTTAGCTTGTCCGGTAACTTTTAAAAAGCCATCTACGCGGTCGTTATCGTCTTTTAAAATTCTCTTTTCCATAACTAAGCTTTAGATTTTGCAAGATTCAACGCCTCGGTAATTGTATTGGGTGCCAGTTTAAGTTTGAAGTCATTTCCACCGAAACTTTTCGCATCCTTCATGGCCAACTGCGCCGCTTGTTCGAAATTCGATAAAGTGGCTTCTTTTCCCTTTAAGAAATTTTCTGATGCTGTTAAACGCCAGGGTTTATGTGCTACACCACCCATGGCTAAACGAATATCAGTAATTTGGTTGTTGTTGATTTCAAAAGCCGCTGCAACCGAAACGAGTGCAAAAGCATAAGAGGAACGGTCTCTCACCTTTAAATAATGATAATTTCTAGCCAGATTGTTCACCGGGATTTCCAATCGGATAATCATTTCGTCCGTCTTTAAGTTATTGTCCAACTGTGGTGTATCACCCGCTAAGCGATGGAATTCTTTAAATAGCATTTTACGTTCGCCTTTGCCGTTGGCCAACACCACTTCAGCATCTAAGGCAGTAAGTGCTACGCACATATCACTTGGATGAACGGCAATACATTTTTCAGATGTTCCGAAAATGGCATGCATGCGGTTGAATCCTTCCATTGCGCCGCAACCAGTGCCGGGCTGACGTTTATTGCAGGGCATTTCGGTATCATAAAAGTACCCGCAACGTGTGCGCTGCATCATATTGCCACCAACCGTAGCTACATTCCTGAGTTGAGCAGATGCCCCCGCCTGTAAGGCCCAGGAAAGTAGAGGTAGTTTTCCTTTAATCAGCACATGCTCTGCAACAGCCGAATTGGATGCCAAAGCGCCAATATGGATTTTGTTCCCGATCTGTTCAATCTGTTTTAATGGCACATGGTTGATATCGATGAGCTTTTCAGGTGCGGTAACGCCCCTTTTCATTAAATCAATGAGATTGGTACCTCCTGCCAGGAATTTGGCATTTCTATCTTTTACCAATAAGGCAATGGCAGATTTTACGCTGGTTGTTCTTAAGTATTGAAAATTGATCATACCGCTGCTCCTCCTTCCTTCACATCAACTATTGCATCAACTATATTTGGATAAGCACCACACCGACAGATATTTCCACTCATATATTCACTTATTTCCGCTCTTGAATTGGTATGTCCTTCGCGTATACAAGCCACAGCCGACATAATCTGGCCAGGAGTACAATAACCACACTGAAAACCATCGTGTTTTATAAATGCAGCCTGCATGGGGTGAAGTGTATCGCCATTGGCCAAACCTTCTATGGTGGTGATTTTCTTTCCCTCATTCATCACTGCCAAACTCAGACATGAATTTATCCTCTGTCCATCTACATGTACGGTACAGGCTCCACACTGACCATGATCGCAACCTTTTTTAGTCCCTGTTAAATGCAGTTCTTCACGCAGCAAATCTAAAAGCGTTACCCTAGGCTCCACTGATGTTTTATACGCTTTATTATTTACTGTCAGGTTTAAGGGTATTTTTTCGAACAGTTCGGCAAAACGTTCATCAGCATTGCTTTCTGCAGCTTTCACAGCCACTCCGGGTGTTAAGGCTATTGCTGTGATTACAGAGCTTTTTTTGAGGAAATCGCGCCTGCTATCACCCTTTGGTTTCTGATCAGAAGATTTCATAATTAAAATATTTAGATATGAGATGTTTTCCTAAGTTCGTCATTCTAAACCTCAAATTTTAGACATTTGTAAATTTAGAATTGTTCTATTCAGTAATATTTTCATATAACTCCCTAGAAATAAATCATTAACAAAATAATTTTCAAAATGTTCAACCAATGTATACTTTTATAATATGGACAATGTAAAACCACTACCTGATTTATCAGCAGAAGAACAACGTGTTTTAGGTGCGTTGATAGAAAAAAGCAGAACTACACCAGATTATTACCCGATGACCTTGAACAGTTTAACGGCCGCATGTAACCAGAAAAGTTCAAGAAATCCGGTGGTTAATTACAATGAGGAAACCATCACCTTGACGCTAAACCAACTCAAAATAAAAGGTTTAATTTCCACTGCTACAGGTGGATCGAGCAGGGCAACTAAATACAAACATAACCTGGCGATAGTATATCCACTATTGCCTTCGGAGCTGGCCATAATCTCCCTACTACTTTTACGCGGACCGCTTACGCCCGGCGAAATTAACAGCAACTCGGGAAGGCTATATGAGTTTGAAAGTATAGAAGAAGTTTTGGAACAGCTTCAAAAACTATCGGATGAAGAACCAGCATTTGTAAAACAGCTGGCTAAAAAAGCCGGCCAGAAAGAAGCCCGTTTTGTACATCTTTTGGGTGAACAGGCCGAAACCACCATTGAAGCAGAAACCGAAACTGTTGTAACGCCAACTTTTGATGCTACAGAACTGGAAAATAGAATCGAAAAACTGGAATCAGAGCTCGAAGAACTGAAGGAACTGGTTAATTTACTGATGGACAAGTAGCTTCATTGATTTACTGGTCATTAGTGCATTAGTTTGCCAACCCGGGGCCATAACTAATGCGATTGTCATTCTAAGTGCAGAAGAATCTCTGGATTTTCTATTGTATTAGTGCAGGAGAAGGTTTTGCCAAGGATTCTTCACTGCGTTCAGCATCATATCAAGACGAAATTTCTTGAGATGATGCTGGGATAAAAGTCCAAATGCAAAAAAAAAGTGTTTGGTGAGGCCACCAAACACTTCATCATAATATAGGGAAAATTAATTAAGCCTCGTACTTTTTAAAAATCGTACTGGCTGTATGTCCACCAAAGCCGAAAGTATTATTTAAAACATAATTGATTTCTTTTTTAACTGGTTCTCCCAATACAATATTTAATCCTTTTGGGATATTTTCATCCAGATTTTTGGTATTAATAGTAGGTGGTACTACATTATCCCTGATGGATAACACACTGATTACGCTTTCCACAGCTCCTGCTGCACCAAGTAAATGCCCGGTCATCGATTTAGTTGCACCAATAAACACTGGCAAACCATTAAACACGGTATGGATTGCCTGTAATTCACTTAAATCACCTAAACCAGTAGAAGTGGCGTGTGCATTGATATAATCAATTTTATCAGCTGAAATTCCGGCATCTTTTAAGGCTTTTGTCATTCCTAAAGCCGCTCCAATTCCATCAGGAGGTGTTCCGGTCAAGTGATAAGCATCAGCAGCCATTCCGCCACCAATAATTTCGGCATAAATGTATGCACCGCGCGCCAAAGCATGGTCAAGATCTTCCAGAACCAATGCACCTGCACCCTCACTCATTACAAAACCATCCCTATCTTTATCAAACGGTTTGGAAGCACCCTGTGGATCCTCATTATTTTTAGATAAAGCCTGGGCGGCATTAAAGCCACCAACAGATGATTTGGTTAACGCAGCTTCAGAGCCTCCTGCAATCATTACATTTGCTTTGCCTAAGCGAATGGTATCGAAAGCGTTGATAATCGCGGTATTAGATGATGCGCAGGCAGATACGGTACAATAATTCGGTCCGCGTAATTTGTGACGGATCGAAATGGCTCCGGCAGCAATATCCACGATCATTTTTGGGATGAAATAAGGATTAAACCTTGGCGTTCCATCGCCTGCATGAAATTCTTCCAGCTGGGCCTCGAAAGTACCGATACCACCGTTTCCCGTTGCCCAGATCACACCCACTTCAGCCAATTGATCGTTGCTCATGGTACTGAAATCCAGTCGTGCATCTTTGATGGCCTGATCGCTCGAAGCAATTGCATACTGTGTAAAAAGATCATACTTCTTAATCTCTTTTTTCTCCAGGTATTCTTCAGCATTAAAACCCTTTACCTCACCTGCAAATTGTGTTTTAAATTTGCTCGAATCAAATTTTGTAATTGGACCAATGCCACTTTTACCAGCTAATATCTGTTGCCAAAATTGCACAACAGTATTACCCAGCGGGGTGATAGCACCTAAACCTGTTACTACTACTCTTTTCATTTTTTTGTTTTTTAGTCAATCTACCTGAATAAAACCCGCCTGCGATTACCGCCTAAGGCTGACTCACAGCAAACAACTGTACGATCAAGCCTACTAAAGGCATTATTGATCATCAGCTGAAGTTGGCTTAAATTCAGGATTTACAATTATGCCGCGAAAGTAACTATTCCAATAGGAAAAACCGTCATAATAAAATAACGGCTTTTATTTATTCCCGGCATATCAGCTAGTTTTCGACAGAATCTATCCAGGCTTTTCTGTTTGCATTCATCACATTCAAAGCATCAATTGGCGATTGCCTGAATAATTCGTAAATCTTTGCGGTATCACCCACCCTGATTTCGAACGTATCACTAGCTAAAGCGGATAAAAGATCATCAGCGACTACAGATGGTTTGATTCCGTTATGACCGCCAATTTCTTTTGAGAATTCAGTATCCACCAATGGTGGCATTAATTCGAAAACTTTAACAGATGTTTCTTCTAAACTTAACCTTAATGATGTGCTGTATGAATGTAAAGCGGCTTTACTGGCCGCATAAGTTGGCAAAGTAACCCCAGGAACGTACGCAACAACAGACGACACATTTACGATAGCTGATTCGCTTTGTTGTTTTAAAACCGGCAATAATTTTTGATTGATCCTGATAATAGACAGATAATTGGTCAGCATTTCATCTTCAGCATTCGCAAAAGCATCTTGCTCGGGGTTAGCTAGATTGTATACGATCGCTCTTCCGGCATTGTTGATTACGATATTCAATTGAGGAAAATCTGCTTTAATGCGTGTCACCAACTGATCAACATCTTCAGCTTTGCTTACATCGGAAAGAATAGTGGTTACATTTTCCAGTGAAGCAGCTACAGCGTTAAGCCTTTCCTGGTTTCTACCTGTTATAATGACATGGTTATCTGATGCAGTTAATTGTTTTGCGATTTCTAAACCGATACCAGCTGTTCCGCCGATCAATAAAACAGTATTTTGTGAAGTTTTCATTTTTATATATTTTTTAAAATTTTAAGATTAAACAGGTGCTCACTGCGTGCGCATAAGCGGTGTTATTTTGATCAACCAGCTGAGCTTCTACCAAAGCAGTACGACCACCAAGGTTGATCACTTTAGCAATGGTTTTTAATTTGCCGGTTTTCATGGTAATGGCTTTCAAAAAGTTTACTTTAAGCTCTAAAGTGGTATAACCTTTCCCGGCAGGCAAAAGCGAATGCACCGAACAGCCCATGGCCGAATCTAAAATAGCCGTGATTACACCCCCGTGAACGGTTCCGATCGGATTATAATGAAACTCCTGCGGCGTAAATTCGAAAACCACATTTCCCTTTTCGATCTGGGTTACGCTAAAATCAAGCGTGTGCAAAAGTGGAGGCAACGGAAATTTATCATCGCTCATTGCCCGCAAATACTCAATACCATCCATCTGTATGGCTTCCTTCGCTCCCGTCATAGGATCATCCCACTTTATAGTTCTGCTTCTTTTCATAATAAAATACCAATCGGTATATTTTAAATTAAAAATTTTTAGCCCAGGCTACCTACATATTTTTTTAACGAGCCCATAATCAGACTCCAATACTCGGTTTTTGATGCCAGTTTCGAAATCATGATCCCTCCTTCTACCATTGCAATGATGGTTAAAGCAATCTGCTCCGGATTGTTATCTGCGTTAAATTCCTTATTGTCAATTCCCAATTCAACCAGCTTAGCAATTTTATTTTTCCAGCTTAAAACAGCTTTCAAAACTTTAGCTCTCAACTCGGGATGGGTATCATCGGCATCTATTGCCGTATTTAACACCGGGCACCCTCCTGCTGATGCTGAACCATCAATAAACTTTTGGTAGATATTGATATAGACCAAAAGTTTATCCTTTATAGTGGTCTGTCTGTTCATTTCAGCATCAATCCTGGATGATACATTTTTCAGGTTATAATCAAAAGCCGCCAATGCCACCTCATCCTTATTGGCGAAGTTACCGTAAATACTGCCTTTGGTTAAACCTGTAGCAGCAGTAATATCATTTAAAGAAGTTCCCGCGTAACCTTTCATATTAAAAATCGGTGCCGTTTTCTCTACAATGAAATTTCTTGTTTTTTCTGCTTTAGTCATGTTGTTCTAATTGACAGTGCAAATATATACCAGTCGGTATATTAAATGCAAATTTTTTTATCATTACAATCTCCTTTTAAACGGGAACATAAGATTTTATGATGAGGGACTGATTAACCGCCATGCACCTCATCTGTTTTTCGTTTGAATTTTGTAACTTTGTTTTATGAATAAGCCAGAAACCATTGAAGACTTTTATCAGAACAAATTCAGTTTCCTACCAGATAACCTGCAGAACGGCGTGGGACATTTTAATGTATTTAAACTTGAAGACTGTTTAAGGGATGATCATAAACCAATGAGTTATAACCGCAGGGATTATTATAAGATCTGCCTTACCCGCGGACACAACGTTTATCATTATGCGGATAAAAGTATTGAGATCAATGGCACGGCTTTAATCTTTTTCAATCCGCTTGTTCCCTACACTTGGGAGCTGGCCACTGGCAAACAAAGTGACGTAACCGGTTATTTCTGTATTTTTACGGAAGCTTTTTTTAAGGAAAAGATCCGCGGAAACATAGGTGATTTGCCCATGTTTACCCATGGCGGAAAGCCTGCATATATCTTAAATGAACAGCAAGACAAGCAAATAGAAGGTATTTTCGCCAAAATGTTTGAGGAAATCAATACCGACTACATCTATAAGTATGATCTGCTCCGCAATTACATTACAGAAATCACACATTTTGCGCTAAAAACAGAGCCATCCGAAAATTTATTCAAACATACGGATGCCAATACCAGGATTACCTCAGTTTTTACTGAGTTGCTGGAGCGTCAGTTTCCTATCGAAACCACCACGCAAAGGTTTACCATGCGCTCGGCAAAGGATTATGCTTCACAGCTTTCGGTACACGTAAACCATTTAAACCGCGCAATCAAGGAAACCACTGGCAAAACCACTACACATTACATTACCGAACGTTTATTAAGTGAAGCAAAAGCTTTATTGAAACACACGGACTGGAATATATCAGAAATAGGTTATTGTCTGGGCTTTGAAGAACCCACCCATTTTAACAACTTTTTCAAAAAACTGACCAAGCATACCCCTACTTCTTATCGAATTGTTTGAATTTCGTAATCATCAGTTTGATTAGCGTAATAAGCTAGAGGGAATTGTACCGTAATTTTGTCTTAACAAAAAAGGATAAAACTATGGGCATGAAAAAAGTTTGGTTTATTACCGGAGCTTCAAAAGGCTTAGGATTAAGTTTAGTTCATCAATTACTCAAAGCTGGTCAGTTTGTTGCGGCCACATCAAGAAATATCGATGAACTTAAAAAAGCAGTAACTGTTGAAACCGCAAAATTCCTTCCGTTGGCGGTTAATCTGGCAGATGAAAAAAGTGTTGAGGAGGCAATTAAAGCTACCATTGCAAAATTCGAAAGAATTGATGTCGTGATCAATAATGCGGGATATGGCATCGGGGGAAGTATAGAAGAATTAACTGATACAGAAACACGCAACAGTTTCGACGTTAATGTTTTCGGAACGCTAAACGTCATCAGAAAAACTTCACCTTATTTAAGGGCACAACGTTCAGGACATATCATCAACATTGCGTCTATTGCAGGAATCGCCGGAGCAACTGGCTGGGCAATCTATGCGGCAACAAAATCGGCAGTAATTGCACTATCAGAAGTGTCGGCTGAAGACCTGAAAGAATTTGGTATAAAAGTAACAGTTGTGGCACCTGGCGCTTTCAGAACCAGTTTCTTAACCGCTGACTCGCTGATATTGGCAACCAATCCTATCGCTGAATACGAAGAAGTACGGGCAACACACGCGAAGTATTTAAATATGGATGGGCAACAGATTGGTGACCCTGAGAAAGCTGCTGCGGCAATGATCTCTTTGGCCAGTATGCCTAATCCTCCGGTTCATCTTTTGCTTGGTAACGATGCTTTCCAAAGAGCAAACAGCAAAGTAGAAGCCCTGCAAAAGGAATTCAAAGACTGGAAAGCCATCACGATATCGACAGATTTCGACAACTAATCAATGCTAAGGTAGCATTAGCAATCAAAAACGGCGGCAGTCACGAAATACTTCGCGACTGCCTGTCCATCAATCATTTCATTTATTAAAAAACAATATCATGGAAAATCAAAAAGTTTGGTTTGTAACAGGCGCGTCTAAAGGTCTGGGATTAACCCTAGTAAAAACATTATTAAGCAATGGCATTAACGTTGCCGCAACCTCAAGAAATCTAAACGATTTAGCAAAAGCTGTTGGTGAGCACGAAAACTTCTTACCCTTAGCAGTTGACCTGATCGACGAGAGCAGTGTTGAAGCAGCAGTTAGTCAAACGATCAGCAAATTCGGTCAGGTAGATGTGGTGGTAAACAATGCAGGCTATGGCATGCTTGGTGCCCTGGAAGAATTAAGCGATACGGAATCGCGTCAGAATTTCGATGTAAATGTTTTCGGATCGTTAAATGTCATCCGGAAGGTGCTCCCTCAGCTGAGAAAACAACAATCGGGTCATATTTTCAATATTTCCTCCATCGGTGGTTTTTCAGGGAACTTCCCTGGTTTCGGAATTTATTGCGCTACAAAATTTGCGGTAGTTGGATTTACCGAATCTTTGGCCGCTGAAGTAAAATCACTTGGCATAAAAGCCACGGTTGTAGAACCTGGTTATTTCAGAACTGCATTTCTTACTGAAGGATCTTTAGCAGTGCCGGCTTCTCCGATAGATGCTTACAAAGAGGTGCGCGATTCGCAGGCCGCTCACCAAAACGACATCAATAATCAACAGCCTGGCGATCCGGCCAAAGCGGTTGAAGTGATTATAGAAGCTTCAAAAAGCGAAAATCCACCACTTCATTTGTTCTTAGGCCCTGATGCTTACCAGGTTGCTGATGCAAAAATTGCAGATGTACAAAGAGATATGGCCAATTGGAAATATCTGGCAACCGCCACCAATTTCGAAGAGCTTGGCGCGTAATATCTAACTCAATCGTCGTTTCGGGCGGAGTGCAGTGAAGTTGAGAAATCTATCGTGGTAGATCTCTACATTTCACTGCGTTTCAGTCGAGATGACGTTTTTTCTTTGAGGTCTGTAAAATCCAAGGCGTTAAATAACGGTCTAAAAAACTGAGTTGTTTCCTTTGAACTACCGCCGGAGTACCAAACATTTACTGACGTATTTATTCTCTTAAATTTTTGTTTACAAAATCTTCCATGTAGGCCTTCACTAGATCTCTCGTCCTTCTGAATTGTAACATGATTTCTGCCTCACTACCCACCGCTTTTGCCGGATCAGGAAAGTTATGATGCAATTTTATGGCCTGCGTAGGAAAATACGGACAACTTTCTTTTGCATGATCGCAAACCGTAATCACATAATCGAAAGGTATGTTAAAATATTCATCAATATTGTTCGAAGTCTGATCAGAAATATCGATTCCATCTTCGGCCATTACTTGCACCGCTTTAGGATTTACACCGTGCACTTCGATCCCTGCGCTATAGATTTTAGCGCTATCTTGTGCGAAATATTTTAAATATCCTTCTGCCAGTTGACTTCTGCAGCTATTCCCTGTGCAAAGCACCAATACGTTTTTCATTTCCTATAAATTTTGAACCATTAACAACATCCGCTTCCCGGGATACAGCTATTTTGATCAGCGGCCAGATTAATCAATTCGACTTTTTGTTTTAACGGCTGGGCAGGAGCGCAACATTCTTCTCCCGTTTCGGTGGTACCACAACTTCCGCCCCGGCTAATGGCTTTACATTGGGTAGCGTCAGGCGTTAGGTTCAGAACCAGGTTTTCTCCATCAATATTAAATTCACCCGGAAACATCTGTCGGGTATC
This sequence comes from Pedobacter humicola, assembly GCF_056490705.1. Classification (NCBI taxonomy): domain Bacteria; kingdom Pseudomonadati; phylum Bacteroidota; class Sphingobacteriia; order Sphingobacteriales; family Sphingobacteriaceae; genus Pedobacter; species Pedobacter humicola. The sequence goes on along the minus strand of NZ_JBWJIG010000001.1, from coordinate 448,929 downwards.
AAATGCAGAATTGCCAAATTCGATCTTTACTATACCCTTAGGATTTAATGGCATTTTACTTTCTACCAGGTTGATAATGGCTAATGCTTTTTTCACCTCCATTGCTCTACCTGTTTCTTCTTCTGTAGGCTCCCATAACTGTACAATAATTTCAGTCCAGGCATTCATTACGCCTCCACAATCTACCGAAACAATCGGTGCCTGTTTAATTTCAGTGATGTGATAATTGGCATTTACCCATTTGCCAGGAGCATATTGGAACTGTAATATCAACCCTGGATGTTGTTGAAGTTCAGCTTTAAAGCTGTTCCATTCGATTGAGGATGTATTAATCATAATATTGCAATTTAACGATTGATTTAAATAAAAAATTTTAACAGCAGCTTTGCCCGCCTTTATATGAGGCAAAGAAACTGCCCAATTGATTTTGAAATAATTTCCATGTATTAGGTTCGATGCAATAACAGATGCTTACCCCTTCGATAGTGCCCTGTATAATGCCGGCATTTTTAAGTTCTTTTAGATGCTGGGAAATGGTAGCCTGGGCTAACCCCAGTTCTTCAACCAAATCGCCGCAGATACAGGTATTTGATTTAAGAATGCGCTGAAGAATGGCTATTCGTGCAGGATGCGCCATTGCTTTTAACAATGCCGCCATCTTGTTCTGCTCTTCAGTGAAGATTTCTGTTTTGGTAAGTCCCATAATTTTACATCGCAATATTACGATAGATAGTTTAGAAATCAAAATTTTATTTTAATTTTCGGTTTTCATCAAAAACAGATTATCTACAGAGATATTACTTTAAGCCATATTCACAATGCATCATTTATTTATTCGTTAGTTTTTTATGGGATACTTTAATTCAAAATTGGTTCCGGCTTCCTGATGTCCCCTCAGCCAGTCGTAATATTCATTTAAAATGATGCTGGATACTCCATCTGGTTCAGAAAAACCCCTTTGTGCAAAATAACTTTGTAACCTGGAACCGCCCCATAATCCCCAGTTATTCCTGATCCACATACCCAATCCATGATGTAAGCTCCATAAATCGCTTCTTTCTTTAAAGTTTTTAATCATCTCCCTATCAATTGGTTTTAAAGTTTTATTCAACTGCAGAAAACAATCGTTAAGATTAACGGGAATATAAACATGATTAATAGAATCTAATGTTAGCCGCCTGGCACGCTCCTTCTTTTGCTCTTCTTTCTCTGCCAAAAGTTCTTGTTTAGCCAGAGCATTAACAGAATTCCTGAAACCGCCAAAAAAGTATTTGAAATATTGTTTTTCTGTTTTTTCAGACAAAAAACTGGCATCGAAAGTATTGCTTGTCATGATTTCCCTAATCTTATTTTCATCAATTTCTTTGTCGCAGCTTAAAGTGTCAATTTCAAAATTGCCGTTTTTTGTAAGGTAGCCCGCTAAAACGATCCGATATATTTTATAATTTAAAAAGTCACTCGTGTTTATATCCACATACTTTAATCCGGTCTTATTTTCCATCTCAACCGCAAGTTTTTTTTGGGTTTTCTTTATCACAAAATCTGGAATGTATTTATGGGCATATTCGAAAAAATCGGTTTTTGGTATTTCGCGTTTTAGTCTTTTGAGCGTCTCATAAACAGATGCGAAAGGAACTTTTGAAATAATTTCAAGCTTTTTAAGATCGTATAACGTTACCATCTTCTTTGTATCTACACAGTAAATAACATCATTATAATTAAGCACATACTGCTCGTTTAAAAACTTTTCTTCATCGGTTGTACCTTCTTTAAATACGACAAGTTCTGGCTTACTTTTTTGATAATCGATTACCGTACTCGAATTATCGTAAAACAGATTGCATTTCTCAGCATCAGAATTACAGCTCGAAAATTCCTTTGTAGTATAAGTTTCGGCCCTTTTCCCATCCTTATAGATAATAACATTCTTAAAACTATCATCACGATAAGTCGCATTTGCCAGATAAGCTATAGTGGAGCCATCATTCGAAATGGTTAAGAAATACGGTTCAAAAGTATATACATCAAATGAACGGTTGATTTCATACATCACTTTATCGCCATTGTATACTATGGATCTTCCCCTGGTTGTTGGAAATTCATTATCGTATGAATATGATTTAACTGAAAATTTTCCGTTGGAAGAAAAAACTTCTGTAATTGGAACACGAGAGCTTGAAGATTGGCTAAAAACAGGAATGCTTAGTAATAAAAGAAATGCGAATGTGAGCGTTATTTTTGTCATGTTATTAAAATAAATAAAAATGATTAATCGGTTAAATTATAGATGTTAAAAGATCTTAAATTCCACAGGCATTAACATAGTTTCATTTAAAATAAAAAAACCGTTAACTAATTAGTTAACGGTTTAATTGGTACAGGGATGAGAAGAATTATTTTTTAGGTTTTGCGCTCATGTAAAAAGTAAGCTTTCCACCGTTGGTAATATCGGAGTGTTTAATTTTATGATCGGTGATTTCTTTGCCGTTCAATAAAACTTTCTCTACATAAACGTTCTTATCACTTTGTTTGATGGCTTCAACCGTGAAGGTTTTACCATTTTCTAAATTGATTATGGCATTGTTAACCAGTGGACTACCCAACGAATACACATCCGAACCTGGTGCTACGGGATAAAAACCTAATGAAGAAAACATATACCAGGCGCTCATCTGTCCACAATCATCATTTCCACCCAAACCATCAGCGGTAGGTTTATACTGCATGTTTAAGATATGACGGATCTGTGCTTGTGTTTTCCATGGCTGATCAGTCCAGTTGTACAAATAAGCAATATGGTGCGCCGGCTCGTTACCATGCACGTAACCACCAATAATACCTTCGCGGGTAATGTCCTCGGTATGCGCAAAAAACTCATCAGGCAAATGCATGGTAAACAATGTATCCAAACGGGTAGCAAATTTCTTTTTACCGCCCATCATTTCGATCAGTGAAGCAGGATCCTGCGGCACAAAAAAACTATAGTTCCAGCTGTTTCCTTCAATAAAACCTTGGCCTTCCGTATCTTTTGGATCAAACTCCTTTTTAAAAGTCCCATCTGCCAGTTTCGGGCGCATAAAGCCTGAAGCACTATCGTAGTTGTTTTTCCAGTTGTTAGAACGTTTGATAAATTCGTCGTAAACATCCATGCGGTTTAATTTCTTTGCCAACTGAGCAATCGACCAGTCATCATAAGAATATTCTAAGTTATTGGAAACTGAAATTCCAGATTTCTCTGCCGGGATATAACCCTTATCCATGTAATAACCAATTCCTTCATAATCGCGGTGTTTAGCCGTTGCAACGCAGGCATCTAAGGCTTTGTTTGCATCACCATTGTATGTGCCTTTAATAATGGCGTCAGAAATTACCGAAACACTGTGGTAACCACTCATGCACCAGTTATCATTGGCATAATGCGACCAGATTGGCAACATATGCAAACTGCTCTGATCGTAATGCGCCAGCATCGATTTTACCATATCATTACTACGGCCCGGTTGGGTAATATTGAAGAATGGATGTAAAGCACGGTAGGTATCCCAAAGTGAGAAGGTGGTATAGTTGGTAAAACCATCCGCTTTGTGCACACCCTGATCTAAACCTTTATACTCTCCATTAATATCTGTATAAGTTGTAGGGTTGATATAAGCGTGATATAAAGCCGTGTAAAAATTTACCTTGTTATCGTTAGAAGTTGTTACCTGAATTTTATTCAATTCTTTATTCCAGGTAGCCTGTGCCTGCGCTTTCACTTTTTCGAAATCCCAGCCTGAAATTTCTGCACGCATATTTTGTAATGCGTTTTCCTGGCTAACAGGCGATAGCGCAAATTTAATTTTGATCTTCTCTCCTTCCTGGGTATCGAAATCAAAGAACATTTTTAACTTTTTACCTGCAATTTCAGGGAAGTTTTGTTCCTGGTTAAACTTGCCCCAAAAACCTCTGTAAGCTTGTTTGGCATCGTAGCTTTTACGTCCGTAGCTTTTAAAGGGTTTGGAAAAACTCATCGCAAAATAAACCGTTCTGGTTCTGGCCCACCCGTTTGTTTGACGGTAACCTGTAATCAAGGTATCGTTTACCACTCGAACATAAGTCCAAACAGTTTTTTCTTCGTAATTGTAAATACCTGCCATCAAATCGAGGATTATGTGCGATTGATCTGATTTAGGGAAAGTATATTGGTGCATCCCTACCCTAGTGGTGGAGGTCAATTCTGCAGTGATATTATCATCATCAAGTTTTACTTTGTAGTAACCTGCTTCTGCAACCTCATTGGCATGCGAAAATGCTGATCGGTAACCGCCTTTTGGATTTGAAGCTGTACCCGGGTTTAACTGTAGTTTACCTTGGGTAGGCATAATCAGGAAATCGCCCAGATCGGAATGGCCTGTGCCGCTGAAATGGGTGTGACTAAAACCGGTAATGGTTTTATCCTCATACTTATAACCAGCACAGTATTTATATACATCGCCATTGTATTTTCCATTTACTTCATAAGATAAAGTATCAGTCTCGGGACTTAACTGTACGGAACCAAATGGAACTGTAGCGCCTGGATATGTATGCCCCATTTTAGATGTACCGATGATGGGTTTTACGTACTGCACCAGATTCTGCTGTGCCGATGCCATCATGGCTGAAAGCAAAAGACAAGGCAGGATAACTTTTTTAATCATATCTTTTAAAAATTAGCTTGTTTTTTTGAAAATTCTAAGGTATTAATTTATCTCCAAATATGCATAAAACGAAATACTAAAACGTTTAAGTAAAACAAAAAATACATTGTGGATTGTTGAAGATACAATTTACATCTTTTTTGCTATTATTTTAAATTCTAATAACCAGGGTTCCGAAAGCTTATAAACTGACAAGTAGAAATTGCTTACTGATATGGGCGTTACCCAAGCTGCGCAAGGGTCAGGCTTTTCAGGGCTGCGCTTCGCTCCGGTACCGGTAAAAACCGGCACTAAACCCTTACAATCCTTAACGCGCATCTACCACCTTAAGTTATTTAATTTGTTTGCACCCGTTCCAAACTCACGGATAATAACCTGGCAATTTTATAATCGCATTAATTTAAGGTTAGAACCACAGGCCTCGTTAAATAAACCTGATAGAACGGAAAGCCCGGAGCGAGGTACGAGTGAGGACTTGAAGGAATAGCAGGACTGCCTACTGCCATTAACACCGAACCATTCATTTTCAAAACTATTGACCACCCAAGCCATCTTAGCGCACCTAAGTGATAAATCCAGGCAATTAAGTAACCGCTTTTTACAAGTAACTGACTTGCTTTAAATAATTTCAGCTAAATAAACCTTATTTTTGCATCCAATATTTTTAAGATGAGTAAACACGGTAGAATTCTGGTTGCCATGAGTGGCGGGGTTGATAGTTCGGTAGCGGCTGTAATGTTGCATGAGCAGGGTTATGAGGTGATTGGCTTAACCATGAAGACCTGGGACTATGCCAGCTCGGGTGGTAGCAGCAAGGAAACTGGTTGTTGCTCGTTAGATAGCATTAACGATGCCCGTACCCTTGCCGTAAACTATGGTTTTCCACACTATATTTTAGACATACGTGATGAATTTGGCGATTATGTGATCGACAATTTCGTTGATGAGTATTTGGCCGGAAGAACACCAAACCCCTGTGTTTTATGCAATACCCATATAAAATGGGAAGCTTTATTAAAACGTGCCAATAAACTGGATTGCGAATTTATCGCAACGGGGCATTATGCCAATATCCGTCAGCAAGATAGCGGCCGTTATGTAATTTCGAAAGGAAAAGACGAAAATAAGGATCAATCTTATGTGCTTTGGGGTGTTTCGCAAGAAAACCTTTCGCGTACTAAATTTCCCTTGGGCAGTTTTGCCAAATCTGATATCAGACAAATGGCTTTAGATATGGGACAGGAAGAACTGGCAAAAAAATCGGAGAGTTACGAAATTTGTTTCGTGCCGGATAACGATTACAGGGCATTCTTAAAACATAAGGTAGAAGATTTAGAAGACAGAGTAGCCGGTGGAAATTTCATTTTAAGCAATGGAATGATCGTTGGACAACATAAAGGTTATCCTTTTTATACCATCGGCCAGCGTAAAGGTTTGGGTGTTGCCTTTGGAGAGCCTATGTTTGTGACCCAAATTCTGCCGGAAAGCAATACCGTAGTGTTAGGCAAAGCTGATGAACTGGAACGCAGAGAAGCCATGGTGCGCAATGTGAACCTGGTTAAATATGCTAGCATTGAAGAACCAATGAATGATGTGATTACCAAAATCCGCTACAAAGATGCGGGTATGTTAAGTACTATTGTTCAGGAAAAAGATAAAATGAGGGTGGTTTTCGATCATAATGTATCGGCAATTGCACCTGGCCAATCGGCTGTATTTTACGAAGGGAATGATTTATTGGGCGGAGGATTTTTAGTTTAATACTCCATTGCCATATTTACACAAAAAAACGAGTTGCCATTGGTGACTCGTTTTTTTTTGCTTTTGTATGCGGTACCCTTGAGATCGTTATGCTGAAGTTATTCGGTATCTTTTTCTACCTGTTTGACAAGGTATAATCAAAATGATGCGCAAATGGTAGTTATGGTCATCTTTAATAAATCCGATAGCTATAGAATCAGATGACGGAACTATATAATGGGATTACTCATTCCCCTTAAAAACATTAATAGAAGCTGTTTTCCATTGGATGTAACCCAAATTTCCACAAATACGGGCCACGAAACTTTCTATCTCTTCTGGTACATCGTTTACTATCCGCCACCTGATGGTATATTTTGGATTATAGCTCATATACACCACCAGATCATCCTTGCGTTGCCCAATAGCATTTAAATGTTGCAGATGAATATCCTGCAGATCTGCTGCAGCAATCCTCAATCGTTCATTCATAATTTTGCCCAATGAAGCATCCGGTCTGAAATCGGTTTCGAATATAGGTAAAACGGTAACGGTCATAAAAAATATATTAGTAAGCAAGAAGCAAAAGTCTTTCACATTAAATCATCAAATCAATATGTCAGGGTATGTTATTGTATCATTTAACATATTGTTCGACTTCTAAACAAATTTATACTAAAAATATTAGTAATAAAAATTATTGGTATATTTTTTTTAGTAAAGTTAAAATGGTACAAAAGCATGACATCACCTTGGAAGATGGTTAATAACTCATTCATTGTGCATAACTATCATAAACATCTGATAACAAGGGAGGTTATATAGATACTAAAAGTAGAGCTTATGAAAAAGTGCATCTATGTAGTTGAAGACAATCCAAATATTAGGGAAATCATCGAATTTCTATTAATTGAAGAACAATACGAGGTAAAAACCTGCCCCAACACCAACGATTTTTGGCTTGAGATGAGTAAACACCGGCCAGATATGGTGATCCTGGATATTATGTTACCCGATGGGAATGGTCTGGATATCTGCAATAGCTTAAAGCGAAACATCAAAACACACGATATCCCGGTGATGATGATGTCGGCAAATAATCATTTGAATGCAGTTAAGGCCAAATGTGATGCCGAAGATTTCATCAATAAACCTTTCGATCTAAATGACTTTGCCAACAGGGTAGAAAAGTATTTAGCGGCTTAGTTTTAGTTTAAAGTCATTAGTCCACAGTCTTCAGTCAATCTAAACCAATGACAAGCGGACTAATGACTAACGAATTATCTAAAATGTAATACTTTCAATAGCTTTATCCAATGCCACATCTTTAAGGTCTGGCATGTTTAAACCTTCTGCTCTATAAACGGTAACATCTGTCATACCCAGGAAGCCCAGTACAGATCTTAAATAAGATTCTGTAAAATCGTAAGGCTTCATTGGCCCTTCCGAATATACGCCTCCTGAAGAGATTGCCAAGTATACTTTTTTGTTTTTCACCAAACCTTCAGGACCCTTTTCAGAGTAACTGAAAGTTTGACCTGCGCGGGCAATGTGATCGATCCAGGCTTTTAAGGAAGAATGGATCCCGAAGTTGTACATTGGTGCACCTATAACGATGGCATCTGCATCTTTAAGCTGGGCGATTGCTTCGTTAGAATGTTTTATCGCCTCAGCAAATTCTGGAGTATGGTTTTCAAGCGGTGTAAAAAAAGAATTGATGTGTACCTCTTCCAAATGTGGAAATGGAGAGTCGACTAAATTATGCGTAGTTAAAGTGCTGCCAGGATTTGCAGCCTGCAATTTTTCTACTATGGCATTTCCCAATTTAATACTGAAAGATGCTGCGCCCCTTGGGCTTGATATAAGATGTAATATTTTCATTTTTTTTTGCCTTTTTGTGCCTGGCAAAATTATGGATACGAAGTATCAAAAAGCTATTACTATACCAAAGGATAGCGCTATCCTCTGATATAGTAGCTATTCTTTGCAACAAAAAGGGAGTTGATCTGGTAGTGATGCTCCCTTTTTTAAGTATCCTCTATTATTAATGATTTCTAGAATGGTGTCCCTCCCTCTATTTAACTGGTTCGATTACAGCAACAAAACCACCATCCTTAACCATATTGATATCGATTGTTTCTCCGGCTTTAATTGGTTTTACAATCCGTTTAAAATCCATCGCCTGAAAATCGGCATTTATACCATCTTTGATCAGCGTGATCTGATAATTTGCATTTGCTTTCAGAAAACCGGTTTTAATTTGTAAATCGTGCTTCTGATCGTTACCCATGGCACCGATAAACCATTTATCACCTTTGCGTTTCGCTGTAACAATATATTCACCAACACTAGCATCCAGAATTTTAGTTTCATCCCAGGTTACCGGAACGCTGGTGATAAAAGATGTAGTCTCAGGTTCTCTTAAATAATTGAATGGATTATCGGCCAGCATTTGCAGACCGCTTTCAAAAACAATATACATGGCCAGCTGGTGTGCCCTCGTACCGATACTCATGGTATTTACCCAGCTTGGTTTATAATCTTGTTTATGAGCCGAACGCATGGCACCCGGGGTATAATCCATAGGCCCTACTGCGTTACGTAAAAACGGAAGGAATAAATTATTGTTTGGGGTAGCCAGGCCACCGCCAATATTTTGTTCCATCCCAATAACGCCTTCGTACGAAAGCACATTCGGATAGGCAACTTCCAATCCGGCTGGTTTAAATGCACCATGAAAATCGACGAGGATATGGTGTTTAGCCGCTTCTTTGGCCACGCGGGTATAATAATTCACCATCCACTGATCGCTTCTGTCCATAAAATCGATTTTCACCCCCGCAATACCCCATTTCTCTAAAGTTTCAAATATATTAAAGTTATTTTCTACCGCCAGCCAGGTAAACCAAAGTACAATCCTTACATTTTTTTGTTTGCCATAAGCAATCAGTTCCTGCAGGTTAATGGTTGGGTTTGGTTCAAAAGGGTTAAGCGTGGTTTTTGCCCATCCTTCGTCCATAATAATATAAGGAATACCAAATTTTGAAGCAAAATCAATGTAATATTTATAGGTATCCTGGTTATAACCTGATTTAAAATCAACCCCATAAACATAGGCATTGTGCCACCACTCCCAGGTTACCTGACCTGGTTTTATCCATTTGGTATCCTGTAATTGATTGGGCGTACTCAATTTATAAACCATTTGGTTAGCGGCCAACTGCGTATCTTTATCCGTAATGACTAAAAACCGCCAAGGAAAGCTTCTTTTTCCGGTTGTTTTGGCAATATAATCTCCTTCCTTCAGTATTTTCTTGCTTCTATCGCCATCTTCTCCAAAAGCCAAAGGTACTTTAGGAAAAACTGCATCAACGGTTTTACCGTCTACCGCTTTAACAAATAAACAGGGATAATCGTAAAGATCAGCTTCTGATAATAACGCTTTATACTTACCGGTATCAAATAAAATTGGCAGCACACTCATCTTATCCTTATTTACCTTTCCAAGTTCACTTTGGCGGTAAAGAATTTCATAGGAAGTTTTAAAGCCACCGGTTTCTAAATAATCAGCTTTAACTGCATCATTAAAGTTGATATGCACATCTTCACTGTTTACTGTAATCGAGTCTTTTTTATTGGTGATAAAACGATAAGCAATCCCATCGTTGTAAGCCCTAAATTCTACACTGAAATCGCCTTTAAAATCCATTCGCAATACATTATACTGATTTACTACGGTACTGTTTTTAAGCGGAACTATCGGATTCGAGCTGCTATTAACAGAAGAAAATGTTTTCTTTAACAGTTTTGCGTTTGCACCAAGCTTTGCCTGATCTAAATTTAACTGTAGATACGAACTATTTAAAAAAGGATCACCGTTAAAAGCCACTGCATAGCCGATTTTATCTTTAATATTTACCGATACTTTAATCCGTTTATCGGGCGATAGCAACTCTATCGGTGAGCTAAAGAGTTTTAAGGTGATTAGCAAGAGTAAAATAACTAATGATAAGTGTTTTTTCATATTTGATCAGGTTTTGTGGTGAATATTATGTTTGTGTGTTTAGTGAATTTAATAAATCGTTTTAGTCAGCTAAAGTTAAATACTGTTTTTGATTTAGCAACAGATTTTTTAATTGATTGTAGTTCACCTCCTGAATATCGGTTTTATGATCGATCGCTAAAGACGCGGCCGTTGCAGCCGATTCGCCTAAGATCATAAACACAGGTTCCATCCGTACAGATCCATAGGCGATATGTGATGATGACAGGCACACCGGTACCAATAAATTTTTACATTCGCTTTTCTTTGGTATGATGGCCTTATAGGAAATACTATACGGTTTTGGTGCTTTAACACCAATATCGCCTTCATTCTGAACAAAACCTTCTGGTGTAACATAGCGTTGAACATTGTGGGAATCCAAGGCGTAAGACCCCATTCCGATCGGATTTGGCACTTCTTTTTTGCCGAGCACTTCATTTTCTGTCATGACGAAATCGCCTAACATTCTTCTGGATTCACGTACATAAATCTGATATGGCCAGTTTCCATTGTCCTTAAATTCATCTTTTGCTAACCCCCATTTTTTTAACTGCTGTTGAATATTTTTCGGCATCCGTGGATCATTGGCCATAAAATACATCAATCCTTTTTGGTAGTTTTCATGAGCCTTAATGATTTCCTTTCGCTTTGTGTAGGTGGCTTCCGGATAATCATAGTTCATCCCTATAAAATCAGTGCTAAATGGCCCGTGGTTATTGGTATCTGTTTTATGGTTAGGAATAGGATCGTATTTACTAAAAAGTTCGTTCCACCCCTTATCGAATACCCTTAAAAGCAATTCGTAATCCATTGGATTGTATCGGTCGGGTTTTGGAAATTCAATTCTGTTTTCAGGCTGATTGCTAAGGCACATCCGGTAGCAATAGGCCTGGAGTTTACGGTCTGCCGTTCCGTTTGGTCCGGGTTGACCCGGAGAAATCCCTGTTAATAAACCGCTGCTTTTATCCCCCGGAGTTTTGTAAGGATCAATATTATTTTTAAAATAATGCGAATGCTGAAAAACCATGGTCTGTACGCCATTCCAATGTTCTTGATAAGTAGCATTAGCTTCTCTCCCTACATGATAACTTACTTTTGCAGCAGCCATCAAATCTCCTTCATAAGTGGCATCAATAAACATTTTTGCCTTGAATATCTTACCCGATAAAGTTTTAATACTGATGATTTTACCACCCTTCATCTCCACTCCTGCTTTCCGGTCTAACCATTCGTTACGGTAAACAATTAATTTGTTTTCCTTAACAAAATCTTCCATTATTTGTTCCGCAACATGGGGTTCGAAAATCCACATGGTGCGGTCTTTTCCATCAATAGCAGGTGTGCCCTGGCCTGTATTTCCATATTCCTCTTTTTTCTGCCAGTTCCAGGCACTGGCCTTTTGATAGTGTTGATAAACCCTTTGGTAAAAAGTTCTGGCTAAACCCCCAATTACGGATTTATCACCCGTATCAGTAAAGCCTAAACCTGAGGCAGATAAACCACCTAGATGTAGATCCGGAGAAATTACAACAACACTTTTACCCATTTTAGTAGCCTGTACGGCAGCAATTACACCTGCTGATGTTCCGCCATAGATCACGATATCAGCCTGATGGCGTGCTTCCACAGGCTGACTATAAGCCATAGAAAAAATGCCAGACGCTGTAAGGCATAATAAGATTTTATTGATCGATATAAACGAACTAAGTGGATAGCGCTTAATACAGATTTCAGCACTTAAACGCTGAATTTTCTGTTGCAAACGGAAGAATAATTCTGCAACTGAATGATGGTTTATTGGCGACATATATTCGGTTAGGTTTAAACAAATATATTAATTATTTAAACTTACAAAACCAATATAAATCGATTTAGAAGATTATAAGCGCATCATCCTATCATAGTTTATTTATTCAATGCGTTTACCTGTTTTAAGTGTCTTTTTAATATTGGAAGATATTTATTGGCGTATGCTTTAATTGCTCCATCAGTAGATTGTGCAGCTTTTTCAAACAGCGCAACCGCATTTTGATGATCAGTAACCATCATCTCAACATAGGCTTTATCAAATGAAGTCCCGCTTAAGCTATTCAGTTTTTCGGTCGCATTGGTCACTTCAGCCTCAGTAGCACCGTTATTGTTTTTTTTGGCCTGCCCGGTATTGCCAGCCTCACCTCCTGCATTTTTAGTACGTGAAGTATCTTTTAAATTTTCAGGTGCCGAATCAACCCTGCCATCTGGTCGTTGCCCACCTTCGGGAGTACTCATGGGCAGCTCTACTTTTTTAAGTTTTGCCAATGTCTTTAATTCTTCGTTGGCCTTAATATGCTCCGTAACCATCATTTGGCCGAAGGCTTTCACCTTTTTATCAGAAGCTTTATCTGCGGCAAGTTTACCTGTTAAAACCTCTTTCATTCCTGCAATTGCTGCCTGCTGTAAAAATTGCGCAGTTGTTAAACTGTCCTGTTGATGAATAACATTAAGTAATGTTGCATAGGGCCAATCCGCTTTTGCAACTGCATTAAATGAAGTAGCCGAAATGATCATTCCCACTACTGCTATTTTCCTGGTATTGAAATGGTTTTTCATGGTTATTAATTAAAGTAAGACGCATTAATAAAACCCAGTTAACACTTAAAAAGTTTGAATAATCGCCTCATTATTTAATAACTATACAACGCCAGGGGTTTAAGATTTTAAATTTTCACTAAACTTAATCCAATTTGATCCTGTTCTATAATAAAAGAATATACCATGGAAAATCAAGAAAACAACCAACCAGAAGAAGAAATTCAGAATATCGAACAGTTTCAGATTAACCGATCGGAAGGCAATGCCCCTGAAGGACATGCCACTCCGAAACCAACTGAAGATGAAGAATATACTGAAGATGAAATTCCCTTTGCCGATGGCGAAGGCACTCAGCTAAACGAAGAAATCGAAGGTCCTGAAGATGAAGAGGACGATGAAGAATTGGAAGGAAGTGAAACTGAAGAGGATTATGAATCTGATTTGGCAGAACTGGATAAAGATCCAAATGCCTATGAAAAGGAAGATGGCGAAATGCTTTAATCATCTTTTAATCAAACGAAAAATGCCAGATCTTAACGGTCTGGCATTTTTATTTAAATAACGACGATCCGCAGTATTTACAAAACAATGCATCACTGTCATGCCCTTCCCTGCTGCAGCTTGGACACGATTCGGGTAATTCTTTTTTCTGCCGCGCGGCAACAGCAATATCGTGTGTAATTATGCCCGTTGGCACCGCAATAATGGCATAACCAATTAACATCACAACAGAAGCCACAAACTTACCCAATGGGGTGATGGGTGATATATCTCCGTAACCAACGGTGGTGATGGTAACGATGGCCCAATAAATGCTTTCCGGAATATTAGAAAATCCATTTTCCCGTTTTTCTACCAGATACATAATCGATCCGAGAATTACAGTTATGGTTAAAACGGTTAACAGAAAAATGCTTATTTTCCGTACGCTGTTTTTTAATGCCTGGGTTAAAAAGTTAATCTCCGTTAAAAAATGGCCCAGTTTAAAAATCCTGAAAACCCTGAGCAACCTCAAGGCCCTGAATACCAATAACGATTGTGCGCCAATAAAAAAGATGCTTAAGTAAGATGGTAAGAGCGCAATCAGGTCGATAATTCCCAAGGGACTAAACACATACCTGATCGGCTTTCTGATGCTCACCAACCTTAAAATATATTCGATGGTAAAAAGCGAAGCAAAAACCCATTCGGTAATATTGAATAATTTGCCATATTGCTGATGAATGCTCAACACGCTATCCAGCATTACGACAATAATGCTCGAAAAAATAGCAATCAATAAACCTACGTCAAAAGCTTTACCTGCAGGCGTATTCGATTCGTAGATCACTTCGTGCAGTTTGAAACGCCAATCTTTTGAAGGTTCTGATGCCATATAAACTGTTAATTAAGCTTAAAGTTAACAGAAATTATCCATTTACAACTTCTCCGCCATTAACATGTATGACCTGTCCTGTGATAAAAGAGGCATCATCTGAGGCCAAAAACACATAAGCCGGGCCAAGTTCTGAAGGTTGCCCTGCCCTTTCCATTGCGGTTTCCGCCCCAAAAGATTTGATCTTTTTTTCATCAAAGGTAGAAACAATTAGGGGTGTCCATACCGGGCCTGGCGCTACCGCATTTACACGGATTCCGGTTTTAGCTAAATTAGTGGCCAATGATCGTGTAAAAGATGTAATGGCTCCCTTGGTGGAGGAATAATCGATGAGATTTGGCGACGAACGGTAAGCTGTTACCGACGTGGTATTGATAATGGTATCGCCTGCCTTAAAGTATTCCAGCACCTCGTGTGCGAAATAGAAATAACCAAAGATATTGGTACGGAAAGTATCTTCCAGTTGTTGATCATCAATTTTCTTAGGATCCTTTTGTGGAACCTGCATCCCAGCATTGTTTACCAGAATATTAATCTTTCCAAGTTTTTTAACTGTTGTTTCCACCGCTCTTTTACAAAACGCAGGCTTTTTAACGTCGCCCTTAATTAATATGCAGTTTTTACCTTCCGCTTCAACCATTTTCTGGGTTTCCTTCGCGTCAATATCTTCATCCAGATACACAATTGCAACATCGGCACCTTCCCGTGCAAAATGAACAGCTACCGAACGTCCAATTCCACTATCGCCGCCGGTAATCAGTGCTACTTTGTCGCCTAGCTTACCTGCTCCTTTATAACCTGCTTTAATCACTTCAGGTTGGGGATCCATTTTAGCTTCTATACCTGGTTGCTTATTCTGTTTGGCGGGTGTTTTTTGAGTTTTCATTACTTCTTTAATCAAATTAACATTACCGGATAAACAAAGATTTCATCAGCAAAGTTTTTGGAACATTAAATCCTCAACAGGATTCTAAACCAATTTCCCTTAATATTTTGCTCATATGCCAACATTTTCGAACCCCATAGCGCAGTAAATTAGTTGTTTAATCCTAACCAAAAAACCACACAATGAAAAAAACAATTTTATCGGCTTTGCTGATACTCAGCTTAACCTTACCAGGCTTCGCCCAGAAGCGGTTGGGTAACGAAACTGCTGCTCAAAAAACCAAAAGAATGGAATGGTGGACAGATGCCCGCTTTGGGATGTTTATACACTGGGGGCTTTATGCTTTACCTGCCCGCCACGAATGGGTAAGAAATTACGAACGCATTACCAACGAAACTTACCAGAAATACTTCGACCAGTTTAACCCTGATCTTTTCGACCCTAAAAAGTGGGCAAAGGAAGCCAAAGCTGCAGGAATGAAATATGCGGTATTAACCACCAAGCACCACGAAGGCTTTAATTTATTTGACAGTAAATATACCGATTATAAAGCCACCAATACGCAGGCGAAAAGAGATCTTGTTAAAGAATTTGTGGAGGCTTTCCGGGCTGAGGGTATCAAAGTCGGCTTTTATTATTCACTGATTGATTGGCACCATCCTGATTTTCCCGTAGATCAATACCACCCCTTAAGGCCACAGCCTGAAAGCGACGAAGCTTATGCTGCGTTAAATAAAAACAGAGATATGGCCAAATACCGTAAATACCTCTACAACCAGGTAACAGAGCTTTTAACCAAATACGGGAAAATCGACATTCTTTGGGCCGATTTTTCCTATCCTGGCAAGCATGGTAAAGGGCGCGACGATTGGGGCTCCGTAGCATTGCTTAAGCAGATCAGAAAACTGCAACCACAGATTATTGTAGATAACCGTTTGGACCTGAATGATTATGAAGACGGAACCGATTTCGAAACACCAGAACAGGTTAGTCCGAAAGAATTAGAAAAGTACCGTGGCAAAGTTTGGGAAACCTGTCAAACTTTCTCCGGTTCATGGGGATATCACCGCGACGAAAACACCTGGAAAAGCAACAGGAAATTATTGGATCTGTTGATTACTTCGGTAGCCAATGGAGGTAATTTATTGTTAAATGTTGGTCCTACCGCCCGTGGCGAATTCGATAATCGTGCTATTACGGCGTTAGATAGTCTAAGTTTATGGATGCATGCAAATTCGAAATCCATTTACCATTGCACTTTTGCACCAGCAGAATTTAAAGCAGCAGAAGGCGTAAAGCTCACCTATAATAAAGATGCTAAAAAATTATTTGTACACCTTTTCGAATACCCGAATACAGGTTACCTTACCTTAGAGGGATATAAAGATAAAGTAAAGTATGCCCAGTTTTTACACGATAATTCAGAACTACAGATTGATATAGAGAAATCAAACGGAAATAACCTGGTCTTAAAACTACCAAAGAAAAAGCCTGATTTCGAGATCCCCGTAATCGAATTGACATTAAATTAAACCTACCTATTTTACTAAAGCCTGCATTTTGATGATGCGGGCTTTTTTATTAGCATGTCGCAATTTTTCGGACAAAGAGATTCTGTGCTTTTTCCCTGTGCACTTTGTGGTAAAAAAGCAGAAACCTAAAGCTGAAAAGTTCTTCCCTCTACAGCCAATTCTGTGTTTTCGAAAACAGACTGTGCTTCTTCTAAAAGCATCTGTAGTGTTTTATAGCGTGATGAAAAGTGTCCGATAAGTAATTTCTTTGCTCCGTTAATTTTGGCTACCTCTCCCGCCTGTAATGCCGTGGTATGGTGCGTTTCCTTTGCCCTATCTAAAAGCTCGTGCATAAACGTTGCTTCGTGGTATAAGGTATCACAATCTTTTATGGTAGAGAAATAGCTTTCATCGAATAAGGTATCAGAACAGTAAGCATAACATCTCGGTGGATCGGCTTCTGTTGTATAATCTGTGCTACGCAAAATATCACCATTTGGAAGTTCTACATCCATACCTTTTTTCAGGGTAGTGTAATATGCCATGGGCACATCGTCTGTTTTCTCCTTAATCAATTTGCGTTGCCGTTTCTTTTGCTTAAAAATAAAACCTGTGGTAGGGATACGGTGATTTAAAACAATGGTCTGAACGGTTAAATCACTATTTTCGAATATTTGTTTTGATTGATCTGCTTCAATTGGAAAAAATTCAATTGGATACCTTAGAACAGTATCAGAATATTTAAACTGAATCTCAAGGATTTCCAATAAAGGTTTTGGTCCGAATATCTGCATGGGTTTAATTCTGCCATTTAAATGCAGGCTGGAGAGTAAACCGATTAAACCAAAATAATGATCGCCATGTAAATGACTGATGAAAATATAATCAATACGGGCGGCTTTGAGGTTATATTTGGTTAATTGTTGTTGTGTGCCTTCGCCACAGTCGATTAAATAATATTTTTCGTTACAATTTAAAAGCTGTGCCGATGGATTCCTGTTAAATACAGGTGTAGCAGAACTGCTTCCTAAAATGGTAACTTCAAATTTCATCATGATAAGATATAAAAAGCCTCGTAGATTTTTAGGAACTACGAGGCCAGAATTTTATGTAAATTTTATATTATTTAGTGCCTCTAAACTCTTTCTCCAGTTCATCCATAAAGATAAAATCTGTTGCTTCGTCTAATGTATTAACAAACGTTACAGACTGAAATATGTTTGATAATTCAATAATTGATGCCAGTTCATCGTTAATTCCGGTTACAATAAACAATCCGCCTGCCGATTTACAAAGCCGATCGCCAACCAATAAACAACTTAAATCCTGCGCATCGTTGCATTCAGTAACATGACTTAAATCAACAATGATATTCTGAAATCCTTCTGCATTAAGTAAATAGAATTCTGATTTCAAGCCGGGAGCGTTATCGTTTGTAAACTTGGGTTCTTCTAACTTTAAGCTTACGTATTTATCGTGTTTATCTACTGAAAATTTCATCTCTCTAATCTTTAGTTCACTAATGTATAAATTTCTTTCGGATTTAAAGTGTTTCTAAAGCCTTTAAAACATTGGTTTCAATGCGGCTGGAAATGGCATCAGCATCAGCTTTTATAAAGGTTTCTCCTACAATCTTTTCGTAAAGTTCGATGTAACGTTCTGAAATTGAATTTACGATTTCCGGCGTCATTTGCGGAACAACCTGGCCGTCTTTTCCCTGAAAGCCATTTTCGATTAACCATTTTCTGACGAATTCTTTCGAAAGTTGTTTTTGTGGCTCATTGTTATCTTGACGATCCTGGTATCCCTCTGCATAAAAATAACGTGAAGAATCTGGCGTATGAATCTCATCAATCAGGTAAATTACACCATCAGCAGCACCAAATTCGTATTTTGTATCGACTAAAATCAATCCACTTTTTGCAGCAATTTCAGTCCCTCTCTGATACAGGGCATAAGTATATTCTTCCAGTTTTTCGTAATCGGTTACCGAAACAATGCCCTTAGCTAAAATATCTTCTTTCGAGATATCCTCATCATGGCCTACAGAAGCTTTTGTTGTTGGGGTAATAATGGGTTGAGGCAGTTTATCATTTTCTTTTAAACCATCAGGTAAAGAAACGCCACAAACGGCACGTTTTCCTGCACTATATTCGCGCCAGGCATGTCCGGCTAAGTAACCTCTGATCACCATTTCTACTTTAAACGGCTCACAGATGCGGCCGATGGTAACCATTGGATCCGGAACGGCCAAAACCCAGTTGGGAACAATATCCTGCGTAGCCGCTAAAAATTTAGCTGCAATCTGGTTCAATACCTGCCCCTTAAATGGAATAGCCTCAGGCAATACGACATCAAATGCAGAAATACGATCGGATACTACCATTACCATAGATTGATCAGCAATCGTATAAACATCACGAACTTTACCTTTGTAAAAATTACTTTGATTTGGGAAATTGAAATGGGTTTCTTTTAGTGCTTTCATGAGGGGGTAAAAATAGGAAAAAAGTCCGAAAGTCCGAAGACCGGAGCCGGATGATAAAAGCTGTAAAAACAAAAGTCCGAAGTAGTTCTATTGTAGGACTTAAACTTCGGACCCCTGACTTTCTGACTTCCAGCTTATTGAATATCTCCGTAAGCTTTTAAGATATCTTTTACCAATTTATGTCTTACCACATCTTCTCCGCTTAGATAAATAATATCGATTCCTTTAATATCCTCCAAAATCCTCAAGCCATTAAATAAGCCCGACATCTGTTTTTTAGGTAAATCGATCTGCGTAACATCCCCTGTAACAATAAATTTAGCTGTTGGGCCCATTCGCGTTAAAAACATTTTTAACTGCATATCGGTCGCATTTTGAGCCTCATCTAAAATCACAAAACAATTATCTAAGGTACGTCCACGCATAAATGCCAGGGGAGCAATTTCAATTGTACGGTTTTCGATGTAGAATTTCAATTTCTCGGCAGGGATCATATCATCCAAGGCATCGTAAAGCGGGCGTAAATATGGATCGATTTTTTCTTTTAAATCGCCAGGTAAGAAACCAAGGTTCTCTCCTGCTTCAACCGCCGGACGGGTTAAAATAATCCGCTTAATTTCTTTATTCTTTAAGGCCCTTACGGCTAAAGCCACAGCGGTATATGTTTTTCCTGTTCCCGCAGGACCGATGGCAAATAGAATATCATTTTTGGCAATACTGCTCACCATCTTACGCTGATTTGCTGTTCTTGCCTTTACCAAAAGACCATTTGTGCCAAAAACAATCACCTCCCCGCCGCCGCCTGTAGGTTGTTCTGCATCTTTTTTTACTACGCCGGCTGCCTTTGCGCCCAATATAGATTCGACATCGTTATTGGTAAGTGAGCTATATTTTTCGAGGTGTGCAAGCAGCTGATTAAACTTCTCCTCAAAAGTCTTAAGTTCCTGTTCATCACCGAGAACCTTAACATCACTACCTCTCGCTACCAGTTTCAACTTCGCGAAAGCACCTTTAATCATTTCGTAATTCTCGTTATTCGGCCCCCAAAAGTGAGCAGGATTTACGGTATCCAGAGTTAATTTTAATTCGTTCAAACTGTAGTATTTTAAAAAGTTATCGGGGTATATTAATTAAAATTTGAATATTTGCAGACGCTTAGGCCTGTACACAAGAATAAGCAATAATAATGAATTTTTAATGGGGATAATTACTTTAACAACAGATTTAGGTTCAAAAGATTTTTACCAGAGTGCCCTTAAAGGTAGTCTGTTCAGTCTGATGCCTAATGTTAATTTAGTTGATATTACCCACGAGGTTCCATCGTTCAATATTTCATATGCTGCCTTTGTTCTAAAAAATGCCTATCCCTACTTTCCGAAGAATACGGTACACTTAATCGGCATTGATTCTGTATATAGTGAAAACACTAAATACATAGCCATAAAGCATCGCGATCATTATTTTGTAGGGGCAGATAATGGTATTTTTTCCCTTCTTTTTGATGATGTTCCGGAAGATGTGGTAGAGCTGAACATTATGCAGGATCTAAAATATCTGCATTTTCCATTGGTTGATATTTTTGTGAAAGCAGCAACGCATCTGGCTAAAGGTGGCAAACTAAAAGAGATTGGTTTACCTGTAGCAGAGATTGAGCAAAAGATGCTTTTACACCCTGTAATCGAACGTGATGTGATTAGGGGAAGTGTGGTTTATATTGACACTTTTTGCAATGTAATCACCAACATTACCAAAGACCTTTTTACCAAAATCCAGAAGAACAGAGATTTTACTTTGTACTTTAGGAAAAGCGAAACCATTACGCAGTTGAGCTGGCATTACAATGAAGTACAGGAAGGCGAAAAACTTTGCCTGTTTGGCATCAGTAACCATCTGGAAATCGCCATTAACAAAGGAAAAGCAAGTGGTTTATTGGGTTTACATTTGGGTGATATTGTACGGGTTGAGTTTCATCCTTAAATTTAGTTTAACAGTTCAATCGTTCGTTTTGGCGCGGCTTTTAAACGAATTAATCGACAAAATATCACTGTGGATACACCATTGAGAAGAGCACAATGGCCAATCACGACCAAAAAACTAATGGCCAATGAGCCAATTAACCAGCCAAAACAACTTCCATCCTTTTCGCGTTTATAAAGCATGAAAAAATATTTTTATCTGCTCTCCTTATTATTGCTGAACTTATATGCCTCAGCACAGCAAGATACTGTGGCTTATGCTGCACAGCGTGTTAAAGTAAATTCGTTATTGGCAGAACGAAGTACCAGGTTTGGTCAATACGATGAAAGTTTAAATCAACGAACGGGCATCTTCGGTTGGCAAACCAAACGTGATATCAAAAATTCAAATGAGATTCTCCGTCAGGTGGTTTTAGCCGATAATAATATTTTTAAAGAATTGAAAATATTAATGGATTACAAAGATTTACAGAATCAGCAAAAAGTGGCAGTTGCAGATAATTCACAAACCCGGATTGAAGCCTATATGGGTACCATCAAAAAGCTTCAGGATCAAAACGCACAGCTTAAAGAAGATTTAGACAAGAAAAACAAAGGAAGTTTATCAACCTATATTATTGTCTTTCTGATTCTAGTGATGGCCGGTGGATTTTATTTCTTCAACAAAAAATTACAGCGATATGAAACTGCTAAAATCAAGCCTTAAATTATAACCATATTTTAGGAGCTTCATAAGCTTTAAAGGCAATAAACAAATTATGAAAAAAGGACTGTTTAAAATCCTGGCGAAGATAAACAAGGTGGTTTTGCCAAGTTTATATAAAAAGGATCCGAGTAAGTTAACCACTTTTCAGAAAGCAATATTGGGCTATCGTTATTGGGTACTAACAAATGCATTAGATTAAAAAAGACCAATCTCAGATTGGCCTTTTATAAAATCCGTCATGATGAATTTATTTCAGAACCTGTTTAAAAGGCCCTGAAACGAGATCAGGGTGACATCAATAATGTTTATTTTGTAAAATGCTCAATAATCAAAGTAGCCAGTTCCGTACCTATACGTTCTTGTGCTTCGTTGGTTGATGCGCCAATGTGTGGTGTTAAAGAGATTTTAGGATGAGTTAAAATTTCTGCCAATGGCGTTGGCTCGTTATCGAAAACATCTAATCCGGCAAAGGCAACTTTACCAGAATTTAATGCCTCAATTAAAGCAGGCTCATCAATCGTTCCACCGCGAGAACAGTTTACGATCCCAACTCCGTTTTTCATTTTTGCAAATTCTTCTGCACCTAAAATCGGTTTGTCTGCAAATGGTGTGTGTAAACTAAAGAAATCACTTCCAGCAATTACTTCATCCAATGAAACAGTTTTAATTGGAATACTTACTGATTTCCCTCCCTGGAATTCTAATGTAATTTCTGACTCTGAAGGATATAGATCATAGGCTAAAACATTCATGCCTAAACCTAAAGCTACTTTTGCAGTAGCACGGCCTATACGGCCAAAGCCGATAATGCCGATGGTTTTTCCACTTAACTCAGTTCCTTTAGCATAAGCCTTTTTTAGGTTATTGAATTGTGTTGAACCTTCTACAGGCATTTTACGGTTGGCATCCTGTAAAAATCTGATACCCGTAAATAAGTGTGAGAATACCAACTCAGCAACTGATAATGAAGAAGCTGCCGGGGTATTTACGACATTAACACCTTGACTACGTGCATATTCGACATCAATATTATCCATGCCTACTCCACCTCTACCAATTAATTTGATATTTGGAACGGCATCGATTAATTCTTTTCTAACTTTTGTTGCACTACGAACAGTAATGGCATCATAGTTTTTTAAAGCTTCGGCTAATTTATCCTGGGGAACGGTTTCAGTATCTACCTGAAAACCTGCTTTTTCTAATAATTCTTTTCCGATCGGATCAATCCCATCGTTTGCTAATATCTTAATCATATGTATGATTTCACTGATTAAATTGATTACACACATTTAAATGCGAATCAATTATCGGTTAAAATTTAAATTAATTTGCTTTTGACTGTTGTTCTTCAAATAGTTGCATGGCATCAATTAAAGCATGTACACTGGTAATCGGTAATGCATTATACATCGAAGCCCGGAAACCGCCAACACTTCTATGTCCTTTAATACCAACAATGCCCTGCTCTTCAGCATACTTCAAAAATGGTTTTTCCAATTCGGCATTTTCCATTACGAAACAGATGTTCATTCTGGAGCGGTCTTCAACGGCACAGGTTCCTTTAAACAAAGTATTGCGATCGATCTCTCTATAAAGTGCTTCAGCTTTTTGTTTGTTTTCTTTTTCAATTTCAGCAACCCCACCTTTTGATTTTAACCAGCGAAGATTTAATAATGCTACATAGATGGAAAAAACCGGAGGTGTATTGTACATTGAATCATTATCAATATGCGATTGATAGTTCAGCATTGATGGGATTTTACGCTCAATTTTACCTAAAACCTCATTTTTAACAATAGCGATGGTTAAACCAGCGGGACCAATATTTTTTTGCGCCCCAGCATAAATTAAATCGAACTGAGAAACATCAATTACGCGGCTCATAATATCCGAAGACATGTCGCAAACCACAGGAACATCAGTTTTAGGTACTTCGAAAAGTTCAGTTCCATAAATCGTGTTGTTCGAGGTATAGTGAAAATAAGCACTATCAGCCGGAATTTCAAAATCCTTTGGAATGAAAGTGTAGTTGGCGTCTTTTGAAGAAGCTACCACATTTACATTACCGATAAATTTAGCTTCTTTTAATGCCTTGGTTGCCCAAACACCCGAATCTAAATAACTTGCTGTTTGTCCATCGCCCAATAAGTTCATCGGAACCATTGCAAATTGCAAACTTGCACCACCTTGTAAAAATAAAACGGAATAACCCGACGGCACATTTAATAATTCCTTTACCAACTTATCAGCTTCAGCAACAACTGCCTCAAATTCGGTTGTTCTGTGCGAAATTTCTAAAATTGATAATCCATCGTTAAAATCTAAAACAGCCTGAGCTGCTTGTTTAAACACTTCTTGAGGTAAAATACAAGGGCCTGCGCCAAAATTATGCTTCATCTTATTATATAATGTTTTATGGCGGTAAATGTAAAATTTTTAAAGCAGTTATGCCTATAAAATCGTATCATAAAAAATTAAATTTTGTTAAAAAAAAGTCGAAAATCGATTGATTTATTGCAGTTTTTGCAATTAAATCGTTTAACTGGAAATGATGGATTTCTTTTTATTTTTTGAATATACAAACCGTGGATATTCGGTTAGCTGGTTTGAAAGAGTGATCCTAAAATCTACAATCCTTAATCATGGCTTATTCTTCAGTCTTACAATCAATTTCAGATTAAACTGCCTGCCTGTTAAATAATTTGGAATCGCATATTGCACATTATCAACATCTTTTAACCAGAGGTAAGAAACGGTATTGTCGATATTCAGCATATTGAAAACTTCAAAAAACAAGATAACAGAGCTGAAATTCCGGTCTAAAAACTTTGGTTTGTGCAATGCGGCATCATCAAGGAAATCTTTGGAGAAACCAATGTCAACACGTTTGTACGATGGGATAAAGAATTTATCTAAATATCTTGGTGTTTGCGACGGGCCTATCGGTAATCTTGAGCCATATAGCGCATTTAAATGTACCTTATATGTTGGGCTGTTTAATAATTTATCCTGAAAAAATATAGAGAAATTTAAACGCTGATCTGTTGGCCGTTTTAAATAACCGGGATAAATTGTGATTCCATTTTGAACATAACTGTCACCGATAATGTCTTCATTTGCATGCATTACCGACATTCTGAAATAAGAAACCAAATCCTTAACGAACTCACCGCCAATACTAAAATCGGCACCATAAGCATAACCCCGTGATACTTCGTTGGCCAGGTATTTAATTCTCAGGTTATCAATTTTGTATGGAATTAATCGATCTGAATATTTAAAATAGGCTTCAGATGTAAACTTTAAACGCGTTCCGAAGGCATCAAAAGCATACTCATAACCTAAGGAAGTATTATAAGAGCTTTGCGCTTTTTGATCAATATTTAATATCCCGGAAAAATCGCGGATGGTGCGGTATGATGGTGGCTGTTTGTAAACACCGGCAGAAAACCTTAAAATTTTATTGTTCGAGTTTGGCCGGTAAGCAATTAACATCCTCGGGCTGATCAGCAATTGTTTGCTCAGTGAACTATATGAGGCGCGTGCTCCTAATTGAAGTTCGGCTGAACTTGAAAGCGAGTAACTGTCTTGAATATAGGCACTGTAATTTTTTATATCAATTGTGTTCTGAACATTGATTACATTTTGCAAAACAATATTTTTCGAATTGTTCGGCAAAATAAAGCCTGCTGAATCGGTATAATTATATTCATTCAATTGATCGTTATAATTGGATTTATCAAATTTTATCCCCCAGGAAAATACATGGTTATCGAAGTTTTGATCTACTTTTACTTCGGATGCAAAAACCTGGGTATTAAGGCTATTTCTTCCGTAGTTATAATAACTGCCAATGCCCCTGTTTTTATTGATCAATCCAAAATTTTCCCCAGGAAATGTGTTGTCCTCTTCATCAAAAATATAGCTGCCGTTGATATCGAAACGTTCTCTTTCAATGGTATTGAAGTAGCTGTTGATAAACTTGATCACTAAATTCGGTTTAGGAGAATAAGTAGCGGTAACAGCGCTTCCTAAGGTTTGGTAATCATCGATCTCCTCACCGGTATAATCAACATTAAGCCTTAGGGTGGTACTTAAAGTCCCAAATTGGGTTTCTCTATTGGTAGGAACCAGTTTAAACTGACCGAGATTAAAGCTGCCCAGAAAACTGACATTGAATTTAGATGAAAAATCATATTGATACAGCAATTGGGCATCAGCAAAATTTGGACTGTAACTCCCCTTCTCATCTTGTTTGATTAATACACTCGAATTATTTTTATACCGTAAACCTGCCAGCAGAAAGCTGTTTTTGAATATTTTTTTTGTACTTAATGAGGTATTTAAAAGACTGGTACTAAAAATGGTCTGATTGCTGTCGGGTTTATCATATTTAATGTCTAAAATGGAAGAAAGTTTGTCGCAATATTTTGCTTCAAAACCCCCTGCAGAGAACTTTGCCTTACTCACCAGATCCGAGTTGATAAAACTCAGCCCTTCCTGCTGTCCATTGCGGATCAATACAGGCCGGTTGATCTCTACATCATTGATGTAAATTAAATTTTCATCGAAATTACCTCCTCTAACACTGTATTGAGCGCTTAATTCGTTATTTGTGGATACGCCGGGAAGAGTTTTGAGCATGGTTTCGAAATTGCCCGAAACCAGCGGCATTGATGAAACATCAGCAATATTAATGGTTGTTGTATTGCTTAACTGGTTTTGCTTATTGGTAATGTTAACCTGTTCTAGTTCATTAATATTGGCAATCAGGTTTACCTGTTTGATAATCCTAGCGCCCGAACGTTCACTAAACTTTATCGTTTGAGGCTGATAACCCAAAAGTGAATATTTAATGCTAAAAGTTTTCGATTTTGAATAAATGGTGTATACCCCGAATTCATCGGTTACCGTAGATTGTGCCTGACCTAAAACAATTACAGTAACCTGGGATAAGGGCAACTTTTCAGCACTATACACAATTCCTGAAATCCTAACCAATGGCTGGGCTACAGCAAAACTGCAACCAGCAATTAACAGGAAAAGGATAAACCGAAATTTGAGCATTTTTTAGTTGCGAAATGTAAAAGTATCAAGATAAAAGTGTTGATTATCAGGATGATTATACTCTATGGTCCTTATCATTGGAACAATTTAGCAATAAACAATTAAATGCTAATACTACTGTTGGTTAGCTGTTTCATTTTAGCAATTGTTTCTGTTGGATTATCTGTTGCAAAAATCGCGTTTCCTGCCACAAAAGCATTGGCACCTGCAGCTACTAATGTAGCAATATTTTGCAAACCGACACCGCCATCAACCTCAATAATTAAATCTTCATTTATACCTTGAATCAGCGTTTTTAGATCTTTGATTTTCTTGTAAGTATTGTGAATGAATGCTTGCCCGCCAAAACCTGGATTAACTGACATGATCAATACCAAATCCAGATCCTCAATCACATCCTGCAATAAAGTCACCGGAGTGTGGGGATTTAAAGCCACCCCAGCCTTACATCCAGAGGCTTTTATTAACTGAATGGTTCTGTGCAAATGTGTACAGGCTTCGTAGTGGACCGTAATCCGGTCTGCCCCTGCTGTCGCAAAATCTTCAATATATTTATCAGGTTCTACGATCATTAAATGTACATCCAGTGGTTTTGTAGCATGTTTTTTAACCGCGGTCATTACAGGGAAGCCGAAAGAGATGTTTGGCACGAAAACGCCATCCATCACATCAACGTGAAACCAATCGGCTTCACTTTGGTTAATCATTTCAATATCGCGTTGTAAGTTGCCAAAATCGGCAGAAAGTATGGATGGGGCAATGATGTATTTCATTTAATTATTTCTTATTTTCTTAATTCCGAATTCCGCTATTATTTTTTATGGAAACATTTATCAACATCGTCACCCAGAATTCGTTCCAGGGTCTTAATAGCAAAAAAGATGCTGATTCCGATTTTTCGTGACAGCATGACTGTATGATGCAAGTTACAAAAGAAGTCCGAAAGTTTTTAGTTAGAAATTCCGATGTTAATTTTTATAGGAACAAAAAACCCTTCCAGTAAAAACTGAAAGGGTTTTGTTATTTGTGTCCGTCACCCTGAATTTATTTCTGGGTCTATCAAACAGATGCTGAATCAAGTTCAGCATGACGTATCGATTGTTACGCTTGTGGCGCAGCTGGTTTTTCTGGTCTTGGCAATAAAACTTTGCGGGAAAGTTTCATTTTACCCTGTTTATCGATGTCTAATAATTTAACCTCGATTTTATCACCTTCTTTTAACACACCGTCCATAGTTTCTAAACGCTCCCATGAAATTTCAGAGATGTGTAATAAACCATCTTTACCTGGCATAACCTCAACAAATGCACCAAATGGCATAATTGATTTTACTTTACCCTGGTAAACTTCGCCTATTTCCGGTTTGGCAACGATGTTACGGATACGGGTAACCGCTGCATCAATTGCAGCTTTGTTATCAGCAAATACCTCTACGATACCTTTACCATCAACTTCTTCGATAGAGATTGAAGCACCGGTTTCGCGTTGCATTTCCTGGATAATTTTACCACCTGGGCCGATAATTGCACCGATAAATTCTTTATCAATAGTTAAAGAAACAATACGCGGAGCATGTGGTTTGTAATCTTCGTTAGGTGAGCTGATGGTTTTCTTCATCTCGTTTAAGATGTGTAAACGACCATCTTTAGCCTGTAACAAAGCTTTAGTTAAAACTTCGTACGATAAACCATTGATTTTTAAGTCCATCTGACAAGCAACAATACCATGTTCGGTACCCGTTACTTTAAAGTCCATATCACCTAAATGATCTTCATCACCTAAAATATCAGAAAGGATTGCATATTTACCAGTTTTCTCATCGGTAATTAAACCCATTGCAATACCAGAAACTGGCGATTTGATTTTAATACCTGCATCCATAAGTGCCAATGTACCCGCACAAACAGTTGCCATTGATGATGAACCGTTAGATTCTAAAATATCAGAAACAATACGGATGGTATATGGATTTGCTTCACCTTGAGGCAATACTTTTTTCAATGAACGTTGTGCTAAAGCACCGTGACCAATTTCTCTACGACCAGCACCTCTGTTAGGTCTAACCTCACCAGTTGAGAAACCAGGGAAATTATAGTGTAATAAGAATTTGTTGTAACCATTAAAGAAAGCACCATCAATCATTTGCTCATCATCTTTGCTACCTAAAGTAACTGATGTTAACGATTGCGTTTCACCACGTGTAAACACAGCTGAACCGTGAGCAGCAGGTAAGTAACCAACTTCACTCCAGATTGGACGGATTTCAGTAGTTTTACGGCCATCCAAACGGATACCTTCATCTAATAATAGATTTCTAATTGCATCGTACTGAACATCATGGTAATAGTGTTTAGCCATTGCTTTGGTTAAATCTGCAGTATCTTCTGGCATTGCTTCGAAGAATTCGTTAATGATCGCAGTAAAACCTTCTTTACGAACATCTTTATTGCCGCCAGCTTTTGCTACAGCATAAACTTTATCATAAGTATCAGCATAAACTTTCGCTTTTAAATCAGCATCGTGGTCTTCGTGGTTATATTCACGTTTAACGGTTTTGCCGGTAGCCTCAGTTAATTCAACCTGAATAGCACATTGAACTTTAATTGCATCGTGTGCAAATTTTAAAGCTTCAACCATTTCATCTTCCTGAATCTCATCACACTCACCTTCAACCATGCCAATATCGTTAGCCGAACCAGCAACCATAAACTCTAAAGTTGCACGTTCTAATTCGCTGGCTTTTGGATTGATAATTAACTTGCCATCAATTTTAGCCACACGTACTTCAGAAATCGGGCCATTGAAAGGAATATCAGAAACTGATAATGCAGCAGATGCCGCTAAACCTGCCAAACAATCTGGCATAATATCTTTATCAGCAGAGATTAAAGAAATCATCACCTGTGTATCAGAGTGATAATCACTTGGGAACATTGGACGTAAAGCTCTATCCACCAAACGAGAGATTAAAACCTCGTAATCAGATAATCTTGCCTCACGACGTAGAAAGCCTCCTGGAATACGGCCGGTAGCCGCATATTTTTCCTGATAATCTACCGATAATGGTAAAAAATCAGTACCTGGTTTGGCACCAACAGTAGATACAACAGTTGCTAACAACATGGTATCACCCATTTTTACTACAACCGAACCATCAGCTTGTTTAGCCAGTTTGCCTGTTTCAATTTCTACAATTCTGCCATCGCCCAAATCGAACGATTTTTTTATTACATTCATTTAATTAGAATTATGGTGTGTTTTCCTCTTTCTACACACCGTTGTTTATATATGTATTTGTTTTTGCAAACGAAGATAGGATTAAAAAAGCCTATCTATAATAAATCCCGTTAAAAAAATTAACAGGGAATTAAAAAGCCATTCCCTAAAGAATGGCTTTCAATGATAAACTTGCGCTTACTTTTGTTTGATGATATCACGAAGCGATAAAGCTTTGATGATAGCACGATAGCGCTCAATATCTTTTTTGTATAGGTAAGCCAAAATACCACGGCGTTTACCTACCAATTTTTGAAGTGACAACTGAGTTGAAAAATCTTTACGGTTTTTCTTTAAGTGTTCTGTTAAGTGCGCAATACGGTATGTAAATAACGCTACCTGACCTTCTGCAGAACCCGTGTTGGTTTCTACTTCTCCGTGTTGTTTAAAGATTACGGCTTTCTTTTCTGGACTTAAATACATTCTTGAATAATATTAAAGCAATAAAAAATTAATTAATTGTGGCGCAAAGATAAGGGTATTTTTAATTATAAACAAGTATTTCTTAATTGGTAAATCAAAACCACTTTTGGGCAGATTTAAGGGTAAAGCAAAGTTCAGTTTTAATCGGTTGCTGCCCTCCTGCCCTCGCTACAATCTTTTAAAAACGCCTGTCATTTTGAGCACGAAGGATCAGTTTCATCGGCTGCAGATTCTTCGTACCTCAGAACGACAGCTTATTTAGGGTTGATGCACATTTTAAAAGGATTTCCGCTAAGTCAGGTTTAGAGAACTTAATGCAGTACAAGAGACCTAGTTTTTCTTATTAATGCGTTCCAATTCTAAAACATCCAGCTGATCTTTAAGCCTGTTGGTAGCCCGTTTATTATCTAAAAGGTGATTATAATGCAGAAACCTTGCCTTAATACCGCTTATTTCATCAACTGTAGCCATTTGGAAATACTCATCAAACTTTTGTTTATCTAGGCCGGGAATATCCGTCATCAGATCTGCATACATACCGTCATCCATTAAAACTTCGCAATAACCTGCAATAATGGGCACATCCAATAACATATCATATCTGCCATATCCCATTTTATCAAGAGCGTAAATCAAATTCTGCCTGTTTTCTTTAGTATCCTTTAAATAAATATCTAAATCGCCGGTAGTACGGTTATAACCATATCGGTTAACAGCGAAACCTCCAACAATCAGATAATTAACATTAAACTGCTCAAATGTTTCTAATAACAAGAGCATTTCAGGATTTTCTTTATCAAAAGACATAAAGCAAATTATATGGCTGGCTTGCGTATTACAAGCCCTTTGCCCTGTGGAGATTTCAAAGGCCGGCCACCATTCATGGTAACTGAAATGTGGTTGAGTTGCAAAACACCAAAAAAGCGTTGCTCAGGGGTGCGGCTCAAATAAACAGCATCACGTTCCTCCACAATTGTTTCGCGTGGAGTATTGATATCATATAATTTGAGTTTTCCCATTTCATCAAAAATACGAAAAAAGAGCAATAAAAATATACAATTGCATACTTTTGCCTAAAACATTTTAACCTTGGAAAAGAATCAATATAGCATTTTCGAAAGCGAATTGCGCGTCCGTCCTGATGATATCGATATGTTTAACCATGTACATAATAGCAAATATTTAGATTATGTATTGGCTGCTCGATACGAACAAATGGAAAGGTTCTATGGCATGCCATGGGAGCATTTCACAAAACAAGGTTTGGGTTGGGTGGTGAGCCATGTAGACATAAATTTTAAACGCCCCCTGTTGATGAACGACTTGATGTTGATCAGAACGGGAATCTTAACGATGAATGATAAAGGTTGTTCCGTTCAGTTCGAAATCATCAATCAAAAGACAGGAAAAGTGGCATCAGATGGGGTTTTTGATTATGTATTAATTGATTTAGCCACCAGTCGCGGAACAAAAGTTACCGAAGAAATGATTAAGGCCTATAGTGTATAAAAGATGATACACACGTTTATGGATCACACAAGACCAATAAGGTCATAAATCATTGACTTCTTTATTTCCTTAGCAAAAAAGTTAATCAATTTCCTGAAAATTAGTCATCAAAATTTGACAATTCAAAATTTTAACTATATTTGCGTCATCAAAAAGACCAGAGCCATGATAGTATCTGCAATCCGTTTGAGGTTCTAAAACAACCGAGGATTCACCTCCATTTCAATTTTAGGTATGTACGCTTAACTGCGTATGATTGGTTTATACATTACTTTTTATTTATATTTTATGTCACAGTCTACAAAGGCGCAGGGGAAACTATCGTCTTTTTTCGATATCCTGATCCAGTCTTTAAAAGGTAACGAAGTTGATTTAACTTCAATAAGTATTAAACGCGCAATTATTTTATTGGCCATTCCGATGATGCTGGAAATGGCTATGGAATCGGTGTTTGCGTTAGTCGATCTATATTTTGTAGGTCATTTAGAAAACAGTAGTCATGCCATACAAACCGTTGGTTTAACAGAATCGGTTTTAACCATTATATATTCTTTAGCCATTGGATTAAGTATGGCCGCTACTGCAGTAGTTGCCCGGAGAATCGGCGAGAAAAATCCGGAAGCCGCATCAAAAGCAGGAATGCAAACCATTGTAATTGCTGTTGCTGTTAATGTTTTGATTAGCATCGCAGGACTAATCTATGCGAGAGACATTCTATTATTAATGGGCGCCTCAACAGAAACCGCAGACCATGGTACCACATTTGTTCGTATTATGATGGGTGGAAGTATCATTATTGTGCTTTTATTCTTAATCAACGGAATTTTTAGAGGTGCGGGTAACGCGGCAATCGCGATGCGCAGTTTATGGATTGCCAATATTGCAAACATCATCCTCTGCCCTATTTTTATCAATGGTTTTGGCCCGATACCGGCATTTGGTTTAACGGGTGCAGCAATCGCCACTACCATCGGACGTGGTTTAGGTGTTAGCTATCAGGTTTATAATCTGTTCAGTGGGAAAAATGCATTGAAGATACGCATCAGTCATTTTATCCCGGATTTCACCCAGATTAAGGCGATTGTTAAAATCGCAGCACCAGCTATTTTCCAGTTCGTAATTGCAAGCTGCAGCTGGGTGTTTTTGGCTGAATTGGTTGCCACCACAGGCGGAGACACAGGATCGGCAGGTTATCAAACCGCGTTACGCTTAATGATGTTTTTCATGTTACCAGCATGGGGATTAAGCAATGCTGCCGCTACCCTGGTTGGTCAGAATTTAGGCGCTGGACATATAGATCGGGCTGAAAAATCAGTTTTCCAAACCTTAAAATACATCCTGATTTTTATGGCGGTAGTAAGCGTGCTTTTTCTTACCTGCGGACATTTATTTGCCGCATTTTTCACTGCAGATGAAAAAGTAATCGCTATTGCAAGCAGAGCCTTGAAAATTTTGAGTTTGGGTTTTGTGATTTATGGTGCTGCAATGGTTTTTAGCAGTGCATTTAATGGTGCAGGCGATACCTGGACACCTACAAAAATTAATGTTTTTGCCTTTTGGTTATTTCAGATACCACTAGCTTATTTTTTAGCCAAGTTTTTAGAAATGGGACCTACAGGTGTTTTTATTGCCATTCCAACTGCTGAAGCGGGAATTGCGATAGCAGCCTACATTTTGTTTAAGAAAGGTAAATGGAAGAAAACGATGGTTTAAATTGACCCATTAACAGGATTTAACCACAGATGAAAAATCTGCATCAGTTATAGAGACATCTGTGGTTAAAATTCTTATTCCCCTATTCCTTTCAAATCGGCTTTATTAAACATGAACACATAATATAACATACAACTGCCCAACAATAGCCCACTGAATAAGAAATAATGATGTGCGAGGATAGACCACATGGCAATAAAAAAGAAAAACAGCAGCCACTTTAGATAGTTATCCATATTTAACCGAACCATATGCAATAAGTTCAAAAGGAAGAATAATCCTGATAAGGCGAAAATAAATCCATTTGTGATCGGAAGTAATTCGAACTGAGCCACTGAAAACAAAAATATCCATTCGGGGATTAATACAATGACGAAAACCAATAACCAGTTGAATATTCTTTTATAGATGGATATCTGAAGGCTTTTGCTGAAACTGAGGTAATCCGTTTCGAACTTTAATATTGTAAAAACCAAAACTGCATGGCATAAAATAGATGCCAATAAAGCAACCAGTATTACCCGGACATCATCGCCAATATCGGCAAACATCCACATCATTCCTTTAAAGAAAACAAAAGATAACAGCTTACACATGAACAGCATTAGCGGTTGTTCTTTGAATAAATGAAATAGCGGCCAGCTAAAGAAAGGTTTCCTAATATTTACCCCAACATTGACGGATTGCTTTTCCTGTTTCAAAAAGCCCAACGTTACCGATTGGTAAGTAAGCCAGGATAAACCTAAAATCAGTATTGAAAAAACAGTTAGGATACCAATGATGCTGATAAAAAAGCGGTAGCTGAGGCTTAAAGCGATGAGTAGGAAAACATAAACAACTATTGGCAAGAGCAGGATAAAATATAACTCTAACCACAATTTTAACTGCAAATTCTTTTTTAAAGCGGCCGATTCTTTAATAAAGGAATACTTTGCCAGTGATAATTTTTGTTTAATAAAGAAATGAACTTTCAGGCTGTATAAAAGCCATGATGAAAATACTATGGCCATCCCAACCGGCGATGAAATACCTGCCAACAATAAAGCCTTCTGGTATCCGATTAGTTGTGAAGGCTCCACCACGCCGAATAAAATATAGATGCCTACCAGAAAAAAGCCCGCATGTTGCTGGTAAAATTCTTTAGCTAAACTATTGATCAATAACCTGAGCATTATCGCTGAATGATTTGTTTACCAACGATCTGAAATAAACGATCTAACTTTAGTTTATCCGCATTTACTTCCTGGTGCGACGATAAAAGAAAGCTCTTTCCCTCTTTCACTTTTTCCGTGATTAATTGATACAGTTTATCTGCCGAAGCTATGTCGATGGTAATCAACGGCTCATCTAAAATATATAAATTGGGGCTGCCTATAAAAGCGCAGATCAAAGAAAGCTTTTTAAGCATTCCGCTCGAATACTCCCCAACTTTCTGATCAATAAAGGCCGTCATATCGAAATAAGCTGTAAGTTCTTCGGCTTGCTCCCTTTTTGCTTTTCGTGTTTCCAGATAGAAATCGATCAACTCCTGCCCAGTTATAAATAAGGGATATTGTGGTTCCGCTTCAGCAAAACTGATTTTAGATCTGAATTTTATCGGTTCTTTTTTAAGGTTTATTCCATTGAGTTCCACTTCTCCTTTAAACGGGATCTGGCCTGAAATAATCCTGAATAAGGTCGATTTACCCGTCCCATTACCTCCTTTTAGCCAATGGATTCCATCATCGACTTTCCATTCGACAAAGTTTAACACTTCATGACTTCCGTATTTCTTATTGATGTTGGTTAAGCTAAGCAAGATCTTTAGTTTAATTCTGGTTTAGATTTCGTGACAAGAGATTTGTTACTTTTTAATGCATCTTGTTTGCTAAAGTATCAATAGCATTACTGTCTCTAATCAAATGAGGGGTTGGAACGACATCATTTTGGTTGAATCTTTCAACAAGTCCAGGATGATATTTACCAAAATATACAGTGAAATGCAGGTCTATAGTAACCGAAAAACGACTGTATTTGCTTTTCAGATTAATCTGTCTGGCAACGATATTTTCTAGATTAAAAATTACCTTAAAAAACATATCTTTGCGCAAAGATGAAGCATATACGTAATTTTTGCATTATTGCACATATCGACCATGGTAAAAGTACTTTGGCTGATAGGTTATTAGAATACACCGAGACAATTTCTAAGCGTGAAGCGCAGGCACAGTTGCTCGATAACATGGATTTAGAGCGTGAGAGAGGCATTACGATTAAAAGTCATGCCATACAAATGAACTATAAAGTGGGTGATATTGAATACAATTTCAACCTGATTGATACACCTGGTCACGTCGATTTTTCTTACGAAGTTTCGCGTTCTATTGCGGCCTGCGAGGGTGCACTACTTATTGTAGATGCTTCGCAAGGTATTCAGGCACAGACGATTTCTAACTTGTATTTAGCATTAGAGCACGACCTTGAAATTATCCCGATTTTAAATAAAATGGATTTACCTGGGGCAATGCCTGAGGAAGTGAAAGACCAGATTATTGATTTAATCGGATGTAAAAGAGAAGATATTATTCCTGCCTCGGGTAAAACCGGATTGGGGATCCCAGATATTATCCAGGCCATTGTTGACCGTGTTCCAGCTCCGGTTGGCGATCCGGAAGCACCATTACAGGCTTTGATTTTCGATTCTGTTTTTAACTCCTTCCGTGGGATTATTGCTTATTATAAAGTTGTAAACGGCGAAATCAAAAAAGGTGATAAAGTAAAATTTATCAATACCGGAAAAGAATATCTGGCTGATGAGGTTGGTATTTTGAAACTGGATATGGCGCCACGCAGTGTGGTTAAAACCGG
The DNA here is from genome assembly GCF_056490705.1 of Pedobacter humicola. Lineage (NCBI taxonomy): Bacteria > Pseudomonadati > Bacteroidota > Sphingobacteriia > Sphingobacteriales > Sphingobacteriaceae > Pedobacter > Pedobacter humicola. Next base: position 412,114 of record NZ_JBWJIG010000001.1, on the reverse strand, counting down.
GGATGTGGGTTACATTATTTCTGGCATTAAAGAAGCCAGGGAAGTAAAAGTTGGTGATACGATTACGACTACCGCAAGACCATCGTTAGAGGCAATTCAGGGATTTGAAGAGGTTAAACCAATGGTTTTCGCTGGTATTTACCCGGTTGATACCGATGAGTTTGAAGAATTGCGTGAGGCGATGCACAAGTTGCAACTGAATGATGCTTCTATTGTTTTCGAACCTGAGAGTTCCGCGGCATTAGGCTTTGGTTTCCGTTGCGGATTCCTGGGCATGCTGCACATGGAAATTATTCAGGAACGTTTAGAACGTGAATTCGACATGACGGTAATCACTACCGTTCCCAACGTGTCATACATTGCGCATACGACCAAAGGCGTTGAAATTTTTGTAAATAACCCATCTGACTTACCTGACCCAAGTAAACTGGATTCTGTTGAAGAACCATTTATTAAAGCGAACATTATTACCAAAGCCGATTTTGTTGGCCCGGTAATGTCACTTTGTATTCAGAAAAGAGGAACAATTGTAAATCAATCATACTTAACATCTGACAGAGTTGAGTTGATTTTCGAAATGCCAATGGGCGAAATTGTATTCGATTTTTATGATAAACTGAAAACGATTTCAAAAGGCTATGCATCTTTCGATTATCATCAGATCGGTTACCGTAAATCGGATTTGGTTCGTCTGGATATGTTAATAAATGAAGAGCCGGTTGATGCATTATCATCTTTGATCCACCGCAGTAATGCTTACGATTTCGGAAAGAAAATTTGCGAGAAATTAAGAGAGTTAATCCCCCGTCAACAGTTCGAGATTAAAATACAAGCTTCTATTGGCGCTAAAGTGATTGCCCGCGAAACATTGAGTGCCTTACGTAAAGATGTAACGGCTAAGTGTTATGGTGGTGATATTTCCCGTAAGCGGAAGTTATTGGAGAAACAGAAAAAAGGTAAAAAACGCATGCGCCAGGTTGGAAACGTAGAAATTCCGCAAAGTGCATTTATGGCGGTTTTGAAATTAGATTAGAATCAGATTTGAGATATTAGATTTGAGACATGAGACGAAGCGTCTAATCTCAAACCTAATATCTGGTATCTCACATCTCATAAAAATGAAGTTATTAGACGGTAAATACGTATCAGAAAAAGTTAAAGTTCAAATTGCAGAAGAAGCTGCCGAATTTTTGAACAAAAGTGGACGCAAACCCCACTTAGTGGCCATTTTAGTAGGGAATGATGGTGGTAGCGAAACCTATGTGGCCAGTAAGATGAAAAACTGCGAAAAAGTTGGTTTCAAATCTTCACTTCACCGCTATGATAACTCGGTAACCGAGGCAGAATTATTGGCAAAAATTGAAGAGATCAATCAGGATGATGATGTAGATGGATTAATTGTTCAATTGCCATTGCCAAAACATATCGACCCGGAGAAAGTGACCGAAAAGATCGATCATCGTAAAGATGTAGACGGTTTCCACCCTGTAAATTTAGGCAGGATGATGCGTAACCTACCTTGCTTTATTCCCGCAACACCTTATGGCATATTATTAATGTTGCAGGAATACGGTATTGACACCACAGGAATGCACTGTGTTGTGGTAGGCCGCAGTAACATTGTAGGTAGCCCGATGAGTATCTTAATGGCCCGTAATGCCAATCCAGGCAACTGCACCGTAACGCTTACACATTCAAGGACAAAAGATTTAAAAGAGCAAATCCTTCAGGCTGATATTGTGATTGCAGCAATCGGTAAAAAGAATTTTGTTACAGCCGATATGGTGAAACCTGGTGCCATTATCATTGATGTAGGCATTAACCGCGAAACTTCTACCGAAACCAAATCGGGCTTTAAGTTATATGGTGATGTAGACTTTGAAAATGTAGCGCCTAAAGCCTCTTACATTACGCCTGTTCCAGGTGGCGTAGGTTTGATGACCATTGTGGGTTTATTGAAAAACACATTGGCCTCTGCCAGAAAAGAGATTTATTCTTAAAGGTGGAAGGTTGAAAGTCAGATAGATAGTCTAAAAAAATATGAAAAGCGGCTCAAGAAATTGAATCGCTTTTTTGTTAATCTGAAAAGGGTTGCCGTTTTGCTCAATTGACCTTATAAGGAAATTTGTTTAGCAATGAACAATTACCCCCATAATTTACTCCACCAACTTTCTTCAAAACCGATGTACAATCCATCCTCACGTAATTCGGTTGGGTAAATATTAATATAATCGCCCTGACCCTCTGCGCCTCTTCCAGTAGTTAAACTGTATTCGTAGCGATGGATTGGGCAAACAAGATTCCCATTTTTGCACCAGCCGCCACTAAAATGACCGCCAGCGTGTGGGCAATGTGATTGGGTTGCTATAATTTTATCCTCATTGTTGATCAAACAAATTTGTTTCCCAGCCACCTCAATGGTCTTAATTGTATCAGGACGGGGAATTTGATTGTTATTTAGTGCCTTGAACCACTTCATGCTGCTAAAATACAGCAAATAAATATCACTCTTATTTCATCTTTACATTAAATTTCAGAAGAGGAACTGCTTTCACCATATTTTTTAGGATATTTGCATCCTCAAAAATGAAACAAGACATACCAGAAGACGGCACATTACTTCCCTTGATGGAAGAATTTTATACCATACAGGGCGAAGGATTTAATACAGGTAAAGCAGCTTATTTTATCCGTTTAGGGGGCTGCGACGTGGGTTGCCACTGGTGCGATGTTAAAGAAAGCTGGGATGCAGAAATGCATCCGCTAACGGCCTCAGATGTTATTGTAGAAAATGCTGATAAATTTCCCGGAAAGGCAGTTGTGATTACCGGTGGTGAGCCATTGATTTACAACCTTGATTACCTCACCAATAAGTTAAAAGAGAGAGGTATACTAACCTTTATCGAAACATCAGGTGCTTATCCGCTATCAGGAAACTGGGACTGGATCTGTTTATCGCCAAAGAAGTTTAAAGCACCGAGACCAGACATTACACCTTTCGCGCACGAATTAAAGGTGATTGTTTTTAATAAGAGCGATTTCAAGTGGGCAGAAGAATATGCCGCCATGGTATCTCCCTCCTGTAAGTTATATCTTCAGCCTGAGTGGTCTAAATCGAAAGAAATTACGCCTTTAATCATAGAATATGTAATGGCTAATCCGAAATGGGAAATTTCTTTACAAACACACAAATTTTTAAATATTCCTTAAAAACAATACATTAGCTTTATAACCAAATGTTAATGTAATGAAATTCCGTCTCGTCCTCATCTTTAGCATACTGGGCATTTATTGTTTTGGGCAAAGTTCATCGAATAAAAAAGCACAGGTTTTTTTCGAAAAAACTGGTCCGTTAATCCAGAAGCTGGATTATGTTTCTGCCGAACAAGCTTTAAAAAGTGCTGTCGATGCCGATCCATTGTTTCAGGGTGCTTATATTACACTTGCTGCCGTTCAAAAAGCACTAAAGAAATATCCGGAAGCCAAAGCCGCTTATGAAAAAGCAATATTGATCAATAAATCCGTCACTCCTGAAGTAATTTATGGCCTGGCTGAAATGGAATTTGCTACACAGGATTATGTAAAGGCAAAACAGCATTTTGTGGAATTTCTGGCTTTAGATTCCTCTTCAGATCGGGCTAAGAAAGCAAAAAAATATCTTTTAGATTGTGATTTCGCTTCAGTAGCAATAAAAAAACCTGTAAAATATAGTCCGACCAATTTAGGCGGTGGTGTAAATACAACAGATGCGGAATATTTCCCTGCGCTAACTGCCGATGGTGAAACATTGGTTTTTACCCGTCAGGTTAATGGAAATGAGGATTTCTGGACCTCTCAGTTCAAAAATAACTCGTGGGCGGCCGCAACACCCTTATCAAATAAAATCAATACGGCCCAATACAACGAAGGTGCTCAAACGATCTCTCCAGACGGTAAATACCTGTTTTTTACGGGTTGTAACCGACCAGATGGCTTGGGAAGATGTGATATTTATGTTTCACACCGTGAAGGGAAAGATTGGGGCGAACCCTACAATGTGGGTAAACCCGTTAATTCAGAATATTGGGAGTCGCAGCCGGCCATCAGTCCTGATGGAAGAACTTTGTATTTTATCAGCAACAGACCAGGCGGATCGGGAGGTTATGATATCTGGAGAAGTACCATTACCGATGATGCGAAATGGGGTCCTGCTATTAACCTTGGACCCGAAATCAACACGGCTTTTGACGAGAATACCCCTTTTTTGCATGCTGATGGTAAAACTTTATATTTTTCTTCCGACGGCTGGCCTGGCTTTGGAAATAAGGATATTTATTATAGCAGACAGGGGGATGATGGCAAATGGCAAAAGCCGGTCAATATAGGCTATCCGATTAATTCTTTTGAAGATGAAAGCGGTTTGGTGGTTAGTGCCGATGGGAATTTTGGTCTGTTTTCGTCAAACTTAAAGGGTGGCTTTGGTTTACAGGATATTTATAGTTTTGGTATCCCAGAGCAAGCTAAGCCTTTGAAAATAAGTTATGTAAAGGGTATTGTAAAAGATAAGGACACTAAAAAAACGATAGAAAGCAATGTTCAGTTAGTTGATCTGAAAACCAATAAAACGGTGTTTGATGATTATACCGATCCGGAAACCGGTCAGTTTTTAGCGGTAATGCCTGTTGGAAGCAATTATTTATTTAACGTAAATGCAGAGGGGTACATGTTTTATTCAGAAAACTTCGAACTTAAAGCCGGAGATATCAATAAGCCTTATCAGATTGAGGTGTACATTGAAAAAATAAAACAGGGCGGTAATGTTACGCTAAGGAATATATTTTTTGATACCAATAAGTTTAATCTTTTACCAGCCTCTATCCGTGAATTGGATCTACTCATCGATTTTTTACATCAAAATCAAAGCGTTCAGATAGAAATTCAAGGCCATACCGATAATGTTGGCGATGATCAGCTGAATGAAAAATTATCTTTTAACCGTGCCAAGGCCGTTTACGAATACCTGATCAAAAACAGTATTGATGCTAAAAGACTTAATTTCAAGGGCTTTGGACCAAGTAAACCTATTGCTGATAATAAAACGGAATCGGGTAGGAAAAACAACCGAAGGACATCATTTGTGATTACAAAATTATAAACATATAAAGTATTACTTAAAAAACTCAAAATGTCTCAACATTACGGAAACCATAAAAGATTTTATCCGCCCTTCCATTTTTTTACCATACCATTGGCGGTTTTAGGATTGGGTTTTGCCATTTATTCGTGTATTGCAATACCCACAATTATTACTGGCTTACTTGTACTTGCATTTTTCCTGATTGCTATTATAGCTGTAATGGCAAGGATGTTTGCACTTAAAGCACAGGACAGAGCCGCAAGGGCAGAAGAAAAATTACGTTATTACATGCTTGCGGGTAAAGCATTTCCAGACGAACTGAGAATGGGCCAGATTTTGGCCTTACGTTTTGCTGGTGATGAAGAGTATTTGGCCTTAACAGATAGAGCAGTTTCCGAAAAGTTATCTCCTGATGAGATTAAAAAAGCAATTAAAAATTGGCGCGGAGATTATCATCGGATATAATCCGGCTCTCGTTATACTGTTATGAATCTGACGGCCGTCATTCCAGCGAATGGAGCTTAATACGATCGCAATTGATCAGAATTCTTCACTGCATCCGATAGCTATTGGATGAAGGGAAATAAAGAATATATATTATTCAGATCTTTCCGCTACGGTCGAGAGGACGATTTAGTTTATAAATTAAAACTTTTTTCCTTTTAACACCCTGATTTCTGAGCCTTCTGCCAGCATTACAGAATTGGGAATGGCATTGTTGAGGAAAGTGAAATCATCTCCATAATTTATCCCAAAATCAACGTTGATTTTATAATCCTTTACAGGGTAAACTTCCCAACGGGGATGTTCCACACCATATTCAGAAGTTTTATTATTTCCTATTTTGGTGTAACCCCAATAATGCTCGGTAATAAATTCTTCTTCACTGCCTACCCGGATTTCTGCTGCTTTTGAAGAAGCGGTTACGGAAAAATTATGCCAGTTTTTATTCTTCCAAAGATAATCTACCTCGATTTGATCTTCTTCTTCAACCCAAAAATGTTTCATTGGGAAGGTTTGGTAATTCTCTTTATAAATGGTATTGGCTACAAAAGTGATGGCAGGTTTGGGTACAAATTCTTTAATAAAGACCACCCCTCTTTTCCAGACATTACCATCTTTAAATTTTACATAAAACCTTAGGTTAACTTCTTCAAAGTTTGTATGAAATGGGATATTAAAGCCTAACAGTTTAACATCAACAAACATAAATCCGACTAAACTCACATAGTACTTACCCTGCCAATCGTCTAATTCTGTATTTGGCGGAAGATATTTCGAAAGTATTTCTTGATCCACAGCATATTGTACCAATGCTAATTTCCGCCATTCTGCGGTAAGAAATACTTTCGGGTTATTCAAGATTATAGAATGGCTTGTCTGATTCTGATCAGTTTGGTCAAAGTTTCCTCCAACAGATCTAAATGCAGCATGTTTGCGCCGTCTGATTTTGCATTAGCCGGATCAGGATGCGTTTCGATAAATAAACCATCAGCGCCTACTGCAATGGCTGCTTTAGCAATAGTTAAGATGAGTTCAGGCTTACCTCCGGTAACACCACTGCTCTGATTGGGCTGTTGCAAAGAATGCGTACAATCCATCACTACCGGCACGCCGAAACCCTGCATTTCTGGTAAACCCCGATAATCAACAATTAAGTCCTGATAACCGAAAGTGTTGCCTCTATCCGTTAGAATTACTTTGTTATTCCCTGCTTCTTTTACTTTTTCCACCGCAAATTTCATTGATCCCGCAGAAAGAAACTGGCCCTTTTTAACGTTCACCACTTTTCCGGTTTCGGCAGCTGCGATTAATAAGTCTGTTTGGCGACATAAAAATGCAGGGATCTGCAATACATCTACGTAAGCTGCAGCCATTGCAGCCTCGCCGCTTTCGTGGATATCGGTAACTGTAGGTACACCAAATTCTCTGCCAATGCGTTCTAAAATACGTAAAGCTTTTTCATCGCCAATACCGGTAAAAGAGCTGCCCTTACTTCGGTTCGCTTTCCGGTAAGAACCTTTAAAGATGTATGGAATTTGAAGTTTATCAGTAATCGTAATAATCTTTTCAGCAATCCTCATGGCAATGTCCTCGCCTTCAATAGCGCATGGACCAGCCATTAAAAAGAAATTTCCTGAATCTGTATTTTTTATTTTATCTAAATAGTTTATCATTTTTGAGATGTGAGATGTGAGAGGTGAGATGTGAGAGATGAGTTGGTCTCAAATCTAACTTCTCCCGTCTCACATCTAATTTTTAGTTTCCTAGTTCTGACATGAATTTAATCCGCATCAGTTGAATTTCTTCGCGGGTGTAATCGGTTTCGCCTAATTCGTTAAGGGCTTCATCTATTGAATCGCTTTCAGCTGCTCTGAAGTAATCGAAAACTTCGTCCTGACGATCATCATCAATCACTTCATCGATGAAATAATTCAGATTGAGTTTAGTGCCCGAATTAACGATAGACTCCACTTCTTTCAGGATTTCTTCGTAAGTAATGCCTTTTGAATCGGCAATATCCTCTAAACCAATCTGTCTATCAATATTTTGGATAATCGAAACCTTCATCTGCGATTTATTGGCCTGGGTTTTTATAATCAGATCGATCGGACGTTCAATATCGTTATCTTCAACATATTTTTTGATCAGTTCAATAAATGGTGTTCCGAATTTCATCGCCTTACCCGAACCTACACCCGAAATCTGGCGAAGCTCTTCCATCGTAATCGGGTAATGTGTGCACATTTCCTCTAAAGATGGATCTTGAAAAACAACAAACGGGGGAACATTTTTCTGTTTTGCGATTTTCTTGCGCTGATCTTTAAGCAGCGATAAAAGATGGGCATCTAAAGCACCTGTGCCTTGTTTTACATCATCATCATCGTCATCAACACCCGATTCTATCGGTTCATTTAATATGAATTTCAAACTGTAAGGATTGACAATAAAATCTCTCCCCTGCTTCGTTAATTTTAATAATCCGTAGTTATCAATGTCTTTAAATAAGTAATTGTTTAAAACGGCCTGGCGGATAATCGATTTCCACATCAGCTCGCCTTCTTCCTTGCCTATTCCAAATTCAGGAATCTTACTATGTTCGTATGCAATGGTCTGAGCGGTTTCTAAACCCAGAAATACGTTCAACAGGTGTGCGTCATCAAATTTTTCGCCCGATTTTTCGATGAATTTCAAAAGGATTAACAATTGACTTTCAGCATCAAATTGTTTTTTTGGCTTTTTGCAATTGTCACACATACAATTACATCCAGTTTCATTAAAATTCTCACCGAAGTAATGCAGGATCTGCTTACGTCGGCAAACGCCTGACTCGGCATAATCAATCACTTCTTTTAATATCTGTGTGCCAATTTCGCGTTCCGAAACCGGTTTATCCTTCATAAATTTGGCGAGCTTATCTACATCCTTTTGGGCGTAGAAAGCAATGCACACCCCCTCACCACCATCGCGGCCGGCCCTACCTGTTTCCTGGTAATAGCCTTCCATACTTTTTGGTACATCATGGTGAATAACAAAGCGCACATCTGGTTTATCAATCCCCATACCGAATGCAATGGTTGCCACAATCACTTCAGCATCTTCCATCAAAAACCTATCCTGTGTATCGGCCCTCACCTTTGGATCCAAACCAGCATGATAAGGTAAGGCACTAATTCCGTTGAGGTTTAATGCTTCAGCAACCTCCTCTACTTTTTTACGGCTTAAGCAGTAAATAATGCCAGATTTACCCGGATTAGACTTAATATATTTAATGATTTCCTTAGTAATGTCTCTTTTGGGACGGATTTCATAGAATAAATTGGGTCTGTTAAATGAAGACTTAAATAACGTAGCTTCCGTCATCCCAAGATTCTTCATAATATCCTGCTGCACTTTTGGGGTAGCAGTTGCTGTTAATGCAATAATTGGAATGTTATTTCCTAATCCTGCAATAACCTGTTTAATCTTGCGGTATTCCGGTCTGAAATCATGCCCCCATTCAGATATACAATGCGCTTCATCAACGGCAACGAAAGAAATTTTAATCAGATTTAAAAATTCAATATTGTCCTGTTTCGCCAGAGATTCGGGCGCAACGTACAATAATTTAGTCTGACCGCTTAGAAGATCAGATTTAACTTGGGTAATTTCAGATTTGTTTAGGGATGAATTAAGAAAATGAGCAATACTGTCATTCCCACCAAAAGCTCTTAACTGGTCTACCTGGTTTTTCATCAATGCGATTAACGGAGAAATAACAATTGCCGTCCCCTCGCTCATTAAAGCGGGCAACTGATAGCAAATAGACTTCCCACCGCCTGTTGGCATAATAACAAACGTGTTATTGCCTTCTAAAATATTTGTAATGATCGACTCCTGATCACCCTTGAAATTATCAAACCCGAAGAAATTTTGTAGGTTATCAAATAACGACTTTTTCACGTCCATTTTGTGTAATAAAATATGCGATGCTATTTTTGTATCCAAAATAACATAATTTTACAAGAATTTCAAGTATTAACAGACAATTATTTTCTCTTTGAAAAGTAAAAAATCAATTATCCAATCGGCTGTAAGCACATTAACGCTTGAGGCAGCGGCAATATTAAATGTTGCGAAGAATTTAAATGACGATTTTGAGAAAGTCGTATCAAGCATTTTACAAGGTAAAGGCCGGGTAATTGTAACAGGTATAGGAAAAAGTGCCATTATTGCACAAAAAATGGTGGCTACTTTTAATTCTACAGGGACGCCGGCAATTTTCATGCATGCTGCAGACGCCATACATGGTGACCTTGGAATGATTCAGGTTGATGATATTGTAATTTGTTTATCGAAAAGTGGAAATACACCGGAAATTAAAGTCCTAACGCCATTATTAAAAACATCAGGTAATCTTTTAATCGGAATGGTTGGAGAATTAAATTCCTTTCTGGCAGAACAGGCTGATCTGATTCTAAATACTTCTTTCGAAAAAGAAGCCTGTCCGCATAATTTAGCGCCAACCACGAGCACTACGGCGCAATTGGCACTGGGCGATGCCCTGGCGATCTGCTTACTCGAATGCAGGGATTTTAACGAATCAGACTTTGCAAAATACCATCCGGGCGGATCGTTAGGTAAAAAACTCTATTTAAAAGCCCGCGATTTAGCTTTGTCAAACGAAAAACCAGCCATATCTCCATCTGCTTCAGTTAAAGATGTGCTGATCGAAATTAGTAAAAACCGTTTGGGCGCTGTTGCTGTTGTTGATAGCGACAATACGGTATTGGGCATTATTACCGATGGTGACATTAGAAGAATGTTAGAAAACTATAATTCTATAGCAGATTTAAAAGCCGAAGATATCATGGGCAGAACGCCAAAGAGTATACAATTTGACGCTTTGGCGGTTGACGCGTTGGATATTATTAAGCAAAATAACATTACACAGTTGTTAGTTCTAGAACAAAATACTTACTTTGGCATTATCCATTTACACGATCTCCTCAACGAAGGCATAGTGTAATTTTTAAAATAAAAAATGAATAAAGATTATTATGCATTAATTATGGCCGGTGGCGTCGGAAGTCGCTTTTGGCCAGTAAGCAGAACAGAATATCCAAAACAGTTTATCGATTTTTTTGGTATTGGTAAAACGCTGATCCAGAGCACATACGAAAGATTTTTAAACATCTGCCCCCCTGAAAATATATTTATCGTTACCAACGAAATTTATTCAGATTTAATTAAAAAGCAATTACCACAATTAACAGATAACCAGATTCTGGCTGAGCCTTTAATGCGGAATACAGCCCCTTGTGTGGCTTACGGAAGTTTAAAAATTGCAGAATTAAATCCGAATGCCACTATAGTAGTTGCACCTTCTGATCATACAATTGCCAATATTGATGGCTTTGTTGCCTCTATTGAACAATCTTTGGAGGCTGCGTCTAAAAATGATTGTTTAATCACTTTGGGGATCAAACCAAACCGCCCGGATACGGGTTACGGTTATATCCAGCACACAGATTACGTGCTCAATACCGATACCGATCTGCATAAGGTTAAAACATTTACCGAAAAACCAAATTTAGAATTAGCAAAATCATTTTTACAAAGCGGCGATTTCTTGTGGAATGCAGGGATATTTATCTGGTCGGCCAAGGCAATTTTAAGTGCCTTTGAGAAACACCTGCCAGATATGTATGAAATATTTAACGTTGGTAGGTCAGAACTGAATAACGCAGGTGAAAAAGAATTTATCAATAATGCCTATTTCCAATGCACCAATATCTCAATCGATTTTGGGATCATGGAGAAAGCCGAAAATGTGTATGTTCTTCCATCCGATTTTGGCTGGTCTGATTTAGGTACATGGGCATCCATTTACGAGATGGCTGAGAAAGATTACGTTGGAAATGCCGTTATCCCTTCCGAACAGGTGATTATGTTCGATTCGTCGAATTGCATGGTCAATGTTCCGAAAGATAAACTGGTGATTTTGCAGGGGTTGCACGATTATATCGTTGTGGAAAACAACAATATGCTGATGATCTGTCCAAGAGATGAAGAGCAGAAAGTTAAAGAGTTTGTAGCTGAGGTTAAATCCAGATTTGGAAATAAATTCATTTAATACGGATGATGTAAGATGGATAAGGTAAATCTCCATCTTACATTACCCATCTTCCCTTTTAAATCTTACATTATAAAGTCCTTTGTCTAACCGCTTCGTATAAAATTACGCCGGCCGCTACTGAGACATTTAAGGATTCGATTTTACCCGCCATTGGAATTTTAGCCAAATGATCGGCCACACGTAAAAGCTCATTGGAAATACCTTCATCTTCCGATCCCATCACAATTGCAGTAGGCATTGTATAATCTGGGGTATAAATAAAATCGTTGGTCTTTTCGGTACAGGCTACAATCTGCAAGCCACTTTCCTGTAAAAACAAACAGGTTTTATGCAGATTGGCATGGCGACAGATTGGAATGCTAAATAATGCGCCTGCTGATGTTTTTATCGCGTCAGCATTGATCTGTGCAGCGTTTTTTAAGGGCACAACAATAGCATGTACCCCAACACAAGCAGCTGTCCGGGCAATTGCACCCATGTTGCGGACATCGGTTACACTATCTAGAACCAATATTAAAGGTACCTCGCCTTTTTCGAAAACTGCAGGTACAATATCTTCAATATTTTGATAGGTGATTGGAGAAATTACCGCAATTACCCCCTGATGGTTTTTCTGCGACATCCGGTTCAGTTTCTCAATCGGAACTGAATTTAAAGGAATCAATGTATCTTTTAAAAGTGCTTTTAATTCTAAGAACAATTCGCCACCTAAACCGCGTTGCTGATATATCGTTTCAATATCTCTTCCTGCTTTAACGGCTTCTATTACGGCCCTGATGCCGAATACAAACTCATTATTCTCTTTTGCGCGTTGCGGTCTTCTAAAATTATCCATGTTTTGAAATTGTTAGGCAAAAGTATTCAAATAAATGTTTTAGCCCTAATCTATATCATCCTTATTAACATTTAATTGTTTAAAAATTTCTGCGATTTATAAAATCTCTCAAAAATTAATCTGATTATGCTTCAATTTGTTAACAAACAGCTAAGAACTAATTCGAGCAATCGCGTCAAAATTTGATTACTTTTGTTGCATGAGTACGGATAACGAACAAGGCGGAAAGAACAGTATGACTGCTAGAAAAAGCAGGTTAAGTAATACGATTAGTTCACAGGGTAAAATCCCTCCTCAGGCATTAGACCTTGAGGAAGCGGTTTTAGGTGCGCTCATGCTCGAAAAAGATGCCCTTTCAGCCGTAATCGATGTTTTAAAGCCAGAGGTTTTTTACAATATTGCCCACCAGAAAATCTTTGAGGCTATTCATATTTTATTCCAAAAATCGAGGCCTGTAGATATTTTAACGGTTACAGCCGAACTGCGTACGCTCGGTACTTTAGAAATAGTTGGTGGTGCTTATTACATTACTAATTTAACCAATCGTGTTGCTTCAGCAGCGAATATCGAGTTTCACGCCCGTATCATTTCTCAGAAATATATTCAGCGTGAGTTAATCAGGATCTCAACCGAAATTATAACAAACGCTTACGAGGATACCACCGATATTTTCGATTTATTAGATCAGGCAGAAAAAGGTCTTTTCGAAATCGCCCAGAATAACCTGCGTAGAGATACTCAGAAAATGGACGATATCATCAAACAATCATTGGCAACTCTTGAAGAGCTCCGTACCAAAACAGATGGTTTAACAGGTGTGCCAACCGGTTTCACAGGTTTGGACCGGATTACCGGTGGCTGGCAAAAGCAGGATCTGGTAATCATTGCAGCCCGTCCTGCGATGGGAAAAACCGCATTCGTACTCACCTGTGCCAGGAATGCGACAGTTGATTTTGCTAAACCAACAGTAGTATTCTCACTGGAGATGTCATCGGTTCAGTTGGTTAACCGTTTGATTTCCGGTGAAGCAGAAATTGAGCAGGAAAAAATCAGAAAAGGAAATTTACAGGAGTGGGAATGGCAACAGTTACACAGTAAAATCGGCCGTTTAACTGAAGCTCCCCTGTTAATTGATGATACCCCGGCACTGAATATATTTGAGTTTAGGGCAAAATGCCGTAGATTAAAATCGCAGTACGACATTCAACTGGTAATTGTCGATTACTTGCAGTTAATGCACGGTAAAGGCGAAGGAAAAGGTGGTGGTAACCGTGAGCAGGAAATTGGTAGTATTTCGAGGGCGTTAAAGTCTGTAGCGAAAGAACTGGATGTTCCGGTATTGGCACTATCGCAGTTGAGTCGTGCGGTAGAGAGTAGACCAGGTTTGCAGGGAAAAAGGCCGATGTTATCCGATTTACGTGAATCCGGATCAATTGAGCAGGATGCGGATATGGTATTGTTCTTATACCGTCCTGAATATTATGGTATTACCGAAGATGAGCAGGGACGTTCTCAGGCAGGTATTGGAGAGGTTATTATCGCAAAACACCGTAACGGTGAAACCGGAATTGTTCCGCTTAAATTCGTTGGTAAGTTTGTGAAGTTTGTCGATCTGGAAGATGATTTTAATGCACCGCCAAATTCATTTGCTGCAGATCCCTCTGCCGGAATGTATCCATCGCAAGATTTCGAAAAACAGAGCAATGTGATTATCCGCCCATCAAAAATGGATGATTATAACGATGACGATCCACCGTTTTAGTAATAATTATTATGATAAAGGTTAAAAATTGACGTTTATGCGGGGACAAAGCCTAATAGCAGGAAGCTGACTAATCTAAACCCGATAAAACGAATGCTCCCGATTTAAGCACCTGGTATTTTTGCTTTTAATGGTGTGCTTGCTAGTTTACAGGTTTTAATGGAGCTACATTAACTGACCTTGTGCTGTAATTGCTTTCCAAATCATGAATAGCCGCAATTAATAACCCGTAAAAACAAGACCTACATTGCCTATGCCATGCAGGTCTTTTTATTTAAGACGTTTTTTCTATAAACCAATTAAGAGGGGCCATGTGCTAAAATAAATACCCAATCAATATACCTGCCAGTACAATTATTGGCGGACTAACCCTGGTGAAACTCAACAGTAAAAATGTAGCGATCATAATCCCCAGAAATATCCAGTTAAAGCCCATTGGGATTAAAAGAAGAATAAATGCGGCGATGATAAACCCAACACTAACGGCATTGATCCCGGAGAGGCTATGGCGTATCCTCGAGATCTTTTTAAGATCATCCCAAAAAGGCACAATGAACAAAACCAGAATTAAACCAGGTAAATTTATGCCGATTACGCCGATTAATCCACCCAGAATCTGCCCCCACATCCCATATCCAAAGTTTTTCATGCTCAAAGCACCCAGATAACTGGTGAATGAAAATGTAGGTCCCGGTAAGGCTTGCTGTAAGGCAAAACCAGATAGAAAGCCCGATGAAGGTAGATAGTGTTTCATTTCTACAAACTCGGTAAACATTAGTGGCACAAGTACCTGTCCGCCACCGAAAACCAAAATACCATTACGGTAAAAATTTTCCAATAAACGGATAGGTAAACTGAAGGGCGATGTACGGTTAATAATTGCACCTACCAAAGCAAACAGCAATAATGCACCAATAAAATAAACCAGCTTTCTCGGGTTAATGTTCGAAAAAAGTTTAACCCTTAATTCTGTTTCCTCCTTTGGGGTTTCGATCGCCGATGAGATCATTCCTCCGATCAAAATCGACAAGGGGAATACATAAGCATTTCTTAATACCAGAGTAGCAATAACTGAGGCAACAGCTAAAAATATAGAAACCTGGGAGGACAAAACTTTTCGGCCTAACTTCCATGCGCCATAGGCAACAATGCCCAAAGCGATGGGCTGGATATATTCTAAAATATCATTAAACTTTTGTTTCTGATCGAGTAAGGCATAACTGATCGCTGCAAAGGTCATAATGGCTGCTGTAGGTAAGATCCAGATGAGAAAAGTGATGATGGCCAATTTAAGCTTTCCGACCTTCCAGGCAATTCCTACCAGTGTTTGTGTAGATGCCGGCCCTGGCAATACCTGAGCAAGCGCATTTAGTTCTAACAACTCCTCTTCAGAGATAAATTTAGTGCTCTGTACAAAATATTTAAGCAGTAAAGCCAGGTGCGCCTGCGCCCCGCCAAAAGAGGTAAATGTAAAAAAGATTACGTTTCTAATAAACAGCCACTGTTTTTTAGCAGCAATAGGTTTGGTTTGCATTATAATAATAAACTAAGCCCCTTTTAGGGGGTGGGGTTTAATCATCTTCGTAATCTAATCCTGCGGCTGTATTGTAAGCGCCCTGCAATTCTGAAAATGCATGCATATCCCTTTTATTTCTGGCCACCTGCATTCCTTTTTGATAAATTTCGATTGCTTTCTCTTTTTGGTCGTCTTTTTCCAGTAATTTGCCCAAATGATAATAGGTTCCTACATAATCAGGATGTTTATCAGTTAACTGAAGGTAAAAAGAATAGGCGTTTTCTTTCTCATTTAGAGCGTTATACTCTGTGGCTAAGGCATATAGTATAAAGGGATCGTTGGGATCACTTTCTAAAAATTCTAATAACTTGCTTAAACGGGTGGATGACATTTTAATTCCTTGCTTTTTTAATTAAATTTGCAGAAAGACCTTATATAATAATGATATCATATATGAACCGATCGACAGCTAAACAATTACAGTTCTAGATCGTTCATAGCAATAAAAACCACTATTAACATATGAAAATATTAGTTTGTATCAGTAACGTGCCAGACACAACGACAAAAATAACTTTTACTAATGATAATACCGAATTCAATACGTCAGGAGTGCAATATATTGTTAATCCATACGATGAAATCGCTTTATCACGTGCAATTGAGTTAACTGAAGGTGGCAAAGGAACGGTAACCGTGATCAATGTTGGCGAAGCGGCGAACGATCCCACCATCAGAAAAGCACTTGCAATTGGTGCCGATGATGCCGTGAGGGTGAATGCGGCTCCCCGTGATGCTTATTTTGTGGCGAAACAAATCGCAGAATATGCCAAAGACAAAGATTTTAATATCATTTTAACAGGTCGCGAATCTATCGACTATAATGGTAACCAGGTTGCAGCAATGGTTGGCGAATTTCTGGATATCCCATCTGTATCGATCATCAAAAAACTGGATATTGATGGCGACAATGCAACCATAGAAAGAGAAATTGAAGGCGGTAAAGAAGTATTAACCGTTTCGGGTAAATTTGTAGCCAGTTGTGCCGAAGGTGTTGCTGAACCAAAAATCCCTAATATGCGCGGCATCATGAGCGCCAGGACAAAACCATTGGCTGTTGTAGATGCAGTTTCAATAGAAGAAGTAACTAAGGTTACCAAATACGAAACTCCTGCCCCACGCGGTACGGTGAAGTTAATTCCTGCTGATCAGACAGAGCAGTTAATCGGCTTATTGCACAGCGAAGCTAAAGTAATATAACCACTTGGCAGTTTGGAATTTTCAGTTTCCAGTTGCCTGATGATATAGAGATAATAAATAGAATATTCAATATAAAAATTTAATTCCCATAAGGGAATTTAGGGATAAATATATGTCAGTATTAGTATATGTAGAACAAGCTGAAGGCAAATTTAAGAAATCTGTTTTCGAAGCAGTGTCTTATGCCAAAGCGATTGCCGATCAACAATCAACTCATTTAACTGCCATTTCTATTGGTGATGTTGCAGAAACTGAATTGAAAGAATTGGGTAAATACGGTGCGTCTAAAGTTTTGAATGTAAGTGCCGATCAGTTAAAAACTTTCGTTAACCAGGCTTATGCAAGCATTATTGCTGCTGCAGCTGAGCAAGAAGGATCAGATATCGTTGTTTTGTCTAACTCATTCTCCGGTAAAGGTTTAGCGCCGCGAATTGCAGTAAAACTTAAAGCTGGTTTGGCTGACGGTGCTGTAGAATTGCCAAGTACAGATGGTAAATTTTCAATTAAGAAAACGGCTTTCTCTGGTAAGGCATTTGCCATTACAGAATTGACTTCTGCAAACAAAGTAATTGCCTTAAACCCAAATGCGTTTGGTGTTAAAGAAAATGCAACCGATGCAGCAATAGAAACCTTTGCTGCAGATATTAAACAATCAGACTTAGGTACTGTTATTAAAGAGATTGTAAGGGCAACGGATAAAGTATCGTTACCAGATGCTGAATTGGTAGTTTCGGCTGGTAGAGGTTTAAAAGGACCAGAAAACTGGGGAATGATTGAAGAGCTAGCCGGATTATTAGGTGCAGCTACGGCTTGTTCTAAACCAGTTTCGGATGCAGATTGGAGACCACACTCAGAGCACGTTGGTCAAACCGGTATTGCAATCAGTCCGAACTTGTACATTGCCATTGGCATTTCTGGAGCAATCCAGCATTTGGCAGGTGTAAGCTCATCAAAAGTAATTGTGGTGATCAACAAAGATCCGGAGGCACCTTTCTTTAAAGTAGCCGATTACGGTATTGTTGGTGATGCTTTTGAAGTAGTACCAAAATTAATTGAAGCACTAAAAGCGCATAAAGCATAAAATAAACCTTTAAACCTCGCAGGTTTTATACCTGCGAGGTTTGAAAAACAGATATGAAAAAAGTAAAATTAGATATTGTAGGTTTATCTTACAGCCAGACTCAATCTGGTGCTTATGCCCTTGTTTTAGGAGAAGTAAATGGTCGCCGCCGATTGCCGATTATTATTGGTGCATTTGAAGCGCAGGCCATTGCCATAGAAATTGAGAAAATGACTCCTAGTAGGCCCCTTACGCACGATTTATTTAAATCGATGGCTGATACTTTTCATATCAACATTCAGGAAATCATTATCTACAATTTGGTTGATGGTGTATTTTATGCCAAACTGATCTGTAGCGATGGTAAAAACACACACGAGGTCGATGCCCGGACATCCGATGCGATTGCCCTGGCCGTTCGCTTTAATGCCATGATTTATACGTATGAGTTTATTTTGGCGTCTGCAGGAATCGTAATTGAAGGAAATGATTTTCTTTTTCTCGAAAATATGGATTCCATTGCGAAAGAACCTGAAGCTGATAGTGTACCAACCTCAACGAAACAACAGGGTTATGGCGATTTGACCTTGGAAGAACTTCAGCAGAAATTACAAGAAGCCATTGCCGAAGAAGCTTATGAAAAAGCGGCAAGGTTAAGAGATGAACTGAACAAACGGGGAACATCTTAATTTTTATCAAAATAAATGTTCATCCGATCTAAATTCGCATATATTTTTCTAAAAATCACCTAATAAAAAAGCTAAATCTTAAGATGAGCCAAATTGTTTAAAATAATTCAGGCTCATTTTGGATTATCATTTAAAATAGTTCTATATTCAGCTTTTACTTTCAATAATCAAACTAAACTATTATTATGAACGTTAAGTTTCGCTTAACTATAATGAGTTTCATGCAATTCTTTGTATGGGCTGCCTGGTTAATAACGATTGCAAATTATTGGTTTGGGACCAAACAATGGGATGGTGCAGATTTTGGGGTCATTTTTTCTACAATGGGTATTGCTTCACTGTTTATGCCAACCATAACCGGTATCCTGGCCGATAAATGGATCAATGCAGAGAAACTTTACGCCATTTTGCATATTCTTTACGCAGCCACTATGTTCTATCTGCCGCAGGTAGAAGATCCACATACTTTTTTTTGGGTAATATTAGTGGCGATGTGCTTTTATATGCCAACCATAGCCTTAAGTAATTCGATCAGTTATACCACATTAAAAAATGGTAATTTCGACGTTGTAAAAAACTTCCCGCCCATTCGTGTTTGGGGTACAGTAGGTTTTATTGCCGCCATGTGGCTTACCAACTTAACAGGTAACAAAGCCAGTGCAAATCAATTTTATATTGCAGGTATAAGTGCTTTATTTTTAGGTGTTTATTCTTTTACCCTCCCCGCATGTAAACCACAAAATTTAATCAGTGAGAAAAAAACATTCGTACAAAAGCTAGGCTTAGAGTCTTTCAAACTATTTGCTGATTATAAAATGGCATTGTTCTTCATTTTCTCTATGTTTCTGGGAGCTGCTTTACAATTGACAAATGCCTATGGGGATGTTTTTTTAGATGAATTTAAATTATTCCCGGTTTTCGCAGAATCTTTTGTAATCAAATTTTCTACCATCATTTTATCCATCTCACAAATATCAGAAACATTGTTTATCCTGGCTATTCCGTTCTTTTTAAAAAGATTCGGGATTAAATGGGTAATCGCCATAGCAATGTTTGCCTGGGTATTGCGTTTTGGTTTATTTGCCTTTGGCGATCCATCTACCAATTTATGGATGATCATAACCTCTTGTATAGTGTATGGTATGGCCTTCGATTTCTTTAATATTTCGGGATCATTGTTTGTAGAAACTTCAACCACCCCAAAAACGCGTTCATCTGCGCAAGGTTTATTTATGATGATGACCAATGGCTTTGGAGCCGTGTTTGGAAGTTTGGTGTCGGGTTGGATGATCAATAAGTTTTTTACTTCATATTATAACAACATTGGTTCGCTATCTAAATATGTAAAAAGTGAAGCCGATAATGAGCATTTGCTTAAATTTTTGAAAAACAAAGGCATTAGTGTATTGCAAAATGGTGATCTGAGCAGAGCATTAGATGTAAAAGACTGGCACAATATCTGGCTATCATTCACCATCTACGTTTTAGTTATTGCGATAGTTTTTGTAATCATATTTAAACACAAACATACCCGAGCGGAAGTAGAAGCCATTAACCATTTATAATTTCGATTAATCCCATGTCAGCTGGTAAGTATAGAAAAGAACACAATTGTTTAAACTGCGGTTCCCATGTAGAGAAACATTACTGCAGTAGCTGTGGTCAGCCAAATTTAGAATTAAAAGAGAGTTTTTGGGGCTTTATCAGCCACAGCATTGCCCATTATTTTCATTTCGACAATAAGTTCTTTCAAACCCTCTCTCCTCTTTTAACAAAACCCGGACAGGTTACCCTCGATTATTTGGCTGGTAAAAGAGCCAGGTACATCAATCCAGTGAGCATGTACATCTTTGTATCTATTGTGTATTTTTTGGTGGTATATTCGCCAAAGCACGTGGAAAAAGACCCGGATAATGGCCATATCAGTGTTGAAAAGAAAAAGGATCAAAATGTTACCGATAGCGTAAATAAAGCGCTTAAGCTCGCAGGCATATCTAAAGATATTGCAAATAAGGCCACAGGATCGATTAATAAAGCAATCAAAAAGAAAGAATTTATAGACCTTGGTTTTGCCGATCAGGAAAAGGAATTAAATAGATTAAAAGCCGAAAGTGTTAAGTTAAAATCTGATTCGCTTACTGACATCGTTGATGAATATAATGATATCCATACTGAAAGAAATGATAGTACCTATGCGGCGTATCTATCCAGACAGAAAAAGCTACCCCTTTCTGAACAAGATGGCTGGTACGACCGACTGATTAAAAAAAGGGCTATCACCATCGGAGAAAAATCAGAAGTTATCCAGGAAACCTTAGAGCACAACCGTCCGAAGCAATACTTTTTGCTGATGCCCTTGCTGGCCTGGTTTATCATGCTCAATTTCCGTAAGAATCATATCTATTACTTAGATCACCTGATCTTTACCATCCACGGCATGATGGTTTATTTTATTGTCTCCATATTTACACAACCCATCATGAAACATGTGTTTGGTGAAGATTCTCTGGTAAGCAATATTATTGAGGTTGGTGTTACTGTATATTTGTTTTGGTATATGTTTAAGGCACTCACTATTTTTTATCAGCGCAAAACCTGGAGCACGATTTTCAAAATCTTCTGGATCTTGATTTTATATGCTGTGGCCTTTAAGATATCGGAAATGGTCATGATCAACCTGATTTACTACGTAGCTACATAACATGTAAAGTCATGTTGATCTGATGATAGTTATCGGATTTGTTTCAAGTCGTGATGCAGGAAGGATGCTGAAATAAATTCTGCTTGACGATTGGTTGTTAAAAAATAAGACATAAAAAAACCACCCGATAAAATCGGATGGTTTTTTTATGCTTAATGAAATTATTTTCGGTCTTTCAATTCAATAAATTCTCTATCGGTTTCGCCAACATAGATCTGACGTGGGCGGCCTATCGGCTCTTTGTTCTCGTGCATTTCTTTCCATTGTGCTATCCATCCCGGTAAACGTCCTAAGGCAAAAAGAACGGTAAACATCTCAGAAGGGAAGCCCAAAGCACGGTAAATAATACCTGAATAGAAATCTACGTTTGGATATAATTTACGGTCGATGAAGTATTGATCAGTTAAGGCTGCTTCTTCCAGTTTTTTTGCAATTTCTAAAATCGGATCGTCGATACCTAAGTTTTCTAAAATATCGTCACAGGCTTTTTTAATGATTTTTGCCCTTGGATCGAAGTTTTTATACACCCGGTGTCCAAAGCCCATCATACGGAAGGTATCATTTTTATCTTTTGCTTTTGCAATCCATTTCTCTGTATCGCCTCCATCAGCTTTGATTAGCTCTAACATATCGATAACTGCCTGGTTGGCACCACCGTGTAGCGGGCCCCATAGTGCAGCAATACCAGCAGCGATAGATGCATATAAATTACAATCTGATGAACCTACGATACGTACCGTAGATGCAGAACAGTTTTGCTCATGATCTGCATGTAGAATCAGTAGTTTGTTCATTGCGTTAACAACGATCGGATTTACATCATAATCTTCGGTACGTTGTCCGAAAGTCATCCAAAGGAAGTTGGTTACATAATCATATTTATTTTTTGGATAAATAAGCGGATGTCCCAATGATTTTTTATACACAAAAGAAACAATCGTTGGGAATTTGGCCAACAGTTTGATGATGGTTAAATCTTGCTCTTCTGCCGTTTGGTTTGGTTTTAAACACTCCGGATAAAACGTAGACAACGAGAAGATCAAAGATCCCAATTGACCCATAGGATGAGATCTTGACGGATAACCATCAAAGAATTTCTTCATATCCTCATGGATCAAAGTGTGTTTGCTGATGTCAGCCTGTAAATCTTCTAATTGTTTTTGTGTCGGAAGATCACCATAAATGATCAGATAAATCACTTCCAAAAAACTCGATTTTGCGGCAAGTTCCTCGATAGAATAACCCCTATATTTTAAAATGCCTTTTTCACCATCTAAAAAAGTGATTTTACTTTTTGTAGAACCCGTATTTTTAAAACCAGTATCTA
The DNA here is from genome assembly GCF_056490705.1 of Pedobacter humicola. NCBI lineage: Bacteria > Pseudomonadati > Bacteroidota > Sphingobacteriia > Sphingobacteriales > Sphingobacteriaceae > Pedobacter > Pedobacter humicola. Next base: position 389,229 of record NZ_JBWJIG010000001.1, on the reverse strand, counting down.
AAGTTACAAAACCTGTAAGATCTCTTAATTTTGAAATATCAATGGCCTTTTCATCTTCTGTTCCTGTAATTACTGGCAATTCTATTGTCTTACCATCAACTTTAATCTCTGCAATATCTGACATATTATTGTATTGTGTTTATAGCTTTCTAAATTATATAAAATTAATATACATGCATAACAAATCTGTTAAATTAATATGAATAATTGGTCAAAATGACGTAACAATCATGCTTAATTAAACGGCTTTTGCAATCTTATTTTGCTTTGATCTCCTCTGCCACTCTCCCACACTCCAGCATTTCATTTCCATAATAAGGATTCCTGATTTCCTTTTCTGTTGATAACCAGTCTCCTCCATCTCCTTTATTCGCCATTGGGCAATGTTGAACATAAATAGTGCCTTTTTCGATTTCAGCACCTTTTAGCAAAGCAATCAAATCAGCACTTAAAACGGTAAAATCTTTTCTTTGTGAAACAAGGTCAGTGCTTGCAGCAATTCTACCGGCTACTGCAGCGGTAGGTTCACAGCCTTTATATGTAGCCAAACTCGTTTGTAGCTGAGCAGCCGACTTCTGGGCATTACTTGAATCTGATTTGACCAATGCGTCTTTCAGCCCCACATATTGATTGAAGATTGAAGATTTCTGTTTATCGTTTATCAAAACCTCGTTTTTAACCTTTGTTGAATCGGTTTTAGTGGAGTCTGTAGTTGCTGTAGATTTTTGATTTGCCTGATTGCAGGCCATTAGTGCGGTAAGTATGGCTATTCCGAAGATTCTTTTCATTGTATTTGGTTTTCGGCTCAAAATAGCAATTAAAATATTAAATAAATAAAAAAGTCCCGATTTTCATCGGGACTTTCAAAATATATGATGTTTCAATTATAATTTAAAATTATAAGCCAATCGAAGATTAAATTGACCGGTTTTCATGAAGTAAAGATCCGACGAACTATTGTTTACATAACCTTCGTATTTCACACCAAGATCTAATCCATTTTTCCACTCGTAACCTAAACCACCTGTGTAGATGAAGTTCATGTTGGCGCCATCTTTAATCGCCAGGCCCGAGCCAAGCTCGGTAGCCAGGTACATTCTTTCTATTGGGAATACCCTAACACCACCCAATAGCGGGATAAATTCGAATTTAAGCGGACTGTCTTTCCATTTCAACCTGGTGTAACCACCAGAAGCGGTAACAGCCACGTAAGGACTTAAATCATATTGAAGTTTTACATCAGCACCGTAGCCATAATCCATTTCAGATCTGTCAGGAAATATGCCATAGTTTACACCAACGCCAATTTTGAAAGCCATGCCGCTTCCGCTTGTCATTGGTTCAGTTGAACCCATCGTTTGTGCTTTTAAATTTGATGTGGTTAAAATTGCAAGGGCCGTTAATGTCGTTGCAAAAAGTTTAGTAACTGTTTTCATTTTAAGATATTTTAAGTTATTAATTAAGGGTTTAGGGTATATACGTTAAAATATCTAGCATGGATTTTTAAGTTTTCATTTTTTTCAGAATCTTGTGAAATAAAAAAGCCTCCTAAAGGGAGGCTTCCTGTTTTATTATGAATTAACGCTTACAAGTTAAATCCGTAAGCTAAACGTAGACCAACATAACCAGTACTGTTGCCATTTCTAGCTAAGCCTTCGTATTTCACGCCTAAATCTAATCCATTGCTCCATGCATAACCAACAGCTGGAGAATAAACGAATGAAGTTCCGCTACCTTCATTGGTACCGAAACCTGCACCCAGTTCAGCTAAACCATAAATACCAGAGCCAGATTCGTTAAAGAAATATTTAACACCAGCTTTTACAGGGATATATCCGAAATCTGGAGCATCTACACCTGTATTACCAATTTCTTTACCTAAGAAACGGGTATAACCAGCGGTAACCGGGATTGATAATTGCTTATCGATATCAAACTGATAACGTAAATCGGCACCAAGTGCAACACTATATGCATCACTGGTTGGTATACCGCCAAATATTCCTATTCCTAATTTTTGAGATGATTGAGCATTTGCATTTGTGGTGAAAAATAATGCCACTACAGCTGCTGAAGTAGCAATGATTTTAGTAATTGTTTTCATTTTAAGGATAATTTATGAGTTAAAAATATAATACATCGATAAACGCAAAGGTTGTGCCAAAAAGGCTTTTTTGAAGCTATTTCACTGATAAACCAACGCTATGATGACCAAATAGATTTAATTAACCCGATCTGAAACCTTTTCAAGAACCTGTTGTTTTAACTGGTTTGTTGGGGCCAACGCATCCAGCCAAATGATATCAACACTGTCCTTTTCCATCTTCCTGAAAAAGGTGTTTTGTCGTTTGGCATACTGGCAAATGGCGATACCCAATTTTAATTTTAATTCATCTGATGTGAATTTCCCGTCCAGGTAATTCACGATGAATTTATATTCGAGCCCGTAGAAAACCAAAATTTCTTTACTAATCCCTTCTTTAAGTAGCTGTATCACTTCCTCAATAAGTCCGTCTTTAAATCTTTGATCCAATCTGTTCAGGATTTTGGCACGGGTAATTTCTACTTCATTCTTTAGGCCAAAGATAATGGGTTTAAGTATTGGACGGTCGACGACTTCCAATTGATTGTGTTTCAGAAAATCTGATATTTCCAGAGCCCTGATTAACCTCTTTTTCGAAGATAAATCTACATGATCGTCATGGTCGCTTTCATCGTTTTGCAATTTCTCAATCAATTCTTCTTTCGACAATAAGTTTAATTGATCCCTTAATTGTTCGTTTATCGGAATGGCTGTAAAAGTTTGGTTTTGAAGAAGACTATGGATGTACATTCCTGTACCACCACAAAGAATTGGGATTTTGTTTAGTGCTGTTATCGTTTCAAAAGCGGTATAAAAATCGTTTTTAAAGGCATCAACATGGTAACGGTCACCTGGTGTTAAAATATCTATAAGATGATGAGGAATTGTTCTGCCGTTAATCTGATATTCCTGCAGGTCTTTCCCGGTTCCAATATCCATGCGTTTAAATATCTGACGGCTATCCGCGCTGATAATTTCTCCGTCTAAAGCATCAGCAATCTGCACGGCAAGTTTTGTTTTACCAGATGCCGTTGCGCCTAAAATAATAATGAGGTTATGCTGATCCATTAAAATTGGAGAATAAATTTTAAACTTCCTGTATTAAATACTTCGGTTGCCGACATCTGATCATCTTTTTTAAGCTGACGGTTTAGATTTTTATCCAGGATATAAATATGGGGCTCAACAATCGCAGTTAGCGTAAATCCAAGTTTCGTGTAGGCCTCTCCTGCCGACCAATCCCGATCAGCATAACTCATTAGGTCGTTGGGTTTATGCGTTTCAGCGAAAAAAGCAATCAATTTACTCAATCCTCCGGTAATAGAATAGCCTGCTTTAACAGCAAACCTGATCAATTCTGCCGATTTATAATTTTCGGTATGGTTCATTTTACGCAATGCTGAAAAAGTGGCTACGGCCACCAGTTCTTCTTTTTCAAATAAACCAATTTTATAGCGGCTGCTTACTGGTCCCTGCAAATGATTTTCTATTAAAAAAGCATCAGCAACTGGCTTGGTTATTTTAGATACTTTGGTTTTTCTTCCATGGATGCGGGTGTTTTTACCAAGCAACGATTTTATTCTGGCTAACACCTGATTAGGCTTTAATTTCCACACATCTTCCCAAAGGTGAATGAGTTTACTGTTTTTTTTGTGGTAGTCTTCCTGTAAGCTGATGAGATCGCCGGCTTTAAACGTATTATTCAAACTAACCAAATGAACCAGCAGTTGATTATTTAGCCGCAATAACTGAAAGTCGCTTTCCAAAAAAAAATGGCACTCAATTTTATTGTTAGCAAGCGCTAAGTTTAATTGATGGTGCCAGTTACAATCAGACGTTAAATTATTCAATCAGCAGAAGGTTATTCAGAAAAATTATCTGTTGCAAATTTAACCATCAAATTATTAAATCCATTCTTTTTCTTTGAAGTTCGAATGGATAATTTCAACGAGTGTTTCAACTTCTTTTAATTTGGTATCATCTAACCCGGAAATTTTTAAACCGGCTTTATCTTCTCCAAAATTATCCAATTCCTGATTGGAAAGTGAAAAATCGGTTGTATTTACCTTAACTTCTACTTCGCTCCCGTTAATATAAACACCCGAAAAAAAACGTTCGGTTACTTTTTCTCCGTTTACGTCGATATTTTTTTCACTATAAAGATCGTATCCGCTTTCAGAGTTTTCGTGTACCGTATAACCGCAGGTAGCATAGGGTTGTATACCTGCCCTTATGGTTTGAAAAATTTCTACAAGATCCGTTTTATTCATGCTAATTGATTTTAGAAATTAAACACCATTGGGGTACTTATTGTTTAGTTTTATTGTTTGAGCCACCAATTTTCGGTTGGCATATATTCATTTAAAACAACAGTTTCTCCTAATTTTGGCGTAACCAAAGGAAAGTCTTTTGCTGATGCAGCCAGAACAACTCTTTTAATCGATTCATCCCAGGGATGCATGGCCAAACTAAACTTACCCCAATGCACTGGCATTAACACCTTGGCTTTTAGATCAATTGCCGCCTGAACGGTTTCTTCTGGAAACATATGGATATATGGCCAATAGGTGTTATATTGTCCGCATTCTAACAAAGCCAGGTCAAAAGGACCAAATTCTTCCCCTATTTTGGCGAAATGTGTATCGTAACCCGAATCGCCACCCAGAAATAGTTTACAGCTGGCAGTTTTCAGTACGAATGCCGACCAAAGTGTTTGGTTTCTTTTAAATTTCCTTCCGGTGAAATGCCTTGCCGGAACAGCGGTAAATTCCAGTCCGTTAAATGAAGTAAGCGATTGATTCCAGCCTAATTCATTGATTTTATCTGCTTTAATGCCCCATCTCTCCAGATGCGCTCCTACACCCAACGAAGTAACGATTGATTTGGCTTGAGGAGCGATTTTCAGAATACTCTGATAATCAAGATGGTCGTAATGATCATGGGTAATTAGCAATATGTCGATATTTTTGAACTGTTCTGCTGTTACAACATCTGTTCCCATAAAGGCTTTGCTGCCAATGAATGAAAATGGCGATGGGGTAATACTAAAAATTGGATCGACCAAAATCCTTAATCCATCGACTTTGATCAGATACGAAGAATGTCCAAACCAAATGATTTCTGGAGTTGTACCTTTTGGTTCGCCCGCTATATCAGGCCTTACAAATGGGAGTGCTTTATCGGGTGATTTATCGGGATGTTTTTCAAAAAGAAAAGCCTTTAAGATCTTAAAAAAACTAACCCCTTCTGGCTGCATGGGTGTTACTGACTGGTTTTGTAATGCTCCATCATGATAATTGGACAGTTGATGGATTTTTTCTAACCTCAAACCTTTGGGAAGGCGGCCAAAAACAGGCAGGTTTATTATAATGAAAAACACTATAATGATAAAAGCTAATATATATATGACTATCATTTTTAAAATTAAAAAACCAAAGTAGTAATATGATTTTACAAATGAAGCCTGGTTAATATATATGACGTATGGATTACTTCTTCTCTTGTCATAAATATAATGCCCCAGGATTCGGGGCATTTAAAGGTATCCTGGAATAACTGTTTTAAAGAATTAAGTTATTAAAAATGAGTAAATTTTATACCTTTGAAATGGGTTAAACATATAGCTTAGATAACTTATTGTACCTGCCTGCAGGAAAATAACCCGATTTGGCGAGGAGTGGTACGAACACTTCTCGTTTTTTATTTAAATACCCCTCCAAATTGAGGGGCACTTTTGTTAATCATTGGGGTATATTTTTATGGCGACGACTATTTTACTTTTTGAGCGTCAAAAATTGCTTTCCATTTATAAATTTTCGAATCAAATGTTTAGCGCATGATGTCCTGATTCTTCGTCGAATGTATCACTATTTACACAGTCAAGGAAAGAAATGAGAAAAAAAAACAGCGCAAACGTTTGATTAATTTTGTAATATTACATATTGAAGAAATTTAATGTAGTTTAGCAATTACAATGCAATCGAAACCAACCACCATTAAAGAAATAGCCAGAATTTTAAACATTTCTCCTTCCAGTGTTTCAAGGGGATTGCACGATCATCCCAGTATTGGAGCAGTAACGAGAGAGAAAATTAAACAACTGGCAAAGTCTCTAAACTATGAGCCTAACAACGCTGCTATCCTATTTCAAAAAGGAAAAACGTATACCATTGGCGTAATTTTACCAGAGCTTTCTGAACACTTTTTCTCCATTGCCATTTCGGCTATTGAAGACGAAGCGATCAAAAAAAACTATACAGTTATTTTTGCGCAATCGCATGATAACTATGAGCAGGAAGTTAAACTCGTTGAAAAAATGAAAAATCAACGTGTAGATGGTTTATTGGTATCAATCAGTAAAGACACCTCTAAGTTTGATCATTTTGAGAAACTGAATTCTTTCAATATTCCTGTGGTATTTTTTGATCGGATACCTCCTTTTAAAAATGTGCACTATGTGGCCTGTAGTTTAGAAAGTGCAACGATCAAGGCTGTTAATTACCTGCTCAAAAAAGGACATAGAAGTATCGGGATGATAAACGGCCCAACTACCCTATATGCCAGTGAGGAGCGTAAAGACGGCTATATGCAAGCCATTACTTTTAACCGCTTAAAGTTTGATCCTTCATTGGTGGTAAACTGTGATTTAACCGAACAGGGTACCATTGAAGCTGCTGATCAATTTTTGAACCATAAAAGAAAACCTACGGCTATTGTTACTTTCAATGATTATGTAGCACTCTTTTTAATTAAATATTTCAAAAAGCTGAATGTAATTAATGATTTTGATGTGGTAAGTTATGCCAATCTGCCTATCATTAGTTATTTAGACAATTCGCCTGTTGCATCAGTAGAACAGTACCCTTATCTGCAGGGACAAAAGGCTGCAAACATCTTATTGGATCTTATTCATAGTCCTAATTCAGAAAATCAGGCTTATTACAATACTATTGTAGAATCTGATTTAATTGTAAACGAGGTAAAAGAGTAAAAAAAACAAACGTTTGCGCTAAGTTTTAGTTTTTGTTCAAACTGCCAGGTAAAATATGATACTGTTTTTTAAAGGCTGCAATAAAGTGTTGTGCATTTTTGTAGCCTACCAAAAAGGCAACTTCGTTTACGGCCCTTTTTTCTTTAGATAGAAAATAATGGGCTTTTTCCATCCTGATTTTGTACAGATAACCAAATACGGTATGTCCGGTAAGTTCTTTAAATCCTTTTTTAAGTTTATAGTCATTAATCCCGGCTTTACGCGATAGTTCCATTAATGAATTGGGCTTTTGTAAATCTTGTTCTACCAGTTGCTTGGCCAACATAATCTTGACAATATCTTCTCGCTTTAGACTAACCGTTTGTTTTTCTTGCTTCTGGTTAATGTAAATGATGATCAGCTCAAATATCCTGGCCTCCAAAAATAAGCGCTTTACCCTTCCCTGATGTTTATGGCTAAGCAAATGCTGTAGTATTAAACTAATTTCTGCTGAAATCGGTTCCTGTTGACGTGTGAAAGGTTTGTCACCAAACTCGCGACCAGTAGTTGTATGAAAATACGTTTCCGTTAGCTGTATATAAACGTATTTGGTTTTCTCCGTTACGCTAAATCTAATCGCAGTGATCTTACCTGTATTAATGTTTTGCTCATACCTGGAAAGTGATAAGAGATTATCGTGTTGGTGGTTACAGTAATAATTGATTGTACCACTTAAACAAAATAGAAAGCCTATATGCTGGCAGGAAGATTCAAATAAAAAATCTACGGCCTTGCTCGGATCAATCTCCACTATACAGATGTGGATTCCATTAAACCACTTTTCTTTAAAATGCAAAACGGCATTTTCTATACGCAATTCAGTCCCCAGCTCATCAATATCCCCAATGCTATTAAAATCATCCGCATAGGTGTTTATGTAAATAATATTTCCGTCTGGCTGGGTTGAGAGTTTAAATTCCATAAATGATTTAATCCGTTTAGCGGTATTAATTATCCGTTTAACGTTATCTGCTTTTTGTGATTATGCACAAATTTGCACAATTATTTATAATTAGTCTAAATAAATGAAAATATATTTATCAATTGCCTTATCGCTTTGTGGATTTGTTACTGTGGCTCAAGAGATTAAAGTTGATACTACAAAGGCAAATGATTTGAAAGATGTGGTGGTTACGGGGCAATATGGTCCGCAAACATTGAGGAATTCTGTTTACAATATTAGAACCATCACGGCCGAGCGGATAAAGCTTAGGGCAGCAAGCAATATACAGCAGATTTTAAATACCGAACTGGGTTTTCGTTTTAGTAATGATTTAACATTGGGTACCACCGATGTTCAGTTAATGGGGATGACAGGCAGGAACGTTAAAATACTTTTAGATGGCGTACCGATGGTAGATCGTTCTGATACCCGTGAAAGTTTAAATCAGATCGATATCAATACGATTGAAAGAATTGAAATTGTAGAAGGACCGATGTCGGTGGTATATGGTGCCGACGCCTTAGCAGGAGTGATCAATATTATTACCAAAAATCCAGGAAAGCCGTTATTAAACCTATCTGCCAGGCTTCAGGAAGAAACTGCTGGTAATGAATATGAAGCTTTATCAGGAAAGGGAAACCACATGCAGAACATTGGCCTCAACTGGAAAAACAATAACTGGAGTATTTTGGCTGGCTTTACGCATAACGATTTTGGCGGCTGGAATTTGGCTGGTAAAACGGCCACCATAGAAGAAGTTGCGGCTGTTGGCAACCGCTGGAAACCAAAGGAACAGTTTTTAGGCAATACAAAAATTGGTTACCGCCACAGTAATTTTAGTATCTGGTACCGTTTAGATGGGCTGAAAGAAGATATTGATGTACGCAATGGACTCAACCCGAACAATTATAAGGGACTACTCCAAACCTATACAACACATCGTTATACGCAACAGGTTCAATCTGAATATAAAATCAGCAATACATTACAACTTTCTGCTGTTGCGGGTTTTACCAAGCTCGATCGTGCAACCAGCACAGTAATCCATGATTTTACCAATAATACCGAGGAATTATCAGGCGGTGCCGGAGAACAGGATGTGGCTAAATTTAACGCGACCAATTTTAGGGCGACCGCAATTTATACTTTAAATAAATCAGTTTCATTTCAGCCCGGGATCGAATACAGCAGAGATGCAGCGAGTGGACAAAGAATTAAAGGATCACCGATAATTAATGATTATGCGGCATTTGTTACGGCTGAAATTAAACTTGGGGAGGTGATCAATATCAGACCGGGTTTGAGGTTTATTAAAAATTCTATTTATGATGCACCTCCGGTAATTCCGTCTTTAAATGCCAAGTTGATCCTGACCAAAGACCTTGATTTACGATTGGCTTATGCCAAAGGCTTCCGTTCTCCAGCATTACGAGAATTGTACTATGATTTCGTAGATGCCAGTCATAATATTTTAGGTAATCCCAATTTAAAGGCAGAAGAATCGAACAGCCTTAACGGATCACTGGTATGGGCAGGCATCCATGATAGCGATATAGAATTCCGTTCTACATTAACCGGTTTCTATAATCTGGTTAAGAACAGGATTTATTTTGGCTTATCCCCTACTGATAATTCGGTAACTACACTGATTAATGTATCAAAATATAAAACTACAGGCGGGACGATAGATAACGTTTTAATTTATAAAAAGAATCTTCAGGCTAGCCTTGGCGTATCTTATATTGGAAGATTCAACGATTTAAGCGAGAACAATAATCTCGAAACACCCGAATTTGCCTGGGCTACGGAACTCAATTCGAACATTACATACACGTTTCCTAAAATACGCGGAAGTATCAGTTTTTTCTACAAATATACAGGTGCATTGCCAAGCTATCAGCTTACTACGGAAAACAATACCAGCACAGTAAAACTTGTTAAAATAGGCGATTTCCATACCGCTGATTTAATGCTGAACAAAAATCTGTTTAAATCTTTAACCATCAATGCTGGGGTTAAAAACCTGCTTAATGTTACACAATTAACCAACAGCTCAACTGCGACTGGTAGCGCACACAGTACGGGAGGGGCTACTGTTCCGTATAGCTATGGCCGCTCTTATGTATTGGGACTGAGCTATAATTTGGATATAAATAATTTAAAATAATATAATCACGATAAACATGAACAAATTTAACTCAATGATCGCTATCGCATTTTTAGCGGTAACATTTACAGCCTGTAAAAAAGATTCTGATGAACCTATTGTAGTGGTTCCGCCATCAGATGGAAGTACGCTAACTCTAAATGGAAAAACATCAGAATCAAATTATACAAATATCGTATATGTTGATTTTAGCGCGGATAAACAAACCTCTGTAGATAGAAAAAGTTTCAATATTGGATTAACGTCCGATAGCAAATTTAGAGTGGTGCTTAATCCTTCTTATCAGACTACGGCAACAGCAACATCTAAAACGGATATTACCGCTGTTACACTAGCCGATCCGGGCACTACTGTTGAGTTAAATCATGATATCACGAACCCACTAACAGTTTCTTTAGTAGATTATTGGGATGGTGATATAACTAAAACTGCTTTTGCTGAGATTAGTGCCACAGAAGCAGAAAACAAAGTTTATTTGTTAAGTTTTGAAGGGAGCAAGGATAAAGATAAATGGTTTAAAATAAAAGTTACAAGAAATGGTACTGGTTACAAAATTCAGTATGCAAGATTAGGTGAAACAGTTATTAAAACTTTGGACGTTGCGAAAAGTACAGATTATAACCTTGTTTTTGTATCGTTGGAGAATAATAAAGTGGTACAGGCTGAGCCAGTTAAAGTTGCATGGGATATTTCATGGAGTTATAGTACTTATAATTCTGGATTAGGTTCTCCCTATTGGTTTCAAGATTATGTTGCCATCAACAACCTTGGCAATGTAACTGCTGCAAAAGTTTCTACAGCAACTAAAGCTTATGCTTTGTTTACAGAAGCTGATGTTGCAAACTTAACTTTTTCTCCATTAAGAGATGTAATTGGTTCTTCCTGGAGAACTTCTCCTAGCCAAACTGGTGTTGGTGGTGGCGTTAAAGCCGATGTTTTTTACGTGGTTAAAGATGGTACAGGTAACGTTTATAAACTAAAGTTTAACAGTTATATATCTGGCGATGGTGGTGAACGTGGTAAACCAGTAATCGAATATAAATTAGTCAAAAAAGGATAATCCTTTAGCGTCTTCCAAAGTCTGACAGGCATACCGCAAATTAGGCTTCGGATATCGAGAAAAAATATGTTTTGTTAGTTGGATATAAGCTCTCCGCGATGGGGAGCTTTATCTTTTCAGAGGGGCGGCAAGACTACGAAGTCTATAAGCATGTTGCAAGTAGACTTCGTAAGTCTCCTATACGCAAAAAGGGCCCTGGCATACCAGAACCCTTTTTGTTTCTTACTCGCGAAATATTATTTTCCAGAGTTTTTCTTGTCAGTTACTTCTGCACGGATTTCTTGTGCTAAAACTTTAAGATCTTGCATTGCTTTACGCACACGAGTACCAGCAGCTGCATTGCCAGCATTATAAAATTTTTCTACATCTGCTTCAATCGCAGCAACAGCAGCTTTAACTTTTGAGAATTTTTCCATCGCTAATTGATGTTTTTAAGGTTTAAAAAATTTATTTTTTCAATAATACATATTTACCTTGAATTAACAACAGAAAGCAAATATTTATTTGAAAGAAGTTTTGCACATTTACACAATCAAAAAAATGCCCTGGCAGTATTATAGACGTATTTTTTTGAATTTCAGGATTAAATTCCCGCCGCTTAGCTGAGTTGTTTCGATAAGTTAATCAGGTTGCTGAAAGTTAGATTTGCACTATTTACACAGCGTTCGTAATCCGCCTCTACAACGCGCTCGTTCAATACAGAAACAAATTTTTTCCATTTTGTACTGAGCTCTTCACCATAAACACCGTAGTAATTTAAACCAGCTTCGTGATCTTTAAAATTTTTATTGGCCAGAATGTGCCTCTTGATTACGTTTCCGCCCAATGTAGCCCCTTCCAGTACATATAAAGCCCCTAAGACTTCGCCTGTATTTTTCTGAGGCACAAAGAGTTCGAAGTTTAAGCCTGGTAAGGTTAAACTGTCAATGTGCCAGTAATTTAAATCCTGTTCCAATGCAGAAAGTTTTAACCTGCTGTTCATTTCCAATTCGGCGGCAATGTCTGCGTCGAGCATATTGGCCAGGGTATTTTCTAATTTATGGTGTATGATGTAATTGATGGTCAACAGTTTTTTATATTGATCAATACTTAAAGAATTGTTCATAATCTCATTCACAAACATCAATGATTCTAAAGCTTTATGGTTTTCGGCGGTTTCTGTTCTCAATAAGTTGGCAATCATGTCAGAAGGTTTTATTTTAAAATGGTTTAAAAAGAAAAGATTCGGATAATAATACCCGAATCTTTCAATATTGTTTTATAAAATCTAATTTAACCTTAGATGTTGGTTAAACCAAAAATCGTGCACCGAATGTACACATTTTACCAGATTTTCATAGCCATCGGGTTTGGTTAAATAAGCATTTGCGCCAAATTCTATCGAAGCTTTTACGTCATCCGGATTATCGGAGGTAGAAAACAGAATTACAGGTATGGTTTTTAGATAAGGAATATCCCTGATAAACTTTAACAGATCCAATCCTGATAAACCTGGAAGATTTAAGTCTAAAAGGATCAGTTTAGGTTTTGTTTTACTATCGGCGAAACTCTGCAGTTTCTGCAATGCTTCTGCCCCATCTTCAACAATGGTTAAGTTAAGCGTATCTTTAACTTCCTGTATGGCACTTTGCATAAAAAATGCATAATCCATATCATCTTCAACATAAAATATATCTGGCGTTTTCATTTTATCTGTTTTTAAAAGCTACATAAAAGGTAGAACCTGCATTTAGTTTACTTTCGAACCAAACTCTTCCGTTGTGTTTTTCTACGACTCTTTTTACAATAGCCAGTCCTACTCCTGTTCCCTCAATATCCTTAACATTATCCATGCGTTTAAAAAGTTCAAAGACCCTGTCGTAATACCTGTTATCAATTCCTATACCGTTATCTTTAACTGAATAAATAATCTCTCCTCCATCAATATATGCAGAAACCTCAATTTGGGGTTTATCTACCATTGCGGAGTACTTTACGGCATTACCGATCAGATTTGTAAACAGCTGTGCGATCATGGTTTTATCGCCTTTTAAATTAGGTAATTGGCCTAAAATCAGTTCGGAATTGTCTGCTTTAAAAGCCGTCCAAACTTCGTTCTTGATTTCTTCTAATAGCGATGGCATATCAACTGTTTCAAAATGAATATCAGAACGGCCCACTCTTGCAAGATTTAGAATCTCTTTAATCAGGAAGTTCATCTTATCTGCACCAGTTAAAATACGACCTAACATCTTTATCCCGTTTTCGTCGATGCTTTTATTTTTTAACAGCAATTCGGCATAGGTTTTTATAGAAGTTAAAGGCGTTCTCAGATCATGCGAAATGGTATAACTAAAAGTATCCAGTTCGTCGTAAGCAGCCTGTAGCTTTTCGTTTAGCTGTCGGATCTCATTCGCTTTTTTATTAATATCAGTAATGATAATCTCGCGGATACGCAAAACGGAAGCTACCTCCTCGGCCAGCCATTTTTCGGAAGTATTGTTCACCACCTGAGACCAGATCTCGAAAGATTTCCTTGGAGACAGACTTAATAATCCATTTTCTGATGGTGTTGCTGGCTTTTCCGGGTTTCCTGCCCAATTTACATTCGTGATGATTTCGGGCTTAAACCAGATGATCATCTCGCCAAGTTCTTTATTTAGGATACAGGAAAGAATACCTGATGCAATTGATTTATATTTTTTTGCCGGTAAATGAATCTCTGGTAAACGATGTGTATAGAAGATCGATTCATCATTTGTATTTTTTAACCAATCGGAAAGTTCCCGTATTTCATCATCAGCAGGAACATTGCCTATGGTTTTAAGTTCATTTTCAAAAATGATTGCAACGCCTGAAGCCTTGGCGACGTCCAAAATAGTTGTTTTGTGACCAGTTATGGCTTCAATTAAGTATTTATCGCGGCTTAAATGTTCTGAAAGTACATTGGCCGCGTCTTTGAACTGTTGGATCACTTCCGCATCTTCTTCGTCCTGGCGATACTCTAATGCTGAGGAAAGAATTTGTCCGATCAATTTCGAGCCTTCTCTGGCCTTATAATCTATAAATTTGGGACTATAGTTATGGCAGGCAATCAGTCCCCATAATTCGCCATGAGAAATGAGGGAAATACTAAAGCTGGATTGAACCCCCATATTTTTTAAATATTGGATATGGATGGGCGAAACAGCGCGTAAACCACCGTTAGTTAAATCGAGTGGTTCATTTTCTTTAAAAGTAATAATTGGCGAATCATCGGTATTGACGTCGGCAATTAACCTTGTAAGGTTCAGCTTATAGAGCTCCCGTGCCTGTTTGGGAATATCAGAGGCCGGGTAATGCAGACCAAAAAATGGTTCTAAATGATCTTCCTTTTCTTCAGCTACAACCTCCCCATGTCCGTCATCTAAAAATTTATAGATCATGATCCTATCGTAATTGATCAGTTTTTTGACTTCAAGGGCAGCGGCGCTCAGTAAGGCGGAAATGCTTTTGCCCTGGAGCATAGAGGAGGCCGAGCGACCTATCGAACCTTGGATATCGTACTGCAATGTTACTGGTTCAAATTCCAACAGCCAATCATTTTTAGCGGAGGAAATAATCAGGTAATATCGGTTGCCATTGATTTCGATCGGATGAGGACTAATGGCATCAAAGCTCTTTCGGATAATACCCAGTTTCAGCAGGTCTTCCACATTAAATTCAGGATCCTGCTGTTTTATAAAGTTATTTAAAACAGAGAGCTGTTTGTTCAATAAATTTTTTGCCGGTTCATTAAAAAAATCTCCTGTATTTTCACTCAGATAAGTAATTGAAAGATTGTTTTTATCAACAGCAATAAGAAAACCGTGTGATTGAATCTTACCAGGAATATGGATGGGTTCTTTATCGCAATTGGTTAAGTCTACAGAAAATTTAGTCATAATTTATTTTGATATTGCAAAAGTATCATATTAACGGATTAACAAATATTAAGCCTTTTTTTAGAATGGCTCTAATTTGATAAATTCGGTTTTTGGATTTATTTTTTATTATATATTTGTTTAAAATTTAAACGATCATCCCAAAATTGGCAAAGAAAAACATTTTGGTTATCGAAGATAACCATGCAATCCTAGATGTTATTACCCTTATTTTAGAAAGCGAAGCTTTCCATGTTGCCGGACTAAACAAAGGAGCAGATTTTATTAACCACGTTCAGGAATTTAAACCTGATGTGATTATTATGGATATTATGCTTCCTGATGTAGATGGCAGGACGCTTTTGAAAGAACTTAAAGATATTCAAAGTACCCGGCATATTCCCGTTTTAATGATCTCAGCGCGTTATAATGCCAATAATTATACATTGGATGGTGTGGAAGCAGACGATTTTATGGCAAAGCCGTTCAATATCGACGAGTTGATGGATAAAATCTATGCACTGTTAAGAAAGTAATTATTTTATTCGGACATTCCTGGTAATTTTATTCCTCCCAGTTTTAAGTTTTTCATCAATACTTCCAAAAAAGAGAGCTTAGTATCTGTAAAGCCATGTGCCTTTACCCAAATATTTAAAGAAACTTTAAAACCACTATCTTCTAAAGCAGATACCCCTACTCTTCTTTCTGGCGTTTTAAGGCAGTCTTTAAACTCATCAACTGTTTTGTTAAAAATAGTCACGATCTGTTCGTAATCGATGCCATAGCTAAATTTCATTTCAATATCCAGTCTCCTGCTTCCTTCTCTGCTGATGTTAATGATCACCTCGTTCGATAATTTTCCGTTCGGGATCACAACAGTTCTGTTGTCGAATGTTTTTACGATCGTATAAAATATCTGGATCGATGTTACCGTACCTTCCTGGCTCTGGGCAATAATATTGTCGCCTACAACGAATGGCCTGAGCAATAATATAAGTACACCGCTGGCAAAGTTTTGAAGTGTTCCTGACAGGGCTAAACCAGCCGCTACGCCTATGCCACCAATTAATACGGTTAAAAAAGTAAGTTGGATACCGATAATCTGCATAACAGTAAGTACCAGTAAAATTCTCAATGTAATGAGCATTAAACTGGTGAGGAATGGTCTTAGCGATGGGTTTACATCTTTACGGTGCATACTGCCCTGCATCCATTTGCCCAATAATTTAATTAACCATAGTCCTAAAATAAGTATGGAAATACCTAAAATTACAGATGGCCCTTTATCGATGATCCAATCATAGGCTTTATTATAAAAATGGTCGGTATTATTAGCATCGGCTTTCATAAAAACGGGTTCTTGTTAACGTTTAGGCTTTTTTACGTTTTGCGGGAGCATCTTTGGTTACATTTACTTTTTTGGCATCTTTGGCAGATGTTACTTTATCATCGGCTCCTTTAGCTTTTGTGTTTTTAGGTGCAGTAGCCTTGCTACTTTCTTCCGGTGTTTTAGAATTTTTCATCATTTATTGTTTTATGGTTAATCTTCTGTGTTTAGCCAGGCTGTAGCTTCTGCTATCTCTTCTGGTTTGAAACCTTTTGATTTCCCTGGTGTGGCTATCGTAAAAATATCAGTAAACCATTCTACCCCTTTCTCTGCGCTAACTACTGCAATCTTTTTCCATTTGGTAAAGTTTTGCAGACCGGCCTTGGCATCCTGTACCCAAGCCCCGGCGGTAAAATTCTTTACATCAGTTTCTAAAACAAGCAGGTATCTGATTTCTTTAAACCTTTTAGCCGTTCTTTTTAAACCTGTGAGCAATACGTTTTTAATATCATCAGCGGTTACTTCTCCGGTAGCCCTTACGCCAAAAATATGGTCTGGCAGTCCTGTTATTTCTGTTAGCATATCTAGTTTTTATATAGTGAACACCTAAATTCATAAAGATGTTTGTTATTTGGTTAAATTCTGAAAAGTTGTAAGGGCATAAAAACACTTCCTTAACTGATCGTGTTATAGATTAAATTAATAACAAAAAGAAATAACCCTATGAAAACCAACTTATTAAAATTATCTGCGCTTGTTTGTGGTGTAGCTGTTTCACTTGCTTCTTGTACGGGTGGAACAAAAACGACAACGACAACCGATTCGACAATAACCGACTCTACTGCTGCTGCAGGATTAAAACCAGCTGGTCCGGCGCCTGAGTGGGGTAAAACCATTAAGCCTGAAATGCAAGCGGTAATTGAGAAACTTGGCAGTTATGGGGATCAACCGATCGAAACCTTAAGCGCTACTGATGCGCGGAAAAACCACACGCCAACTGATGCCGTAATGGACCTGGCAAAACAGAATAATATTAACCTTCCTACACCAAAAGTAGATACTATGGGAAGGGATATCGATGTTAGCAGCGGAAAAATCCATTTACGGATTTACACACCAAAGGAAGGTAGCGGACCCTATCCATTAATTGTTTATTACCATGGAGGTGGTTTCGTTATTGCCAATTTAGATGTCTACAATGCATCAGCACAAGCCTTATCGGAGCAGGTTGGGGCCATTGTAGTTTCCGTAGCCTATCGTTTGGCGCCCGAAAATAAATTCCCAGCTGCACATAATGATGCTTTTGCTGCTTACGAATGGGCAATAAAAAATGCGGTAAGCTTAAAAGCCGATCCAGCTAAAATTGCAGTTGTTGGCGAAAGTGCCGGTGGAAATTTAGCCGCAAATGTTTCGATTATGGCAAGGGATAAACATATTATGAGCCCTGTACATGAAGTTTTAGTGTATCCAATTGCACAGGCGGATATGAACACAGCATCTTATAAAATGTATGAAAATGCAAAACCGCTAAATAAAGCCATGATGGGCTGGTTTACAGAAAAGTATTTGAACACCATGATTGAAGCCCAAGATCCAAAAATATCCCTGGTTAATGCGAATTTAAAAGGATTACCACCAACAACCATTATTACGGCTGAGATTGACCCTTTACATGATGATGGTATAATGCTGGCCGATAAGCTAAAAGCCGCTGGTGTAAAAGTTGACAGTAAAAATTATGAGGGTGTTACACACGAATTCTTTGGAATGGCCCTTGTAATCCCGGAAGCAAAAGCAGCACAGGCCTATGTTGCAGATCAATTGAAAGCTGCATTTAAATAAAAAGAACCGCATTGGAGTAGTTTTGACTCCAATGCGGTTCTTTTCTCACGTTTGGCGTAAAGCGTTTTATCTCTTACTCCCAACCCCAACTGAAAATTCCCAACTAATTAAGCTCCTTTTTTTGATCCCAAACTCTGCATCAATTGATCATATAAATCATCACTTGTGGCTTTTTGTGGTTTCATCTTTTTAACGGTGGCACGTTTTCCTTTTGCTTTTGCTTTGATAATTTTCAAGAGTTCTAAACTATAATCATCTTTAAAAGCACTCAAATCAAATTTAGAACTGTATTGTTTGATCAAGGCTAAACCCACATCCATTTCTTTTTTACTGATGGTAATGTCGTCTACCTTGTTAATTTCAGATAAACTCCTGATTTCCTGTTCGAACCTGATTTTGGTAACAACGATGACGTGTTGCATGGGATGGATAACACAAAGATTTTCAGTATTTCTCAATACAAATCTGGCTACACCTGCTTTGCCCGATTTTTCCAGCGCTTTTAACAATAAACCATAAGCTTTTTTACCTTGCTTTTCAGGTTCGGTATAATAAGATGTTTCGTAGTAAACCGGATTGATATCTTTGATGTCTACGAAGTTTTCCAGTTCGATAATCTTGGTTTTCTCGGGAGCGGCCTCTTCAAAATCATGCTTATCCAATACGATGTATTTATCCTTTAAAAAGTAACCTTTCACTATTTTCTCGTAAGGCACTTCTTTGTGGGTATTTTCATTGACCCGTAAAAATTTAATCTTGGCATGATCGCGTTCATCGAGCATATCCAGATCGAGATTACTGTTCTGGACACCCGAGAACAACTTAATCGGAATGTTTACCAATCCAAAACCAATCGAGCCTTTCCATATTGATCTCATAGCTTAATATTTACTTATTAACAAGCACTTAAAACAGATTGTTTTGGGTTTATTGAGCGTTAATTGAGGAAATCACAAACTATTTAGATAATATAATGTTATTTAAGTATCAACCCTATTTGAAATACATATGAAAATCGCCTATATTTCAACCTATCCTCCTCGCGAATGCGGTTTAGCTACATTTAATCAGAATTTGGTAAATGCTTTAAGTTTAAATCCTGCTTACGATCCGCAAAAAAGTTTTGTTGTTGCCATGAATGAGTCGGACGATGTTAGCGAACATGATTATCCGAAGGAAGTAAAGTTTATTATCCGCCAACAAAACCAGCAGGATTATATTGAAGCCGCAGATTTTATCAATAACAGCGATATCGACAGCTGTATTATCGAGCATGAGTTTGGTATTTATGGCGGAAACAGCGGCGTATTTTTACTGTCGTTAATTAATAGATTAAAGAAGCCATTTATTACGATTCTGCACACGGTTTTAAAAGAGCCAAATTTTATGCAGCAAACCATTATTAAAGAGATTGCCGTTAAATCTTCTAAAATCGTGGTAATGAGCAAAAAAGCAGTATTATTTTTAACGAGTATCTATCAGGTTCCTAAATCGTCTATCAAACTAATTGAACATGGTGTGCCGGATCTGGAACCTATTCCAAATAATGAAATTGCACAAAGCGAATTATTTAAAGGACGTAAAGTACTTTTTACCTTTGGGCTGATCAGCCGTAACAAAGGTTTAGAAACCGTAATTAATGCGTTACCCAAAATCGTAGCGCAGCATCCTGATGTGTTGTATGTGATTTTAGGAAATACCCATCCTGGTGTGGTAAAACACAATGGGGAAGAATATCGCGACAGTTTGAAAGCCTTAGCTAAAGATCTGGGTGTAGAAAATAACCTTGCTTTCGTCAATAAATTTGTATCAGAAGAACAGCTTCATCAATATTTAACGGCTTGTTACCTCTACATCACACCGTATTTAAATGAGGCACAAATCACAAGTGGAACACTATCCTATGCAATAGGTGCCGGGGCTGCTGTAGTTTCTACCCCATATTGGCATGCACAAGAGTTGTTGGCCGATAACAGAGGGAAACTTTTCGATTTCAAAAACGACGCTCAATTGGCAACAATTGTAAATGATCTTTTAGGTGATAAAGATAAATATCAAAAACTTAGGCAAAATGCTTACGAGTATGGTTTAAAGCTACGCTGGCCTGCTATTGGTGGCGTTTATCTTAAAGCATTGGATGAAGCTGTGGCGGATGGGAAAAAACCAGAAAGGGTTACCCCACCAATTATTGATGTGGAAGGCATGCCTGCACTAAATTTAAACCACATTTCATTATTGACCGATGATACAGGGATCATTCAGCATGCACGTTTTGGGGTTCCCAACCTAAAAGAAGGCTATTGTATTGACGACAATGCCAGGGCTTTAATTATGGCCTTAATGGCAACTGAGCAGGACAAAAACCCGGTAGCATTAAAGTTCATGCCTATTTATTTGAGTTTTATTCAATATATGCAAACGGATGACGGAAACTTTAGAAATTTCTTAAGCTTTAACCGCAATTATCTGGATGAGGTTGGCTCGGAAGATTCTTTTGGCCGGACCATCTGGTCGTTGGGTTACCTGGTTTGCAGCGCCCCAAATAATTCTTACCGTGAGTTTGGAAGAGAACTGTTTTCGCATTCAGTCCCTCATTTTAAAGCTTTAAAATATTTGCGCGGGAAAGCTAATACCATTATTGGATTATCTTATTATTTATGTGCGCATCCGGGAGATGAATTGATCATTAAAGAAATTAATGCACTTGCTGATTCATTGATAAATTCTTACAAAGAAAATAAAGATGGCGATTGGCACTGGTTCGAAGATATTCTCACTTACGATAATGCCATATTGCCACTGGCTTTGTTGCATCATTACGAAGTTACCGGAAATAGCAAGTCGTATAAAATTGCAATGGAAAGCATAACATTTCTAAACAGTTTCTCCTTCGAGAATGGCTATTTAAATCCTGTTGGCAATGCAGGATGGATGAAAAAACATGGTAAAAACCCCATTTATGATCAACAGGCACTTGAAACTATGGCCATGGTTTTGTTGTATGCCAAAGTATTCGAGATTACCAAAGATGATCAATACCTGAATTTAATGCACATTAGCTACGAATGGTTTTTGGGTAAAAACAGTTTGCATATTCCTTTGTACGATTTTGAAACTCATGGTTGTGCCGATGGGCTACAATATAATAGTGTAAACCGAAATCAGGGCGCCGAGAGTACATTGGCTTACTTTATTTCGCACCTCGCCATTCTTAAAGCTGCCGAAGCAGAATATGAAACCTTATCTTCCCCCTTAGTGGAAGCAGATAAATGTACTTAACTATAAAATGTCTCGTAAATATTAAAGGCTGGTTCAGAAATGAATCAGCCTTTTTTATGGTTTTAATTCGCGATTATCTATCAGATAAATTACTTCATGGCTAATTAAACATTCAGGCTTCTTTAGCCCTCTGGCATAGCTGCTGAAGCAAGTCTAGTATACGGATTTAAGAAACCATACGTCATCATGAACTTGTTTCAGGGACTACCAAATTTTAAGATCTGTTTCTAATTATTATCCAATAGTTTATTCAACAGCAATTCCAGATTTACCGTGGCAAAAGAAGAACTATAATCAGATAAGCCATAAGGAATAATTAATTCGCCATTGCTGATGATCGACCCGCATGAATATACCACGTTTGGCACATACCCCTCACGTTCATCATTGTTGGGTATAATCAACGGTTCCTTTAAGTGACCAATTTCTTTACTAGGGTCTTCAAGATCAAGCAAGCTCACTCCTATACAGTACTTGCGCATCGGCCCCACCCCGTGGGTAATCACAATCCAGCCCTTATCGGTTTCAATCGGCGATCCGCAATTTCCAATCTGCACCAATTCCCAATCGTACCGTGGTTGCTTTAAGAGGATCGGATTTTCCCAAACATTTACTTTATCAGAAAACATGAGGTAATTGTTCCAGCCATCTATCCTGCTCATCATCACGTATTTGCCTTTAATTTTCCGAGGGAATAAAGCCAGGTTTTTGTTCTGTGCGCCATCACCATACAATGGAATTACCTTAAACTCATAAAAATCATCGGTTTGCACCAATTTTGGAATAATCAGTGAGCCATCAAATGCGGTATAAGTAGCATAATATAATACTTTACCATCATCTTTTATAAATTTAACAAAACGGGCATCTTCAATCCCTTTACGTTCGAACTCCGAGATAGGAAAAATGACGCGGTCAGAAATATCAGTATCTTTAGAAAAGCTAATGGTATGATAGGTGTCTGATAACCATAACACTTTATCGTATTCGATTAAACGCGCCGGATTTTCTTTATGCAGGCTCTTGGAATCTTTAATGATATTACTTAAACTGGTATATTCAAATTTATCATCCAGTTTCGACTCTATTTCTTCCAGTACCGAAGGATCAATCTGCGCATAAGCTGCTTTTTTCAGAAACAGTTTTTTCACATAAATGGCATTTTTAACCACCTCCGCTTCATCAACATAATTCCCTACAGGTAAAACCTGGATGTTGTTGTTTTTATCGATCAAAGCACGGCGGAACACAATAGAAGAAATATGGCCTTCGCCCACAGCCCTGAAGCTAATGATGACGCGTTTCTCTCCTTCTACAAGATCGGTCTGATCAGGATCATCGACAATGCTTGGATTAAAAAAAGCGGCTGATTCGATAGAATACTCGTGAGTAAAATAAGCACCAATTAATAACCTGGTATATTCATCTACATCCTCAAGTTCGGTACCAAGCGTTATAAATTGTTTTTTAAGCTTTTTACAATGGCGGGTTAAAATTTTGGTAATGTTTCGGTGTCTTTTAGAATATTCCTGCAATATGGGTGAGATCAGCGAAAACACTTTTTCGTCAGAAAATTCTAAAACCTTCCTAATTACCTCTAATGCTCTTTCCTCTCCGTTAAAAAAAAAACGGGCAATCACTCTTTTCGTATCCGGGTTAACCTTAACAGGTTTACGTTCTATGTATAATCTCATTGTTTAAGCTGTTTTGCTGGTAATTTAACGCTTTATCTTCTATTTTATGCAATTATATATTAACGGAATTTACGACTTAATTGTTTATATTATTTAGAGTATTGATCATAATCTTTACCTTTAATTTTTCATCCTAAAATTAATCAATCCTTAAATGCAGATCGAAAAAGCAAAGCATATTATTGATACCGAAGATTCCCTGCGCGTAGCGAAGCTGGCCTACTATGAAATTTTGGATACGCCAAAAGAAAGCGCTTTTGATCTGATTGCAAAGTTGGCTGCAGAAATATTTGATGCGCCCCGTGCGGGCATTTGTTTTCAGGCGGAAGAGTATTTTTTTTTAAAAGCCAGGATTGGATCAACAGTTGATCTATTACAAAAGGATAAAGCCGCTCCATTTTTTGCATCAGCCGCAATCCAATCGCCCGAAGGTTATATATTAGGTTTGATTTACGCGGCAGACGATCAAGCTAAATCAGCTACCGAACAACAATTGAATATGTTAAAATTATTGGCTGATATGGTCACGGAGAAACTGGAAGCGAGAATAGCCATAAGAAGAACTTTTAGGGCTTATGACGACCGTTTACATGTATTGGTTCATGATCTTAAAAATCCCATGACGACCATTTCGTTACAATCGGAACTTTTAGGCCGTATTCCTGGAGTTGATGAAAAAGTATCGTTAATTGCTGGCAAGATTAACGGGCAATCGAAAAGAATGATTGATCACTTAAATGATATTTTGAGCAACGCCAGAAAAGAGAGCCACTCCTTTAAACCTAAAAAAACTATAGTTGATTTAAATGAATTGATTAGAGCAGCAATACTTGATTTAGGTTTTAAGCTTAAGGATAAAAATCAATCAGTACTGATCGATATCGACCATCCAGTTGAAATCTTTGGTGATGGGGATAAACTAAAGGTTGTTTTTAGTCAACTGATTGATAATGCCATCAAATTTTCTCCAAAGGAGAAGGAAATTAAAATAACGCATCAAAGGGCCGATAACGAAATCACTATTGCCATACAGGATGATGGTGTAGGTTTAACTGAAGAAGATCTGGACAGGATTTTCTTGAAATTTGCCCCCCTAAGTGCTATAGCTACGGCAGCTGAAAATACTTATGGTTTAGGGTTGATAACCGCTAATGCATTAATCGATATCCACAAAGGGAAATTATGGGCTGAAAGTAATGGTAAAAATGAAGGCACAACGTTTTATATTATGCTACCCATTAAATAAGTTTTGATCAGCCAAATCGCTTAGTTTCATTTCTTCGAGCAGAATTCTTTCGGGGATGTTATTTTTGTGGTACGACCATTTCACCAATCGGATAAAGCCATTTTCAATCTCGATCCCGGTAATATCGCCATCACTAAAACAACAGCAGCCACTATTGAAATAGTCTGGTTTATACTTCCCAAGGCGCGGTGCTTTATCTCCTTCCTTTATTCTTTTGTGAAGTTCCCCGTTTAAAAACGTCAGGTCTTCAGTATTCTTTTCCTTTTTTGCTTTATCTAATTTCACATAAATCCTTTCGAGGTGTGTTAAAGACGCAAAAACAGGCTGGTGCGTATGTCCGGTAATCAAAGCCATATTGGGTTGCTCCGCAATCCAGCTGTACATCATAGTGTTGTGTGCGGTTTTCAACTGATTATCGTATGCGGGCGTATTTGGATTAATCTGAAGATAAGCTTGTAAAGGCGCCCAGATGGTACTCACAAACCATTTACTAAACCAGTTTCCGTCACTTTGCAAATCGCCTTGATGTCCGTGGGTGAGGAAAATATCAAATGGTCTTTCGCCAATAGACATTCTAAGTATCGCACCTTCATAAATTCGGATTTTCTTGCCGTAAATTCTATTGAGGTTAAAGCCAGCTAATGGATCATTGTCCCAATACAGATCATGATTACCAAATATTTTGATGAAACGGTCTTTTGTGATAAAGTTTTTTTCTGCTTCGAAGGTAGCTTTATTGTGTTTAATCACCGATTCCATCAAGTTCTCCCAAAGTTCTTCGCTATCACCTAAGTTGATATAATGGAAATCGTGTTGATGGTAATGTTCGAGCGCTTTGAGATAGTTCCTTTCTGCCAGAGAAAAATCGTCGGCATAATCACGCGCGCCTTTGTGCTGATCGGATAAAATGATAAACTTATCGCTGTTGGAAATTTCGAAAATAGGTCCCCGTTTTCCTGGCTCCTTGTTAATGGTTTTATATAAGGTACTTAAGGCATCATGAATGCGTTTACGGTCTGGCCTCGAACCGAATTTATTCGACATGCGGATGATCCAGGCACCAAGTAAACGTTGTAAGAGTTTTCGCATGTAAAAAAATGGGCTTCGTCTGTGGTATTGTTTCTCAAAATAACAAAAAATATAGTCAATCGTTTTATTTCTCAGCATAAACTGTCATTCTGAATAAAGTACGGAATCTTCAACCTATGAATCACTAATCTTATTCAATAATGATTTGTTTACTTGATCTAGACTCTTAACCAACAAAAATCTTCATTTATAAAATATTTTACTAAATTTGTTAGTATTGAAAAGATCAGGAAGCGCAGATTTACCTTTACATTATGGCCATGTACCACCTTGGCTAGCCCAGCGTATGGCTACACTAGGTCTGGCGATAACTGAAGCGATATTATTAGAATACGGCAAAGCAGAAGTAATCCGCCGTTTAAGTAATCCGTTTTGGTTTCAAAGCCTGGGTGCAGTAATGGGCATGGATTGGCATTCGTCTGGAATTACCACTTCGGTAATGGGCGCTTTAAAGAAATCGATCAATCCTTTATCCAAAGAACTGGGCATTTATATCTGTGGCGGTAAAGGGAAACACAGCCGCGAAACGCCTAACGAACTTTTAAAAATAGCCGATAAAACAGGTTTAAATGGTACCGAACTGGTCCGTGCCAGCAAGTTGAGTGCAAAAGTCGACAATACAGCCATTCAAGATGGTTTCCAGTTATATCTCCATAGTTTCATTTTGAGTAGCGATGGTGATTGGACCGTGGTTCAGCAAGGCATGAGCGACAGCAGTTCGACTGCAAGAAGATATCATTGGCATTCGGAAAACCTGAAATCCTTTGTTGAAGAACCACATATAGGTATTTGTGGAATCAATCAAGGTCAAATATTAAACCTGACTTCGAATGATGCAGATAAGACCAGACAAAGCATGATGAACATTACCGCCGAATCGCCAACGCGGATGCTTACTGAAATACAAAAGCTGGTGATGCCCAACCATCATGAGGTAAAATCGAAAGATGTAGATTTGAAACGTCTGGGCAGTATTCTATGGCTGGCACAGGAAAAGAAACCAAGCGATTTCGAAGAATTATTGTTACTCGAAGGTATGGGGCCAAGAACCTTACAATCGATGGCACTGGTGAGTGAGGTGATTTATGGTACACCTTCCCGATTTACAGATCCTGCACGTTATTCTTTTGCCCATGGAGGCAAAGATGGTCACCCTTTCCCTGTTCCGGTAAATGTTTACGACGAAACAATAAGCGTTTTGCAAAGGGCCATTGAAAAAGCGAAGATTGGAAACTCCGATAAACAGCAGGCGATAAAATCCTTACATCAGATTGCCCGTCAGGCGGAACAAAACTTTGTTCCTAACATGGATTTCGAAAAGGTCATCCAGAAAGAACGTAACGAAAGTTGGAAATATGGTGGCAGAACTGTTTTTGGGAAAGAGAAGCCGCCGAAAGATGAGCAATTGAAATTGTTTTAGGTCTATATTTTTGCTACCAGACACAGAATCTATCTTAGATTGCCATTCTAAGGGAAGTCGAACATCTTTACTGGTAACATTTTTTTCACAACTTAATAAATCTAACTTATCCTTTTTTTCTCCCCCTAAACCGGAATGCGTTGTGGATATATATATCCGTTCCTTCTAGCTTTGCTAGCAAAAAATTAACCAATAATCATACAAAATTGACCAATTAAGTAGTGAATTAATTTTGTCGGTTGATAGTCACTTGTTAATATCTAAATTAGTAATTTATGCCTTCTGCCTAAAGGGCCAGCACCTATTTCTAACCTAAGAAAAACAAAAAATGAAAAAACAATTTCTACTTGCCTGTAGCTTTGTTGCATTAGTTGCGACAATGGGCTGCCAAAAAATGGGTTTAATCCCCGGTTCAAAAAATGAACTGAAACAAGAATCTGTTGTACAAGCAATAACGCTCGCGGGATCTATCGTAGATGAAAAATCCAGCTGGAAATACCTTGATAATGGATCTGATCAAGGAATAAACTGGCGTTCTTCCGGCTTTAACGACGCAAACTGGAAAACGGGTTCAGGCCAGTTTGGCTTTGGCGACGGAGATGAAGCAACAGTGTTACAATCGGGATTTGTGACTTATTACTTTAGGAAGCATGTGAATATAGCGGATGTTAATGCCCTGCCCGATTCTATCATCTTATCGATGATCCATGACGATGGAGCCGTGGTATATATAAATGGCACTGAAGTATTGCGGACAGCCTTGTTACCTCAAAGCGGAACCATTACATACACCACCGGAACCAGTACCTTTATACCCACCGCTCAGGAAAATAGCTTTTTTAATTACAAAATAGCTAAATCACGCTTTATTACCGGAGATAATGTAATTGCAGTAGAAGTGCACAACCAGAATACGAGCAGTAGTGATGTCTCTTTTGATTTGACTATCAAAAATGCTGTAGCCTCAGATCCTGATGGACCCTATGTGTTTTTCAGGAACAACCAGTATGTAGTAAAATCGATTACCCGAGATAACGGTTATGTGACCCAAACGTATTCCAGTCGCGATCAGGTAAATCTTAATGTCGAATTACCCGGAGGCAGTTCATTTGCCGTAAAACTGAAACCACAATTGATTAGTCGCGAGCCCTCAGAATCTGCCACTTTACCAGGCAAATATTTTGCGACTTCCGATATCGAAGGCAGTATTGATGCGTTTATCCTGATGCTCAAAAAAGCAAACATTATAGATAATAACTACACCTGGAAATATGGCACAGGCCATCTCTATATTATGGGTGATGTTTTTGACAGAGGACCATACGTTACACAATGTTTATGGCTGATTTACAAACTGGAACAGGAAGCTGCCAATGCTGGTGGTAAAGTGCATTTTATATTGGGAAACCACGATATTATGAATCTGATAGGTGATTATCGCTATGTGAATGCAAAATATATGACCAATGCACAAACTATTGGCGAAGCCTACTCGGCGCTGTATGATGCTGACAGTGAGTTGGGTAAATGGCTAAGGAGCAAAAATATGCTGGAAAAATCAGGCAGTACTTTATTCTTGCATGCCGGTATCAGTCCTGATGTGGCTGCACTGCCCAAAACCGTAACCGATCTGAATGTTTATGTAGGCAATGTGATCAATAAAACCTGTACCACACAGAATTGTAAAACAGCCACAAGTAGTTCAGTTGGTCTCTATTGGTACAGAGGGATGGCTCAACAGGCGCTAACCCAAGCCGAAGTAGACGCTATACTCACCAAGTTTGGGGCAGATCGTACTTATATAGGTCATACCATTCTTAATAATCAGATCACTTTATTGTATCAAAATAAAATCCTGGCAATAGATTTAGAGCATGCCAACAATTATAATGATGGCTACATGGAAGGTGTATATTACAACAATGGATGTTATTTTAAATTTCATACCACACAATTGAATACCACATATACCCCTTTGATCGGTAGTAATTGCACAGCACCTTAATGCTTGAAATAATCAGATACTAACAAAAAAAGGTCGTGGTTTGCACCACGACCTTAAAAATATAGAATTTAAACTTTACTAAGCGTATGCAACAGCATCTTTAGATGCCAGTTTGGTTGTTCCCATTAAATATTCGTCTACCTTGCGGGCAGCTTCTCTACCTTCTGAAATGGCCCAAACTACCAATGATTGTCCGCGGCGAACATCACCAGCAGCAAAAATCTTTGCGATATTGGTTTGATAAGTGTGCTCAGATGCCTTTACGTTGCCGCGGTTATCCAGCTCCACTCCCAGCTTTTCAATTAAGCCTTCTTTCTGTGGATGTAAGAAACCCATTGCTAACAGCACCAGTTCGCAAGGAAGATCCCTTTCGGTACCAGCCACTTCTTTAAATGTAACCGGACGGCCGTTCGCATCGATTTCCCATTCAACATCCACCACTTTTAATGCTTTAAGGTTGCCCTCTTCATCAGCAATAAAGTTTTTGGTATTTACCGACCATGCCCTTTGTGCACCTTCCTCGTGAGATGAAGTATTTTTTAGCAACATTGGGTAATTCGGCCAGGGCATGTGCTCGTTACGTGCCTGTGGTGGCATCGGCATAATCTCGAACTGTGTAACGGATTTCGCACCATGACGGTTTGAAGTACCGATACAGTCAGATCCGGTGTCACCACCACCGATTACGATTACATTTTTACCTGTAGCCAAAATGTCTTCGACCTCGAAAGTTCTGTTCGCCACACGTTTATTTTGCTGTTTTAAAAAATCCATTGCAAAGTGCACACCTTTAGCAGCTCGGCCAGGGATAGGTAAATCGCGTGGAATAGTAGAACCACCAGCCAATACAACCGCGTTGAAATCTCTCAGTAAAGTGCCGATTTCGACATTTTCACCAACGTTAGCATTACATTTAAAGAGAATACCTTCTTCTTTCATTAAATCGATACGGCGATCTACTACATTTTTTTGCAGTTTAAAATCAGGAATGCCATACCTCAATAAACCACCTGGAGCATCGTCGCGCTCGAAAACAGTAACTTCATGTCCAACTTTATTTAATTGAGCAGCAGCGGCTAAACCTGCAGGACCTGAACCAATAACAGCCACTTTTTTACCTGTTCTGATTAATGGTGCTTTTGCTTTGATAAAACCTTTTTCGAAAGCAATTTCAATAATGTGTTTTTCAATTTCCTCAATAGAAACCGGCGGACGGTTGATGCCTAACACACATGCAGATTCGCATGGCGCAGGGCAAATCCTGCCTGTAAATTCAGGGAAATTGTTAGTGCTTAACAAAATATTTGCAGCCAATTCCCACTTGCCCTGGTATACGGCATCGTTAAATTCCGGAATAACGTTACCCAAAGGGCAACCTGACTGACAGAAAGGAACGCCGCAATCCATACAACGGGCAGCTTGGTTATTTAATTCTTGTGAGGGCAATTCGTTTAAAAATTCCCCGTAGTGTTTTACACGTGTTGCAGCCTCTTCTCTTGTGGGCGCAACTCTATCGTATTCTTGAAATCCTGTTACTTTTCCCATGGCCTAGTGTGTTTTTACTTGTTGATTACGTTTGCTTAAAACCGCTTTGTATTCTTTAGGGAATACTTTTACAAAATGAGCAGACTGCGTTTTCCAATCACTTAAAATAAACTCAGCAACCCTGCTATCTGTCAGGCGTATATGCGTTTTAAGTAAGGCCAAAATGCGTTCTTCATCTTCAGCTTGTAGCGGATCAAGATCAACCATTTCCTTATTGCACTTACGGGCAAAAGTGCCATTGGCGTCATAAATCCAGGCTACACCACCGCTCATACCAGCAGCGAAATTACTTCCGGTATCGCCTAAAATCAACACCTCACCACCAGTCATGTATTCGCAACCGTGATCGCCCACGCCTTCTACAACAGCTGTTGCGCCAGAGTTACGAACAGCAAAACGTTCACCGGCTTTACCACGGGCAAACAACTCACCAGAAGTAGCACCGTAAAGGGCAACGTTTCCGATGATAATATTTTGCTCAGGAATAAAAGTTGAATTTGAGAATGGATAAATCGCCAATCTGGCCCCTGATAATCCTTTACCTACATAATCGTTCGCTTCACCTTCTAATGATAAGGTTACCCCACGGGTATTGAAGGCTCCGAAACTTTGTCCGGCAGAACCTACAAATTTAAAGTTGATGGTATCAGGAGGTAAGCCTGCGCCCAAATGAACTTTTGAGATTTCATTTGATAACATGGTACCCAAGGCACGATCGGTATTTTTTACATCGAAACTCGCAAAAACAGGTTCATTATTGTCAATAGCAGGTTTTGCTGCAGCAATTAATTTATGATCTAACACATTGGTTAAACCATGATCCTGACCTTCAGTATTAAATAAAGGCAAACTATTGTCTTCAGCTTTATATAATATAGCTGATAAGTCAAGGTGTTTCAATTTCCAGTCTTCAGCAGGTAATTCGCGTACTTTTAAAATATCTGCCTGACCGATCATTTCGTGGATGGTTCTGAAACCTAATTCAGCCATAATCTCACGTAATTCTTCAGCAAGGAAATAGAATAAGTTCACCACATGATCAGCATCACCTGTAAATAATTTTCTCAATTCGGGATCTTGCGTAGCCACACCAACCGGACAGGTATTTAAATGGCATTTGCGCATCATAATACAACCTGAAGTAACCAGCGCTGCTGTTGCAACACCCCATTCTTCAGCACCTAATAATGCAGCAATCGCGATATCTCTACCGGTTTTAAGCTGACCATCAGTTTGTAATACAATACGGTTACGTAATTTATTTTTAACCAGGGTTTGGTGCGCCTCGGCTAATCCAAGTTCCCAGGGTAAACCTGCGTGTTGAATAGAAGTTAAAGGAGAAGCTCCTGTTCCACCATCAAAACCCGATACTAAAATCACGTCGGCATGCGCTTTTGCCACACCAGCTGCAATAGTACCCACACCAGCTTTCGAAACCAATTTTACGTTAATCCTGGCGGCACGGTTTGCATTTTTCAAATCGAAAATCAACTGTGCCAAATCCTCGATCGAATAAATATCATGGTGCGGCGGCGGAGAAATTAAACCAACTCCCGGTGTAGAGTGGCGAACTTTTGCAATCCAGTCGTCCACTTTGTGGCCGGGTAACTGACCACCTTCTCCGGGTTTGGCACCTTGCGCCATTTTAATCTGTAACTCATCGGCATTGGTTAAATAATAGCTCGTTACACCAAAACGTGCAGAAGCCACTTGTTTGATTGCCGAGCGCATACTGTCGCCATTTGGCAATTTAGTATAACGCATTTCATCTTCGCCACCCTCTCCTGTATTGCTTTTTCCACCGATGCGGTTCATCGCAATGGCTAAAGTAGAGTGTGCTTCGTGAGAAATAGAACCGAAAGACATTGCCCCTGTAGCAAATCTTTTCAAAATTGCTTCGGTAGATTCTACTTCATTTAAAGGTACCGACGGACGGCTATAGTTAAATTCAAACAATCCACGGATGGTATAAGCCTGTTGTGTTTGCTCATTAACCAGCTTAGAGTATTGTTTGAAAATATTGTAATCGTTTTTACGCGTTGCATTCTGCAACAAGTGGATGGTTTGTGGGTTGAACAAATGTGCTTCACCCTTGCGGCGGAATTTATACGTTCCACCCGCAGGCAATAAGTTTTCTGTTTCTGTTAATGGACCAAAACTGCGGTGATGTTTAATCAAGGTTTCTTTTGCAATTTCATCCAGTCCTAATCCACCAATACGCGAAACTGCTCCCGTGAAATAGGTGTTAACCACTTGTTTGTTCAATCCTAAAATTTCAAAAATCTGTGCCCCCTGATATGATTGCAAGGTCGAGATGCCCATTTTAGAGAAAATTTTAAGCAATCCGCTGTTTACTGCGTAGATATAGTTTTTAGTTAACTGCTCAACTGATAAACCCGACTCTTCTTTAAACTCACTAATGGTTTCCAAAGCCAGGTAAGGATTAATTGCAGTAACCCCAAAACCCAATAAAGTAGCAAAATGGTGTACTTCCCAAATATCACCGGCCTCAATCACAATACCAACTGCACCACGGTATCCTTTGCGGATCAAATGATGGTGTACAGCTGAAACCGCCAATAAAGACGGCATAGCAGCATGTTCCGAATCGATAGCCCTGTCCGTTAATACAATCACCTGGAAACCATCTTCAACCGCATCAACCGCATAACGGCACAAACGGTCTAAAGCTTTCGCCATAGCGCCTGGTTTGCCATCCGCCCTGAAGTAGGTCTGTAAGGTTTTCGCCTGGAAAACACCTGTATCAATACTTCTTAGTTTTTCCAGCTCCTGATTGGTTAGAATAGGATGTTTAATGGCTACACAGTGCGATTGTAGCGGATTTTCTTCCAAAAGATTTCCGTTACTGCCCATGAAACTGGCCAAACTCATTACAACCTTCTCCCGGATCGGATCGATCGGTGGATTGGTTACCTGTGCAAATAACTGTTTAAAATAAGAAGATAAATGCTGAGGGCGTTTTGATAAAATAGCTAGAGGGGTATCGGTACCCATCGAACCTATTGGTTCTTTGGCTTCAATGGCCATTGGTTTAAGCAAAAGATCCACATCTTCTCTGCTGTAACCAAAAACCTGCTGGTATTTAAAAATCGATTCAGAAGACAAGCCGGTAAACATGACGCGCGGCTCAGGTAATTCTTCTAAACGGATCTGATATTGATTAATCCAATCGGCATAAGGGCTTTTGCCGCAAACCTGTTGTTTAATTTCGTTGTCGCTGATAATTCTGCCCTGCTCCATATCCACAACGAACATTTTGCCCGGCGTTAAACGGCCTTTCTCGATTACTGTGCTTTGATCAATCGCCAATGCACCAGCTTCAGAACCCATAATTACACGGTCATCAGAAGTGATCGCATAACGCGACGGACGCAATCCGTTACGGTCTAAAGTTGCACCGATTAATTTACCATCGGTAAATGCGATCGCTGCTGGTCCGTCCCATGGCTCCATTAAAGTAGCATGGAATTCGTAAAAAGCCCTTTTAACAGGATCCATATCTTCGTTACCGTCCCATGCTTCAGGAACCAGCATCATCAATACATGAGGTAAGGTTCTGCCGGCATGCAGCAATAATTCAATCACATTGTCCAAACAGCCTGAATCTGAATTCGTTTCGTCGATAACCGGTAATAACATATCCAGTTCTTCCGGTGTAAAATATGCCGAAGCAAAAGATTTAACACCGGCCCTAAACCAGTTTAAATTTCCCTGTAAGGTATTGATCTCACCATTATGGGCAATAAAGCGGAAGGGTTGTGCCAATCTCCACGATGGGAAAGTATTGGTTGCAAAACGAGAGTGTACCAAACCTAAAGCAGAAACCATGCGCTTATCGGTAAGATCGGTAAAATAGGTACGTACCTGAAGTGAGGTAAGCTGACCTTTATATATAATGGTTTGTGCAGAAAGCGAAACAATATAAAAATCCTTACCACCGTGAACCGTGTTCACGATCAGTTTAATCAGGTAATTTTTGAAAATATAAAGTTTGCGTTCGAAATCTGCTCCCGGTGCCACTGCGTACGGGCGTGCAATAAATACCTGCTCAATTTCCGGCTCAACCGAAAGTGCCATATTGCCAATATCTGTGGTATCCACATCTACCTTTCTAAAGCCTAAAATTTCAAGGCCAAGTTTTTCGGCGGCACGGTAAATTAATTCTCTGCACTCTTCTCTGGATCTGATATCCTTTGGCATAAATAACATCCCTACACCATAATTATTGGTTTCAGGCAGGCTAAAGCCAGCTTTTAAACATTCGTCATAAAAAAATTCATGAGGAATCTGAATCATAATACCTGCCCCATCGCCGGTATTCGGTTCTGCTCCACATGCCCCTCTATGATCTAGATTCTCTAAAATAGTAAGTGCATCGGAGATGATTTGATGCGATTTTCGCCCTTTCACATGCGCAACGAACCCAATACCGCAGGCATCGTGTTCAAATTGCGCATCGTACAATCCACTGTTTGGTTCCATTCTTTGCTCGTTAGTTGTTAGTGTATAGGAAACACTAAGATACGAAAAACAATCTTTAAATTACAGAGTTGACATGTTTTTTAGAATAATTTTAGTTCTTAAGTAATTTAAAGCTTTTAAATTAAAATAATGACAATCTTAGTGCGTATTAATTATTATATTTATAATGATAAGATTATACAATAAATCTCATTTTTAGCTTAAAACCAGACATAAATCGTTTTATATATGTATTTACTTATAAATATATCATTCATAAGTGAACAATACTTTGTAATGCTGGATTATGTCCCTGTTTTCTTTGGCTTTTAAAAATACACATTTTAATTTTATTAATTTACTAATCAGTAAGATAGCTTAATTGACAAAAAAAATAGAAAAATGCATTTCGGGAAACAACTTCTTTTTCTACCTTTGTGGCCGGGCAAGTCTTTTACGACCAGCTCCCTTTGAACTCCCCCAGGGTGGGAACACAGCAAGGGTAGAAGGTTGTAGCGGTGCGATAGAAGGTGCTTGCCCTTTTTTTTTACCCCCTAACCCCCTGAAGGGGGGATATTAAATTCTTCAGGGGTTCTAACAGCAGAACCTAGTAATCATTTTAAGAATTTATAAGCATGAAATTTTTTATTGACACAGCAAATCTTGATCAAATCAAAGAAGCGCAAGATCTTGGCATTTTAGATGGCGTAACTACCAACCCTAGCTTAATGGCTAAAGAGGGTATTACCGGCCAGGAAAATGTAATCAATCATTATAAAGCCATTTGCGATATCGTTGATGATAACGTAAGTGCTGAAGTTATCGCCACTACTTTCGATGAGATTGTTAAAGAAGGTGAGGCTTTAGCAGCTTTAAACCCGAAAATCGTGGTTAAGGTTCCGATGATTAAAGATGGTGTTAAAGCCATTAAATATTTCTCATCAAAAGGAATCAAAACCAACTGTACTTTAATTTTCTCTGCTGGACAGGCCTTATTGGCTGCTAAAGCCGGAGCTACTTATGTTTCTCCATTTTTAGGCCGTTTAGATGATATTTCAAGCGATGGCCTGGTTTTAATCGAAGATATCAGAACTATTTTTGATAACTACGGTTACGAAACCCAGATCTTAGCTGCATCAATCCGCGGACCATTGCACATCGTTAACTGTGCTAAATTAGGTGCTGATGTAATTACTGCGCCATTGGCTGCCATTACTGGTTTATTGAAACACCCGTTAACCGATAGCGGTTTAGCTACATTCCTAGCTGACCACGCTAAAGCAGCGGGTAAATAGATTTTTAAAAAAGTCGAAAGTTTTTAGTCCTAAGTCTTAGGTCGGGTTTCCGGTTTAAGACTTGGGACTTTTTTTTATGGCAGATGTGAGATGTATGATGGAAAACGGACGATTGCAAGCAATACCAACCTTCTTCTCTTTTCCATCTTTTATTTTTGGAGAGCAGAGCCTGTGCTGATCGGTTCCGGCAGTCCTGCTTTACATTATATTCCGGTAATTTATGATACCAATAAAGTTGTGAAATACCGGAATGCCATTTCAATCAGGTCTAGGTGGCAGTAACAGTTTTACATCGGCATCTGGGTAACTCTAAACGCCGAACTCTAAACTAAAGATGCTCTTTTCAGCACCTCTTTAACCTGTTCATAATTAATCTGTTCGTCTGGCTCGATCAGAATCCCCTTCACTCCCGCCCCGTTTGCGGCTTCTACATCCCTTGGCTTGTCGCCGATCATCACAGATTGAGCTGGATCGATATCATACAGTTCAATGGCATCCAGGATCATTCCCGAAGCTGGTTTTCTACATTTGCATTCGCCCCCAACAGTTGGGTGGTGCGGACAATGATAAAAAGCTTTAATATCGGCTCCCTGGGCAACAAAAGCATTTTTCAGCATTTGGTGCATCGTGGCCAGCTGTTCTTCAGTATAACGTTTTAAAGCAATGCCGCCCTGGTTGGTGATTACGATCAGCAAATAACCCTCGTCGAATAGTTTTTTTAATACTGGAATCTGGTATTCTAATATTTCAAAATCTTCTACACGGCAGATGTAATCGTATATTTCGTGATTAAGTACACCATCGCGGTCGAGAAAAATAGCTTTGTTCATTGTGGGGTATGGAGATAAAGTATCAAGATTTGAGTAGTGAGTATTGAGTATCAAGATTCAACCTCGTTATTGTTGCGCAAAATAAGCGAAAATTAAGGACAAAAGAAAGCCCAACCTTTTTAAGGTCGGGCCTAATCATAAAATTTATTTGGTTTGGGTTATTTTAATTTCAAGCCGGCTTTGTGGCCTTTGATGGCAAAAAACAGGATGTACAAATAACAAGGCAATACCGTTAACAGATAGGCCAGCTGGAAGTGCACATGCAGTTTTTCGTTTAAAAAAGCATACAACAATGGCATGATTGCGCCACCTGCTATACCCATTACCATAATTGCGGAGCCGATTTTTGTGAATTTTCCTAAATGGCTAATGCCCAATGGGAAAATTGCCGGCCACATCAATGAATTTGCCAGGCCCAGTAAGGCCACAAAAATTACAGCAAACCAGCTTGATATTGCAAAAGATAAAATGGTAAATATGATTCCTAAAATGGCACAGATTCTAAGTGCCTTTTGTTGGGAGATATATTTTGGAATGGCTACGATCCCGATAATATAACCGATTAACATACTAAAAAGCGTTATGGAAGTCAATTTTCCGCTGATTTCGGTACTAATACCTAATTCGCGACCATAAATCCCGATAATATCGCCAGCCATTACCTCTGCACCCACATATACAAAAATACAAAGCGCACCCAAGAACAAGTGTGGAAACTGGAATATGCTCTGGTGTTTTACCACAGCGCCTTTGCTTTCGTCAACAATATCTTCTTCAACCTCTACTTCAGGCAGATCGGTGAATTTGATAAAAACAGCAAAAAGGCAGAAAACAATGGCTAAAACGATATAAGGCATATTTACACGGCCTAAAACATCGTTCAATAATTGCTCGTGTACAGCGCCTGTAGCTGCTTTAATCTGTTTTTCAACCTCAGATGCGTTTTTCAAAAATAAACTGCCCATAATCAATGGCACAATCATTCCGGCAAATTTATTACAGATACCCGCGATACTGATGCGTTTGGCAGCGCTTTCTATCGGGCCTATAATGGTTAAATAAGGGTTTGAAGCTGTTTGAAGCAGTGCCAGTGCAGCTCCCTGAACAAAAATACCAGTTAAAAACAGACCAAAAGTTCTGGTTTGAGCAGCGGGTATAAATATTAACGAGCCTAAACCTAAAATTACCAGACCTAATACAATACCATTTTTAAAACCCACTTTTTTTAGGATCCATGATGATGGTAAAGCCAAAAAGAAATAGGCCATATACGAAGCAAAAGTGACAAAGAAGGCCTGTAAATTGGATAGTCCGAAAGATAATTTAAAGAACGGGATCAATGTTCCATTGGCCCAGGTTACAAAGCCAAAAATAAAGAATAAAGCACAAATGATAATGAGTGGTTTAGGTCCCTGCGTTCGACCTGATGCTGTAGTTTGTTGCATAAAATTTGGTTCGGTTTTAGTTGTGGCGACCAAACTAAACAATAAAATTTAATAATATAGGAGTCAAACGTTTGCGTGATTTTACTTTAACACAAAAACTTATTTAATTGGTGCTCACACACCTAAAACCGGTATGTTCCAGGCCTGTATCCGTAGAG
This sequence comes from Pedobacter humicola, assembly GCF_056490705.1. Lineage (NCBI taxonomy): Bacteria > Pseudomonadati > Bacteroidota > Sphingobacteriia > Sphingobacteriales > Sphingobacteriaceae > Pedobacter > Pedobacter humicola. The sequence goes on along the minus strand of NZ_JBWJIG010000001.1, from coordinate 350,409 downwards.
GTTTTCATTCTTGAAGTTACGCGGTATCCCTTACAATAAGAAGCATTGCACATAAAAGAGCCTCCCCTAACCACCCTTTTGGGCACTGTGGGTTCCATTGGATCATAACTGTCGGATGGGCCTTGGGGATTGCTGGTTACCCCCGAAAGCGTGGCGTAATAATCGGGGCGGTACCAATCGCTGCACCACTCCCAGACATTTCCTGCCATATCGTAAAGCCCATAGCCATTGGCTTTAAACTGTTTTACGGCAGCCAAACCATTAAAACCATCCCAGTCTGTATTCTTGATTGGGAAACTGCCCTGCCAGGTATTGGCTTTTACCTTGCCTTTTTCGATATCTTCATTTCCCCAGGGATATTTTTGATCTTTTAGTCCTCCTCTTGCCGCATATTCCCACTCGGCTTCAGTTGGCAGGCGTTTGCCCGACCATTTGCAGTAGGCCATGGCATCATCCCAGGAAATGTGGACAACCGGGTAGTTTTCTTTTCCCTTAAGATCGCTTTTAGGGCCATGTGGATGTTTCCAATCGGCGCCTTTAACCCAGCGCCACCATTGCGAGGCATCGTTTAAAGAAGTAATGCTTTTTGGCTGATAAAAAACCAATGATGCAGCCACAAAAACACTGTCAGGTGGTTTTGGTGTGCCCTGAGGAAGCTGTTTTTTCATTTCCTCCCAATCTGGTTTGCGTTCAGCTGTGGTTTTATATCCTGTAGCGTCTACAAACTTTTTGAAACTGGCATTGGTTACTTCGGTAACATCAATCCAAAACGACGGTAACTTAACGCTGTGATGAGGATATTCGTCATCCCTGCCCTCTTTATCAGATGCGCCCATGGCAAATTCGCCGGCAGGAATTAAAACCATCCCTTCATGACTTACTTTATTAGCGGCAAAACTCGAAGAATCTTTAACTGCACCAAAACGGCTGGGCATATTCTTTTCACAGGAAGCCAGCGAATCTTGCTTGTGTTTGGCCCGCTCCTCTTCTTTAGCTTTATTGGATTGGCAGGATAAAATGAGGAGCGTCGGCAAAAAAAGTAAGGTAAGAAGTGATCTGTGCATGTGGGGGTATTAAAATATAAGCCCTAAAAATATCAAATCTATTTAAAAAAGAGAAGGCAAATAATTAATTCGCCTATAAATCAATACACTACCGTGTTCGGCGATTTTTTATTTGCAAGAAATGCATCATAACCCTATATTTGCACCACTTTAAAGGAAACACACAACGTTTTTAACAAAGTAGATTCCGTAGCTCAGCTGGTAGAGCATTACACTTTTAATGTAGTGGTCCTGGGTTCGAATCCCAGCGGGATCACGAAAAACCTCACAGAAATGTGAGGTTTTTTTGTTTTATTCCAGCCTGAATCGAACAGAAGCGCCGGCCTGGGTTCGATTTGTAAGCCCAGCAGTAGTTAAATGCTAATGATATCTTTATATCAAACCAATCCATATTTGTTTTTTGTGCTGCTGTAGCTCCAAACATATTAGAGATGATCGAATGCCAGAACTATATCCACCTGAAGACCTTATCATATATGTCACACAATTATAGTTTACTACATCCCCCGAAGAATTGGATTCGAAATAATTTCCTGATATTGTTCCCGCCAGAATAGCACTCAATTTTAAGAATAGGCCACTGCTTTCCCATAAACTATCTTCAATACGAATAGTGGAAACTGAAGGATCCCCTGTTCCATCAATATAAATTCCCCACCACAGCCTTCACACATATTATCCTTCAATGAGATGTTTTATGCACCCTTAGCATTTATAATCCTTCCTCTTCCAGTAAAATGATTGTCTTTAAAGTAACAGATTGTATGTATCCATTTGGATAATGCACCTTATTTCGATAGCAATAGCGCACTTTCCAGATGTAAGAGAAAGAATAATGCATAATGTTAATATTATACTACATTCAGATTTAAAAACTAAGCCTAGTACAATTTCCATCATTTAGGAGCTGCCGATACTAAATCGCTTTGTATATTTAAAATAAAATTTATAATTCAAACAAAAACGATGTCATTAATTAACGATTTATCTCATGCAGGAATTATTGATAAGCAAGATGCTATCGATCTGAATAAGAAAATCGGGAAAAATGTTTTACAATCACAAGATATGTTGGAAATCCTGTATCGCTATTTTATGCAAAAAATAAGCGGAGGATCTGAATTCGGAAGTATCTATGTGTCAGTGGGACCATTAGAAAAGCGAGACAAGGAGTCCCCTTACGGCGGCACAAATGAGCAATCAGAATTTCTTGAAATCCTGTACAAGGAGGAGGTAATCCCGGAGGTTGTATACCAAAAGATAAAACCGTTTCCATATGCATCAGATCAGTCTGGTTATTTCATTATACTCCATTTATCCAGAGCATTAATGTCTTTTAACAGGTCTTTCACGATTGAGAATCAACTGGCCTTTGCTACCTTACTCGGTGGAAAAAGTCCTTACGGTAGCGATTCCATGCTTAATGCCCAAGAGAAAAAAAAACTGATTCAGGACATTAAAGCTGAAAAAATGGAGACCTATCTCGATTTTTTTAAGTATTGCTACGGATGCAGAATTGTTAATATCTTAAGCTATCGGGGTAATGAGCGTAATCTTTTAAAAGAAGTGGTTAAAAAATTAAATCAATTATGCTATAGTGCATTTACCATCACTGAGATTACCAGTTACGATGAAGATTTTACAGGAGAGCCTTCTTACGACAATAAGCAAACAACAATTGTGGTGAATACAGGTGCCCGGGAACATCGATATACCTATACATTTTTTCAAAACGAAGACAAAAATCAAAACAACAATAAACTCAATTTATTGCTAGAAAATCTATTGCTTATGGCAAATCAGCTATTGGCCGGTTTTAACGCCACATATAGATTGAGTGGAATTACCAATCATTTAATTGAGGCTTTATTCCCAAATAGTAGGGCGCAATTTGCGATTTGTCGTTTTGAACCTGAAAACAGCAATATCTTTGATTCTGATGAAATGCGAAAAAGGTTTTTGTTTAATAAACCTTTCCCCCTTTTTAGTAAATTCCCACTTTCTTATCTTCATATAGAATATGCCATTTACCACTTTAAAAAATGTGGATTATTGGCATATATAAGCGATGAGCAATTTGATGATATTTTAGGTAAGGTTTACGAAACAACTTACGATCATGTAGCAGATTTAATTGCTATCTTTCCAGATACAGTTGCAGCTACTAATCGTGAAGTGAGTGCCGGGAAGAAACCATATAATGAGTTTCTTATGGCACTAAATCAAATTTCGAATGGGGTGCTTAATTTTACGGATATTTCCGATGGAACTCCGGAAGATTTCACCTATGAAACTGAAGTCATTTTTAAGGTTTCCTTCAAATGTAACGGTGAATATCATGAGATCGATTGCGACCTTATAGGTAAAGAATTTAATGATAATATCGTCTACTATATTATTAATGAAATTATCCGAAAGAAGTATACCGGATACCGGCTCTTACAGTTAATTAATGGTAAATACGAGTACGACACCTATCTTTTTGTCTCAAATCAGCAGAGTAAATATTTGAGTAGTATGAAACTTTTGGAAATAATGGATCGTTTTTAGTATTTATTTCCAGTCCATATTATTTTTTAATCCAGTTAAATGCATTCAATTACAATTGATGGCAGCTTATTGAAGATGATGCGACAACTTGCCTATGGGTACTTTCCTTTTTCAAATTGCTAACATGGTAAGCTTTAAACAAAAAAAGGATGCGACACTCGCTGTCACATCCTTTTTATCTAAATTAACGCTCTCAATCGATGATTGATGCAAGGCTCTCACCCCTTGCACGGGCAATATGTAAATAATAATTTAATGTTGCAATAATGATTTTATTCTTTGGGGAAGGTAAATATTCAAATGTCTAAATACCAGCGTAAAATTTTGCAAAATCATTTATTGTAATTATTTTCAATAAAAAATAGACATGGCAAAAAACTTTTTGGTTGTGCTGTTATTGCTTATCACGCTGGGCTGTAAAAAAAACGGCGATGATGATCAAACGCCTTATAAGTGGAAAAGGGACCTATACAGAGCAAGGGTTTCAAATGACGGTCTTGCCGTTTTCAATTCAGAGGATCCAAGCGTTGCAAAAAATCCCGATGCAATTTTTTTAAGCTCGGATTATATTGTTTTGACTGAACACCGCAGAAATGAACAACAGGACAGTATTTATCATGCCAGTGGAAGAACGCTGATTTATAAATACGAGAAGACTGACAATTAAATTTGCCTTCAGATGTAGCATCAGCAGCGCCTAAAACAAATCCCCCTCTCCCGCTGTTTGACATCAGATCTGATTACACACTTACATGGAAGAAAAATACATCCCTGCAGGCCATGCCTCGCCCTCCAGCATATTAACCACCCTTGCCATTGGCATCGTTGCATCCTTCATACTCCCGCTCCTTTATATTATCCTGTGTCAGTTGATCCCAAATATCTGGTTCATCGCCATCTGTGCATTTTCTTTGGGCATGCTCCTGGGACTGGCGATCGACATCGGTATCAGGATCGGTAAGATCAGGAACCTTCAGGTTGCCCTTATCATTGCCATCGTGTGCAGTCTGCTCGCATTCTACGTGCAATGGGTTTTCTTCGATGCGGTTATGTACAGCCGCAGCGGTTTCACCTTTAGGCTAAGCTCGGCAGATCTTAAGCAGTTGTTTGTGGATATGGTTTTTCTGTTTGTCCACCCAGGAATTTTATTTAAGGAAATTGCGGCATTAAACGAAGCAGGTACCTTTCGCATACAGGGCAGTGATAATGTCTCCGGGCTTTTGCTCTGGCTGATATGGGCAGGTGAATTTATCGTGATCATAGGGGGTACCATTGTGGTTGCCTGGAGCGGCCAGGTTAAGATCCCCTATTCAGAGCTGAACGACCAGTGGATGAAGCGGCGTACGCCAAACCATATTATTTCTTTTGTTCATGATAAAGAGTATCTGTTAAGTCAGCTGAGGAATAAAAACTTCGGTGTATTAAAGGACAGCCCGGATCTCATCACGCAGCCCGATTATGCCGAGGTGATCGTTTATGAGTCGGTCGGTGATCCAACCAAGTTTATCACCGTGCTCAATGTAACCGCCCCAACAGGTAGAAACAAGCAGCCAAAGAAAAAAACAGTTGTGTCCCATTTCCCGCTTCCTAATCATGCGGCGATCTGATTTTTTCAGACTTTATCTTAGGGTTAAAAGAATAAGCTTGCCCCCGCTTACTATTGTATGTTAGTCTGTTAAGGTTGCGTAATATGGAAAATCCAGGCACCTACGGTGGTCACCAAGATAATCTGACCTGGTTAAAGTCCTTTAAACGTTCATCCATTTATTTTTTTGCTACAATCTTCACCTCCAATTCTATGGAATCCGAAATCGTTTGATTGGCCAAAAGATTATAGAATTTTGCTGATTTATAACGGACATCCCATTTTGACCGATCGATGACCAGCTTACCATTAGCTTCGACGGTTCTGCCATTAATACCTGTTTTGGCCAGGAAATTAACAGGGTGTGTGATTCCTTTAATGGTGAGGTTTCCTGTAACTTTTTTGTTTTCACCATCTATTGATGCAATGCTGGTAATTACAATCGTGGAAAAGGGAAATTTTTCTACATCAAAAAAATCAGAATCTTTAAGGTGATTAACCAGTTTATTATCACGTTCGTGTTTTTGATCTTCAATGGTATTCATGTCGATTTCGACTGTACCACCCGTTAATTGACCTTTTTCAATCCTCAATTCTCCTTTTGATATATAGACATAGCCGGTATGACTGTTTGTACCCGCCAGGCTGGCACCTTTCCATGTGATCACACTTTCTTTAGGATCAATCATCGTATATTTTTCATCCCCAATGTGTAAGGATAAGGAACTTGGCAATGCTGGATGCCGTTCTTTTACAGACCCACGGCAGCCAAAGATGAAAACAGTAACAATTAAAATGAAGTAAGAAATTGATCGGTTGTTGTTCATAATAAAATTAATATTGATGAATTAATAATTGACAATTGATTTGAAATCTGCAATACGCCTTATTGCGGATTTGTAGTGTTTTTAAAGTCGGTTATGGTCTGCCCGGCCGGCATACTGGAATCGTAACGGTACACGCCGTTCATCGATCCAAACCAGATCGCTCCATCCTGAGCTTCCACAATTCCACAAAGCATTTTGTTTACTGACATGATTTCGGTTGCAGTTGGCTTGTTATGATATAAGGTCTTCTGATCATAACGGGAAAGTCTCCAGGCGCCAACTCCGTTCGGACTTACACTACCGGTGGTCCAGATGTTTCCTTTTTTATCTTCGATTATAGCCGTAGCAGTCCTATTCGATACCTTAGTAAATGTACTGCCATCATAACGCCAAAGACCATTTTCAACGAACACGGTATCGCCACTTTTATCTTCGATGATCGATGCACCAAACCAGATGTTTCCTTTTTTATCTTCTACGATCGACCAAACATTGTTGAAGGCTTCACCGTTTTTGTTTTTGAATACGGTAAATTTATTTCCCTTTCCGTCAGGCAAGCGGGTATCATAATAACAAGCCTGCCCGTTTGTGCCAAACCATAATTTTCCCGTTTTGTCTTCAAGGATGGTATGAATACCATTATTGGAAAGCCCGTCTTTAATGGTAAAATTTTGAAAGTATTTCCCTCGCCCCGCTTTGCCATTCCCCTCCGATCTGGTACGGCCATCATAACGGCTTACACCACCACCCGTACCAAACCAGATCACGCCTGCCCTATCTTCATATATGGCGAAAACGCCATTACTGGCAAGTCCCTCCCGGATGGTAAAATGTTGAAAGGATTTGCCATTATAACAATAAACACCCGAATCGGTAGTGGCGAACCATAGGTTGCCACGACGATCTTCCAGCACATCCCAGAACCTGCGCGGACCCAATTTACTGGTGAGGTTGGTAAACACTTGTCGCTTTGGCTGGCTGAAATCATATCGAAAAACACCCCCAAATGATGCAGCGATCAGAACGGTGCCGTTTCTGCCCATCTTTACATTGCGGACCATCGTAGTAGGACCATTGGAAGAGACGGTATCTTTGGTTTCAGACTTAATATCCTCTTTTGATCTGCTGTTTGTGTGTTGTTTGCAGAAAATCTGACAAACAACTATCAAAAACAAAATAGCTAACCGTATGTATTTCATATTTATTTATTTAATATTGGTAACTGGCTTAGGTGATGAAACGATCAAGCGGATATTTATTACTTTTTGCCCATGGTGATTACATCTGCTGTTAAAATGGCCGCAGCAAAATTACCTTGCTGTTTTTCGGTATGCGGAATTTAGATTGTAAATAAAAATGTAAACTTTGTAAATAAATCATTGACAAATGGATCGTGGCCAAAATCTCTTTTCGGGGAAATGTAAATATCTGTTCGGATTGATATTACTTTCTTTTACAGCTGTAATCTGTGTAGCTTTTAGTATGAGGGACAATAACGAATTTGACTTTGCCAGAAGGGAAGTTTTGCTCCGCAAGATTGGAGATCAGCTACTTTTGCAGTCGGGCGATCGTACCTCAAGGGTTCTCCCGATAAAAATAATCGCCGAAAATGAATATCAGATCAGCTTTGAACAGGCATTTACTTTTGAACCCGCCGCACTGGTGAATACCACCCGGCGTGTATTGGCCGAAGATCGGCTCGCAAGTGATTATCTGGTTAAAGTACTAAACGCCAAAAACTCGGGTGTAGCTTATGGATATGCGATTTCTAAAAACAAAAAAAATGACATTGTAGCCTGTATTGGCAGAAAGCAACCTAAAGCACCTTATCTGATTAATATTAAATTTAAGCCTACAGCAATTAATACCTCAAAGAATAGATATCTGTTGGGTAGCCTCCCATTTTTGGCATTTGTGGGCTTTATTTTTTTAAGCTCAATCAGTCCGCGAGGTGCTTTACCTGAAGAAAATCAGCATACAGGTATGATCACTTTAGGTTCAGTTCTGTTTGATGCGAAAAACCGGAAGCTCATCATTAATGAAAATACGCTAGACCTCACTGCCACGGAATCCCGGATATTGCTCATTTTTGCATTGTCTCCTAATGAAAACATAGAACGAAGCCGGTTGCAAAAAGAGATTTGGGAAGATGAAGGCGTGATTGTGGGAAGAAGCCTGGATATGTTCATCTCAAAACTGAGAAAAAAGCTGGAATACGATCCGAATATCAATATTGTGGTGATACGGGGCAAGGGATATAAGCTTGAGATTGGTTAAAGGGGCTTTCTGTGTCAGATTTGAATATTGTTGAGCTTTCCAAAGAAAAGTCTCAATAACTGCCAAATTCAGTGCCTAAAAGATCACTCAAGGCTGTGACAATCATATCGGTATTAGATCCGTCGTAATTCAATCCTAATCCCTGATCCTTTTTACAATTGCTATTAGCAGGAAAATTCACAGATGTATTTAGAATTACACCCCCATTTACTTCTAATATTACCCCTATCCTAAATTTTATGTCCGGTAAATTTGGTTAACCAGATAAAAACCAATTACCAACATGAAAACAATCACATCAAAGCTCCTGATCGGAGTATGCCTTTACAACTTAAGCTGTAAAAAAGGCGCTGAAGAAGAGGTTTCACAAACAACCGCAAAGATTTCAGCAAAAGCACAAACTGAACTGACGGCCAGTACCGTTAACCTGGACGACTACACCTTGACTTTAGAAGATAATTTTGATGGTGTAGGTCCGCTGAATGCCCGTTGGAACTACCGGGCCGAAAATACCGTCCGTGGTTATGCGACTATTCTGCGTTCCAATGTTTCGTATGCGGTGAGCGGAGCCGGTATTTTAAGGTTAGCGGCCAAGAGAAACGGCGATACCTTTACCGCCAGTCAGATTTCGACACAAAACTCGTTTTTACAGAAATATGGCTATTTCGAATGCCGTGTACTTGTTAACCGAACGGTTGGGCCACATTGTTCATTCTGGATACAATCGCCTACTTATGGCAATACCAACGATCCGGGTGTATCAGGAACAGAAATAGATGTTTTTGAACACCATATGGCAAACGGACCAAATATTGCCCGCCATAACCTGCACTGGAATGGTTATGGGGCCGATCATCAAAGTATAGGGTCGTTGGAAACGATCAGTGGTCTTCAATATGGCTTTCATACCTTTGGCTTGGAATGGACCTCCTCAGCATATATTTTTTATGTAGATGGGGTCGAAAGATGGCGTACCAGTACGGCCCTTTCCCACACCAGTGAATACCTGATATTTAGTCAGGAAATTACCGGATTTGGCGGCGACCGTTTTACAGGTACCTATCCTGATTTTATGGATATCGACTGGGTAAGGGTGTACAAAACCCGAAAAGCTTCCGTATTTCAGGATTGTGCGTACAAAGGCTGGGCAAAACAGCTCCCGATTGGCAATTATACCATGGCACAATTGGCGGCGCTTGGCGTGACTAACGATGCCATTTCCTCTATTTCAGTACCTTCAGGCATCAAGATACAACTCTTTCAGGGCGATAATTTTACCGGGCCTTCTATTACCCTAACTGCCGATAACAATTGTCTTACAGATGAAGCTTTTGATAATAATGTTTCCTCTGTAAAAGTAAGAGCCAATTAAGATTTATAAAATGATTTTATGAGACCGGGATTTCCGCTCACCACATGTGGCTACACTTTTAAAATAATTAAAGTGACTTAACGATCTGCTACTGTTGCGGATGCAGTTCATGCTAAAATACCAGTATGATCTGTATCCGCTAACCATCACGCGTTAAAATGGCTAGGTAATAAAGGGGATTTTGAAGTGAGCCTATAATTTAAGTTTTGAAAATGCAATATATAATTATTACTTTTTCAGCATGCCTGCTCAATTGAAAATCAGGAATTGACTATAATACAGACCAGAGATGGATTTTAGAGGATATTTATTAGCACTTAGTCTTCGTCAACCAGAAAGCATGGGTACTTTATATCCATTTAACATCCCGGCAATAAAAAGTTTGATAAACTTAAAATTTCATCCCCGTGTAACTTATTTTGTTGGCGAAAATGGAATGGGTAAATCAACATTGTTAGAAGCCATTGCAGTTTACTGTGGTTTCAATGCAGAAGGTGGCAGTAAAAATTTTAATTTTAAAACAAAGGATTCTCATTCTATCCTTCAGGATCATATTTTATTAAGCAAGGGACACCAATTAATGAATGATGGATTCTTTTTGAGGAGTGAGAGTTTTTATAATGTGGCTTCAGAAGTTGATGCACTTAATGATGAGGAAAGCGGTCTTTATGAGAGTTATGGTGGTAAATCCCTTCATGAACAATCGCATGGAGAATCATTTTGGGCATTGATGAATACCCGGTTCAGGGGAAAAGGGCTCTATATCCTTGATGAGCCTGAGTCGGCCCTATCTGTAGTTCGCCAGATGGCTATGCTTTCGCGCATACATCAACTGGCGGAAGATCGGTCACAATTTATTATTGCCACACACTCTCCGGTTATTCTCGCTTATCCCGACGCTATTATTTATGAATTTGGGGAAGAGGGAATCAAACAGGTAAAATACAGGGAAACAGAAATGTACCGTACGTTCAGGGAGTTTATTAACCACCCCGAAGAAATGTTATCGATCCTGTTGAGCTAGTCGCACATCTTTACATTCCATTGTCATAAAATCCGCCATCCGAAACAGGCGCTTTACAATCTTTAATCCGTGTTTTTGATTAAAAAACATATTAAATTTTTTAATTCAAATAAATAAACGTTAATTAGACATTTATTTATTGTTATGAGCACAGCAAACTATGTAATTGGCGTGGATTACGGGACAGATTCTGTCCGCTCCGTTCTGGTCGATACCGCAAACGGAAAAGAGATATCCTCCTCAGTTTTTCTTTATCCCAGATGGCAGAAGGGTTTATACTGTAAACCGGCTGTTAATCAATTCCGCCAGCATCCATTAGATTATATTGAAGGTTTAACATACACCATAAAAGACTGTTTAGCTAAAGCTGGCGGCGCAGCTATTGCACATCTGGTAAAAGGGATCTCGGTTGATACCACCGGATCGAGTCCCGTTGCCGTGGATGCAACGGGTACTCCCCTTGCTTTGACCGAAGATTTTGAAGAAAATCCAAATGCCATGTTTGTACTTTGGAAAGACCACACCGCAGTTAAGGAAGCTGCCGAAATCAATGAACATGCAACAAAATTTAGCAACAATTACCTTAAATATGTTGGTGGAATTTATTCATCAGAATGGTTTTGGGCTAAATTGTTGCACATCTTAAGAGTAGATTCATCCATTAAAAAGGGGGCAGCATCGTGGGTTGAACATTGCGACTGGATCCCATTTTTACTTTGCGGCGGAAATGATATCGCAACCATGAAACGCAGCCGTTGTGCAGCCGGACATAAAGCCTTATGGGCAGAAGAATTTAACGGACTACCTCCTGAAGATTTCTTTAGCAGCCTTGATCCGCTTTTAACCGGATTTAGAGATAAACTATTCACAGATACCTATACTTCAGATATCGCTGCCGGAACATTGAGTGAAGAATGGGCCACGAAATTGGGTTTAAATACCAATGTAGTGGTTGGTGTAGGCGCATTTGACGCACACATGGGTGCCGTTGGTGGTCAGATTGAGCCTTATTACCTGAGCAAGGTAATGGGCACCAGTACCTGCGATATTCTGGTTGCACCAAATCAGGATCTTCATGGCAAATTGATCAACGGCATCTGCGGGCAGGTTAATGGATCGGTAATTCCGGGCATGGCGGGTTTAGAGGCTGGTCAATCTGCCTTTGGCGATGTTTATGCCTGGTTTAAAAACTTAATCAGCTGGCCATTAAATCATTTGCTGGCTGAATCTGATGTAATTGATGAAGCTACTGCTACAGCATTGAAAACAGAATTGGAAGGTAAAATTATTGCCAGTTTAAGTAAAGAAGCTGAGGCTTTAGCAGATGGTGATTATGCAGAACTGGCCGTTGATTGGTTAAACGGTCGTAGAACACCCGACGCCAACCAGGAACTTAAAGGTGCGATAACAGGCTTAGGTTTAGGCACTGATGCCCCAAGGTTTTTTCGCGCATTGGCCGCTGCCACCTGTTTTGGTGCAAAAGCGATTGTAGATCGTTTTAAAGAACAGGGCGTTCCCGTAAAGGGCATCATCGGTATTGGTGGCGTAGCGAAGAAATCGGCATATATTATGCAAATGATGGCCGATGTATTGGAAATGCCGATCAGGATTCATCGTTTCGAACATACCTGTGCGTTGGGAGCAGCCATGTTTGCTGCTGTAGCTGCCGGCGTTTATCCCGATGTGGAAACCGCTATGAAAGCCATGGGAACAGGTTTTGAAAAAGAATACAAACCCAATATCAAAAAACAAAAGCTTTACCGCCAGCACTACCAGCAATATTTAGGACTGGGTAGATATTTAGAGAAATACAACAAAAAGGATGTTAAACCTTATTTATCATGAGCAATTATCAGGATATAAAAGAGCAGGCTTACCGCGCTAATATGCAATTGCCTAAACTTGGTTTGGTGCTTTTTACTTTCGGTAATGTAAGTGCTGCTGACCGTAACAAAGGTGTTTTTGCCATTAAACCGAGTGGTGTACCTTACGAAGATCTGTCGCCTGAGAAAATGGTGATTGTGGATTTTGATGGAAATACAGTGGAAGGTGACCTACGTCCTTCCTCTGATACGAAAACCCATGCCGTTTTATACAAACATTGGGAAGCTATCGGCGGTATCGTACATACACACTCTACCTATGGTACAGCATGGGCGCAGGCACAAAGGGCGATTCCCATTTTCGGTACCACACATGCAGATCATTTGACAGTTGATATTCCCTGTGCACCGCCAATGGCTGATGAAATGATCAAAGGAAACTATGAGTACGAAACAGGATTTCAGATCATGAATCATTTCGAAAGTCTGGGTTTAAGTTATAAAGAAGTCGAAATGATTTTAGTGGGTAACCACGCACCTTTTACCTGGGGAAAAACAGCTGAAAAAGCAGTTTACAATAGTGCCGTTTTAGAAACTGTGGCGCAAATGGCTTTGTTAACCGAACAGATTAATGCGCAGGCACCCAAGTTAAAGGATTCGTTAATTGAGAAACATTACGAACGGAAACATGGAGATGGAGCTTATTATGGACAGCGTTAGGGTAGTCTATAGTCTTGGATGCAGAGATACCGTTGTCTAGGTTTTGGAAAGCAGTTGTGGTGATACTTAGGAAACCGCAGTCCCTCCATTCGCTACAATCTTTTTAGGGAATGGTGGTAATGAAACTGGCGATGTACTGCAACTAAAAAGGATTTTCGCTACTGTCAGGTTTAACCTGGTAAGGTTTACCCTGGTAACCTAAACCTGATCCGATAGCTATAGGATGGAGTGAGCATGAGCCCAACCGCAGGTGGGTGAAATAAAACGGAAAGCAGGACTATCCTAACCGATATAACACGGAACCTGGCTTTATAAAAGAATTATAGATAGCGATTTGCGAAGAGACGGGCCGTGGGATCAAACAAATTAAAAATAACATAAATAGTAATGATTGATTTAAAAAAATTACAAGTTTGGTTTATTACCGGTACACAACATTTGTACGGAGAAGAAACCTTAAAACAAGTAGCGGAACACGCGCAACAAGTGGCTGATTCGTTAAACCAGAACGAAAACATTTCGGTTTCTGTGGTTTACAAGCCGATTGTAAAAACGACTGAAGAGATTTTCGAAACTTTACAGCAAGCCAATATCGACGAAAACTGTATCGGCGTTATCACGTGGATGCATACCTTCTCTCCTGCTAAAATGTGGATTAGGGGTTTAAATGTATTACAAAAGCCTTTATTGCATTTACATACACAGTTTAACCGCGATATCCCCTGGAATACCATTGATATGGATTTCATGAACCTGAACCAAAGTGCCCATGGCGACCGGGAATTTGGTTTTATGGTTTCGCGCATGCGTAAAGACCGTAAGGTGGTGGTTGGCCATTGGCAAGATGAGGAAGTAGCCAAACAGATTGATACCTGGTGCAGGGCTGCCGCGGGATGGCACGATTGGCAGGGTGCTAAATTTGCCCGTTTTGGTGACAATATGCGTTATGTTGCGGTAACCGATGGCGATAAGGTGGAGGCGGAAATGAAGTTAGGATTTGCCGTAAACACTTATGGTATAGGCGATTTAGTGGCGGTAATTAATGAGATTAGTGAGGAATCGATCCAGGAATTATTAAAAGAATATAATGAAACCTATGAAATTGCTGATGACTTAAAAGCTGGTGGTGGCAGACATTCATCGGTTTATGAGGCGGCTAAAATAGAACTGGGTTTAAGGAAATTTTTAGAAGATGGTGGCTTTAAAGGTTTCTCTGATACTTTTGAAGATTTACACGGTATGATCCAGTTGCCAGGTATTGCTGCGCAACGTTTAATGGCTGATGGTTATGGTTTTGCTGGTGAAGGTGACTGGAAAACAGCAGCCCTCGTACGTGCCTGTAAAGTAATGGGTGCTGGTTTGGCTGGCGGTAATGCTTTTATGGAAGATTACACCTATCATTTCGATCCGGCCAACTCCATGGTTTTAGGTTCACATATGCTTGAAGTTGATGCCTCACTAGCCAATGGAAAAGCGAGTTTAGAGGTTCATCCGCTAGGAATTGGTGGCAAAGCAGATCCTGCACGTTTGGTTTTTAATGTTGCTGGTGGTGAGGCTTTAAATGCATCTTTAATTGATATGGGTAACCGTTTCCGCTTATTAGTGAACGAAGTAAAGGCTGTGGAGGCTGAACATGATTTACCAAACTTACCCGTAGCACGGGTATTGTGGAAACCACTTCCTGATATGAAAACGGGCTGTGCAGCATGGATTTATGCTGGTGGTGCACACCATACGGCATATAGTCAGAATTTAACTACAGAACACTTATTGGATTTTGCCAATATCGCGGGATTAGAATATGTAAATATTGGTGCAGATACCAAAATCAATCAATTCAGAAATGAATTACACTGGAATGAAGTTTTTTATAAATAGCTTTTGATAAATTAATGCTCAAAGCCGGTAATCTGATGATTATCGGCTTTTTTATGTAGTGGTTATCCTTTGATCGACCTCCTGAACTTGTTTCAGGATCTTTCAGTGGGAATACTTATCCCTTAACAATAGCGGTGAAATCAGAAAAATCTTCGACTTTAAATGCCCTAATATCTCTGACTGACTTCTTGAACCAATCAATATTAGCTAGAATATGAATAGCTTTATAAACCGCGGTCAAATTTTCTTCAGTGACATAGGTGCTTCCCTGAATCCAATAGAAGCCACTATTATTCAAATGATTTTTTATTTCAGCATAAGCACTGTGATATTTTTCGCCATATTCTTTTTTTAAATCAGATATGGTCATATCAAAACTTAGTGCGTACATGCTTCTTCTCCCGAAAATCTAAAAAGATCTACTTTTTCAAAAAAGACTTCGCCATCATCTGATTTTGCCGTGATTACAATACCAGCAAATGGGTTTTTTTCTATCTCTATAATAACCCCATCAATCCAATCAGTTCTATCGGTTACTTGTGGAGAAATGGAAACTTTATCGCCTATTTTCATAACGGGTTCTTATTAAATAACTTAATGTTATTACAAATATAAGTATTTTCGGCAAAGCAATATAAATGGTAATATGTCTTTTAGATTGCATCCCACTGCCAATTGATTTTTAAGATTTGCGTCCAGTAATCATACATGTTGAGCTGGAAGCTTCGGGACAGCATGACATGGTGGTTAGCCTGATGGCTAAGATTTAATCGTCCAACCCCACCATGGCTTTAATCACCCCATTCTTTGGATCCAACCATTTTTCAAATTCATCTTTTACTTCTTCAAATTTAACCTGGTGGGTGATATAATTGGTAGGATTAACCAAGCCAGCTTTCATTGATTTGATTACATGTTCAAAATCTTCAATTGTAGCATTTCGACTGCTCATTAAGGTAGACTCCCGTTTATGAAACTCCGGATGGTTAAAAATCAGATCACCTTTTTGAAGCCCGATTAAAACAAACCTGGCTCCATGTGCCATATAGTTGATGGCATTATTAATCGCTTTCTGGTTGCCTGTGGCATCGATTACAACTGTCGGCATATCGCCATTGGTTATATTGCTCAGTTGTAGTAGCACATCAGAAGCCATTGCGTTTACTACGTGTGCCACTTTCAGTTTATCCTTACAAAAAGCCAATCTGTCTTCGTTAATATCCAAGGCGATTACATTTGCTCCAGCTATCCTTGCAAATTCCATGGTGCCTAAGCCAATTGGTCCGGCGCCAATAACCAATACAAATTCTCCAGGCTGAACAGCTGCCCTGCGCACACCATGTGCACCAATGGCCAAAGGCTCAACCAGGGCGAGTTCATCATAACTCAACCCTTCACCATGTAAAAGCGTTCTGGACGGGACCTGTAAATATTCACGCATACCCCCATCCACATGAACTCCACAAACCTGCATATTGACACAGCAGTTGGGCTTATTCATCCTACAGGCAATACATTCGCCACAATTAAAATATGGAATAAAAGTTACAGCCTCTCCTATTTTAAAACCTTCGGCACCATCGGCCTCAATCAGTTCGCCAGAAAGTTCATGACCTAAAACTCTGGGATAGTTAAAGAAGGGTTGTGTACCCTCAAAGGCGTGTAAATCGGTTCCGCAAATGCCGATCCGTTTAATTTTTATAATGGCATGGTCTTTTTTCAGCTCAGGTTTTTCTGTTTCTGAATATTCGAAAGTTCCAGGGGTGGTACAGGTAAGGGTTTTCATTTATGGGTGGTTAATCGGTTAACGGTGAATTGCAAATAGTAAACTGACAACTGGCTAAGCGTTCGCCAAAGCTCTGTCTAAATGTACATAGCCCCCATCAACATGGATAATCTGTCCGGTGGTGTGGCTTGATTTGTTCGACATTAAAAAGGCGGTCATATTTGCGATTTCTTCGGCGGTGGTCATTCTGTTTTCCAATGGAATTTTTGACGTAATTTCCTTTAGCTTTTCTTCGGCATTATCCAGGGTTTCGATCCAGGTTTCGTAGGCTGGTGTCCAACATTCGGCCACTACAACTGCATTTACGCGGATTCCATATTTTAAGAGTTCAACCGCCCATTCGCGGGTTAAGGCATTTCGCCCTCCATTTGCGGCGGCATAGGCCGAAGTATTTCCTTGTCCGGTTTCAGCTGTTTTAGAGGTAATATTTACTATTGCGCCTTTGCTTTTGATCAGTTCTGGCAAGGCATGATGGGCCATTAAATAATAATGCACCACGTTTTTATGTAAGGAAGCCATAAAATCTTTATAATTTCCACTTTCCAAACCTACTCCATCGTTCACACCCGCGTTATTCACCAAACCATCAATTCTGCCTAACTGATCAACAATATTTTTGACTACTGTTTCACAATCTTCAGGGTTTGACAATTCAGCTACAAACTGTGCTGCCTTTCCTCCTTCTGCTACAATAGCATCAACTACTTTTTGGTTATCTTCTGCTTTTCTGCCTACGATTATGGCGATTGCATTTTCTTTAGCAAACACTTCTGCAATACTACGGCCAATCCCTTTAGCGGCACCTGTGATGATAATTACTTTTTCTTTTAACTGTAAATCCATATCCTTTTTTAAATTATTTAAGCATTCGCCATGCAGAATTTATTGCAGCATCTTTATTGTTATTAAGATGCTGAAACAAGTTCAGGAGGACGATATGCTAGTTAATCATATTCATTATATCCACTTTTCTAGATTCTGGTACAACCTTTAAATCTATTAATTTTCCATCTTTCAACCTTCCTTCAACTGTAGTTTGGTAAGGTGCGTGAAGTTTAAAATGCACATCCCATTCTTTTGGCCAGGCTGGAAAGAGGTAGATTTTTTTTCCATTTACCTGCATCAGCATTTCCTGTAAACCGATCATACCAGATCCGCCCCAATTGTGATCTGGTGTCCAATCAAAACCAGGTCCCCAGAAGGCAGGAAACCTTCTTCCTGAATCCTTTAATTTAGCGGTAGTTAGTTTCGCCGCATCTTCAGTTAAACCGAGCCTTGCTGCAAAAATATTGTCCTGTTTCCATCCCAGGTGACTACGGAATTTTAAGGCATCACTATCGTATTTAAAGGTGTTGATTGCGGTATCTAATCCAGGTTTGCCTATACCGTAAATCCCCCAGGGATAAACCGGATACAATTGCGGACTTTCTGTATTGTTGATGCGTTCCCAAAGTTTTGCAGGAGAGATGGTGGTATGCCCATCAAATTCCCTGAAACTGATTGGTGGAATGCTTTTTAGCATGGCGACCCATTCGGCTTTTTTGGTTTCGCTTAACGAAGGCTGATCGATCAGTCTTTCCAAAACTGTTTTTAAGGCAGCTACCGTTGAAGTGGAATTATAAGCCATCTTATAGGTTTCGGCTCCCGAACCTGGATATAAAACCAGATGGCCATTTGCATCTAAAGCTTTTGCCCCTCTCTGTTTGGCTAGATAGGTATAATGTTCTTTAAAAAAAGTCAATGAGCTTTCGATTAAAGGAAGATACTTATCGATGTTTTTACCACCGTATCTTTCGGTTTCTAAAATCATCATACAAAATTCCAGAACGGTATCCCATTCGTACTCTAGCCAGGCATTGTATTCCATGCCTTTGTTAAAACCGGCAGGACGTTTCCAGCCATATTCTGCTGGATTTGGCAATCCGAAATTCTCCAGTTGTTCAGTAAAACTTGCGCCTTTATGTCCCCAGGCAGCTTCCGTTCTGACTTCCGCGTTCTTTAACAGATTAAGATAGAAATCAAACTGTGGTTTCATCATGTCGAAATCTCCGCTTTTCAGCATGGGCCAATACACCAGGCGCTGATTTTGGGCGGTATGGGTTCCACCGCCCCAGTTTCTAAAATCCGGCGTATATTTTAACGTGCTATCCGTTAATTGGGGATCAAAGGTGAATAAACCGCCATTAAACTTCGTGGGGTATCTGCCAAAGGCATTACAGCCCAGCATATAACGGAACAACTGATAATTTTTAGCCGATTGATTGGCCGTTAAATCTTTTGCATCGATATAAATGAAACTCTTTTTCCAGTAGTCATTCCACCATTTTATACTGGCTTGCTGGTTGGTTTTTGCTTTATCTTTGACAACTCCGAGCGATTTTTCCCAATCTGAAACAGTTGCAGTTTTACTGGTGTTTAAAGTAATGGTGATTTGGTTCGATTTTGATGGCGTCTTAGTTTTTAACTTCCAGCCCCGAAATGGTGTATTTAGATATATTCCTGTATAATTTCCTGCAGGAACCATATGGTAGCCTTGCATGGATCCACCAAAAACCAGGTTCTTCAAGGGATTAAATAATTCAACTTTCCTATCTTCCAGGCCTTGCTGTTTTACCGCGACATCGAATACGGTTTCGGGTTTGTTCTGATGATAAAACTGAATACTGTTGTTTTTGAAGTTGATTTCGTCTTTGACTGTTTTTACAATCCCTTGCGGTGCCCATTTATAGGAGTTCTGGTTATTCTCCTTGCCCTTGGTGATCCGATCTTCAAAACGCCAGCTTTCGTAACCCGCTTCGGTAATTACTTTCTGATTGGATTTGACCTCAATATGAATGATGGGATTAAAAACATCCACCCAAACTTTAATTTGGGTATTGAGTTTACCATTTGATCCTGAAATTTGTGCGTAACCATCTTTTAGAATCAGCTCCTGTTTAAATGTTTCTCCTGCAAATGGATTCGGACTTAATTTTAGTTTTACGCGGCCAAGTTTAAGCAAGGTATTGTTTTCATCGAAAGTTCCACTGCGGGAGAGGTAAAGATAAACATCCCCTTTTTCTACCCAAAGGTTTAGACCGATATCGCCCCCGCCAACAGGCATTGATTCTGATGAATTGTTACTTTGGGAAGCCCACACCACATTGTCTTTTTCCTGTGAAAAAGCTTTTGGAATGATTAACCACAAGGGCACCAAGAACACAAAGGAAAGCTTAGTCTTTTTTAGTCGTCTGTTTTTTGACCACCTCAGGCACCTGAGCACACCTGATACTGGATGCAGAACAAATTCCAACCATATCAAACAGCTGAGAACATTTAAGTTCCTAGCTAAAATAGCTGGTGTGCTCCGTGTCTTGGTGGTTAAAATCATTATTCGGTTATTAATTATCCCAGTTATCCGTACGGAAGGAGGAAACCGGTAAACCGTCGTTTCCAAATAAATCGCCAGCTACAAAATCCTTAAATGCATAACGAACCGCAACAGGTACTTTAACTTCAGTGGCCGAAATACTTACACTACTTCCTTTTATGACTGCACTTGCCGGGTAGAATTTATGATCCGCACCCGCAATTTCGAATAAAGATAATGCTTTGCCAAAAGAAGTTAGTCCGTTTGGAACATTTTGAAACTTAATTACAGCAGCATTTTTTTCTATACTTACCGATTCGTATGCTGGACTTGCGGAACCAAAACCTTTAATGCCATAAGTTTGTGCCAGGGCAAGATAAGCAAGTCTTTGTCCTCCCTGTTTCTTGTTTGCTGGATGGATGGATTTTTCTTCTCCAATATCCATTAAAACAGCCATTCCTGAATTTGGGATTTTAGCCAAAGATTTCCGCTGTGCATCTCTTAAAAATGCAGAATTATATTTTCCCCCAATATGATTAGGTGGCAACTGCGCATAATTATAGGGTGCAATCTGGGCATAGTAAAAAGGAAACTCACCATTATCCCAGTTTTTGCGCCATGAAGCAACCATTGCCGGAAATAAATCTTCGTAACGGTCTGGGCGCTCATAATTAGATTCCCCCTGATACCAGATTGCGCCTTTTATCCCATAACCAATTACCGGATAAAGCATGCCGTTATACAAAGTGGTTGGTGTGCGGCTCACTTCCCTGATGCTATCTCCTTTTGATGGGATCTTGATTTCAGTAAAAGGTTTCAGCTCTTTCGGCGACATCCAGGCCTCAATGGTCGAGCCTCCATAACTATCGTTAATAATACCAACGGGAACATTTAACATTTCGCTTAACAATGAACCAAAATAATAAGCCGTTGCACTAAAATTGGAAACGGTTTCAGGTGCAGCCAACTTCCATGGTGAGGATTTACTGTTGTCTTGTCTTTCGGTTATGGAGGAGCGCGGAACGGTATATAACCTGATATTTTTATTAGCTGATTTTAATATTGCCTCATTTGAACCGATGATGGGTTGACTTTTAAAACCTTTCATGGGCATTTCCATGTTGGATTGACCACCGCAAAACCAGACTTCACCAATCAGGATGTCTGTTAAAACAAGTTTTTCGCCATCGTTTAATTCAATATCGTATGGCCCACCTGCTATTGGCGTTACAACTTTAACTTTCCATTTGCCAGTTTGGTCAGCGGTAACAGTATAGTTTTGTTTATTCCAGGAGGTATTGATTTTTACTTTGGCCAATGGCTTTGCCCATCCCCAAATGGCGACATTGCTTTGTTGCTGCAATACCATGTGATCGGTAAAAATAGATGCAGGTTTAACGTTGGCATATGCGATACTGCACCAGGCCAGGTTTAGAAATATGATCAGTTTTAGTTTCATTACGATGTTAATAATTTTAGTCATACCGGGTCTTATTAATAAGTCTATCTACTCACAGGCAGCCAGACTGACATTTCTGAATGCCCTCTGTTTCCCCATGCAAAATATGGAATCAGTTTGATCTCTGTTTGTAAATTCCTATTATCAATTGGCCTGTACAATACATTCTTCCAGTTATTCGGCTCCACAATTTTAGCGTTTCCAACCAGGCTCATCATTTCAGCGCCATCGATAGTGATGGATTTGGCTTCAAATTTTGTTGATGTGGGTATAAAAGCATTAAAGATGCTTTTCCCGGGCAAATCTTTAGATTCCAAACAGTACACAATCGGCCCCCGCTTTACGGCAACCTGATTCCTGTTTTCTTCTACCAACGGATTTGCCTCGATCAAAGTAGTCTCCATTGGCAGGTTTAATTCGATTACATCGCCCTTTTTCCAAAGGCGGCTAACCTCAGCATAAGTACCCGAAGTGGTTGTAATGTTTTCGGCCTTCCCATTGATGTTGATTTTAGCATCATGTGTCCAGGAAGGAATTCTCATAAAGATGGCATAGGGCTTATTTCCCGTTTCATTAATGGTGATTTTTATCTTTCCATCCCAGGGATAATTGGTTTCTTCGGATAATGAAATTTTTGTTCCATCAGTTAATTTTGTACTTAAGTTATTTCCACCATACAAATTAAACCACAGGCCTTTATCCGAAATACTGTACGCATAATCGCTTACTTCGGCAATGGTGCGTACCACGTTTGGCGGACAGCAATTTGATAATGCAATATAAGGCACACGATCTTTAGACCAGCGTTGTTTAAAGGGTAAATCATCCGATTGCGCCAAGGGATTCGTATACAAAAAATTCTTTCCATCCAGGCTGATGCCCGACAAAACGCTGTTGTGTAAAGCCAGTTCCATTACATCGGCATATTTGGCATCGCCTGTAATTTGCAACATCCGCCAGTTCCAGAGGACATTGCCAATATTGGCACAGGTTTCGTTATGTGCAGTAAAATTTGGTAGCTGGTAATCGCGGCCAAATGCCTGGTGGATTTTCTGCACATCCGCGGGGTTATAAGAGGTTCCATCAGGCGAAGTACCATCATACAATGAACCACAACCACCCGTAATATACATTTTATGTTGGTTTACGTCATTCCACATTAAACTCAAGGTGTTTAAAAGTGAATCCTTGCCGGTTTCAGCATAAAGATCAGCTACGCCTGCATAGAGGTAATTTGCCCTTACGGCATGCCCCATTGCCTTGGTTTGCTGTAAAAACGGAATCCGATCCTGATTATCGTCCGTGCCATCATCAATTTTGCCCTTTATAGCGATTAAATGTTGGGCCAGTTCTAAATATCTGGGATCTTTTGTGGTACGGTACATTTCTACAACACCCATATAGTGCGATGGACAAATGGCATTTCGGGCTAAAGTTGGTGATGCTGATTTATAAAAATTATACAGGTAATCGGTTGCTTTTTTAGCGATGTTAAGCAAAGTTGTTTTGCCCGTTGCACGATAATGAATGCATCCTGCCGTCATAAGATGACCAATGTTGTAGGATTCGAAGCTTAAGCGATCCTGAAACTGGTTTTTAGATCCTGTTTTTCGCTGCTCAATCATCGCTTTTGTATAAATATAACCATCTTCACGCTGCGATTTACCGATTACCACAATGGCTTTATCCATCATTTCATTCAATTTTGGATTTTTGGTAGCAGCATAAAGTACGGCAACAGCTTCTAAGGTTTTGTAATAATCGCCATCGTGGAAAGATGGCCCGGAATGTGAGCCTGTATCTAATCCGGCGGCGATTTTAAAATTTTCAAAAGCATGACTAATCTTTGGATCGTTATAAATCGCCCACATATTCGGCACCATGGTTTCGGTAGCCACTTTGAAGCGATTGGCCCAGAAACCTTTCGTCCAGCTTACATCGGTCATATTAATGCTATGCAATTTGGCATAAGGCGAATTTGAAGTATTAACCAAAGCTTTATCCTGCGCTTTTGAGTTTAAGCTTATAAAAAGTATAACGCCAATAATCGTCCGGAGTCTTAAACTCTGAAACGCAAAAAAATCGGTTATATGAGGTAGCTTTATCATTATTTGTTCGTTTTACCTGAAATGTTACCAATATAATTTATCACCAAAAGTGCTTAAATTCTGAAGCGTGGGTAAAGGTCTTATCATCATTTTCTTTGTTTTTTTTCTGGCAGCTTTTCCAGGACCCAGTGATTCTAATGTTTCGGTTCTCGTGCCTGCCACAAGATCGAATACGGTTTCGGTTGTTGCGTTTTGCCCATCATACACTACGCTGGAGATTTTAATCAATTGGAAAATTCCGTTTTTATAAATGAATTTGTGTTCGTACCGAATGTCATTTTTTTCAGAGCTCATTAATAAAAATCCTTTCTCAATAAAAAAATAAGGAATGCTGTTTTTAGTATGTACACCGTTTACATATTGCGGTTCAATCACATCCGTTGAAGAGAAAACCAGTTTGTATTTCTTATTGGGCTGTAAAAAGAATATTTGCAGCCTTAAGGGGACGGATGCAGAAATCGTATCCATCGTAATTACCGTTTTATCAATTAAACCATCTTTATTCAAATCGCCCTTTTCTAAACGGATCTGGACATTAAAATTATCCTTTACTTTCTTTTGTTGAGCATAAACAACAGTTTGAACCAAAACCAGAAATAGTACAATTATTTTTTTCATCTAGTAAATATTAAATGCTCAATGTTCTTCGGTTTGTATTACCACAGGACCTAATAATCCAGCTGGATTTAATGGTTTACCTTCCAAACGGAAAGGCGCAGTTGTTTTTGTAATTCTTTTATCTTCAGGCAATTTGCTATCTCCGATTAAACGGTTGGCCCAGGTATTGCTCACCTCAATGGTAATTTGATTTTCACCTTTTTTGACAGCTTTACTGATTTCTAAACGGTGCGGCGCTGTCCATAAGGTGCCACAATTTATGCCGTTGATTTTAACCACGGCGATACTGTTGAAATCACCCAGATCGATCCAAAGTTTTTTCTTAAGATCACCATCAAAAGTGAAGGTTTTCGTGTAAAGAGCTGTTCCGGAATAGTATTTAACCAAGCTATCCATATTGTTTGTCCAATCGGCTAAATCGTTAAAAATAACTGGTTGCGATGGCCCGCCGTAAGTAGTATCGAATTTCGCTTGCCAGGTTTTGGAAATATCTAAATCAGCTTTTTTAATTTTTTCCCCTTTGCTCTTCTTCGATTGTTCTTCTGAGATTTCCGAATAGAAAGAATATACACCAGGCGTATCCAAAACGACAAAAATTGATTGATTGGGATATAGCGTTAAATTTAAGTCAGTGCCAGCTATGGCGTTATTGACTTTATACGGCTTAAACCAGGTATCACTTACCGCATCGTAAGTTTGTACTGATTTTTTACCATTTCTTAGGCTTATATACAATGCTCTTTTTTTATTTTGCTGATTGGTAATAAAATAAATTTCCTTTGTACCATCCATTCTATGTGTATAACCGATCCCCTTCGCGTAAGCATGACTTAACTTATCTTCTATTTCTTCGCGTACATTTAAATCTCTTTGCAAACCTATTGCATCAAAAGTTTCCCCATAAAACGGTGCTTTAAAAACTTGCCCTAAACCCAGTTTCTTTTTATAAACCGGATGCCCATTGTTTTTATAAGATTCAAAATTTCCACCCCAGATATCTTCAACTGTTTTATTGAATCCAGCATCATTAACCTGTTTAATTCCAGATTGATACAATGGCTTATCTCCTACAATCACTTTAGCTCCGGCTTTGATTAATGCAAAGAGTGTTTTAGCTGTAGCATCACTCATATATTCATAGTTGGGGTTCATTTTCATATTGCCCGGTACGACCAGAATTTTATAAGCCGCGCCACTTTCGAAAACTACATTTCCGTTTTTGACCGTTGCTGTTTTTAATACATCAGGATTGAAACTATCATAGGCATAACCCCGCAAAGGATTTACCCAGTTTTCGGGATCAGCCATATTTGCCGAGTGGGTTACACCGGCTGGAATTTGTCTTAATGGCTCACCAACATTGGCCAAACGTTTCTGTTCTGCCTCCACTACATCTGCGCCAAAAATACCGGGCAGGGTTTCTATCAGGCGATCTGGCAATACAGATCGACGTGGCAGTTCTTCACCAGTGAAAACAGCGATATCAACAACGGGTTTACCCTGCTGCAATAGTTTTTGGGCTCGTTCTGCATACTCAATCCATGCTTTTCCTGCCTTCCACCAGGTTTGGTCGCGTTGAAAATATAAACCTACACCATCTAAAGTCATTCCTGGTTTTCGATCGGTCCAGGGGTTATGTGTAAAAACATGGTACACCAGTTTATTGATCCCAAGCGCATAATTCCGGTCCTGTAAGGTTTTCATATTTGCCGGACTTTCGTTCCAGTCCATCCGCACTGTGGTAAATGCCTCGGCCTGGATAATGTTTTTACCATAAATATGCGCTCCAGAAACCGCATCCAGCATATCGTTTGGTTTGTCGTGCGTAGGACTGTTTAGCCAGAATTCGCCCATTGGTATGTCAACAGTTTTATAATGCATCAATCCATCGCTCATCATTGTGGGGGCAATACTTTCAGCCGTAAAAGTTACACCTTGCTCCTTTGCCAGTTTGGCCAAAGTTTTATAAAATTGGTCGACAACCAATTCTGATATCGTTTTTCTGATGTCGTATAGAAAGTTTTCGGATACAGCGGCGCTTTCTATCGGCAATCCGGTCATTATGGGTAAATATGGCGTTAAATCATAGCCTCTGCGTTTTAAAAACTCGGCTTTAAATACCGGCGACCAGTTCTGACTGCCACACTCCCAACTGTCTACATGGAAAACGCTTAAAACTTTTCTGGCGATTTCTGGTCCGCCGTGTTTTAAAGCTTCGCCATACCACTTATTGAATTGTAGCTTTACGGCTTCAGGATTAAACTTGTCGCACTCCAAGCCTTTTCCACCGCCGCCAGTGGCATTGGTATGGCCGGTTGAGGTATGTCCAATCCTTAAAACCGTCCAGTTTCCCTTTGGTGCTTTCCAGTTTAGCGTTCCATCAGGATTTAGTTTACCGGTTAAGTTTATGATCTTGTTTAGTGGAATACATATATTTTTAGCAAGCTGTGCTTCGGTAGATCTTTTACTGATGCGCCAAACGGAACCATTTTTACCTTCGAATTGATTAATTGTTGCTTCAGAGGACAATTCAAGATTAAGGAGTTTTAAAGAGGGTTTCCATTTCGCTGCATCTAAATCTTCAGAACCCGGTTCAGACCCTTTTTTATCATAAATAAACCTAAAAAACTTAGCTGTTACAGGTACAATCGAGTGTGTAACATCTTCGTCGGTATCCTGCCAGCCATGGCGTGGTGCTTCTAACCTGCCGATAGAACGGAATACTTTTCCGTCATTACTCACTTCGATGGCCAAACGCTGTGCCT
This sequence comes from Pedobacter humicola, assembly GCF_056490705.1. Classification (NCBI taxonomy): domain Bacteria; kingdom Pseudomonadati; phylum Bacteroidota; class Sphingobacteriia; order Sphingobacteriales; family Sphingobacteriaceae; genus Pedobacter; species Pedobacter humicola. Next base: position 323,204 of record NZ_JBWJIG010000001.1, on the reverse strand, counting down.
GATAATTATTCCCGCTTACCTTAACGGTTATTGTTCTGCAGGTGAAAGGTTTTGCAAATTCGTATTCTATATAACAGGGTTCGTTTGAACCAAAGTTTTTCTTATTCCTGGGTTGAACCAGGCCTGTGGCATCGGCTCCATTGCTTGCCGTAATTTTGGGGGCAATGGTTCTGGTCGAAATGCCTTCACCAACGGGCGATGGATAGGCGTAAACGGCAACATCTTTATAATAGTTTTCTTTTGTTACTGGCCGAGGTAAAGTAATTTTAGCACCTGAATTACTGATATTTATCTTCGACCAAACGACCTTTTGCATGGAAAGTTCCGGCGTAATCCATGGACCACCGGCTAAGGCAAAACCATCGCTCACGTGCATGCCTAATTTCAGATTTAACCGTTTTGCTTCCTCCATGGCGAACTCCACCATGTTCCACCATTCGGGTGTAAGCTGAGCGACAGGCGGCGAATAGATTGGAGCTTTATCCGGTCCCTGGATGCTCATGAGATACGCTCCGGCAATGCCGTTCGATTTCATGGCTTCCAAATCGGCTGTTATACCAGCTTTCGAAACCCCTCCTTTTACCCAATACCAAAATACCCAGGGTTTTGCATTTTCGTTTTGCTGTGCAAAAACGCTTACTGAAAAGTGAATACTGATCAGTACAAAGCATAAAACCCTGATGTATTTAAAATTCTTCATTATATATGCGTGATTTTATAACCTCTTAAACCGAAATAAAGAATCACCAGAAAACATACCAGAGGGATGCTGTAACCGATTTGAATATTATCTCCATACATATCAATTAAGCTGCCCATTCCAAATGGCAAAATCGCTCCACCCACAATCGACATAATTAACCATGAAGAGCCTGGTTTAGTATCATCACCTATGCCATCAATACCTAAAGCAAAAATGGTTGGAAACATAATAGACATAAAAAAGCCTATGGCACCAAGCGCATAAACCACATAAGATCCTTTTCCTAAAATGGCAACAAGACACAGCAGAACGGAGATTATAGCATAAATAGCCAACAATTTATGTGATGATACAAACTGCAAAATTGCTGTTCCCGCGAAACGTCCGGCAGTAAATAAAAAGCCATAAATAATTAAATATGAGGCGGCTGTTTTCTCATCAAAGCCCCCGCCTTGTTGCGCCATTCTAATGAAAAAGCTGGTTACACAAACTTGCGCACCAACATAAAAAAACTGGGCGACCACTGCCCATCGTAGATGTTTATGGCGTAAGGCACCAAAGAAACTTCCTTTTGCTTCGCCATCAATGCTTATGGTTTTGATTTCCGGGAGATGGATAAAATAGAATATGGCAGCAATTACCAATAAAACAACCCCTAAAGTGATGTAGGGCGTTTTAACCGATGCCGCCTCTTGAAGAAAGTAACTGTTCCGATTAATTTCGGTCATTGCTGCTAATTCCGCTTTAGTGTGCGATTTCCCTGAAAGAATAAATAAACCACCGATTAACGGTGCTACCATTGCGGCCAAGCCATTGAAAGACGCAGCAAGGTTAAGTCTATTTGTGGCTTTTGCAGGATCGCCTAATACAGCGGCATAAGGATTAGCCGAGGTTTCTAGCATGGTTAAACCACAGCCAATGATAAAAAGCGCGATAAGAAACGTGATGTATGAAAGATTATTTGCAGCGGGAACAAATAGAAAGGCTCCAAAAGCAAAGGCCAGCAGGCCTGATATCATAGTAGCTTTATAACCCCATTTTTTTAAAATCATTCCAGCGGGAATGGCCATTAAAAAGTAGGCAAAGAAAACAGAGGTATCAATTAAAGTAGATTGTCTGTTATTTAAATTACAGGCTTTTTTTAAATGTGGAATCAGGATCGAATCCAGATTATGGGCCATTCCCCAAAGAAAGAATAAGCTTACTACGAGAATAAATGGTAATAAATACTTCTTTCCGGATGAGGGATCGCTCACGGTTACAATTTCTGGTTGTTGGTTCATTAGCTCATTTGTAATTAGTGTGGTTCATTAGTTCATTTTTTTTGGTTCATTTGTTCATTAGTGTGGTTCAGTAGTTCATTAGTTATTAGTACTTTTAATCATCTCTACTCAAACGCTAGCTGTAAGCTCCCAAACCAATGAACTATTGACCATTGAACTAATGAACTTTCTTCACCACCAAAAGATGGTCGCAGACCAATACGACTTCTCCATGTTGGTTGATGATTTCTACATGTTCAGTTACGGTTCCATATTCTGGTCTTTTGCTATCTCCTTTTTCGGAAATCGTGACCTCCGAATGGATGGTATCGCCAATAAAAACAGGTTTTACAAAACGTAATTTATCATAACCTTTGCTCATGGCTTCAGGATTGATTTCCGAGGCTGTTAAACCAATGCCAATGCTGAAAATCATTGTTCCATGCGCAATGCGTTGCTTAAAGGGTTGTGTTGAACACCATTCGGCATCCATATGGTGTGGAAAGAAATCGCCGGTATGGCCTGCATGAACAACAAAATCTGTTTCTGTTATCGTGCGGCCTAGGGTTATACGTTTCTCCTGTAATTGATAATCTTCAAAAAATGTTGATTTGAAATACATAGTTTATAATTTTTATAAGCGATACAATCGCTTCTCTCATGAATCCTCGTTGCAAATGGGGACCATTTAGTTCCTTAACTGTTCCTTTACGTTAATCCCACCAATATCACTCGATTTATATGCACTTTCTACAACTGCCATCGTCTGAATCACATCTTCAACGCTGGTATGCAGAACATCGGTTGAACCTTCGTTATAACGCATTAAATTGGCCATGGTACCTATAAATGCCTCCGGAAACCAGGAGCCTTCCAGTTTTACGGTTTGCCACTCTGGAGTTTTTCCATTTTCTACAATACAATACTCGAATACATCGGGCACGCCATGCGGATAATCCATTAATAATCCAATTTTAGCCACAATGGCACCTTTTGTTCCCTCCCATTTGATATAACTTTCCTGATGGTCTGGCCCGAAATCGTGATCGTGGTTGGTATTGATCACCGCATGCATCGTATCGCCGTAATCGAATAAAATCGTTGAGCGGGATGACGACAGGCTTTTGGCAGGATGTTTTAAGGTTTTAGCTAGAATACTTTCAGGATTGCCCAAAAACGAACGGATTAAATCAACATAATGAATACTATGGTATTGAATCTCTAAACGTGGATGGACAATTACATGCGGAAAAATTTCCCAGGGTGTTTTGATCGTTACGCGAACTTCCATATCGTATAATTCGCCAATTAATCCTGTATCGATCAGGTATTTTGCTGCACTTACAAAGGGTGCAAAACGCAATTGAAAGTTAATGGCCGCCTTTAAGTTTTTTGCAAGGCACAATTCGAGGATTTCTTTTGCCTGCGTAAAATCATCACCCATCGGTTTTTGAATCAACACCGCACTTCCGTTGGGCAATTGTTTTAACGTTTCGATGTATTGCTCAGGCATAATGGTTAAATCATAAACCGCATTTCCTGGTGCAAGCTTTACCGCTTCAGCTACTGAGTTATATACGTTTGGAATGCCAAAAACATCGGCCAATTTCTGTGCCCTTTCTTTCGTCCGGTTAACAATACCATGCACCTCAAAACCTGCGATTTTATAGGCAGGAAGATGCGCATCTGATACGATTCCACCGGCCCCGATAATGATGATGGGTTGTTTGCTTAGCGGTAATTCGGGCTTATATTTGATGTCGATACTCATTTGTCAATTTCATTAATTAAGTTTTGTGCCTGCCGGATCAATTCTTCAGTTGGCTGATCCGTGTGAATGGCCTGCAAAACCATCTGGTCGATTATTGCGGCAATTGCAGCCCAGTTTGTTTTCTGAGGGAGCATATTGGCTACCTCGTGCAGTTGTTCTAATTTGTGGTAATAGGGAATTATTTTATTGATTTCTTCATCTTTCCATGTCGAAATCCGGCATCCGATTCCACCTTCGAGGGTAAGTTGTTTATCTTGTTCTTCCGCCATTGCAAAGCGTAGAAAATTGTATGCGATGTCTTTATTTTTACTGCCTTTGGCGATCGTATAAAGCCAGTAAACGTTTAATGAAGCTGATTTTTGATCAGTTGCACTAGGCAAAAGTTCTACATCAATTTTCCCTTTTACTTTTGAATTAGGATCCACTTCGCACATGGCTGCAAAACCAAACCAATTGATCATCATTGCCGCCTCTCCTTGTGCGAAAGCCATTCCCGCGGCCACAGATTCAAATTCAGCTGATTTTGGATGAATCGCCGTTTTATCGTTAACAATGGTCCGATAGAAGTTCAATCCATCTATTGCAGCTTGTGTATTGATCTGAATCAGGCCATTTTTATCCACCAAACTTCCGCCCCTGGTCCATAATTGCAGGCAAAAATCGAAAACGGTATTGTGCCCGTCAGGGTAACAGGCGAAAATACTGCCATATAAATTTTCAGCGGGGCGATGGAAAAAACGTGCGATTTGTTGGAAATCTTCCCAGGTTTTGGGTACTTCCAGCGCTTTTCCGAATTGACTTGAATAACTTGCTTTTTCAATTTCACTTTCGAACAGATCTGTTCTGTAGATGAAACATTCAGGACCATCATGAAAGGGTAAACCCAGCACTTCCCATCCAAAACGTTGTAAACCTAAAAGCGACTTGCTCCAGCCCCGTGGGAAATCATCGGGTTTATTTTTATTGATGTAAGGATTTAAAACCTCAAAATCATGATTGCTATATCCCTCTAAAATCCAATCGGTACTGATATGCGCGATATCGAAATCTCCATTTGCCAAACCTTTCTTCGCAATTGTGCTATCATAGAGCTCATGCAATTCCATCACCACCATCTCCAATTTAAGGTTACAGCCCGAATATTTGCAATATTGATCCCAGAATTTCTGCATGGCAGTTTCAAAAGGTTTGAATTTGCGAACAGCTATTCTGAAAGTTTCTATTTGGTTATGCATTTGCAGTGGTATGCTGTGTTATAAATTCTTTGATAATCTGTTTATTATCCTGACCAAGTTTTGGCGAGCCTTTCGATGAAGTTAGCAATTCGCCATCAATGCGGATTGGACATCGCGTGGTTTCATATTTGTAACCGTCTATCATCTCTACCTCCTGAACCATGTTCAGTACTTTAAAACCATCGTGTGCCATTAAGGCATTCCAGTTTAAAACATCGGCACACCAGATATCGGCAGGTTCTAATATAGCAAGCCAGTCTTCAGTAGTTGAAGATAGGAGATGTTCGGCTAAAATGGCCTTAATTTCATCACGTTTATCAAATGCTTCGCTTAACTCGATATAATCTTCCAGCTTCTCGCAACGAAGCAAATTTCCCAATTGCGGAATTGATCCCATCGCCAGGGCTAAATATCCGTTTTCTGTTTGATAAATACCATAAGGTGCGCCTAAATATGCATTTGCATTATTCTTTTTTGACCTTTCAGGTAAAGATCCACCATCATTCATAAAGGTGGTAATGGTTTCAAACTGAAAATCGTAAGCCGATTCCATCATACTTACTTGTACAAAACCGCCCGCATTTTTAATGGCTTTACGATATAAACAAGCCAAAAGTCCTTGTGCTAAATGTGCACCAGCCAGCATGTCTATTACAGATAAGCCCATTGCAACAGGGCCACTATCGGCGTTTCCTGTTAAAGATGTTAGTCCGGTAACGGATTGTAAAAGCAAATCCTGGCCTGGTTTGTTCTTCCAGTCAGTGGTTGTTCCGTAACCCGAAATTTCACCATAAATGATTGATGGGTTTAGGGATTGTACCGTCTGATAATCGAAACCCAAACGTTCCATTACACCAGGGCGGAAATTATGGATCATTACATCTGCTTTTTTGAGCAGTTCCCGTACCATTTCACAATCTTCTTCGCGCTTTAAATCAACTTCAAAACTTTCTTTATTCCTATTGATGGCATGAAATACCGATGATTCGCCATTCATAATCAGGTTTGAAGTGTACAGTGTCCGGCAAATATCGCCTACACCTAAACGCTCAATTTTGATCACGCGCGCACCCATATCAGCCAGGCGTAAACTTGCCGATGGACCAGACAGAAACTGGCTGAAATCGATCACTAAATAATCTTCAAGCGGTAGCATAATTTTATTTTTTAATATTAATCCTCATCCCGGCCATGGCGGAGAGATCTTTTAAACTATGTTCAAAGATTTCTCCATTCCGCTGCGCTCCAGTCGAAATGACGATATTCTTATTTCAATTCAAACTCTTGATTAATATCTTGTGTATCAAAACCTAATTTTGGCGCAGCTTTCGGAGCGAATAATTTCTTGTTATCCAAACGTATCGGGCTAACAGTTGTCTTTATTTTTTTGCCCCCATTTAAATCCAGGTATTGTTCTATATCCAGTTCTTTGTAGGTACTTAAAGCCGTTGCTGTTTGATAATTCATTACTTCAGCACACCAGATTCCATGCTCTTCGAGCAGATCGACCCACGTTTTAGTATTTTCATTCTTAAAGGTATCGGCTAATCTGACAATTAATTTATCACGGTTTTCGAAGGCCGATCCTGCTTCTACATACAAATCAGTAATATCACAATTGATTACTGCACAGATGTTTGGAAGATTTCCCATGGCCATTGCAATATAACCATCAGCAGTTTCATACATGCCATAAGGTGCACTTAAATAGGCATGTGCGCTTCCCTTTGCCCCACTTCTATCTGGCAATTTTCCGCCATCGTTTAAGTAAGTGGTGATGACCTCGAACTGTACATCAAGAATGGATTCCAGCAAACTTACTTCCACTAAAACACTTTTATTTGTTTTCGCTCTTTTGATTAAAGCGGCCATAATGCCCTGTGCCAAGTGGTTGCCACACATGATATCAGAAACCGAAAGACCGAAAGGAACAGGTCCATCAACATCGACCCCGGATAAAAAAGTAAGGCCAGAAACGGATTGCACCAATAAATCCTGACCGGGTTTATTTTTCCATGGGCCTTCATTACCATAACCCGTTACAACGCCATATACTATCTTAGGGTTTATCGTTTGTACTGTTTTATAATCCAGTCCTATTTTTTCCATCACCCCCGGACGGAAATTGTGAGTCATAACATCGGCTTGAGCGATCAGTTTCTTCAGTTTTTCTAAATCCTCAGGGTTCTTTAGATCAGCGGCGTAACTTTCTTTGTTGCGGTTAATGGTATGAAAAAGTAAGCTGTCTTCATCAACGAAAAGATTTTTAATAGATAAAGACCGGCAGGCATCGCCTGTTTTTGGTCGCTCAATTTTGATTACACGGGCACCCAGATCAGCAAGTTTTAAACCTGCAGATGGTCCTGCTAAAAATTGACAAAACTCTAAAACCAAAAGCCCTTCTAGCGGTTTGTTCATGATAATACTAAGCTTTTAGATTCCTGATACAATTTGTTTATGGCCCTTAGCACCTGGATTTCATCTCCACCATTCCTTAAATAATCACGGACCACATCACCTGCATGATCTTGAAAATACATCGAACCATGGTAACGTGGACGAAGAAAAGCGCGTTGCAGGGCGGGTAAGGTATTCAGAAAGTAATTCTGACTATGTCGGTTTACCTCTTCATTTTTCCAGGCGGATAGATGTCCGGGTTGCCCGCCGCTTTCAAAGAATAAAGTAGATTGACAGGATGCTGAGCCCACAAAATTGACATATTGAGCAGCCATCTCCAATTCTTCACATTTAGAAGAAATGGCCAAACCTGTTCCACCCAATGTACTCCTCAAATTTGTTTTTCCATCCAGGGTAATCATATCGTGGAAATGCAAAGTTTTGCGGGCATAGCCATTGCGCGAATAGTTTGAATATCCATAAGCGAAAGGGCAATAAGCGATTTCATCGTTTAAAGTCATCGCCTCATATACCTGGATTGGATTTCTGTCGAAATTTGCCGGATCTATTTTTGATGCCAGTTCATGGTACATTTGTAAAGCTTTGGTGCCAATTTTTTCAGAAACCACTTCTTCATCGCGCTGACAAGGATCTTCACCCAAAGAGCAGCAAAGGGTATAAAAATTCATTAATACATCAATAGGAATGCCTGCAAAGGCCACTAAACCCTGATCAGCAAGCGCCAATACATCTTCGAAAGATTTAGGCAATTCCAAGCCCTTTTGAGCGAACAGATCTGGCCGTGATGCTGCCACTGGTGTTGCGGCATCAATTGGCAATGCCCATAAGTGTTCATTGTAGAAATAGCTTTCGTAAGATTGCCCTACTGAATTTTCCTTCTGATCCTTTAGATATTCTGGAGAAAGATAAAGGTCTAAGGGTACAATCGAATTTGTTTTTGCTGCAAAGCCCGCCCAGGGATGATCGATCACCAAAAGATCGAAGCGCTCCGCCAATTCCTGAATAGAAAAATCAGCAAATTGTTGCAAACTTCTTTTTTCCCAGGTAATATTTACGTTTGGGTGCCATTCGGAAAACCGCTGCGCGGTTGCCACCATGGGTAAAAGTCCACGGCTGTGGTTCCAGGTTATTCCTTTTAAATTAATCGTCTTCTCCACTTTATTTTCTCTTTATCTGGTGGTCAGTGTCTTCACCGACCATATTATTTAATATATTTCGGTCGGTGAGACACCAACCGATAGATTCATTTTCTGTTATTTCTATCTAAGCGTTTTAATGATGACTGATGAAGAAGCCAAACCTGCCGAGGTAGCTACTAATTTTATTGTTCCGCTTTTTTCTGTTGATTGCAGGATCGCTAAACACAATCCATGAAAAGCCTTGCGGTAACTGGCTTTAAAAGGCTCTAAACTGGCCTGAAATCCATTATCAACACCAGCAATAAAACCGGCACCATCTACTTTAAAATCGACTAAATTATCTGCATCTGGCACCACATTTCCTTCTGCATCTAAAATGCGAACAGTAACAAACGATAAATCATTACCATCGGCTTTAATGTTTTTCCTGTCTGCTATTAATTCAATCTTTGCCGGCGATCCTGCAGTTTTCACTTCACGTACTAAAACGTCTTTGCCGTTTTTACGCGATACAGCTTTTAAAGTTCCAGGTTCAAAATTGACCTTCCATAATACATGTAGTTCATCACCTTGTTTCGACCTTTTGCCTAGCGATTTTCCGTTTAGATAAAGTTCTACTTCATCGGCATTATTATAATAAGCCCAAACTTCAACCGATTTACCTTTCTCCCAATTCCAATGCGGCAGAATATGCAATACGGGTTTGTTTGTCCATTCGCTTTGATACATATAGTAGGAATCTTTAGGAAATCCAGCCAAATCAACAATTCCAAAATAAGCGCTTCTGGCAGGCCAGGGATATGGTAATGGTTCGCCCAGATAGTCGAAACCTGTCCAAACAAATAAACCTGACACATGATCATATTTTTTGGCCTCCTTCCAGGTTTCTTCGTGCGTAGAACCCCAATAGGCGGAAACATTATCATAGGCAGAGGCCGACCACTCCTTATTGCCTTCTGTAAACTTCGTTTTTCCATCCTTTGGCCAACGGCGAATGGTATCAGCAGTATCGTAATAGCCTCTGGTTTCTAATGCAGAAGTGGTTTCTGTTGCCAAAAATTTAATGCCTGGATAGTTTACAGGGAAATCCTTATACAATTTATGGTTATAATTTAATCCATAGATATCGAGCGCATTGGCCTGATAAATAAAGTTTTTTTCCGCTTTTGTTTCTGTCAATGCCGAAATCACCGGACGTGTTTTATCCAGATTTTTAACAATGCCTACCAGTTCCTTCGTAATCGTGATCCCTGTACTATCAAACTGTTCACGGATTTCGTTACCGATGCTCCAAAGAATGATGGATGGATGATTACGGTCGCGTTTGATCATCTCTTCCAGATCTCTTTTGTGCCATTCCGGAAAGTCCACGTGATAATCGTTTTTGGTTTTCTTCTTCACCCACATGTCAAAAGCCTCATCCATCACAAGGAAACCCATTTTATCGCATAGATCTAAAAATTCAGGCGCCGGGGGATTATGCGCAGTGCGGATAGCGTTCACCCCCATTGCCTTCATGATTTCAAGTTGACGTTCCATGGCACGAACATTCACGGCAGCACCTAATGCACCCAAATCGTGATGCAAACAAACACCTAGTATCTTCATCGGTTTTCCGTTCAAAGAGAAACCTTTAGCGGCATCGAAATTAAATTCACGAATCCCAAAGGGCGTTGTATATTGATCAATAATTTTTCCGTCAGCTTGTGCGATTTCTACCCGCAATTTGTACATCACAGGTTGTTCAACAGACCACAATTTAGGATTAGCGATTCCAAGTCCGTTAATCATCATGGTAGTAGAAGTTTCACCTGTATTTAGCGGCCATTCTTTTTTTTGCAGCTGGCTATTTTTTTCATCCAAAATGGTGGTTAGTATTTTATAACTGCCTTTTGTGTTGAATTTATTTTCAATCTCGATTTCGGCATTAACCGATGCGATGCTTTCACCAGGTCTTAATTTCCTGCTTTCGGTGCTTTGACCTTTATCGCCACTGATTACAAAGGCTTTTACGAATATACCGTTGCGTTTTATCGACACCTTTGCGGAAGATGTAAGCCACACATTTCTATAAATGCCCGAACCCGAATACCAGCGCGAATCGGGCTGGGCGGAATTATCCACTTTAACCGCAATGCTATTTTTTCCAGCCTTTAAGAATTTACTGATCTCGTACGAAAAAGAGCTGTAACCATATGGGCGTTTGCCTAAATATTGGCCATTGATCCAAACTTCACTGTTTTTATACACGCCGTCAAATTCAATAGTGATTAATCTATCCTTGAAATTAGCAGGTGCAGAAAATTCTTTTCGATACCAGCCAATACCTGTAGGCAAACCACCTCCCTCAGGTTTGGCAGGGTTTTTCTCGTCGAATTTGCCCTCAATGCTCCAATCGTGCGGCAAGGTAAGTTTCCGCCATTTTAAATCGCTGTAGGCTGGAGATTTTGCATCTGGTTCATCTCCTAGAAAGAATTTCCAGCTTTTATTGAAGCGTTCTCTGATGCGCGATTGTGCAGATGCGGTTCCGTTTAATAAGATTAATGCCAATAATAATTTGTAAAAAAAATCCACCTTAAGGTTCGTGAGGACACTAACCCTGGCTATTGGAAATACTTTACATCCTAATGTTTTCTCTGGCCTCTTCATCCTATTTCTTTGTTTCACTTACAAAATTCAGTTTACTTGTACCTAAATCTTTTGATGTAGCCACAGCAATGCCGCGTTGATCTTGTTTATTAACAGCGCAATAAAAGTGATATACTATGCCTTTATATTTCAGTACGAAAGATTTATGTGCATATAGTTCATCATATTTTTCTGACGATTCAATAAGGTTATCAGCTGTCCAGTCGGTCCAGTTTACCAGGTCATTTGAAGCAGCAAAACGGTTAAACGAACCCTTTCTATCCTCCCAAAAAGCACCAAAGTAAAACATTACCCAGGTACCGTTAATCTTCTGGATTACAGCATCTCCTGTTATGCCAACCGGATGGTGAACTACTGGATTTTTATTAAACCGTTGCCAGTGCACCATATCGTCTGAAACCGCCATGCCGATACGTTCGTACCAGCGTGTTTTTTTATTGTTTACCAACGAATCTCCCACGGCATTGTAATACATTACAAATGCATGTCCCGTTAATTTTTGTTTGTCTTCAATTACCGTACTTTTAAAAAGCTTATTACGGTTTTCCCACCAGCGTACATCTGCATCGCCTGATGCTAAAACGGGTTTATCCAGGCGGCTCCACTCCTGAACTATTGATGGATCTTTGCTTGTATACGCCATACCGATTGATAAGGGTTCTACTTCATAACCTTTTTCCTTGCCACCGAAATACGACATCCAATATTTACCATCGAATTGCTTTACACTGTAATTTCCACCCCATTTCGTATCCAGCAACGCATTGTAACCTGCTTTTTGATTATCGTCCCAATGACCTGCACCACCAAACGACAACAGTTTACCTTGATTCTCCCAATGCAATAGATCTTTACTCTTTGCCAGCCAGGTTTCGTAACCACGACCGCTAAAGATCAGATAAGTCATATACCAGAACTTACCTTTTCTAAATATAGTCGGGCAATCCATTTTATGGTCTTTATCTGCTGGCACCATTACCAGGCCATATTTATAAGGCGTTTTAACTTCCTGATAAATCTTCTCCATGGTTTCTGCTGAAACAGGATTCGTTTGGGCATTTAATTTTAATGCACTTACAAAAAGGAACAATGCAAGGATTATCTTTTTCATTGGTGTTTTAAATTAAACTTATAATACCCAGATCCGATAGTCAGCTTGACCTTACCATTTTCAGTTCCAAGCCCCGTAAACGACGAATTATACTCCTCGGTAATCACAGATTTTGGGCAAGCGGGAAAATATACTGTAGCCTTAGTATTCACAGGAATGTTGACTTCCAGCGTGAAATTTTTATCTGTTTTGGCCCAATTCGTAGAAATCCTGCCATAAGGAGTATCGTAACTTACATCTGCAGAAGTTAAATCGCCAACTACTTCTGGTTCGATTTTAATATGATTAAATGCAATTGAGTTTTCTGCCTGACGGATACCGCCTATTCCGCTGTACAACCATTCCATTAAATGTCCAAGCATAAAATGATTGTTGGATACCGTTGGCAATGCGGCCCATGATTCGGTTAATGCCGTAGCGCCTTTGGCGATCTGCATCCCATAACCCGGTACATCTGAGCGGCTGTTCATATCAAAAATCACATCCGATTTACCGGCATCTTCTAAAACGCGTAATACATAACGGTAGCCGATATCGCCGGCTGTTAAACTGTTTTTCCGGTCTCTGATATCTTTAACCAGATTATTAATTACAGCATTTTTATCTTTTTCATCGACCAGTTCCATATAAACAGCCATGGCATTCGCCGACTGTGAGCCTGTTGCGTATTGCTTGCTTTGCGCGCTGAAGAATTTTTTATTAAAAGCAGCTCTTACCTCAATGGCAAGTTTCGCATATCCTGAGGCATCCGCTTTATGTCCTAAAAGGGCAGCCATCTTTTCCAGTATTTTTAAATCATAGTAATAAATGGCTGTACCCGTAACCCCCATTGGCGTTAACTGAGAAACACCAGGTGGTTTTTCGCCTAAATCATACCAATCGCCTAAACCTTGTGCCAAGATATGGTTATTCGCTTTGGTAGCCAGATAATTGATGTAACGTTGCATCATCGGATAGTAATCTGCCATAGATTGTTTGTCGCCGTACCATTGGTAGAGGTACCAGGGCATTAAGATCCCACTGCTCCCCCATTCGGGCGAATCGCGGAACATATCGCCACCCCATTCGAACTTTACATATTCCGGTGCAATTTCAGGGATCAAGCCACTCGCTAATTGCGAGTTTTTCATATCCTGCAAGGCTTTTTTAAAAAGAGGGGCGGCATTGTAATTGTAGCGTACAGAACTGCCCATTAAATGCAACTCTTCTAACCAACCCAATTTTTCGCGGTGCGGACAGTCAGTAAACACACTTACCATGTTGCTTTTAATGGCCCAATCGATCAGACTGAAAGTTTTGTTCAATAATTCGTTTGAAGAGGAGAATTTCCCTACTTGCTGAGCTGCATTCCTGATATGTAAGGCTTTTAGATTTTCAATCACTGTTTTGCCTGATGCATTTTCTTTACCTGATGGAACGCCACCCTTAACCTGCAGATACCGGAACCCGGTATAAAAGAATTTTGGCCGCCAGGTTTCGGCCCCTTCGCCTTTTAAAATGTAGGTGAAATAGGATGGTCCGCCAATATTCTTCTGTGTTACCGAACCATCGGCTTTTAACAGTTCAGCAGGCGTAATGCGAACAGTATCACCTCTTTTACCTCGAACTTTTAATTCAATAATTGCAGATGAATTCTGCCCCATATCGTAAACCCATTCTCCATTGGCAACTGGCGTAATCGTTTTAACAGAGAAATTTTCAAAAACTTTTACAGGTTCTTCTTTCTGTGCGTTTAACTTAGGGCCGTCAACCAACAAGGAAGCTTTCCATTTACTGTCGTTAAAAGCGGCTAGATTCCATCCTTTTTGCTCTAAATTAGCATTATAATCTTCACCACCATAAATGCTTGAAAAAGTGATTGGCGAAGGTGCTGTTTTCCAGGTTTGGTTACTGATAATATTGGCTGAAGTTCCGTCTGTATATTCGATCAATAGCCTACAGATCATTTTCGGATAACCATAAGCTACTTTCAGTTTTCTATAACGTTCTTTAACTGGCGGAATATAATAAAAACCATTACCCAGCATCACACCAATTACATTTTCCCCTTTTCTGAGTTGTCCGGTTAAATCGTACGCCATGTATAAAGCTTCTTTATCGTATTTGGTCCAGCCTGGCGCTAAAAAGTCATCACCTACTTTTGAGCCGTTCAAACTCATTTCGAAATGGCCTAAACCCGAAATAAAAGCGGTTGCTTTTTTTATTGTCTTTGTTACTGCAAAAGCTTTTCGGAACATTGGCAAGGTGTTATTGCCATTGTATTTGTCTTTTTTGCCATCTGTTGGCAAGCTGTTCACATTAGAATCGGCCAGTTTTTCATAGGCAATCCATTTAGCGCCTTTCCAATCTTCGGTATTGAGCAGTCCCATTTGCCAAAGGGCAGAAGTGCTCCAGGGCGATTGATTTCCGTAATTGTCCCAAACACAGACTTTCCAATAATAGGTTTTAGTTGATAAAAGTTTAATTCCTTTATAAGATATCTGAATGGATTGGCTTGAAGTCACTTTTTTGCTATCCCAAACATCACCGATATTATGAGCGAGGTTATTTAAACTGCCCGAAACCAAAATCCGGTAAGCTACCTGCGTTACATTGTGTTTAGCAGATTGCAATTTCCAGCTTAGATGAGGCGAAAGCACATTAATTCCGATCGGGTTATTCCGGTATTCACAATCTAATTGAGCAACCTTAATATCTTGCCCAAAGAGCGGAATACTCAAGAAGTAAAGCCAGGAAAAGATTACGAGTTTACTCATCAATAGTCGTGCACCGTTACCGGTGTTTGCTTAGGTTTATAAATGGTTATCAGCGATAAAATCAGTTTAGAAATAATTTCTTAACTCTTATTAATTAAGCCCTATAAATTGCTTAACTTTAAATCGCTATCTCTAATTCAAATATAAATGTTTTTTTTAAATATGAAAACATATATTCGTATTTAAATTACACGAAATCTTCTTTTGTAGAAATAAGAAAGCATTTTGTATGTTTGAAATTGTAAAAAATACGCTACAGCCAAATTTAAACCCGTATGAACGAAAAAGAATCAAAATACCAGGCGCCTGCTTTGGATAAAGGACTTGATATATTGGAATACTTATCCGCACAGTCTATCCCATTGTCTCAAACCGAAATTGCCATTGGTATTGAGAAAACACCAAACGAAATTTACAGAATGTTGATGAGTTTGGAAAGTCGCGGTTATATTTTGCGTGATGAGGTATCGGGTAAATATAGGCTGTCGCTAAAACTTTTCTACCTTTCACACCGGCATTCGCCTATTGATGAGCTGCGTAAGGCTGCACAGTTTCCGCTGGAAGAATTGGCAAACAGTATCCGCCAGTCGTGCCATTTAAGTATTTTATACATGAACCAGGTCATGGTGATTATCCACGCCAAAAGCCCGGGACCGATTGCATTATCGATTGAAGAAGGGAATTTGTTTCCTTTGCCTTTAACTGCATCGGGTAAAGTTTTGTTGGCCTATATGTCTGATGCTGAGCGCAGCACAACCTTAAAAAACAATGGCATTTTCAAAAAATACGCCAAAGCCCAACAAGAGGATTTCTTAAATTCTTTGACTGATATTCAACAAACCGGTTCTTATTTTAAAAATAGTGATTCAGTTTCTGGTGTGACCGACCTTTCGGTACCGATCGGGATTGCCGGTAATAATGGGATCATCGCCTGTTTGACCATCTCGATGTTAAATGCGATAAATGTAGATCAAACTATTGCCAATGATGTGATACTCGCTGAAGCTTACAAATGTGTGAAGAAAATTGAACAACGGATTGGGGTTTAACCCCTTTGAGTGGCTTTTGTGTTTGTGCTTGTTTTACAACAAGTGCGTAGCTAGATAAACGATAAGCTATTCAACGCTCGTTAGAAGCTTGCGTTAGCGGAAAAATAGTAGTTCACACTTATTTGGGCGTTACCCAATCCCGTGAAATACGGATAGGGTCGGGCTTTGCAGGGCTTCGCTCCGGTACCGATGAAGTATCGGCACTGAACCCTTACAATCCCTAACGCGGAGTTATTACATCCTGATTTTTCGCCAATTGCTTGCGCTCGTCTCACAATGAGTGCGCAGCTAGCTTTACAATTTTATCGTTTGTAAATGACAAGCTATTCAACGCAGTTACTACATTAAGATTTTTAATTTCAAACCTCGCAGGTTTCCCAAACCTGTGAGGTTTAATATTTCTATCCTGAATACTTCACATTGTAATCCCTTCCCCTCTCAATCACCACTTCATAAATTCCTTTCGAAACCTCTTTCACTTTAGCATCTTTTACAACAGGTTTGGTTTTACTTTTGATTTTTAATTTTCCTAAGCCCGTTGTTGAGGAAACTTTGATTTCTTTTTTACTGCAATACACCGAAATGTCGCCGTTGGCTGTTGGTATTTTTCCTTCCATCCAGTTTAAGCTACCTAAATTTGGTTCAATCGTATAGGTTTCGTAGCCCGGTGTTGTGGGTTGTACCCCCAAATAATATTTTCCCAATAAATAAACCGGACTCGCGCCCCAGGCATGACAAAGGCTTTTTCCAAATGGCCGGCCGTACATAGCCAGGTGCTCTGTTCCTTTTTTATCGGGGTTGTATTCTTCCCAAAAAGATGTTGCGCCCAATTTTAGCATACCACCCCAATAACTTTTCATTTCTTTGAGTACGTAAGGCTGTTCGCCCATGGCACACAAGGCTTCAAGTTCGTAAAAACGCATGTATGGCGTGGTGATTTTGGCAATCTGATCATTCAGCAACACATTTTTCTTAACAGCCATTTTTTGTTCTGGCGTAAAATAATCAAAGAAGATCCCGAACATATTGGCATATCGGGTTACATTATCGGTTTGTTTACCATCAATACGGCTATGCACTAAAGCACTTTTGTTCTGGTTCCAGT
Organism: Pedobacter humicola; assembly: GCF_056490705.1. Classification (NCBI taxonomy): domain Bacteria; kingdom Pseudomonadati; phylum Bacteroidota; class Sphingobacteriia; order Sphingobacteriales; family Sphingobacteriaceae; genus Pedobacter; species Pedobacter humicola. The sequence continues at coordinate 306,006 of NZ_JBWJIG010000001.1, read as the reverse complement.
AAAGTTCGAAAATCTTATTTTTCAGTTCTTTCGCCTGTTGATCGTATTTTGTAACTCCCTCACCGTCATTAGCTAATTTAGCGCACAATGCCATGGTTTCTAAACTCCGGGCATATAAAAGCTGTTCGAAACTCACTTCACCGTCTTTACTCAGTTTATCTGCCCAATCGATAAAAATCCAATCGCCAGGCATCCATTCCAATAAGCCATTTTTATTCTTTCTACCATCAATGTAAGTCATTAACGACTGCATTCGTGGATAAATATCCTGCACAAACTTTTTATCGCCCGTAAATTTGTAATAATCATAAATCCCTAAAAACCAATAAAAAGAATAATCCATAATGGTATTGATGTGTGCTGTTACAGGATCCTTACCACGCTGAGCAAGTAATGTCCGCTTTACAGTTGGTGCATCGAAAAATGAATAATAGTTCATTAAATAACTCTGGTAAGCATCGCCGCTCCACACCCAACGGTCGCGTTTAATTCCATCGATAAAAAACTCACGGGTATTTAAATGGAACGTATATTTGGCTACATCATAAATTTTGTTGAGTTCGGTATCTGAAGATTTAAAACTTCCGCGCTCGGTAACCGGTGCATATTCATACAGCATTGAAACTGAATCGGCAGATACAGAACCTTCAGATTGATAATTCACGTATCTGAAAGCTTTCGAAAGTGGCATAATGGAGTCTTTTTTTTGAGCCAGGTCGATATCAAGATAATCCAGGGTTTCACATTTGTCTGTTGACAAGGCCTCTTCTCTTGATTCTCCATAATAAATGCCCAGTCTTCCCTTTCCTTTCAAACCGTGAACTTTAATGAAACCGAAAGTCTCTTTTCCAAAGTCGGCAACAGAACCCTTATTTATTTTTTCGGTTTTAACAGCCAATTTCGCAATTACGGGCAATTTAAATTGTGATGGTAGTTGAGTTGGATCCGTTAAATTCCATGAACCTGCCGAAACAAAGGTAGTTCCCGATTTATCAGAGGTTTTTCCACTGGCATCAATCCATTCTTTATCCTCAAAGGTGCTTAACCAGGTATCATCAGAAACAACCGTTTTGCCCTGAACAAAAATAGCCGGAACGTGTGCCTGATTATAAACCTTTAAACTCAATTTGTGCTTGCCCGCAGGAATTTGGATACTTTTTGGAAAACCTGAAATGGCCTGACCATCAATTTTCACATTGTAAGTACCTTCTACGAACAACTTAACTTCTTCTGGCTGGGAAAGATTAAATTCTTTGTGAAAATCGACCAGCACATAATGGCTATCCATTTTCCAAAACACCGGAAAAAAAGAACCTCTTTCTGTTCTCCGGTTCTGCATCATATTGCTCATATAGATATCAAAATCCCCTGGATACCAGATCCACGATGCTTTTTGGGCAAAAAGTTGTGCTGTTAAACAGATAAAAATGCTGATGAGAATGAGTTTTTTTAAGTTTTTCATATTATTAGCTTAAGGCTTTTACCACGGATGGGCACAGATAAACACTGATATTATATCTGTCTTTTAATCATTATTAATGTCCGTTAAAAAATAAGTATAGTGCGATCATGACCACCGCTAATGCAATCCACGAAATCCAAACTGCCCTTTGTGGTTTTTCAATATTGGCCTCATGTTCTGCATTAACCGTGTAAATGCTTGGTGTTCTATCCAATAGGGAAATCAGGATCGCAATGATCAGTAATCCAGCGAAAATAAAAAACGAGAGCATCAGATAATGCGGCCAGAATGCATACTTATCCGATGGTAAAATCCATAAATAAGTAACACCTGTGCCCAAACTCAAAACAGAGCCGATCGAAAGCGTAAAATTTACGGCTTTTCTTGTCGTTCTTTTCCAGAAAACGGTGAGTAAGAATACCACCGATAATGGCGGTGCAATGAAACCTAAAACCGACTGAAAAACGTCGAATAAATTTAGCCCTTTGATGTTGTCGATGGCTAAAACCACTACAACGGCAAAAATGCACCCTGCTACAACTGCCCAACGACCAATACGGACAATCTGTTTATTGCTGGCCTGTGGATTGATTTTTTTCACGTAAATATCCATCGTGAAAACGGTACTTAACGAGTTTAAAGATGAACCGATGGTCCCCACCAAAACGGCAATCAGCACCACGATCACCAGGCCGTTCATGCCCGGAGGAAATAAATTGGTTACCATGGTCATATAAGCTTCGTTTGGGTCTTTCAGGTTCGGGAACAATACATAACAAAGTATCCCTGTTCCGATAAACAGAGGAAGCGAAAGAATTTTTAACCAGCCAATAAAACTCACGCCCAATTGTCCCTCCTTTAAATTTTTAGCGCCCAAAACCGACTGAACCATGGATTGATCAGTACAGAAAAAGGCGACAGCGGCAACAGGATAACCCAATAAAATGGCGTACCAAGGATATTTTGGATCGCTGGCGGGTTGGATTAAATTCCAGAAATGATGGGGTGTCTTTTCATACAAAGCCAAAATTCCACCTACCTTGTTTAAGCCTAATAACATCAATGAAAGTGAAACCGCAATCAGTAAAATCATCTGGAAAACGTTTACTTTGGCAATCGCTTTTAAACCACCAAAAAAGGTGAAAAGTCCGGCAAAGGCCACCAACACCGTAACCGATTGCCACATGGGAATGCCTAAAATCTGGCGGACTAAAAAGCCTCCTGCAAACAGCCCTAACGACAGCCATGAAATTAAGATCTTCACCAAGGCATACCATGCCAGAATATTCTGAGTGGAATCGCCATATCGGTTGCCCATAAACTCGGGCATGGTACTCACTTTGGCGGCAAGGTATTTCGGTGCAAAAACAATAGCCAGTAAGAATAAAAATATAAAGGCGTACCAATCGAAATTGACTGCTACGATACCTGTACTATAACCGATGCTCGCAAAAGCCAATAACATGGATGGGCCAACATTGGTGCCCCACATATTGAAGCCAATACTGCTCCAGTTTAATGATTTATTAGCCAGAAATAAGGTTTCATCACTGTTCTTCTTTTTGGAAAAGCTTGCCCTATATCCGATGATCATCAGGATAATGAGGTAAGCAATTACGATGAAATAATCTAAATTGGTTAAACGTTCTACTATATTCCCCATTTGGTTAGTTTTTTTTAGTTTTTGCCACGGAATCCACGGAGCGTTTATTTTTTCATTATCGCGAATCACACAGTATACGTTACCGTAGTGGTTCGTAGAGACACGACCCATGGCATTTTAAGGTGTATGTGCTCCTCCTTGTCTCCGTGGCTGAATGATCAGGTAATAGAGGTCAATCATTACAATCCTATCGATGCTCTGCTAATATGATTTGCCTCCAAAATTTCATCAATTTTTACCGGCAAACCGGTTTCTAAAGATTGATCCATCGCCTGCAATAACGCTACAGTTCCGATTCCTTCTTTTAAATCCGGATAGGCAGTAAAATTGTTATTGATGCTATCCGCAAAATAATCAAGGTAGTTCTGGTATTCTCCAGCGTGATGGCTCTGCCCTTCGAAACGGAAATAATGTTTTAAGGTCGCATCGCCCCAGGTAATGATCTTTTCTTCTCCGGTCTTGGTCGTAACCGAATAACGAAGCTCGTGGTAATCGGCTTGACTAGCGCCTTCTGTTCCCCGCAAAATACAGCTCATGCCACTATCACGACTTGCAGGTTGCGTTGGCCCGGTATAAGCACCACTAACCCTTGCAATCCGGCCATCTTTTGCCTTAAATATGAAGTGCATGGTATCCTGATTTTTCAAGCCGGCTTTTAAACCATTGCTACTTAACATACCATAACCCATTACCTCTTCAATGTCAGGCATATACCATCTGATAAAATCAACCGGGTGGCTTAATCCGCCGTACAACCATTTAAACGATTGCTTTAGCGACCAGCCTTTTTCCAAAAACCAACGGTGATCGGCATGATAGTGACTCTCTATTGTGATTAAATCTCCGATCAAACCTTCATCAAAATCTTTCTTCTGACGTTTAGCAGGTTCGAAAAAACGGGAACTTTGTCCTACAAAAATCTTTTTCCGTGATTTCTTCGCCAACTCCAACAGTTCATTCGCCTGACTCAGATCATCAATAAATGGTTTGGTACACACCACGTGTTTTCCGTGTTCGAGTGCCAGTTTAATGTGTTCGAAATGCAGGTGATCTGGCGTATAAATTGCGATCATATCGATTTTGTCACTGGTTAACATGTCCTCGTAATTGGTTGTCCAGTTTTTAAAATCAAATTCCAATGCACGCTCTTCACAAAGTTTTTTATTGGCATCACAAATTTGGATAAGTTTAAACTTCCTACTTGATAATGATGCAGAAATTGTACTTCTGCCCTCTCCTAAACCTAAAATCCCTAATCTTAACATGATATTATTTTTTAAGCGTTATTGTTTACCTCCCTTTGCCCTCTCCTGTGGAGGACAATAAGTCCTCTATTCTATAGGTTTAAAGAACACCCAAACCTCGTTGGGTTTTGTGCCTTCAATTCCTTCCTGATACTTTTTCATAATGGCATTCCATTCATCCACCTTAGGATTGTTTTCGGTGGTTTTTGGATTTAAATCATCCAATTTTTTCCCTTTTGGTATACTGATGATCAGCATCAATTGCCGGTCATTTTTAAAGATGGCTAAACGTTGAAATTCAGCATTACAGAACCCTCTTGAAATTTCGGGCCATTTCTCAAATTGTGTTTTATGATAGCTCAGGTATTCTTTTTGCATTTTTTCATCTTTAACCAAATTGGCCGATAAAATGATGTTATCCCATTCTGCAACGGATTTGTCGCCACAGTTCTTTTCTCTGCTAAAATCATAAAACAGATTATCATACAATTTAATTTCAGTAGCGCTTAAGCGTTTCAAAGTTTGTTTTAAACTCTCCACTTTTAAACCGGAAGTATAAATCACCAATCGATTGTTCCATTTATAAATTGAGCTTGCCAGAAGGTTGTTTTCTTTTGCGAAAGTTTTTATGGCGCTGTTTCCTGGAAGATTATCTGATTTAAAGATCAATTCGAATACGACAGGCTGATCAATAGCTTGATTAATAGTTTTTTTCGAATAGCTTGCTTTTTCCTTTAACAGATATTGAAAAGGTTTTTCTAAGCCCGCATGTTGCTTTATTTTTTCATCCACCTTTGGTCCATTGTTTTCCCACAGGTTATCTGGTCCGTTGGCATTTTGGAGATATTTTTCAGCGGGTGTCCAATTATTTTTGATGGTGAAATAGGATGAACCTTCATCTGTATACAGGTAAAACCAATGATCAGGAAGGTGTGCATATGGTGCTTTATAAATACTGTCGACCACATTTTCGGTAATAGATGATCCAGGCTGAGCAGATAAGGTATAAATCCCTGCTACATCATACATGTGTTTGCCGTAATGGTGGATTTTATTTGCCCTAATGGTGTTATTCTCCATCGCGTTTTTCGTTTTCGTCCAGCCCCAACCCATACTGATACCCGAATAGGAAACCTCACTGATTTCGTTATGGAGGATTTTAATTTCCCGAACATACCCTGCTCCAATACCCACAGCACCCCAATCTTCATTAGTTACATCGGTAATCAGGTTATTTTCAATTGTATTATTGGTCGAAATTTCCCTTTGATCTGTCGGATTATATGGCAAATGCACTTCTGTGGCTTCATCAGAAAAAGTCCCGATTAAAATGGCCGAACCACCAATATCCTTAAATAAGTTTCCTTTGATTTCATTATCAGCAGTTCCTTTTCTGTAATCCAGTCCTGTTGAAGCCAGATGTTCAAATCGGCAAGATTCGAATGAAGTGTTATTTGCGTAACTCACTTCCACAGCAGCGGCGGGACGGCCAACCCAGGCCTGGTTTTCTAAAGTGGGTTTATCTGCTGTGCCAGCTTTTTCCAGTTTATAGGCATCAAGCATATACATACCCGCCTGGTGAGGTACGTGACCTTGTTTTGATGGGCGCAACCAACTGGAATGTTCAAAAGAAATCCCTTTGAAGTTCACAAAAGAAACCGGTTGATCAATTGTACCTTCAATTTTAATAAGGTTCTCTAATGCAGGAGCAATTACTTCAGCCTTTTGCATGTTTTCCGATGCCTTTGGCCAGTAATAAATTTTATGGTTTAGTAAATCTTCAAACCATTCGCCAGGTTCGTTCAAAAACTGGATCGCATTGCTGAGGTAAAAAGCAGAATTTCCGGTTTTCTCCGAAATCCATGGCGCTGGCCAGGGATGCTCAGATTGGATCCTGCTTTCGGGCTGCATAAAAGAAAGTTCTGCACTATTGCCAGTCACTTTAACAGATTTTACGCGGAGATTTGCAATGGCCCACCACTGGTGGATGAGCATTTCCATCCCTTTAATATTCGCTAAACTGATGTTTTTTTGGAGTGGAATGGTACAAGTCTGCTTTTTGCTATCCCAGGATAAAATCCTTCCCATTTCTTCACCGTTGTAATTTTTTGCACGGATAGCTTTGGTTCCGTTTACCCAAAGCTGTCTGAACTGGAGATCACTGCCATCAAAATTGGGAATATCAGTAACCCAAACCTTCCCAATAGATTCTTTTGGCAGACCGGCAATAAAATGGCTGAGTTTTTTCCAGCCATTTATTTGAACACCTCCACTCAAAATAACCTTTTCAGCAGGCGCTGAAATAATTTCCGTCGGACTATCTTTTGTACCAGAATCTTCAGGACGAAGAACAACAGGTTCGTTTAATGGATAAAAACCTTTGCCCATGATAATCCGGATTCCATTCTTAATCGAGACATCATTTAAACGCCGCAATTCACGGGCTTTTCTAATGGCCGAATGCAATGTTGCCAAAGGCTTTTCTTTCGTACCTAAATTACGATCAGTACCATTTACGGACACATAAATATCTATTGCGCTTGATTTCAGGCACAGTAACGATAACAGAATTACCAGACTATAAAACGGTTTAAACTGTTTGGTTCGTGAAGACGCGAACCAAGGCACAAGACTTTTTTTATCATTTGCGATTTGCATCTTTTTTATTCTGGATATTTCCATATTCCCTTATTGAGATTGCTTCGTACCCCGAAATGACAACGCATGGTTTTGAAAAACTGATTTCAGGTAAGCGGTATTGGCGCTGAAATTATATTTTACATTTGTCGGCTGTTTTGCATCCCGGCTTCTTTCTACCACCAGCCATCCCTTCCAGCCCATGTCGTCTAGGGTTTCTTTTACCTTATTCAGATCGATCTTTGGATCATTTTGTAACCAAACACCATCTTCATTTGTAGCGTGAATTTGAACAATATTTTTCTTGCCTAAAATCCTGAGTTCCTGATGCAAATCCCGCCCATTTTTTATGGCGTTGGAGAAATTGAAATAACTTTTAACATGTATAGAACCCACCTCCTTTAATAACTGTAATTCGCCTTTTGCATCTAATGCACTTTCAATTCCGATGGTGATGCCATCTTTGGATGCCATTTTGCCTGCCACCTTTAATCTTTCTACAATTGGTTCACGCAATTCTGGATTTTTAACCAAATTGCCTTGAATACCTAATGGAAGAAATATTACTTTAATATTCATGGCTTTGGCGGTATCTAAAGCATCCTGAATCATTTTCTGATAAGTTGGTCGCTTGGCGAATGATTGTGCATAAAATCCGGTCATCGCCAAAGAACAGATCTCAAGATTTAATTCTTTTGCCTTATCCAGATACTCCTGTCTGATTTTTGGATCGGCGAGTTTATTGTCAAATGTCTCCCGATCGCCCAAACCACCCATATCAATTTCCAATCCATCGGCACCAATTTCTTTTGCCATTGGCAAAGCACTTATTTTTTGACGTTTCAGGATCATTAAATCGATTACGGCGATCTTATACCTATTCTTTTTATTTTCAACCGCAAAAAGCAATTGATCGGGAATCATTAAAACACCTGTTAATAAAGCCACATTGCTAATAAAAGATCTTCTATTTTGATGCTCCATATCTGTTATTTGATCGAGGTTAACGGAAATAATTTCTCTAAATTTTCAAAACCCATTACGGCATTTTTAGGTAATTTTTCACCTTTGTCGCCAAAAACATATAGGGCATTTTCCTTTTCGATGGTTACTTTGCTTTCATCATATTTACTGGTTTTACCTTTAACTGCAGCCGCGTTTAATTTGAAGTTTTTGATTAAAAAATCGTACAATGCAATGCGTTTATTAATACCAAAATCATGTTTTTCATCAGGAAGATGAACGTTTTCCACTTTATCCTTCACGCCATAATAACCATACATTTTTTGCAGGTATGGAAAATCATGTTCGGGTGTATTTGCTGTCCAATCGCTGCCATCTGAAACTAATAACTGGGGACGGGGTGCGGCCATTGCGGCTAATTCTACGTTATCAGTTCCGCCGCCACACTGATGAACAGGCATTCCACTTTCGCATGGGCAGCCACCATAAAAATAAGACGACATGGCCACTACAGGGGCACTCAGTTTAATCCTGTCATCCATAGCCGTCATTAAAATAGAATGGCTTCCCGCTCCGGAACCACCGCTGATTCCAATTCTGGTGGTATCTGTTTCTTTTAATGATGAGAAGTAATCTAAAATTCTGATTCCGCCCAAAGTTTGAATGGTTTGCGACAGGCTTTTACGGTGATCTTCGTATTTAAACTGCAACATCGATTCACCCCAGGCAAACAGATCGTAGCTGAAAGCCATAGCACCCATCTTGGCAATCATGGCGCAACGAATCTGACAATCGGGTCTGTAGCGTTGTTTTTCCCAGTGCCCATCGGGACTAAGTACAACAGGGATTTTTCCTTTAGAATGAAGTGGTTTGTATAATGAACCATTAATCCATACGCCGGGTAGAATCTCCAGCGCAATGTTTTCTACAGAATAGCCGTCGTAAATTCTCTTCGCAGTTACAATCGGTTTTGAGTCGGGTTTTGCAGGTAATGGCGATAACAATAAAGCCTTGTACAATTCAGGTTTTATTTCTGCCTTACGTTTTTCCAAACTCATCTTATCGTGATATTTTGTGGCCAAACTATCCAGATAGGCCCATCCATCCTGAACTTCCCATCGGTAATATTCGTATTCTTTTAATTTGTAAACACCAGGCTTTTCTTTGTTTACTTTCATATCCAAAGGGGTAAGTACATTCGCGAGCGTCTCATCAACGTTTGCACGAAAACGCCACTCCGCATAGTTTACCCATTTGTCTTTTACCTGTGGCTCCGAATATTTGATCTGAACTTTAAAACGGGTTTGAATCTCTTTTAAGACCTCAACTAATGGTTTTTTATAGAGGTTATCGGTATTTTGGTTTTGGGCGGAGAGATTTGTAACTGAAAATAAACTTAATAAAATAGCAAAAAGTAATTTAAATCCTCCCCCAACCCCCTCCAGAGGGGGACAATTTCTGCTATCAAAGATTTCGGTACCCGAAATAACATATCTATTTGCATTGCTCATCTTAACCCTCCTCATTTTTGGTTTCTGTAATCACGGGAGCGGTATAACCTTTTATTTTAGGCCAGGTGCCGTTTACAATTTTCTTCAATTTCAATTTTGACGGATCAACTACTACATGTTTAATTTTCTCTCTTCTCCAGGTATAAATGAAGTGTAACATCCCATCAGAAGTTTGAATAACAGCAGGATAAGAATATTGACTGATCGGTGAATCTTCTAAAATTAAGGCCGCAAACCATTCTTTTCCATCTTTGGAAATGGAGACATTTAACGGGGTACGGGGTCCTTTTGCTAAATCGCCTGGGGGTAAAACATGATTGTACACCAATACCTGGCGACCATCTTTCATCGTTACCGCATCGGTTCCGGAGTTGTTATTTGGTAATGAAGTTTTGGTTAAGGCCGACCAGGTTTCTCCGTTATCATTAGACCAGGATTCTACAATCGCACGGTTAGCTGTTCTGGCCAAGATCTGCAGTTTGCCATTTCCATATTGTAAAATGCTTGGCTGAATAGCTTTGATCCCGTTTTCAGGAAGTGGGCCAATTGTTCTCCAGGTTTTGCCGTTGTCTTTGGTTACTTCGAAATGAATTTTCCAACCATCGCCTTCTCTGCTCGAGGGTGCAAAAAGATTTCCATTGCTTAATAAAACGGGTTTATTTTTTACCGGGCCGATAGCACCATCAGGTAATTTAATGGCCTCAGACCAGTTTTTGCCACCATCCTTTGAAGTTCTCATCATTCCCCACCATTCTGAGGGTTTTGGCCCGATTTTGTAAAACAACTGCAAGTCTCCACCCGGAACCTGATATAAGACCGGATTCCACGTGGGCAATCTTTTGCCATCAGGCTGGATACCATTGGCTACCGAAAAGGGCGCCAGCCATTTACCATCCACAAAACGGCTGATATAAATTTCTACATCTGGATTACGCTCCTTAGTCCCACCAAAAAATGAGGCCACTAAACCTGTTGGCGTTTCTGCTATGGTAGCAGAGTGGCAGGATGGGAATGGTGCTTTGTCATACAAAAACTCCTGTTTGATCACACCTTTTTGCCATTTTTCGACCTGGGCCTGAGCAGCTGCTACCATGAAAACAAGTCCTATTGTGAAGTATATTTTTCTTTTTAACATCTTATTTTTGATTACCGTCATTGCGAAGCTGATTTTTCTTCACTGAAGCAATCTATCCTATCAAGAAAGATTGCTTCGTCGTTCCTCCTCGCAACGACGATGTTATTTTACTGTTTCGCCTTAACCGCCTTTTCTTCTTTTATCTTTTTGGTATAAGCACTGTAAAGTGCTCTCCAGCTGCGTCCGTTATTATTGAGCATTTGTTCCGATTTTGTTTTGTAAATTTCGAAGATGGCTGAAATCTGTTTCATGTTTTTATAATCTATCGCCTGTTCTCTCGCTTGTTTTAAAAAAGCTAAAATTTTCGCTTCCTCATCAGCGGTTAAATCAGGAACGATGGCTTTATAACCTTTCATCGTGAATTCAACTTTTCCAATAGTGTATTTATCCAAAATGCTTTCCACCTCCGTTGCTGTTAAATTCTTTTTCAATTCATCCATAAGCGATTGATGAACCGTTGACGGCATGGCGGAATCGGCAATAATCTGTTTATCTAAATCACTTAATTTATTGCCTGTAACCGGGTTTATTCCATCAGGAACACTTGATGAAGGATGCTCGTTATGCCAATCCCTTACCGTTGTTAAATGCACCGCAATCGCATGTTCAACAGCTGATTTTTTAGCTGCATCAGTTAAATTTAAAGCTGAAGTCCATTCTTTAACCTTAGTCAGGATTTCTTCTGGTACAACAACATCTTTCGTTTGACTGAACGCGTTTACCGAGGTAATCAGTAAGGTGATCAAAATCAATGGGTTTAAAAACTTTCTCATAATTGTATTTATTTATGCGTCATTGCCAAAAGGATTGCTTCATACCTCGCAAAGACGGCCAGTTATATTATTTCTTCTCCACCACAAAAGCGTAATCACCAGAACCAAGCTCATACACTGCCCTGTTATGCTCCATTTTTATAAACTTTAAGTCCTTTATAGACTTAATTTTTTCTGAAACTTCATTTTTGTTGTTTGCCGGAATATAAACCCATGCCGTTGTGTTTGGCGGAATGGTAACGTTCCAGTTAAACTGATTTCCTGTTCGCTTATAACTACTTTTGATTAACCCATAAGCCGAATTGTAGCTGGCATTAACTGAGTTTAAACCAGTAATTATCTCCGGTTTCATCAGTATCTTTTTAAAGGCAGCAGTTTCTGATTTAATACCGGCCAGATTTTCATAATACCAGATAAGCAGATCGCCGAGCATCATCACATGGTTCTGCGAATTCATTTTTGGATCTGCCGTATTTCCATTCCACAATTCCCAGATGGTGGTTGCACCCTGATCAACCATATAGCCCCAGCTCGGATAGGTTTTCTGTGTGGCCACGGTATAAGCCAGGTCTGGTCGGCCGTTATCGTTTAAACAGCGCATCAGCCATTGAATACCCACCAAACCATTACTTAAATGGCCTTTATTGGTTACTTCGACCGTGTAGGTTATATTCTTAAACACCTGATCTACCTTGTTCTGCGGAACCATTCCAAAATAAAGTGGAATGATATTATCAGTTAACGCATTTGTAGCGTAATAGCCTTTTTCGTTGTAGTATTTCTGGTTAAAAGCCTCTTTTATTTTATTTCCCAATTGCTCATATGCTTCAACATCTTCGTTGTTGCCGCTTACCTTAGCAAATTGCATCATCAATTGAGTGAAATGATAATAATAAGCCGTTGAGATTAACTCAGATGGATATTTCTTGTCTGCACTTTTTCCTCTTCCAAACTCGATGGTAATCGGTGGCATACACCAATCGCCATAACTGTCTTTAGTCAGGATGTAATCTTTCATGTAACGATCCTGCATGTAGGCCAGCCATTTTTTCATTGACGGATAATTATCACGAACGGCAGAAACATCACCAGTTTGTTTGTATAACATTTCGGTAACCAAAAGCATCGCTCCAGGCCAGGTCATGTTGTCGCTATAGTAACGCCAGAAAGCTGGAGCAACATCCGGAATGGCGCCATCCTCTTTCTGCGAATTTCTGATATCCTGTAACCATTTGGCATAAAAACGGCCGTTATCAAAAAGAAAGCTTTCTCCATAAGCCACAGCGCCCCTATCGCCCAGCCAAGGCATGCGTTCGTTGCGTTGCGGGCAATCAACCGGAATCCCCTTATAACTACCGGCAATTCCCCACCAGGCATTTTTGAAGATCTGATTGGTCAAAGCATCCGAGGTTTCGAACATTCCGACCGTTTTAATGTTATCGTAGATCATTTTGCCAACAAAATCATTTGCCGATGGCTGGTAAGTATATCCCGAAAGTTCTACGTATCTAAATCCACGATAAGCAAAAGTAGGCTCCCAGGTTTCCGGTTCGCCTCCTTTTAATGTGTACAAATCGGTGCATTTTGCATTACGAAGATTAGCCGTAAAAAGTTCTCCATTATCTTGTAGCGACTCTGCAAAACGCATTTTGATTTGTTTTCCCTTTACCCCTCTTACCTTAATCTGCAACCAGCCCACCATATTCTGACCCATATCCAAAATATACCGCCCTCCCGAAAGCTTAGTAATGGAAACAGGTTTTATTGTATTCATCACCCGCATGTTTTCATTCATTTGGGCTTCAATGGTTCCTGTTGGTTCCTGTACAAATTCGGCTTTTGCCCACTTACTATCGTCAAAGCCTATTTTATTCCAGCCAGTTGCTTCTTTGGTAGCATCGTATTCTTCACCGTCATATTCGTTATTGGTTCTGATTGGTCCATCAGCTGTGCCTTTCCAGCTGTCGTCAGTGTCAATGTTTGCTGTTGTTCCATCGGTATAAACGATATTGATGTTCATCAGCATTTTCGGAAAACCAAATGTTTTGATTTTATAAGGCTTTTCATTTTGGCGCATGGCAAAGAAACGGCCATTTCCAAGTACCGTACCGATGGCATTTTTACCATTCTGAATATAACTGCTTACATCGTAAGTGTTATACTTTACATTTTTGGTGTAATCAGTCGCGGATGGAGATAAAACATCATTGCCCACCTTTTTACCGTTGATAAACAGTTCGTATAAACCTAAACCCACAATAGATGCCGTGGCGGATTTAATTTCTTTCGTACTTTGAAACTCTTTTCTGAAATACCTTGCAGACAAGCGTGAATCGGTTTTAATGTTATCCCATGGGAATGCCTTGTCGAAACCAATCCAGCCTTTCGGCCAGTCTTTGTAATATAGCAAACCCATTGAGAAATAGTTGTTTGCAGACCATTCGCTTTCACCTGCGCTCGTCCACACTTTAACCTTCCAATATACTTTATCCCTGCTTTTAAGCCCTTTTCCATTGTAAATTACATGAATAGATACTGGTGAATTTACTTTTCCTGAATCCCATAAATCGCCATCATTTGCTGTTAACTTTTCTTCAGATGAAGCCACTAAGATCTGATAAGCGGTTTGCATAACATTACGCGCTTTGGAAATGGTATGCCAGGCAAACCTTGGTTTTTGAACATCGATTCCCAATGGATTTTCGAGCATCTCGCAGGTGGTATGCTGCAAAACGATTTGCCCCACCACTTTTGAAAATGGCAGTAAGCAAACGCAGATGATCAATATATAGGTTTTAATGTTCATTACGCTTCGCGGTTGATTACACGGATCTATTGATTTTACTGATCTTTTATATTGTTTAATAATACTTTTCTCCTTCACTTCGTGGTACCTTCCCGCAATGACGATGTACTTATTGAAAAATCAAAATACAAGGTCATATTCAGTGCCCTGGCCGGATCTTTATCAAAATCGTAATAAATATTTTTCATTCCCATTGGTCCGGTTGTTTCGGGTTTTTGTGTTTTTGTGCCAATAGCCGAAATTGCATTCATAAATGAAATATCACCATTAGGGAATGTCGGGCTCATGTTATCGTATTCAGTATCCTTCGATTTCTTAGGTGTAAATAACCTTAAGAAAACATCTTCTTTATCCGTTATTACTTTAAACGATTGTTGTTTTCCGATAAACTCGCACCAATACATGTTCGAATAATAACCTTTAAATTCAGGATATTGCCATGGAGCTTCGCCTGTTGCAGAATTGTTGTAATCCTTTTTCCAGATGCCAAATTGCGTGCCCTTCATTCTGTTTTTCCAAACACGATATGGTCCGTTCCCCTTATATTCAACCGCTTTGATCGCTGTTTCGGGATAAGAAAAGTTCAAACCCACGAATGTGGTAAAGTAATCCGATGGAAAATATTTCACTTCCATTTTTAACCAGCCGGATGGATAAATGGTCCATTGCAAAGTATTCCAACTTTCTTTTTTATCAAATTTGGATGAAATCACCAAATTTTCACCGTCCACCCTTTTGGTGAAGTTTTTAAAGTTATTTACACCCTCCTGCAAAACCGGTCCGTTTGAAAATGGAATTACACCATTTGCATTTTTCACTTGTTGCAGCAAACCAGTCGTTTTATCGAAAGTTAAATCAATGCCATTGGCAGAAACCTGATAAACTTTTGAATCTTCTTTTAAACTCACCTTAGTAGAACCTGTTTTTACAACGATTTTTGTTGCATCATCCGCTGGCAGTGCAATCGGAAAACTCCAGGTGAACAGCTCCTTACCATCTGGTGCATTTGCCGTTAAGTATAAGGCATCAAAACTTCGCCAATCCGCCGGAAGATTAACCTGCAGCTTTCCTTTTTCAAAAGGCTTGATATCTGGTGCATCCGTTTTTCCGGTTTTAAATTCGTCATCTTTACCAGCTTTTAGTTTTTTGAGTTTCCAGCTGAAAGTACATAGGTTAAGGTTCGTAAAAGCATAACGGTTTTCTATGGTAAACGAACCATCAAAGCCAGCGGTCATTTCTCTTTTTTCTACAAAAACCGGACTCCAAACCTCCTTAATAGTATAAAAACTGCCTTCTTTTTCGTGGTATGGGCCAACAATTCCGTCCGGACCATGATTACCATCTGTATCTAATTCGCCGTTCTTATCGGTACGCACTATGCCCTGATCGGCAAAATCCCAAAGAAAACCACCTGCCGAAAGCGGATTGTTCCACATGGCATTCCAGTAATCTTGTATCCCTGCACCATGACCGCCGTCCCACATGCCATGTAGAAATTCGGTAGGCATTAAAATGTTGTGTCCGTGATCGTAATTGCCAATTCCGTAATTAAACTCACGGTAATGCGTGGTTTCGAATCCGTTAAAAACTTCCCATGGATGAATTAAAGACCGTTTTTGAATATCTTCTTCTGCGAAAAGGTGATCTAGCTGGCGGTTGTGTCCACCTTCGTTTCCATTGGCCCAAAATATAATGGATGGATGGTTTTCATCATTCAACATCATTTCCTTCATCAATTTTGTTCCTGTTGGGGTATCGTAAGTGCCATGCCAGCCTGCCAGTTCATCCATCACAAACATCCCAAGCGAATCGCAGACATCCAGAAAATGTCCGTCTGGAGGATAATGCGACATGCGAACGGCATTCATATTCATTTCTTTCATCAACAGTACATCGGCAATACTGATTTTTTTGCTTGTTGTTCTGCCCGATGATGGATAAAAAGAGTGCCGGTTTACACCTTTAAATTTCATTTTTACGCCATTGATGTAAACACCATCACGTTCTTTTACCTCTACCGTTCTAAAACCTACTTTTTTAGCAACCTGATGGATTTCTTTTCCGTTTTTGATCAGTGTAAAAGTAGCGGTATAAAGGTTTGGAAACTCTGAAGACCATAATGCCGGATTCAGAAACTGATGATTCAGCTGTACATTTTTGATTCCTTTTTTAATACTGGTGGTAAAATGATCCAAACGCTTTCCATCTTTAGCAAAAAGCTTAACTTCCATTTTATCCGCATCGCCTGTGTAAGAAAGTTGAGCGTTTAAATTACCATCAGCTTTGGCATCAATCTGGATTCGATCGATATGCGTTTGAGGTAATGATTCCAGGTAAACAGGTCTGAAAATCCCTCCGAAAATCCAGAAATCGGCTTTACGTTCGGCTTCATTAACGGATTGATTTGCAGAATGTTTGGATACCTTTACTTCAAGTAAATTATCGCCATCAAGCTTAATCAATTTTGAGATGTCATATCTAAATACGTAAAAGGAGCCCTGATGTGTTTCACCAGCAGATTTCCCATTAATCTTCACTTCGGTATCAGTCATTGA
The DNA here is from genome assembly GCF_056490705.1 of Pedobacter humicola. Classification (NCBI taxonomy): domain Bacteria; kingdom Pseudomonadati; phylum Bacteroidota; class Sphingobacteriia; order Sphingobacteriales; family Sphingobacteriaceae; genus Pedobacter; species Pedobacter humicola. Next base: position 289,257 of record NZ_JBWJIG010000001.1, on the reverse strand, counting down.
TCCTTCGAAAACAATATTGATTTTTTGGTCTTTCCAATTGGCAGGAATCTTAAAACTATATTTATAAAGTCCTTGTTCTTTGCCTTTATTTTCCTCTTTATTAAAACCGTAATTATATTTCCCAAAACCTTGTAATTCCCAGTTTGATGGCACCGGAATGGTGGTCCATTTGCCAGAATTGGCACCAGCTGTACAGAAAAAATCCCAATTCACCGTATCGTCATTTCCGGTTCCCGATAGGTATAATTTTTCAATTTGCTGTGCCTTTAATGAGCAAAACGTGGTTACTAAACACAAGAAGAGTATAAATCTGCGCTTCATTAATTGGTTTTAAAAGTTTTAGTTAAGGGATTATCAGTACGGAAAGGCAAAGCAGGTAAGCCATTGCTATAAAAATTTCCTGACGGATTCTCTGTCCAGTTATAGCGCACAGCCACAGGTTCTGCAATTTCTTTTGCCGAAACCATCACTTTTCCATCTTTAACTACAGCCCCGGCATTGATGAACTTTCCATCTTTTCCGGCAATGGTAAAGCCTGTAATTGGATTTGAAGAGGAAGATTTTAAATAATCAAAATCCAACAGTACCTTCCCTTCTTTAAAAGAGGCCATTTTGTAAATAGGGCCCGAAAAATCTATGTTTTGACTGTAGGTTTTTGCCAATGCCCAAAGCGCCAATCTTCTTCCTACCTCCCATTTGTATGTGGGGTGCAGGTCTTCGTTCGAATCTGTTAAATCATTAGTCGATACCATTCCGGTATTGGGTAAACGTAGCAACTGGCTTTGTGCTTCCCAAAGTTCGGGCTCTGTATTTTCATCAACAGGTACCTTTCCTTTGGTTTTTGAATAATTAAAAGGGGCAATCTGTACGTAATAAAATGGAAGAGTATTTTCTTTCCAGGCCTTTCTCCAGCTATTGATTAACACCTTCATTTTATAGGCATAACTGATTTTCTCATTCAAAAAACAATTGGTTTCGCCCTGATACCAAAGAAAACCACGGATTTTAAATTGGGTAAGTGGTTCGATCATGGTGGGATAAAATTTACCAGGATCATTACCTACCTTTTGGTTCTTGAAATAATCCTCATGTTCAAACGCATTTTCTGAAATCCACGGCTCAATGGCACTGCCTGGAATGGCTGAGGAGATCATTCCGACAGGTACACCCAGTTTCTCCTGAACTTCTTTTGCAAAGAAATAACCTACAGCAGAAAAAGCACGTAAGGCCGAATCCTGAGCTATAGCCCAGCTTTTATGAATCGAATCGGGTTTGATCAGGGTTTTTCGGTTAACCAGGAAGATCCTGATCTGATCATTTTTTGCTTTTGCCACCTCATCCGACGGGAAACCTAATTTTTCGTTTTTAGGTCTCGGAATTTTAGCCAGTTTACGCATGGCATATTCCATGTTGGATTGACCTGAACAGACCCAAACCTCACCGACTAAAATATTGGTGAGTTCAATTTTATTCGAGCCAGTGATAGTCATTGTTTGAGCTTTCGCCGATATTTTTAAAGGCGTTAAAACTACAAACCAGTTTCCATTTTTGTCGGTAATGGTTGCCTTTTTCTGACCAGCAAATGCCACTTCTACCTTTTCGCCAACTGAAGCAAAACCCCAAATATTGATGGGTTTATCCCTTTGCAATACCATATTGCTCGATAAGATTTGAGGCAAAAGGATTTTTGCATTGGCTGTAAGGGAGAAAAGTGAAAGTAATGTCGTTATCGCCGTCATTGCGAGGAGGAACGACGAAGCAATCTTTCTAGCCTTTTGAAAAGATTGTTTCGCTTCGATGAAAAATCGAAAGCTTGTAACGACGGTATATTTTAAAAATTCAACCATCCTAAAATCCCTCCGTTTTTAAATATTTTATCAAATAAACCGCTTCCTTTTTTTCTGATTCTCCAGCATTTTTTAGATCATAAGTTTGATCTGCAGGTGTATCTACATCAGGAAAACGACGCACATCCCCGGTGCGGAAAACAATTCTGGAAACATCCGCAACAGGCTGAAAGGCTAAACTCGTTAATGCCTCTTTTCCATTTACCGTGATGGTATAAAACCGGGTAAAAGCATCCAGTTTTAGTTTAATATCATAATTTTTTCCAGCCTCGTATTTCATAAAATTTTTGTAACGGGCACCCGCCTTTGCGCTTAATGTTCCTGCGGTATCAAAAGTTAAGCGAACTGTGGCTGTTCCCTTTGCATCCTGTAATTCAATTTCCAATAAGCCAAAGTCATTTTGTTTCGGCGTAACAGAAAAGGAGGTGATCACTTTTTTAGCTGCAGGAAATAATCTTTCGGCTTTAGCGTAATCAAAAGGATCTTTGTCTTTTAAAACCAAAGTACCATTTTCAACTTTAACAGGCGCCCATAACGGACTGTATATGTTCCACATTTCGAGTGGTTTATCAGCTGATGTTTTACCAAAATCATCATTTACCTGCTGTGTGGCTTTATCATTCACAGGTACTGGCACTGAAGAAACCCATATGTCTTCCTTATTCATGCTGTAGGTAACCCATAATTTCCCATCTGCAGGCTTTCCATTTCCTTCTTCAATCCCCCGAACATATTGCGGGCCGTACGATTTGTAATTCCCTCCATAACGCATGGGTGTAATTTCTCCGTTTACCAATAGCAGGTTTGTGTAATCAAGTCCGTTTTTACTGGTTGAAATGGCTAATGGCCAGCGGTATTCTGAAGGATTATAGACGGTAGCATAATTCCCATCGGAAGTCTTTTGTCCCCATATTTTGGCATTACTATTTACAAAACCGGGTGCGCGGGAAGCATTTTCCGGCCAACTTTTGCCGTTATCATTGCTGATTGCGGTTAAGGCATTTTTCCATAAACCCACTACTCTTCCGTCAGGCAAGTGATAATAACTGAAGGCTTTATATTGTTTTTGTAAAGTGATTAAAGGATCCTTTCTATCGGCTTCTTCATTCCATTGTTGTGTCATTAATTTATTTGCCAACAGCTCATTACAGGCCTCAATGAAAGTTTTACTTTTACTTTTGGTGTACAATAAATATTTAGTGTTTTTCTCTGAGTAGCCTGGATTATAGTGAATAAAATAAATCGGACCGTATTTTCCATCTGCCTGAATTTCCCTTACCGCCCTGCCAATACCATGACCATCGTTGGGATCGTCTTTTGCATCAAAACTGATGGCGTAAAAACCTAAAACCAGGAACACGTTTTTTGTTGAAACATAAAACCCCATGCGTTGATGCATTACGGCATCCAGATCCTTCGCAACATCGGTTCTGCCCTCTTTTGTAGTTCCATCTGGAATTCTATACCTTGGAAATACAACTTCTGGTTTGGTCCAGCTGTAACCATCTTTAGATGATTGTATTAAGGTTTGTCCAGGCGGGATACTCTCTCCAACCTGATCACTCAAATATTCGATATAAAATTTGTTGTTCCAATATGCCAGCATAGGTGCATGGTTGTAGGTCCAGCCAAAGTTTTCGGCCAATTCCGGATGTTCCCTGTTTGCCCTGAAAGTCTGGATACTATGCACACCCATCACTGGCGAAAGCTGCCCATGATGGTAATCTGCATTAACCAGGGTTTTGCCCGTATAACGTACGGTATCTTGCGCCTGCGAAGCTTGTAGCCCAAATGCTAGTGTTAGGTTTAAACAAAGTATTTTAAATGTATTCATGTTTTCTAGTTCATTACGTCATTGCGAGTTTCCGATCTTTCAATTGCCTCACACTTTCGCTCATTCCCTTGCGCCAGTTCGCAATGACGAGTCATTTATTATTTTAATAAATGCTCAATTACTTTCCTCTTCACTTTTATAATCGTTCCGTGTTTATGCCCTTCAGGGATTGAAACTTCGGGAGTGACATCTTTAAATGTTTTAAAATCATCTGTTTTATAGGCCGAATAAGTCTTTTGTCCGTAAGCATCAAAATAAATCAACCAATCCTTTCCTACCTTTACAACCGTTGGCCCTTCTGTTAATTTAGGACTAAAAGGCACTGAAACATTTTCATAAGGGCCTAAAGCATCTTTAGCAAAAGCTACCTTTAAGTTCCTGTTCGGACGGGTATTATCTTTCAAAACCAATGCATAATCTTTGCTTGCCCGTTTCACAATCACCGCATCAATCACGCTGAAACCTGGATCTAAAAACAATTTTGATTTCGAGAAAGTCACAAAGTCTTTTGTGGTTATGCTGTACATCCGGTGATTATTTTCTTCTTCTTCTACTCCTTTAGTAAACCGGAATGGAATAGTTGAAGCCCAGATAATTACATATTCATTTTTTTTATTATCATAGAAAATTTCAGGTGCCCAAACGTTTACTGTCTTGGCTTCGCTTTCCATCACAGGTAGAAACTTTTGTTCGCTCCAGTTGATCAGATCTTTGGAACTGGCATAACCGAAACCCTTATCGCCTTTCCAGCTGCAAGTCCATACCAAATGAAAGGTTCCATCCGGGCCTTGAACAATAGATGGGTCGCGCAACACTTTTAGTGTGCCAACGGCTGGTTTCAGGAAAGTTTTATTCATATCCGTCCAGTGGTAAGCATCATAGCTGTATAAAAGCCTTAAACCTTCATTCGCTGGTTCGTGGAATGAGGTAAACAGATAAGCTTGCTTTGAGCAAGAAATTAATCCGCACAACAACAGGCCAATAATGGCTAAGCGAAATGATGATATGGACTTTGTTCTAAACACTATTTTCTTTAATTATTCTTCTGTAGTAATTGTGGGTCTGAGCGTAGTCGAAGACCTATTATATAATTTGCTAGAAAGATTGTCTTTCGACTATGCTCAGAATGACATCTTTTTAACTCTTGCGATAGATTTCTCCAATCCGTTGCACTCTAGTCGAAATGACGATTTTTGTGCAGGCTTAACGCCATGCGCCTTTCGCTCATCGCTTCTACTATACCTCTTCCAATACTAATACCCAATCGTTACCATTTACAGGCTCACCAGGTGGATTAAATTCTTTAACTCCTTTATTTTCAAATTCACCAATCGGCGTAATTTTCCCTGTTCTCGGATCAAACCAGGACGCTTTTACCTCATCACCATCTATTTTACCCATTTGTACGCTGAAATTTCTGCCTGTATAGGCATAAAGCAATGCAAATTCTTCACCTCTTGTGGCCAGGATACGCTCGTATTTTTCTCCGATTTGACCAGCAACTAATGTTTGATCAGGTACCCGGTCGAAATAAGAATGAGAAAGCATTAAATCCCTGAGGTATTGCATTTGCCTGGCACCGGGCGCATTTAAAGCCGTTATCCACTGGTCTCGAGGACCATAAGCCGGCTTTAAATCTGTTTTTTTATACATCTGCATCACTGAATTATGGCCGTAGGTGTAGCCAAATGCTCCCGCAAAAACCGACCAATAGCCATATCTTCTCACATCGCTATCTGTCCAACGGGGTTGTGTGGTATCGTGCAAACCTTGGGGAATATCTTCATAGGAAGGTTCTCCATCTATGGTTGGCTTGGTTGGTTTCAGTTTATAATCGGCCTCGATGTATTTCCAGTTATCCTCTCCATAATGTAATTGCTCATTTTTAGAAGTGTCCTGATCGTAACGGCGGTGACCTGACTGGACCATATCAAAATCACACCATTTTGCATTTTGAAACCATTGCGAAGAAGCTGTTCTTCCCCTTGGGTGGAATGTAATTAAATGATTGGGATCGTTTGCCCTTAAGGTTTCACCAATGGTGTTCCAAACGGCTGCACCCTCGCTGCCCTTGATATCGCCACCATTTAACCAGATGACATTCCATTTTTCTTTATAACGTTTTGCCAGAAACTCAGCATATGTTTTTGCCTGCTGTTTATTTACTTTCTTAGCTTTAACATTGGTGCCCCAAACCGGAACTAAAGCCATGTAGAGGCCTTTTTCGGCTGCTCTGTCGATGATATAATCTACATGGTCCCAATAATCGTAAGCCAAAGAATCTTTTGGATTGCTTCCCGGTGTAATCATTGGTTTGGAAGCATCCGCATGAACAAGTGAGGAATCGAGGTAGACATTTCTCGAAGGAACATCGTGTAACAACATCACCTGGATGACATTAAATCCTTTTTGCTTACGGTCTTCGAGATAGGTATTCGCCTCTTCTCTAGTTAATCTGCCGAACAATAACCAGCCCGTATCGCCCAGCCAAAAGAAAGGTTTGCCATCTCCAGTAGTCAAATATCTTCCATTTTCTGAAACCAGGAGACTTTTATCTCCAAAATGTGGCCTTTTTTTACAGCCAAAAGCCAAACAAGAAAGCACAACAAATAGAAATATTTTAGATTTAGCGTTCATATTTAAATTTTATTGATGATGATGACCTCGTCTCCCGATCCCACTTTATCCAGCTTGGCAATAACGCCACCATTTATTTTTTCTTCTTTAATTGCTTTACCAGTTTTGGTGTTCAATACTTTAATAATAAATTTCCCTGCTGATTTACTTAAATCAAGGTTTATAGCAGCTGATGAAGCATTATATAAGATGTAAGCCTTGCCTTGATTCTCCAAACCGTATTGTTTTGCCGTTTTTCCGGCAGGAAGGAATGGTTTCATTGAAGAAGAAGCTGTTAGTACCGAAGGCTCCATTCCATCAACATTAGAAAGCGATCCTCCAGCCATTAAAATAGCCCATCCGAAACTATCAAAACTATCGCCTGAATAGATCACGGCCTTTTCAGGAAATTTGTTTTTGTATTCCGCAACGGCATGGTATACTTCTTCGAAAGAAGTTTTTTTAGGTTTCAACAAACGTGCATGCTGACGTGGTGCTAAACTTAAACCTCCCTGTGGGGCATAAGCGGTTCCATCGGCCTGGTAATGCCAATACCTGATATCGATCAGATCTACAACGTTGGCACGACTTGGATCAGCTAAAATGGCATCCTGAACATCTTTGGTTACACTTAAACCAATGATTGGATGTTTACCGGTTTCTTTCTCCCATTCTTTAATGGTATCGACCCAGAATTGTACAAAGTGTAACGGACCTGTAAATTCCGCGCCGATCAACTGGATTACTCCGGTGTTACCTTTGAAATTCTCCAGACATTTTCTGATATACGCTTTATGGATGGCCCTGCGGTGTTCATTGCTGATATCGTAAAACTGCTCGGCCATAAAGATGCGTTTGTCGCCAGCATATGGCACAGGTTCCGGGAAACCCGTGTTGTTGATATTGTTGGCGGTACGCCATGGAAAATCGGCATAATGCGCTCCAGCCTCAATAATATTGTGCTGAAAATAATTCTCGTGGATTAAAACCAGGCCTTTTTGATCAGCTAAATCCGCAAACTGTTTTAGCCTGTCCCAGTACCAAAGGTTATATTTGGTAATATCGTATTTGCTCAGGCCATCCCAGGCTTTATCCTGTCCGCTACGGGCAAATGGCAGTTCGTAAAAAGGCGCCCAAACCTCGCCATCCATTCTGCGGATGCGTTCATGATCATCTCTTCTCCTGTCGTACCACAAACCATAATTGTGATCAAGCACCTTAACTTGACCATTTTTCATCGCATCTGTAATCGAATCTAAATCGTCGGTAAGGCCATTTCCCGAACGGCCTGGAACAAATCGGGTGATATGAAATTTAGTGTTCTTTAATGCAAACGGACGGGCGCTGCCGCTCCACCAAGGTACATCCTGACGATCACCGAGCACGATTTCACTGCCCCGAACCAACCAACCATTTTTGACACCCATAATGCCGGCAACTGCAGGTTGGCTCTCTTTATCTAAACCGATTTTATCAATGCTTTTTGCCTGATTGGCATCTGTAGGGATTTTATTTCTATCTGAAGCCGCATCAATATATTCTGAAACGGTTAATGCAGGCTTGTATGCCAATTTTGTTAATTTCTGAGCCACATCAACTGGTGGGCTGCTTGACGCTTCGGTTTCTACCGGAAGAACGAAATTTCTGGTTTCAGCTTCATTACCTATCCGATCCTTTAACTGTGCGTAATATAAACTGCGGGGCTGAATCTGTTCGTTTGACATATCCCAATAGCCATTTCCGGCAAATTGCGACCAGGTTCCGAAAGCCCAGTTTTGCGCAGTTGGCGGCTGAAAATTATCAACCCTGGCTGCACTACACTGCCAAAATACACTATTTGCAGCACTCCAGCCTGCACCTTGTCCATCCTGACCGCGGTTTAAATAGCTTAATGCTTGTCCATCAACATTTACAATATCAAAAAGCACACCTGATGCCCAGCTATCAATCGCACCACTAAAACTAAAAGGCAAATAAGATTGACATTGTAAAAATACATTTGGTCCGGGTGCACAAAAGCCAACGGCGAAATCGTGGTAGCCATATTCAGAATATAACCTTTGGAAAAGCGTTTGCTGTCCAGTAGTTAAAAAGGTAAATCGACGCTCCCCACCAATTTCAGAAACAGGTGCAAGCGATTTGCAATCTTCGACGGTAATTCTTTTTGCGGTTTCGAGTATATTAACGGCAGAACCTGCGAAATGTTCAAAAACCACCTGACGGACCCACGCATCTTGTACATTCTCCAAACAGATGGCTGTCCAGCGGTGGTATTCGTCTTTATTATTTTCTTTATGGTAATCGGATTCTATTTTTAAGTTTTCAACGCCTGATTGAGCAATTCTTCCATCCCATTTGTATTTTGAAACGGTTGCACCACCAAATTTAGCATCTAAAGCAGTTGTAATTGGCGCATTAAAAGAGATCGTATTTCCATTGATTGCAGTGATTCTTCTGTCCCAATGAACATCTCTTGTACCTGGTTTCCAACCCAAAGCACTTTCTCCACCACCAAATTCTACAGTTTTCAGGGTTTCGATCCATTCTTTAGTTGAAGGCCGATGGATTAAAATCTGGTCACCAACCTTAAACCCACTGGTATTCGATAGGGTAATTTTATCCGCATTAACAGGCACATAATTATCCGTAACCGCTATTGCCTGTTCTTCTTCCCTGTTCTTTTTACCTAAAATTCTGATTACCCCGATACGATCTAAACCTGTTGCAAAAATTTTCGTGCCATTTTCGCCCATGCCACTTCCACGAAGTACAATACCAGAAGCTGATAACCTTAATGTTCCGGCGACTTCATAAGTCCCCTTTTCCAATAAAACCGCACCACGTAAACCATCTTTTCCAATGGGTAGTTTAGCTACATAATTAATAGCAGATTGAATGCGTAAGGTGGCATCACCCTTTGAAACAGGAACAATTACTTTTACTGTCGCATTTGGAATAGCTCTTTCTCCTGCCATATAACCTGCATACGAAAAATCAGGAATGCGGTTTCCATCTGCATCTGGTGTATAAGCCATTTTGCCATCCTTCCCTTTAAATATTGGTTTTGGTGGCTCAACTGGCTTTGTTTTTTGGGCAAAAGAAAAGTTAGTCACTAAAAGTGCCATTACCGAAATCGGTATAATTTTCAGTCGCATGGCTTTTAATATGTGGTTAGTTTTTGGCATTAATGTTATTTTCTTTGTCAACAATCTATGAACGGTCGTCACCCTGAATTCATTTCAGGGTCTTTATGGCATGAAAGATGCTGAAATAAATTCAGCATGACGATTTTGGATAGAAGATACTCAGTATTTCAGCTTTAGTCTTTTTTCTTTAATCTTTCGCAGGCCTCACTTTATTGATATCTACCAAACTGTTCAAATACACTTCGATATTGGCATAACCAGATTTCGATAGCTTAGTAGCATCTTTGGCATCCTTAGGGTTAAGCCTGTTTTTGGCTTCCCAGGCATCCGGGATCCCATCGTGATCAGTATCTACATAAGGTTTCCCCTTATATTCCGGATAACCGCCTACTTGAGCGATATCGGAAATTATTCCCTGTTTATATGAATCGGCAGGTAAACGGCGTTTTACATAACTCTGTTTGGCTGGCAATTTACCATCTTCAATATGCTCGATTTTACCCGTAGTTACCTGTTTGATAATCCGTTGATCCACCGCGTCGCGTACCGGTAAAGATGCACCTGCATTGGCCAGGACATAATCATAAGCTTTTTTGGTATCCATAATGGAAATTTTAGCCATTGGCAAAGGTTTGTCCACTTTCATCGAATCTAAGAGTTTTTGTTTATCTCTTTTACTTTCTGGCTGAACGCCACCGTCCCAGTTGTTTTTGGTTACTTTTTCATTGCCTTCGATAATATTTCCGGTTACGTAAGCTTTCCCAAATTCGTTCGCGAATTTTTTGTCTCTACCTGATTCAGGTTTTAAGATACGATAAGATATCGGTTCGCCAGCAGGTGTAATTGGCCCGGGTTTGTAATAGTTGTTAATGAAACTATAAAATGAGGCATTATCGCCACCATCTGCACTGCGGTTCCACCAGTTGAAAATCACGTTATTGGCAAAACCAAAATCGCCATACATGCCTACGGATGGATTGCGGCTGATGTTCGATGCCCAAAGGTTACGCATGAAGGTTGAATTTAAGCCACCAATGGTACTTCCAAATGCATGGTTATAGGTATCTAAGGCTTCAGAAAAGATCGAATTTTGGATGGTCACATTTACTGTTGGGAGTTTTACAGGTTTAGAACCATCTTTGGGGTCGTAAACATGGCGATAAATCGACATGTTTTCATCCAGACCCCAGCTTGCCGAAACATGGTCGATAATGATATTTCCTACAGGATTTCCACCAATAGCATCATCCCTGCGGGTAACATCTGTTTGTCCGCGGCGGAAGCGCATATAACGGATCACCACATCGTGGGTATTGATCCAAACCGACTCTCCGGCTATACATATCCCATCACCAGGAGCACTTTGACCAGCTATCGTAATATACGGAGCACGGATAATCAATGGTGTTTTTAGTTTGATGATACCCGAAACATTGAAAACAATAATTCTCGCTCCACCTTGCTCACAAGCTTCACGTAAAGTTCCGCGACCAGAATCTTCCAGACTGGTTATTACATAAACCTTTCCACCCCGACCGCCAAAAGAATAAGCACCACCGCCTTCAGCACCCGGAAAGGCAACTGTTTTAGCTTGTGGCAAATCACTCGGTTTAGCCGCCCATGGAATGTAAGGTTTACCATGTTTCGCTTCTTCATCAACAATATGTTTTACCTTTAAAAATTGCAGCTCCGATTTTTCTTCGATGCTTTTTAAAAGTGAATCGGCTTTCTTTTCCATCGCCTCGGGAATAACCGGATATTGGGCAAAAGCCACATTTCCAATACCGCATAAAGCGATTAGGCTAAAAATTGAGTTCCAGGTACGCATATTAGTTAGGTTTTACGATTGAAACCGGAACAACACTATTTAAATACACCTCGATGTTTGCATAACCACTTTTAGTAATCTTTGAAGCATCAGAAGCATCTTTTGGATTGAGGCCATTTTTGAGTTCGTAAGCATCGGGCATACCATCATCATCACTGTCTTTGTAAGGTGTTCCTTTATAATCCGGGTAACCACCTACCTGAGAAATCTCAGTAATGATGCCTTGTTTGTACGAATCTTTAGCTAAACGGCGGTGTTCGAACTGAAAAGCAGAGGGTTTGGCATCAGGATGTACCTCGATTTTTCCAGTGGTTACCTGTTTAACGATACGCGTATCAACAGGATCTCTTTTCGGTAAGGTTGCACCAGCATTTGCCAATACATAATCTTTGGCCTGTAAGGTTGGGATGATGCTGATTTTTGGCATCGGAAATGGATCCTTGGCCTTCATGGCCGCAAAATATTTGCTTGCCGCTTCGAATGACATTAAATTTCCTTTTTTATCTTCCACCTGTACGCCACCGTCCCAGTTATTTTTGGTTACTTTTTCATTACCATCAATAATGTTTCCATTCACATAAGCTCTGCCAAAAACGACATATGGCAATTTGCTACGACCTGATTCTGGCTTTAAAATGCGATAACTGATCGGGTCTTTTAATTCAGTAACCGGACCAGGTTTGTAAAAGTTGTTGATAATGTTGTATTGTGCGGTATAATCGCCGCCATCTGTAGAGCGGTTGTTCCAGTTAAACACGACATTATTAGCGAAATTAAAAATGCCGTTCCAACCAATTGATGGATTACGGGCACCATTATCTGCCCAAAGGTTACGCACAAAGGCACAATTTTCACCGCCTAAAGTACTTCCGAAAGCATGGTTCCAATAATCTAATGCTTCAGAGAAAATTGAATTCTGTATGGTAATGTTAACTGTCCCTAATTTTTCTTCTGTTTTGCCAGTACTGTCGTTATACATGTGGCGGTACATCGACATGTTTTCATCTAATCCCCAGCTCGCCGAAACGTGATCGATCATGATATTCCCAACCGGATTTCCACCAATGGCATCATCCCTGCGCCCCACAAAAGTTTCACCTCTTCTGAAACGCATGAAACGCACGATTACATCATGGGTATTTAACCAAACCGACTCGCCAGCTACGCAAATGCCATCGCCAGGTGCAGTCTGACCAGCAATAGTAATATATGGAGCCCGGATCATCAAAGGCGTTTTTAACCTGATGATTCCGGCAACGTTAAAAACGACAATCCTTGCACCACCTTGCTCACAAGCGTCGCGTAATGAACCCGGGCCACTATCATTTAAGTTTTTTACGACAATAACCCTGCCGCCATGACCACCAAAGCTATAAGCGCCACCGCCTTCTGCTCCAGGAAACGCTAATAATTTAGATTGCGGCAAATCGTTCGGTCTGCCCGCCCAGGGAATGTAGGGTTTGCCCTCACCCGCTTCTTTTGCGATGATGGGCTTTGCTTTTTCCCAGGCGATATCCGATTGGTGATAGGCTTCTTTCATCATCGAATCAGATGATTTTTTTATATCAGCCGGGATATTCGGGTATTGTGCAAATGTATAATTCGCCGAGAGGATTAATGCTGTTGTGCACAACAGATTTAAAAGGTTCTTTTTCATTTTGTGTTTGCTCGTTGGGAAGAAAGAAAAATTACGAAAATATTTTGATTAGCAGAAAAAAACTAATCGCTGTTATCGAAAATCGTGGCTCATTTCTTTGTCTATCCTTGTAAATAATTTTGGTTAGAAAGTATATTATCTTTCAAATTTGCACGCAAAAAGCGCCTGTTTACTGTATAATTTTGGCTAGCTATTGTATCATCTTATCATTTGGTAAAAATACCTGTAACAAATCAAATTCATTCTCTCAGCCATGTTACAAGATAGAAATAATATTCATATATAAATGTAACATTCTTGAATAAAAAAAAAGGAAACAAATTCATGTTTCCTTTTTCAAACCAAATATAAAAAACCGGGGCGATGAGCAAACCGCCCCAAATATCTTAGCTCACTATTTTAATGGGTCAAAAGTGCCTGCTCCATTCATACTATCCCAACCGGTTGTTTGTTGCAGATATGGACTTGCCGATAATACCGTTTGATTAATCCCGAAAAAATAATATTGAGGATACCAGGTAAATTTCCAGTTTGCCGGACTGGTCTTATCCAGATCATCCCTTACACTTACCTTAAAGTAGTTATCATAAAGATAATCAACATACTGATCGTAGGAGGTAATTCCGTCAGGATAAGTCGCAGGATCTCTATCGATTAGTGGAGCTGCTCCTGACGCTGGTTTCAATAGCGGATCATTTGTACCAACGTAATCAGCGCCATCGATCGTTTTAACACCAATATAAAAACCCGTTCTACGTGTACCATTTAAAGGTGCGAAACCTAATCTCGCTGTTGTTGGACCGGATTCGAAAAGCATCCATCTTCTCAGGTCCCAAAAACGTTTACTTTCGTAAGCGAATTCAATTTTTCTTTCATTTAAAACGGCGGCAAATAATTGGTCTCGACTTAAGCCGGTGCCCAAACCGTAAGATCCGTCTGTACCTGCTAAAATCCCTGCCCTATCTCTTATTGACTTAATACCTTCAAAGCCTTCGCTTGGTTTGTCTGCACCGATGGCCGATTCGGCAAGGTTAAGCACAACCTCTGCAAATCGTATTTCCATATAATCGGTTGGGCTATTGCTAAAGTTGCCAATTGAATTATTGGCATTTGGATTGTTTGCTTTACATAAGTATATCCCGCTACCATTAGCTCCTTTTGTTTCTGTCGTACCATTATAGCCAGCTGTAGCCGTTTTTTTCCAAACATAAGTCCATTGTTTGTAATTAGTTGCTCCAGAATACGGCCAAATGGCGCCATTGTAAACAAAAGTTTTATAAAATCTTGGGTCTCTGTTTTTGTAAAACTTAGCTTCCGAATATGGATAGTTAGCAGATGATGCATTGATCGGTTTACCATCCCTCATCGGAAAGGCATCAACAATCTGTTTGGTTGGCGATATCGATCCGGCTCCATTGATTTCTCTTGATCGGGTAGCTTGTTCCCAACCATTATTTTTCTGAGGATTACCAGTTGTTAACGCATTAAAACCGAATGAGAAAACAGATTCGCTGCTATTATCGGTGATAAACATATTGCCCCAGGCTACTCCATTTGCTGTTCCACCTGTTTTATACAAATTAAAACCGTTAGCTTCAAGTAAGGTTTTAGCAGCCAAATTTGCCTGGTAAGCACGCTCCCAGCGTGCTCTATCATCGCTACGGTTAAAAAGCGGGCTTGCCCATGTCAACAAAACCCTGCCTTTTAATGCTGCTGCCGCTCCTGAGGTAATTCTGCCATTATCTGCACCTGTCCATTTTCCTGGCAATAAGGACACCGCTAAATCCAAATCCTTCACGATCTGTTCGATACAAACAGATGTTGGGCTTCTTTGTATTTCACTTGAACTTCCAGAAGTAATGATTGGATCTTGTGGCACTAAAACCAACGGTACTCCACCATACAGTTTAACCAGTTCGAAATATTGCCAGGCTCTCCAAAAATACATCTGTCCTTTAAATTTATTGGTAACATCTGTTGTTAAACCATGTTTATCGATCTCCTGAAGAAAAAGATTAATCTCTTTCATGCGTGTCCAGGTATTATTGGCTACACTACTAGGAAGGCGTTGTCCGAAATATTTCAGGGCATTGGTATTTACGTAAGAAATCTGTGCCCATTCTTTATTCCAATCCGTTTCACCCGCCAGTTCATCGGTTGTTTGCGTAAAGGCAGAACTATACACAGCATTTTCGGTAGCACTTTGCACCTGAACATTTGGGGTGCCGTTATTTGCAGGTAAGAACATACCATACACATAATCTACATAGCCCTGGGCCAATGAAGCCTCCTGAAAAACCTGTTCGTTAAAACCCGCATAATCTTTTTTCTCTTCCAGAAAACTGTCTTTACAGCTTGCAGTTAACATAACCAGCGAAACCAAAACATATATTATATTAATCTTTTTCATGTCTTTAAAATTTAATAGTCTTAAATTTTTAATTATTAAAACGTTACGTTTAATCCAAAAGAAAATGTTTTCAGATTAGGAAAAACATCGTACGCTGTATCGCTATCTCTATATGAATATGGGTTGTAAAAATTATACGGATTTAATGCGGTTGCAAAAACACGTACATTACTCAACTTAACTTTCTCCAATAAATTTTTAGGTAGCGAGTAGTTCAATTGTACACTTGCCAGGCGCATCCTAAAAGAAGATACTTTCCAAAAGTTTGATGTTGGACTCAAGCTTGTTGCTTCCCAGTTTGGATTTGGCATAGTACCTGTCGGATTGAGAATAGGATCATAAATATCACCCCAGATTTCCGGCACACTGGCAAATGTACGTGAAATGGAATTGTTCATTTTTTTACGTGCGTCGATTTCCGACCAACCACCGAAGGATCCCGAGATTACAGCCTCTATGCCTATTCCTTTATAATTTGCTTTTAATGTTGTTCCGTAGCCATAATGGTTGGTTGCTTTTTTTGATAATTGTACCTGATCGTTAAAATCGATGATCCCATCCGGACCAGCAAAAGATCCATCAGGCTGTAAAGGGCCTCTAACATCTCTATAATACAGCATTCCCGGTTTTAAATCCTTTGCCAAAACAGTGGTTGCACTTCCTGCATTTCCGGGACTAACTGCAGTAATCTTGTACTGACTTACATAAGCATCAATTTCTTGCTGATCTTTAAACATGCCTAAATAATCGTAACCCCATTTACCTACGTCGGAGGAGGTTCCATTGCGCGGATTCCATGGATATAGGACATCATTGGCATTATAATCGGCTTTGATTACCTTATTATCAGACCAGGCAAATCTAAAATCTACACCGTAACTAAAGTCTTTCCCGATTTTATCGTTCCATCCTATTCCCACTTCGTAACCAAAATAATCTGCTGTTGCAAAATTTTGCGAAGCTACAGAACCGCCAATTGTGATCGGAATATTGGATGTTACCTCTGTTAAAATATTTGTTGCATGGTTGTAATACCCGTCTAGTGACAAGGTGAGGCGGTTTTTTAAGAATCTTGCATCAATACCTACATTGTTCTTAAGCTCGTCACTCCAGGTTGCATCAGGATTTGGTGATGCTTCCATTTTATAACCTGCTGTTGTATTGCCATCTCCACCAAATACAGCGCCTTTGCCATCCTGAAAAGTATAACGTTGTCTCCATAACCAGGCTTTCGTTTGGTCATTACCCAATAGACCTATTGAATACCTAAGTTTTAAGAAATCAATACCTGGCACTTTAAAAAAGTCTTCTTCCGAAATTACCCAGCCCAGTGAACCTGAATAAAAATTACCCCAATAGTTACCTGGTGCAAATTTGGTAGAAGCATCACTTCTAAACATGAATTCTGCAAGGTACTTATCGGCATAGCTATAGTTGGCTCGCGCTACATACGATAGCGAACCTCCTTCCGATTTTGTGGTCGTACCATCAATCGCGCCGGTTGCCGAGTTAAACTGGCCATTTGTAAGTTGGATCGGATCTGCCTTTAATACAGTTTCGTTATCATAAGCCTGTTCTGATCGCTCTACTGTAGCTAATGCACCAATAGTATGTTTTCCGAAAGACCTGTTATAGGTGAGTATAAAGTTGGATTGTGTAGAGCTTTGTGTAGTATTAGAATAGTATAAACGGTTACCATTAGAAGCAACAAGGGCAGTTGGTAATGTTGCACCATCATAAATATGCTCGTTTGTGCCTAATTTTTTAAAAGTATACACATTATATTTTGTACCGATCTGCGATCCGGCACTGCTGCCCATATTTCTGGAATATGCGGCCCTTGCACTTAAGCCTTTAACAAAGGGAATATCATATTGTGCATTTAAATTTACCGTAAAGTTGGTGTTTTTGGTATTGGCAAGATTTCCCAATTTTTCGATTTCATAAAAATGATATGTCGAAAAATCATTTGTGGTTCCTGGTAGTTTAACCGGGTATCCATTAATGTATATCGGAACATAACGTGGTGCAAGGATAAGGTTACGATAATCATTGTCGTCTAATTCACTACCGATTTTATTAAAGGTTTTAATGAGTTCACTGTTGTTTCCTGAAACCTGTAAGCCCACTTTCAGATTGGTTGCCACTTTAATATCGGCACCTGATCTAAAATTCCATCTTTTAAAATCAAGACTGGAAAGGTTTCCGTCCTGTTTGTAATAAGCCACATCGCCAAAATAAGTTGCACGATCTGAGCCCCCAGAAACACTTAACGTATGTTTCATATTATAGGCCGATTTCCATGCATCCTCTAACCAATCATAATCGATGTTTTTAAAATGCTCTAATTCATCCTGACTAAAAAAGCTGTCAGCAGCAGATGCACCTGTTGGATTCACATTAGCACCATTTGGCCCGTTCATAATATTATAATACATTCCAAACTGATAAGCACTCAGCATTTTGGTTCTGTAAGCTTCATCATTAAAGGCATAAGAACCACTATAGCTAATACGGGGAGGTCCGATTTTACCACGCTTGGTTTTCACTAGCACTACTCCGTTACCAGCCCTGGTACCATAAATTGCAGCCGATGCATCTTTTAGGAAAGACAAACTCTCTATTTCAGACGGGTCTAAATTATTGAAAAGCGTAGCATCTGGTTGGCCGTTTGACGGGTTAATCTGGATTACATCATCAATAACATATAAAGGGTCTGTAGAACCACCATCTTTGGAGAATATTGTATTCGGATTTCTAATGGTTAGCTTTGCTGTAGAACCTGGTCTTGAAATCCCTCCACTTACACCAACTCCCAATATTTTTCCTGCTAGTGAAGCACCGATGTTACTGGCAGGTAAATCTTCAACCGCTGTTGCTTTTATATCAACAACAGCACCTGTTAAATGACTCCTTTTCTGTGTGCCATAGCCCACAACTACCACATCTTCAAGGTTTTTATTTTCAGATACCAATTTAACAGTAATGTTTCCCTGCTTACCCACTGTCACTTGTTGTCTTACATAGCCTATAAATGAGAAGACAAGTACATCTGCATCAGATTTTACCTGAATGGTGAAGGCACCATCACCATTCGTGCTTACGTTACTAGGCACGCCTTTGATACTTACATTCACGCCGGGGATACCGCTCCCATCGGCCTGATCAACAACTTTGCCTGTAACCTTTCGGTCCTGAGCAAAGAGGATTGTACTTGCCAGTAGCATGAATAGCAAGGGCAAAGAAATTTTGCGTAAAAATTTTAAGTTCATCTTATTATTTGGTTAGTTTTTAATTTGGTTTTGACGGGGTTTGAGCCCTTCGTTTCATGTTATTCCTTCTTTTAATTAAATAAAAACGTCGAAACAACGCTTATTAAAATGGAAACAAAAGAAAACAGAATGTAATTTGGCTCATTTTTTATATTTCGAGTTTGAGTTTTTTTTGGTTAGAAAGTATATTATAATTCAAAATTACAGTTAATACTACAGTTTGTAATTAAAATATAGCTATTTATTATATAATATTATCAGCTAAAACAATCATTATGCTATTCTATAATTTATATTTTAATTGATGATACAAGATATAAATAATTCATATATAAATACAATATTCTTAAATAAAAAAAAATAAAATAATTTTTTATGGATTTTTTCTACAAAAGATAACATCAGTGTCTATCTAAAACATCAGTTTTTACTTTTCTCCGCTTCTCCCACTCCGCTCCTTCTTTCTTTAAATCATATCCTGCAGCCGATAAGTAATTGTTAATACGGCCTTTATACTTACCAAACCAGGCATGCTTTTTATCTGACGATTCCGCATCCATCGCATGTTCCCGGGCTTCGGTCAACCAGATTAAGATCTGCTTTTTCTGATCCTCGGTTAATGTTAAAATTTCTTCCTGATAGGCCTTGTAGGTAATTGGCAATACGTTATAGGTCATACCATTTTTCACCCCTTCAACCTGCTCGGCAGTAAGCTGTGAAGAAAGTTTGCTGATATACTTCCTGTGCTGTTTGGCTAAAGCCGCGTCAACCATTCTGCCATCTTTGGCCAGGGCCGAATCGCGTTCCACTTTATTGTCTTTATTTTTCTCCTTGATCTCTTTAATCCTTACATCGCGTGCCGCATAAATGTCGTTTAACTCACTATACTGATCTCTTATAATAACGGTTATCTTTTCAGTTTTTTTCGGGTCGGTGATGCCAAGGTTACCCACAATCTTAGCTGAGCGTTCGGTAATCATTTTGGTGTAAGCTTCCTTATCGGTAGCTGCATTATTCTGGGCAAAAATTGCCATAATACTCGAGCACGTTAACAATAAGGCTAAAATTGATGATTTCATGTTTTGATATTTTAAATTGAATTTCTTTTTTTATTTAAGTTTACCTCCCCGCAGAAATGTACTTTTAAACCAAGTTCATCCATTGCAGCAGCTTTAATGCGGCAAGCTTCGTGTGCCCCAGCCTCATAATTGGTATAAACCACCTGAATATGGTTGGCTTTGTGTCTGGCCATCATCTGGTCGCGACTTACACCCTTTAAAATGGCATGCATAATCGGCCATTCGGGCGTTGTACCCTCCCAGCGTCTTTTGGTCTCCGCATCTGGCAAAGCTACTACTTCGCCAACACCTAAATCGCAATGTATTTCATTATCCATAATATATACCCGGCTCCACACGATAAAACCTGGCTTACTGATGCCTTTTAACGATCCACCGCCCAAGCGAAAATACATTGCGGGTTGCCTGTCGCTGCTTGCTCCGGCATAACCATTAATGAAATGTGCAGGCGGTGCTGCCCCTGAGATTAAAAACAGCCAAACAAAGCCATCTATTTCATCATTTTTATAATGTTCACCCCAACGGATATCGTGGAGTGTGTTTTCTCCAGTCATACCCAATTCTTTCCAAAGGTGGTAAGTAACCAAAGCATCCAATCCTGCACATTCATCCACCTCGTTAAAATGAGGTAAGGCCCGCTTGGGATAGAGTTCCCTACCATCAACCGAAAATACTGGTGGACGGTCTTCATTGTTCAATAAACCTTCAACCAAATCGCTGGCTACAGTTAAATCTCTTAATCCCTGTTGATATTGGATCCCAATGGTATCACAGCTAAAATCATCCGCAATCCTCAAAGCGGCAATATACATTTTACACTGTTCGAGGCTTTGATTTTTTGTTAATTGTGTCTCCTCTTCATTTCCCCAATTAAAAGTCATTCCTTTTTCTAAAAGCCAATCCAACACGGCTGCTGCTTCATCGGCAGTAACCTGTAGCATGGCCGCATATAATGCAGATTGACTCAAACGTTCTTTAAAGAATCCTGTTTTATGCAGCAGTTCATCAGGAATGATAGCATTGTACATACCCATGCAACCTTCATCAAATACGCCCATGATCACTTTTCGCTCTTTTAAACTTTTGGCAAAAGTTCTTCCGATCTTATCATCACTCTGGGGGATTTTATTCAATGCAAAACTTTTCACATGACTTTGGTCGTAACTGATCTTGCCCGTTGATAACCATTCCTGCAAGCCATCCTTAAAAAAATCATCGGTAAAGTTTTCACTCCATAATGTACTGTATTCTATTGAGGCTTTGGTTAAACAGCCGTTCAGATTTAACATGCCTACCAAACCCGGCCATTGGCCACTCCAATTAGCAACCGTTAATATTGGTCCACGATGCGTGAAAAGTCCTGCCAATACATGATGTGAGTACTGCCAAACACTTTCTGCAACAATTAAGGGTTGATCGGGATCTATATTTCTAAAGATATCCATGCCCATTCTTTGCGAATCGATAAAGCCGTGTTTTTTTGTTGGATGATAAGCATGGGCACGTTCAACCGTCCATCCCAATTGCTCGATGGCTAAAGTTAATTTTCGTTCCATTTCGATCTGTGCTGCCCAACAATTTTGATTTGCTGAAAGCCGTAAATCGCCACTGGAAACCAATAGAATTTCTCGTTGTCTACCCTGTCTCATAATTTATTAATGAACAAATAATTTATATAAAAATAATTTGTTCCATTTGTATTTTGGTTAGGCCATTAGGGCTCTATACAAAACTCAACAATCAAAAACACTATTTTCTAATGGTTTTTATCAAATTAATATAGGATATTATCATTAAACTATTTAACTTTAGCCCTGTTGTGCAACGATTTATGAATCATAATGGCGCAGCGCTAACCAAATATTTTAATTTACAGCATGAAACCTCATTTTCATAAAGTTCCAATAACCTTACAAAGTTCATTCAGTATCCGTCACGACATTAAACCTGATTTTGGAAACATTTGGCACTATCATCCCGAATTAGAATTGCATTATGTAATCAAAGGAGAAGGCGTCCGTTTTATTGGTGATAACATCAGTAATTTTGTGCCTGATGAGATGGTACTTTTAGGCGAAAACCTTCCCCATACCTGGCGGTGTAAAGACGAGTATTTCCAAAACAACCCTGATCTTACTACCGAAGCCATGGTGATTCACTTTCTGCCCGACTGTTTGGGAAAATACATGCTTACTTTACCAGAAGCCTACCTCATTCCTAAATTGTTCGAAAAGGCCAAGAGTGGAATGGTGATTAAAGGAAAGGCTAAAGATAAACTGATCGATTTAATGCGGGCCGCTGTGGATGCAACAAACTTAGACCGGATTATCATCCTGTTATCAATCTTAAAAACACTGGCCGAAACAGATGAATTTTCTACAATCGTAACAAGTAAAAATACATTCTACCAAAGTAATGAGTCTGAAACACTCCGTATTAATAAAATCTGCAATTATACTTTAAGCAATTATAAGAAGGATATTACACTGGAAGAAGTGGCCTCGCTAAGCAATCTGAGCGTAACCTCTTTTTGCAGGTATTTTAAACTGATGACAAAAAAGACCTTTTATGATTTTTTAATCGAAATCAGGGTGAGTCACGCCTGCCGTTTTTTAATTGAAAATAAGCTGCCTACGGAAATGATCTGTTTTGACTGTGGTTTTAACAATGTATCGAATTTTTACAGGCACTTTAAAAAAGTTACCGGAATGACTCCTTTGGATTATAAAAGGAAGTATTTAAATTAAACTTTTAATGAATTGCCATGCTGAAATACATTATCAGATCCTCAAAAATCGAGTATTTTTTTTTTAAAAAAAAATATTGAAAAATCCGATCCAAAAATGATCAGCAGGATGGATCCTAAAACAAGTTGACGATCGTACCTATATAAAAACCTTAATATCCAGGCTATTACGTAGGGAGGTGTAATCATTAAATAAAGTCTCTACTTCTTCAACAACGCTTGGGGTAAATGAACCCACGTTTCTGCGCGTAAAGGTGGAAATATTTAATCCACGTTTTTGTAAAAAATATTTTGACACCACGGGATAAACATTGTGCATGACATCCATATTATCGGTTAAAAACTGTTGTACTATCTGTACTTCTTCCTTGAACGCTTCATCGTTATAATGATCGCAAAGCCAAACAATCAGCTCTGGAAAATAATTCCCCTGAATGCATGAGAGGCCTGAAGCGCCAGCTTTTAATGATGCTACCGCATGGACGATATAGGCATCGTAGAGTCCAAAAGCCTTGCCCTCAGTTAGTTTAAGTTTTTCCTGAATCTGAACGAGGTCTAAACTCGTGTCTTTATGGTAGATTACTCTTCCAGTATCTACAAAATCGGCCAGCTGTGTGGGTTTTAATACCCTTTTATAGGGAACAGGGCATTCGTAAAAGCCAACTGGAATCTGACCCGTCTGATCAAGCAGGTCGAAAACACGTTCATTAAAGATCTCATCGGATTCATTTTCATCAGCCAGCAAACTGGTAATGGCAATTACGGCCTCCACTCCTGCATCGCTTACCTCTTTTACAAAATCTGCCTGCTCGGCAATGGCTCCGCCAAAAGTACCCGTAGCCACCACAGGTACAGCTCCATTAACCACCTTAACAACATGTTTGATGGCTTGAATCCGTTCCTTGCTACTCAGTTCGAACATTTCGCTGGATAGACAATTGGCAAACAAACCTGAGGAGCCTGCCTGTAAATATATTTCCGTGAGCTGTGTAAGGGCTGGGTAATCGATATTTCCGTTGCTTAAAAAAGGCGTAAGCATAACCGGGATGAACCCTTTTTGTGAGTTTTCCATTGTATTCTGATATGGTAAATGTTCTATGTAATTGCCTGGATAAACATCCTGAGGATGCTAATTGGCTGTTTTTGTTTTTTTTGTTTTAATTCTTGTCAGGAAAAGCCCTGATAAAAAAATGGTCAAAGTGCCGACTACAATAATCATGTTTTTATGCAAGGGATTTCTAAAAACCTCATATTCTGGAGGAAGAAGTGAAGAAAATGTCATCCATATAATTACGGCAATGCCGATTATTGTTGCCGTAATGGCTTCGTGATTTTTGGTTTGCCTACTTATAATCCCGAGTAAAAATAAACCTAACATTCCGGCTGCAAAAATACCCGACAACTCCCACCACACATCTAAAATGCTTTTTACACCGATCATGGCTATTCCGGTGATCATGCCCAACAAACCAAAACCTACTGTAGCAAAATGTAAAAGCGACAGATTCTGCTTCTCCGTTACATCAGGTTTAAAATATCTTTTATAAATATCTACCGAAAATACCGTTGCCGAGGCATTCATACCTGAACTTATCGTACTCATTGCCGCAGATAATATGGCTGATACAATCAAACCTACCAAACCTATCGGGATTTTAGTTACCATAAAATGGGGCATAATTTTATCGCCATAGTCTGATGGTTGCAATGCATGCTGTACTTTCAATACTTCTGCAGCTGATGCATATAAAGGCAAACGTTCTATCGCCACCTGATGTTTAATCGACTGTACCAATTCTGGATTAACTTCATAATACGCATACAAGCAAGATCCTATAATAAAAAAGAGCAGAGATGCCGGAATATATAACCATACACATAACCAGATGGACTTTGATGCAGCTTTACTTGATGATGCCGTATGATAACGCTGGATATAATTCTGATCCATCCCAAAGTTATTCAGGTTGATGAAAAACCCATAGAGCAGCACCACCCAAAACGACGATGACACAAAATCAGGTTTAAAACTGCCCAGACTAAATTTATGCGCCGATTGTCCGATCGCTACTATTTTTGAAAGCCCTCCCGGCATATTCGAGATGATTAGATACAGGATAAGCAAGGCCCCAAAAGTTTTCACCACGGCTTGCACCACTTCTGTCCATATTACCGCTTCAATTCCCCCTAAAACAGTATAAATAATGATACAAATACCCATCACGATCATAATCGTTTGCATGGAATAGCCTGTGAGTGCTTGTAGGCTTAAGGCAATCCCAAAAAAGATCGAGCCCATTCTGGCCAGCTGCGTCAATAAAAAACAGATTACGGCATACACCCTTGCCCAGGCACCGAAACGCTTTTCTAAATGGGTATAAGCCGATATTTCGCCAGTGTTCCGGTAAAAAGGAACAAAGTATTTTGAAGCGATCCAAGCCGCCAATGGCATTGAAATACTAAATACAAATGCATTCCAATTGCTTCCGAAAGCCTTTCCTGGCACGCCTAAAAAAGTGTTGCTACTTAAAAATGTTGCATAAATAGATAAACCTATCGCCCATCCGGGGATCAGGCCCGAAGCTTTTGTAAATTGCTCGGAGTTTTTATTTTTCTTCGAAAAATAAACCCCAACTAATATCATTCCAACAAGATAAATGAAGATGATCGCAAGGTCGACTACCGGAAGTCCTTTCATTATTTGTTGGCTCGTTTATTAATTTGGTTAAAACAAATATGCATGTCTAAATGGCGGCATTAATATAAGATTTTGGCCACATATTATACCATCTTATCTTATTGAACATCTAAAGCGTCAATGGCCAATCCTTTGCTATCTATGGCAATCAATCTGAGATTATAGCTTCCGGCATTAACCATGCTTCCGGTATTGGTGCTTAAATAATTCCATTTCCCCGTTTTTGTCGGTGCAAATTCAACCAATTCTGTTTTCATTAAGGTACCGTCTGCTGATAAAAACTCCAGTTTTCCTTTTAAAATCCGTTCTGTCGGATTATGGTATTTTACGGTCAATGAATAGGTATCGGCAACGCCAACTGAAATTTTCCAGGTCAAACTTCCGCGATCTGCGGCATCAAAAACGATGCGTTCCTTATCCATTAGCATCGATTTCACCACCTCTTTGCCTGCCAACACACCATCGACAGCTTTATAGGTGGTAGTAGTCTTTAAATCATAAGCGGGTTGCAAATGGGTCACGGGCAATACAAAAACGCTTGCCGTTCTGCCGTCCAAAATAATTCTTTCATTAGGTTCTAGCCTTTTGCGATAAAGATTGAATGTTTCCTCCTTGCTATTGCTTAATGAGGTTTTAGAATCTTCGAATCCTGCCGGAACACTGCTGTTATCAGTCAGGGCGATAAAAGTATCAAGCGTATCTGTAGCCGTAAATTCGATGCTTTCCTGTCCCCGGGAGGCTTTTAGCCATTCTGCACCATACAAATTTGAGGGTAGATCTGTAAACGTAGAGGTTTCACCCTTAAACTGCTCATCACCAATATCCAGCCAACTGTTGAGTTCAGCATTTTTAGTTTTGGTTAGAAGCGATTTACTCGCCGTTGCGGCTTGAATATTTTGATTTAGACCCGCAATGGCAATGGCAGAAATCACGGCCTGCCCCACTTTTACTTCAGGGAAGTCGATGTCTAAAAAGCCATCCTTAACAGTTGTTCTTATCGTTTTCTTCAGCAAAGTATTGCTCCCTGCTTCTTTCCAGATGTCCAGATCTTTAATTACGGTTTTACCATTAAAGGCCACATCAAACAAGCGCATGGCTTTAGCGTCCAAATCACCTCCTATCCCCAGCCATGGCTCTATGAAATAAAGTTCGACCAAATATGCTCCGTCAGGTAATGGAAAATGATATTTCAACTGGTTTCTTCCGTATCTAAAGGTTTGAAAAAGCTTCCAATCCTTCGTACCATCAATGGGCTGAAAAGTGCGGCGCTGACTGGCAAAAAATGCGGGTATCCCTGTGAAATCCGTTGTCCAGGAAGTTGAGCCGAAGTTATTTTGCGAAGTTAAATTCCGGTCAGCAGACCATTTATTGCCGTTAGTATCCGTATAATCGCCGCCACCGCAATTTACACGGTACAGATAACGATATCCTTGCACCGGAACTGTTATTTTTTTATCGGTAATTAAGCTATTAAAATTTGGGCTTTGTGGTAGATTTTGCAACACGATTTTATCTTTAGCAACCGCTTTTCCATTCACATAACCGACTGCAAACAATATATTATACTGGATATTTGGTTTGTCCCATTGAAAATGTGTCCCAATTCCGCTGCGTTTTCGTTTACCTAAAGATTCGCCATTAATATCGTTAAAAAGTTCTACTTCATCACAATTGGAGTACACCACAACGCTGTCTTTTATTCCAGGTTTTGCCCAGCGGTTTGGCCAGGTATGCGAAACGATATATACCATTGGTTCGGTATGTTTTGACGCATAATTCGCCCTAAACATATAAAATACATCTGTTGGTTCTTCCCAGGGGGTAAACATTCCCTTATAATTTACCGGACCCACCCGATCCAGATCTCTCAGTCCCTCACCTCCCTGTACCCTTCCCGGATTATCGTG
Organism: Pedobacter humicola; assembly: GCF_056490705.1. Classification (NCBI taxonomy): domain Bacteria; kingdom Pseudomonadati; phylum Bacteroidota; class Sphingobacteriia; order Sphingobacteriales; family Sphingobacteriaceae; genus Pedobacter; species Pedobacter humicola. Next base: position 262,217 of record NZ_JBWJIG010000001.1, on the reverse strand, counting down.
CGAACTATACAGCCAGAAAAAATGCCCCGCTGTTTTATCTTTCACCGATTCGGCCAAACGCACTTTGGTTTCCATTAAATCAGTCATTTTGTTCTCAGTATAGCCTTTGCCTTTGGCATCTTGCGTATGGAGATCAATTGTTCTCCAGGCCCCATATTCGCCAACCAAAACCTGCCGTTGGAGATCTTCTCCATAGGTTAAGGGGTTGCCGCCATAGGTTCCTGTCCAGTTTTGGGGCACATCCCAATCGGTTCCCTTTCCACCGTTACAAGTGGTTACTTTTCTTTGCGACGAAGCTGTAGGATCTAATTTCCTGATCAGTTCGGTACATTCTTTCGCGAAATCTTCGGGTAAGGTACTTTCGTTTTCCAAGCCCCATAACACCACCGCCGGACTATTTCGACGTTCCTTTACCCAATCGGTTAAAAGCGATTTAAAGTTATTTCTGAATTCGGGTGTATCATACCAAATATGCGCTGCCATTTGTGTCCAGCATAAAATTCCTTCCTTATCCCAATATTCAGAATACAACAAATTATGAGGCTGGTGTGCATCGCGGAAAGCATTAAATCCCGCTGCTTTAATCTGCATTACCCGTGACCTGATCTGTTCATTACTAAAAGCATGACTCTCGCCAATTAAATGTTCGTATTCTGCAATTCCATTGATAAAAACCGGTTTTCCATTTAATAGAAACTGTTTTTGACCCGCCTGATCGCCTACAGGCCAGCTGATCCATCGGATACCATATGATGTTTTAAGTTCATCTACAACCTTTCCATGCTCCATTATGGTAGTTTGTAATGTATAGAGATATGGATTTTCCAGAGACCAAAGTTTAGGGTTGATGATTTTATCGGTCTGCTGATCAATCTGGGTTACTTTTCCTACCGGAACAAGAATATTTTTTCTAAGTTCTTTAACCTGTTTTCCATTTGCATCTAGTAATCTGTTCACCACAGTTACATTTTTTGCTTTCAGGCCGTAATTTTTTAAGGTTGTACTCAGTTTTAACACAGCAGACTTTTCTGAGATTTTATTATCATTCCAAATGTGGACACCAAAAGGTTCCACCCGTACATCATTGGTTATGATCAGATGAACCGGACGGAAGATTCCCATAGGTTGCGAACCTTCGGAAAAACCACGTTCTGTAGAACAACCGCCATCCACCCAGGGTAAATCCTGAATGTTCGCAGGATGATCGGCCCTGACAGCCAGAATATTTTCCTCATTATTCAATTTGATGGCCGAACTCACATCTAAAGTGAAAGTTGTTCGACCACCTGCATGATCACCTACTTTTTTACCGTTGAGCCAAACTGTGGCATAAGAACCTACACCTTCAAAATACAGAAAAAATTGCTTGCCTGTTTTAATTTCATTGCTTTTAAATGTTTTGCGGTACCAGGCATAACCATGTTTATTGCCATGGAGTTTTCTTTGGTAACCTTCATACTGATCCCAGTTGTGCGGAACGTTTACATTTTTCCAGTTTAAGGTGTTGTAATTGGCCTGCTGAAAACCCTCATAAGTATGGCTGTTTTTTTCGTCGGCAATAGTGAGCCAATTGGAGTTTAAAGAAATATCTTTGCGGGGTTGACGCTGAGCATGAACAAAATTGATTCCAAGCAAGAAAACAGCGCAAAAAGATAATGCTTCAGCCGAGGTTCGTATCTCCACGAACCTCATCACAAAATTTTGCAGGGATCTGCTTAGGCAGATTTTATATGCCTTAAGCCATCTCATAACTGATAAGATCTTCTCCCGTTCGGCTTTTTTGGATTTCGATATTGGATTCATCGCGCTTTCAAATCTCCATTCAGTTTATAGCTTTCGCCAGCTTTTGTTTCGATGGTTGCGTTACTGTTTTTATAACGGATCTTACAAACCCCGCCTGCCTTAGACTTTAGCGTTAGTGAGGTAAGCAGGCCATTAGCCCAACTTAAGTCCAGTTCAAAGCCACCTCTGGCACAAAGCCCCTTAATTTCTCCGTTTGGAATCGCTGTTGGCAAGGCCGGTAAAATATCTAAATATCCCTGATGGCTCTGCACGATCATTTCTGCAATTCCTGCTGCGCCGCCAAAGTTTCCGTCAATCTGAAATGGAGGATGCGCATCAAAAAGGTTCACATATGAACCTGCACCATTATTGGCAGGCTTCATCAACATTTTCACCAATTTCATGGCATGGTTACCATCCTTGAACCTTGCCCAGAAATTAATCTTCCAGGCCAGGCTCCAACCCGTTGCATCATCGCCGCGATAAAGCAACGATTGTTTTGCGGCCTGCATCACCTTTTCATTATTATCCCAGGTAATGTCATTCCCGGGATAAACACCCCACAAGTGAGAAACATGACGGTGCTTACTGGCTGTATCATCTATGTCTGTTAGCCATTCTTGTAACTGACCATATTTTCCGATCTGATTTGGTGCGATCTGCTTTGTTTTTTCACTTAGTGATTTCCTAAAGTCCTGATCTATACCGAGTATCTTAGCAGCTTCAATACAGTTATTGAACAGCGATCTGATAATCTGGTGATCCATCGTTGGTCCGGCCACTAAACCTCCGTTTTCAGGCGAATTGGATGGTGTACTGATCAACCATCCTGTTTTCGGATCTTTCACTAAAAAATCCTCGAAAAATAAAGCTGCCTGTTTCATTAAAGGATAAGCCTCAGTTTCCAGAAATTTATGGTCTTTACTAAATTGGTAATGTTCCCATAAATGCTGACTTAACCAACCGCCCCCACTTACCCAAATACCATGATCTGAGGCGTTGATGGGCGCTGTTCCGTTCCATAAATCGGTATTGTGGTGTAAAACCCAACCACGGGCATTGTAATATGCTTTTGCAGTTTCGGCACCGGTTTTTGATAAACCTTTAATTTTGTTAAAAAGTGGTTCGTTTAAAGCCGGCAAATTGAGAATTTCAGTCGGCCAATAATTCATTTCGAGGTTAATATTGGTAGTATACTTGCTTCCCCAGGGTGGCGTAAGCAGATCGTTCCAAATCCCCTGAAGATTAGCAGGCTGCGTGCCGGGACGCGAACTTGAAATTAACAAATACCGTCCATATTGTACATATAAGGCAGCAAAACCAGGGTCGTTAGCCGTTGCAAATTTTGCCAGTCTTTCGTCGGTAGGTAGATTTTCGTTTTCCGACCGGCCAAAATCAACGCTAAAGGTGTTGTAATAGCTTTGGTATTCCTTAATATGACGCTGTTTGATTTCTGTATACGTTTTACCTTTCAATCCAGTCAAAGCCTTGACATTGGCCGTTGCAGGGTTTCCGGAAACATCTTGGGCATTGATAAAATTCGTACGACCTGTTAAATAAAGCGTTACTTCATCAGCCTGGTTGATGCTGATTTTACCATTCACTACCTTAACTGATCCATTTTTGATCAGAGCGGTTAAACGGCTTTCTCCATTGATGGCACCATCCTTTACCTGAACCGATAAAGCAATTACATTAGTGCCCAGAGCCTTTATCGTCGATTTTCGGTGTGCACTCGAGAACTCAGCGTCAAAACTAATGGATGCTTTTTTATCAGCCGTTAAATGGATGGCAATAGCCTGATCCGGCTGACTCGCAAAATACTCCCGTTGATAGTTTACACCATTTAAGGTGTAAGCTGTTTTGGCAACTGCCGTACTGATATCCAAAGATCTTTTGTAATTGGTAACAAGGGATTTTGTTTGTTTGAAATATAAATTTAAATCACCAAAAGGCTGATAACTGCCCTGATACTGTGGAACAGCAGGCGGGTCTTCATCCTGGATTTTATATTTCCAATCTTTAACAAGTGAGATACCCTGGTCCATACTAGCTCCCACGGGATAGATCCCGATCTTTTTTGAAGTGTCTTTGTAGCCCGCCAATCCGCCCTTATCGAAATAATTGAGTACCTGGATGGCAATCACATTTCTGCCTTTTTTTATCAGTTTTGCAGGAATGATATATTTTCTTGGCTCCGTATTATCGGTATTGCCAACCAATTGACCATTTACGTAGGTAAAATCCTGATCACGGATACGGTTAAGATCAAGTGTCAGGTCTTTTCCAACCCAGTTTTCGGGAACATCAAAAGTGGTCCTAAACCAAACGGCACCATCTAAATTGGCCAAACCAACGGCCTCCCAGCCTTCGTATGCAGGCACTTTAATGGTTTTCCAGGGTTTATCGTCAAAATCAACCAGCGCGGGATTCCCCTGGATGCCTTTTCCGGATTTCATTTTATCTACCCAAACTTTTCGATCTCCAGAGATACTTTGCAAGCCCATAAACTGTTCCTGCGCCAATGCCTCAGCTGCTGCCTGTTTCCCTTCAGCAAGTAATTTCCTAATTTCAGGCAGGTATTGATAAGCACCTTTGCGGTTATAGTTCCTAGGCTTGCCCGTCCACAGGGTTTCTTCGTTAAACTGAATATGATCAACTGCAGTTCCGGCGAAAATCATCGCACCTAGCCTGCCATTTCCAATAGGCAAAGCATCTGTCCACTTTTCGGCAGGCTTCGTATACCACAAAGTATGGTTATTTTCTTGTGCATAACTTCCAAAATGGGCCGTTATGAAAAAAAATAATATAATCAGTAAAAGTTTAAACTTCATATTATTGTCCTTTATCACCTGAAATAATTTCGATGTCAGCAGTCACTTCTTTTTCTTTCTTAACGGCTTCCCTTACACTTCTGAAATTATTATTCCCAAGGTATATATTTTTCGTTTCAGCTCCATTTAGTTTCAGGTAAGTAACAGTTTCTTTGCCTGGAAAGGCATTGTACAGAAATAAATCGGACACATTGGTGAGATCAATTACGGCGGCATTGCTATGCGGTTTATTGCTTTTTAAACCGTCTATAATTAAATTGTTCACCTTTACTGCTTTTATAGACGCACCTAATTCCGTATTCACCCTTACATCGTGAAACTCAATGTTTTTAGCATTATTGATTGAAAAACCCGTTTTCGCCTCCACATTAATGTCGTTGAAGGTAATATTGTCTATAGGCATTTCTTCCAGTCCGTTTAAATACCCAGCCTGGTTAACCTCACCGGTGATATTACTGAAATGGATATTTCGAAAGATTGGTGTCCGTTCAGAAACAGGTTCAATATTTGTTTTGGCATATTGCATATCGAGCACAATAGCCTGATCTTTAATATTTTTCATGATGATATTGCTCACCCTGATTTCTTCAACCACACCGCCCCTGCCACGAGCCGTTTTAATGCGGATGCCGCGTTCAGTTCCATCAAAAATACAATTGGATATGGCGATTTTACGTACATCGCCCGACATTTCACTGCCGATTACCACGCCTCCATGGCCGGAAAGCATGGTACAGTTGATAATCACATAATTTTCTGCCGGAACAGCCATCTTTCTTCCCGGAGCATCCTTTCCTGATTTAATCGTAATGCAATCATCGCCCACGCTGATGTGGCAATCGGAAATGTGCACATTATTGCAGGATTCAGGATTGATCCCATCGGTATTTGGCGAGTGGGGATTGTTGATCGTTACCGCATGCACTTTTACATTTTCACAAAACTCCGGATTTATCGTCCAAAAAGGAGAATTGCGGATGGTAATTCCATCGATCAATACATTTTTACAAAACATGGGCTGTATAAAAGGCGGACGTAGAAAACCTCTTTTCATCTGTTTCGCATCATCAGGCAAAATTATATCCTTATTCAAACCGTCAAAAGTAGTTTGCCACTTCGATCGTGGCTGTCCTTCCTTATAGCCCTCTACAAAATCCCACCACTTTTTGCCATGCCCATCAATGATTCCCCGGCCGATAATGGAAATATTTTCTACCTGATATGCATAAAATAAGGGCGAAAAACTGGTTACATCTACCCCTTCATAGCGGCTCTTAACCATAGGCAGATAATCGTCAAAATTATCGCTGAAATGCAACTCTGCTCCGGCATCAATCAATATGGTAATGTTGCTTTTTAAATGGATAGCTCCTGTCAGGTATTTTCCAGCGGGAAAATAAACGGTTCCTCCACCAGCCTTTGCTGCAGCTTCTATCGCATTCCTGATTGCTGTTGTGGCCAGTTTGCTGCTATCATTTTTAGCGCCGTATTTAAGTACGTTGTAATAAGATTGGGCATTGGCGGTTAAGCCAAAGCAAGTAGTAAGCAAGAAAATTAAAGCTTTGATAATATTGATGGAATATTTCATTCGGTTACATTTTATTTTTTGTCCTTATTGCGAGGCACTAAGCAATCTTACTACTATCGCTTTAGGATTTGTTTCGTAGCTCACAAGGACGATCCATTTAGTCCATTTTAATTTTCAGAGGCTTTAAATCTTTGCCTTTATAAATTTCTTTACCATCCACAAAAATGAATAATCCTTTGCCTTTATTATATTTTGTTCCGGTTTTATCCCATAAAATAGTTAAGGTTTTATTATGATAAGAAACATTGTCCAACATAAACCAATCCCATTGATTTTTAGGGATTAATGGAAAAAGCTCCAGCACATTATCCTGACGTGGTTTTATACCAATCAGGTCATTGATAATTAAATCGTTGAAGGTAGAGTGATTATAAAAACTGCTGCGCGGATTATCGCCCTTTAACCATTCTCCGGTTTTTTCATCCTGATATTCACCCAAATAAGGTTTTCCATTTTTAATGTGTGAAGCTGCATACTGATGCAATTCCTGATAAAAAACGGCTGCATTCATATTACCGTGTTTTTTATAATTCGTCAACAGATTTGCCAATCCCTTTAATGTTTGTGAGCTCGCATATGGCCAGAGTGCGCCATCCCATTCGCAACTATGCCCGGTTCCTCTGGTTCTAAAGGTCGGATCTCTTCTTTCCGCTGTAGTTAAACCCCAGGGAGCCTTAAAACCAGCGGTATCTAATAGCTGATCCCATGCTTTTGCGTATTTAGATTCATCATCAGGCAAATTGAACTCCCAAGGTGTGAAACCGATGGCTTCCCTTACCTCCGATGAGCCGCCTTTGGCTTTTCTCGTTTCGAAGAATGAAGCTGCATCATTCCATAAACTATCCTGAACGAGTTTTTTGAGCACAATTGACTTATTTTTATATTTTTCAGCCAGCGTTTCATCTCCCAAGAGCGTTGCCATTTTATTTAAAGCCACCGCATTGCCATACATATAACTGTTAATGGTTGGTCGTTGGTTCTGGTCTTTTCTTGATCCGCTGATGGATTCTTCCATTCCATCCTTCACATCATTTTGCCAGAACAATCCATTTTTAAGCTGTCGCTCGGTTTCCCATTTGCTATAATCTTTGTCTAAGGCCGGCAAAATCTCCTTTAAAAAGGCCTGATCGGGCTTGACAAGGGAATTTTGATAAACCGCATCATCTACCCAACTGCTAAATTGGTGAAAACGCTGTTTCGTTTGCCCCACATCAGCATGGTAAAGCCAGAATTTGATGTAATCCTTAAGATACGAATTATCCCTTAACCATCTGCCCTCATAAATATGGTGCCCTAAAGCACAACTGATGGAATTATATTTACCAGCGTGTTTAACAGGCTCAATAAACTCTGTGAAAATGAAGCCTTCAGGGGTTTTAACGAGGTGTTTGCGGTACGTCCACCAGCGATAATAGTAATTTTGCTCCAGTACCGAATCCGGACATTCGAATAAAGGTATCTGCTCAGCAAGCCAGGTAAAAGCTTCGGCATTGGGCACGTAATTTTTGACCGCCTCCGTATCTATAGAATTGAAATAAGTGACATATTTCTTCAGTTTCTCAGTGCCCAGAATAGAATTCTGTTGCGCAAATCCGGTGATTGCCCAAACCGACAGTGCGGCTGTAGCTATAAAATTTCTTGTATTTATCATTATTCAAATAACCAATCTATATCTTTTCCTCTACCATCTAAACCCGCATTAAAAATCCGCAGTTCCTGTTTATCATCAATAAACCCTAAAACTAAACAGGCACCTTTACCTAAATTCAACGTATGCGTTCCGGCGGGGAAAGCATAGGCATGAACATTTACCGGAGGAAGGCCATATGGCACCAACGCGTTTGATATTTTAATTTCCGATTGACCATAATTATTGGCGCTTGCGTCGGTTTCCAATTGCGGTGGAGCAAGGTATTGAGGGTTCTTCTGATTGAAAAAACCGATGAGCAGTTTTACGGGATCTTTAGTGCTAAATTTAATTTCGGTACCCGTTTTAATCTGGTTCTGTTTACTTAACGTTATTCCTTTTAAACCCAGCAATTGCGCTGCAACTTCCTTTATCCTAACCGCCGTATCTGCAAACAGCTCCACGTCTTTGGCAATCACATAACTTTCTGTTTCATTTAAAACTTTCACTTCGGCAGCTTTATAAGGTACAATTGCAGCAACTGTTCCCTGCTTTATTGATTTTAGAGAATCAATGCTATGTTTAAAATGATCAAGTTCTTTTGTAAAAACAGGTAACATTTCTTTCCAATGGATAAAAGTTTTGTCTACGCCGCGCATTGGTATTTTACGCTGCTTGGTTTGCATACTATTGGCATACAGATAACTGTTCTCCGTTAGTTTAACCAATACTTCATAATGAACTACACTTTTTTGTAAAAAAGGCAAAGCCTGTTCTAAATCAGATACCTGATTCGAATATTTATACCTCAATATCCAAAGCGCAGCCTTCACTTTTTCCGCATAAAAGTTAGCCATAGCATCGTAGCAATAGATGTCATTTTTTAATCTGCCGAATTCTGCCGTATCTTTTGTTACGGTTGATTTAGCATCATTAATCGATTGAATCGCTTTTTTACCATGCTCAACCACTTCCCGGGCAATCTGAACAGGTGTTTCTCCAATATGCCCCTGTTTCTTCCACTCTTTTTCCGCGTATTCGATAATCATCTCACCTTCGGGTGCTTCCGATTCGTACATCAATGTAAATACACCATATCGATAAGGATTAATGAGCTGTGTCATCAACATGCCTAAGGTCAGCGTTTGTCGGTTGCCATCTGTAATGCCATACCTGCGCAAAAGTTTGGGCGAAATTTCTCCAGATTCTTCATAAGCATTCAAAATGGCTTTTCCGCTATTCAAATTAGTTCCATATTTATCAGAGAGCGCTTTGCCCCAATAATCAATTTCCTGGTTACGGTTTCTTTGCGAATTCCACGAGTACCTGGCCCATTCTTTGTACCAGATCCAATCGCGGTCTACTTCCAGCAATCGCCCCTTTACATTGTCTGCAGAATATGGCCAGTCCCAATAACTTGCCTGTGGGTACAGGTGCAGGCCCTTTGCACCATAAATTTTGTTCATCGCCTGTACCGATTTCTGAATAAAATCGGCCGAAGCATATCTAAAGGGTTCCAGATTGGCCAAGATATGCACATTGGAGATATTAACCGTGCCAATAGCCGCTAATTTCCGATTGAGCGCTGCCCAGGTACCCCGAGGGGTATATGTGGTTAAAGCCTCTCCATTAAACTTATTTTCGGTATACAGATTTTTATATAACGGTAATGCGGCTTTCATCACGCTTGGTGCGTCGGTATCGTGCGCACGCAAAACAATTGGCGGTTCATCCTTAATTCCTGCGGCTTTTAAGCCATCCTGTACCCCAGGAATAATCGTTTTGGTAAACCAATCAATATCGTCCTGCCCCACACCTTCCATCGCCTCGCCCAAAGCTACCATTAAACCCACGTTGGGATATTTCTCTACAAAAGAAGCAATCGATTTTCGGGTGTAATCAGCGATGATTGGGATAATCGGACGGTTCCTGTCCTGTGTTTTTAAGCCATGTTTATCGGCAAAAGGTTTTGGGATAATGATATTGTAAAACATCTGGATCACCCAGATGCCACGTTTATCCGCTTCTTTGGTTAAAAACTGGAAGATTTCCTCGTTCTTTTTCAAGGTAGCGTCATCTACCTCAACCGCATAGGGATAATCTTTAAGTCTTAATAATGACGAAAATGGATGGCCATTCCACAAATAAAGTGAATTGTAACGGTTTTCCACCATCATATCGAGATACTTGATCCATAAAGCTTTATCATAAAGCCAGGGAAAAGTTTCGGGTGTGTAAGGATATTCATATACATCATGACCGGGCAGATAATCAGGTTTCTGCAGGCCGATGCAAGTGCCCCTTAACACCATTTCAGGCTGATCGGAAAATGCAAGTTGTGTCGGTAATTTACCGCTGTTACTGATCCGATCAACCAGTTCTATACAACCATACAATGCACCAGACGCATCGTTGCCAATGATATAAATTGTTCCATTTTTTCCGGTATAAAGATGAAAACCCTCTTTTTTTGTTACTGAAATTTTATTTTTGATTTCCGCCGGAAGGTGATCGGTAAAAAGTTTATCTGAAAATACACCGATTGCAATAATATTGTTAGCGCCAGCAAGCTTATCCTTTTGTTCAAATTTGACCGCATAGTTTAATTTAAGCAGAGCTTTTGATAACTTTTCGGCACCAAAACGTACCCGGACATGGTTTTCGGTAGAAGTGACTATTGTTTTTTGCACACGATCTGTAGCACCGGCAAATGATATGGATAAAAAACAGCAGGAAATAAAAATCAGAAAATTTCTCATTCAATTGGCTCTATAACAAAACCTATATTCGCTAGGTTTTTGTAGGATATCTGGCTAAACATTATCTTTAAATATAAAGACGATATTCAAATATAAGTAAAAAGTTTGATTGGCTTTGTAAAATTTATGCAAGGTAAAGCCGTTTATCTCTTCAGAACAGCTTATGACAATATCTGTTAATATTTAGGCAAGAAGATAAAATTTTTAATCAACATTATTTATTTTATTTGTATCCTATTCTAATCAATTATAATTTTATAAGCATATACATGTTTTCACTAAAAAACAAAAAAGCCGTAGTTACCGGTGGCGGAAGCGGCATTGGAAAAGCCATTGCAACCATTTTAGCCAAACAGGGTGCTGAAGTCCATATTATCGAGCTAGGAACTGAACAAGCCCTTGATACCATAAATGAAATTACGACCAATGGAGGCTCGGCATTCAGTTACGGTTGTGATGTTTCTGATCACAAATCGGTTCACGATATTTTTAAGGAGATCGGAGCGATTAACATCCTGATTAACAATGCAGGTATCGCACACATTGGAAAGGCCGATACCACAGATGAAGCAGATTTTGACCGCGTTATGCGCGTAAACGTTAAAGGTGTTTACAATTGTTTGCATGCAGCCATTCCACAGATCCGTTTAGCTGGCGGCGGTGTGATCATAAACATGGCATCGATTGCGGCACTCATCGGATTACCAGACCGCTTTGTTTACAGCGCGGCAAAAGGTGCAGTAAAGGCCATCACGATGAGTGTTGCTAAAGATTATATCGGCGAGAACATCAGATGTAACTCTATTTCACCTGCAAGGGTACATACGCCTTTTGTGGATGGCTTTTTACATAAAAACTATCCAGATAATATCCCGGAAATGTTCGAAAAACTATCGAAAACACAACCCATCGGCAGAATGGCCAAACCAGAAGAAGTGGGTGCATTGGCACTATACCTTTGCAGCGATGAAGCCTCGTTTATTACGGGTTGCGATTACCCTATTGATGGTGGATTTACAACCTTAAACAACTAAAAGAATTTTAAATACAATAAAGAGATTATAATGAAATTAATACGATTTGGAGAAGCCGGCGCCGAAAAACCTGGAGTAATGATTAACGATAATTATTTCGACGTTTCTGCATTGGTGAAAGATTATAACGAAGAATTTTTCGGTGGTGATGGTTTAGAAAAACTAAAAAAGGATATCGAATCGGCAGATCTGCCACAGGTTGATAAAGGTGTACGCCTAGGCCCTGCTTTGGCCCGTCCTTCAAAAATAATCTGCGTAGGCTTAAATTATAAAGACCATGCTGCAGAAACCAATGCGCCGATTCCAGCGGAACCGATTTTGTTCTTCAAAGCCACTTCGGCAATAGTTGGACCAAATGACGACTTAATCATTCCAAAAAACAGTAAAAAAACCGATTGGGAAGTAGAACTGGCCATTGTTATTGATAAAAAAGCAAGTTATGTTGCTGAAGAAAATGCTTTAGACCATATCGCGGGATATGTTTTGCATAACGACTATAGCGAACGTGAATTTCAGATCGAAAGAAACGGACAATGGGTAAAGGGAAAAAGCTGCGATACCTTCGCACCTATCGGACCATTTATCGCCACTCAGGATGAAATTGCCGACGTGCACAATCTTCGCCTGTGGTTAACCGTAAACGGAAAAACATTACAGGATGGAAATACCTCAAACCTGATTTTCAATGTTCCCTTTATGATTTCGTACATCAGTCAGTTTATGACGCTTTTACCAGGAGATGTGATTACTACGGGAACACCGGCCGGTGTTGGCTTAGGTCAAAAACCAGAGCCATGGTATTTAAAGCCTGGCGACGTAGTAGAATTAGGTATTGATGGCCTTGGATCGAGTAAACAAACCGTTAAGGCATACAGCGGAATTTAACATGAAAAGATACTGTTTAACACTCGATCTTGTAAATGATGAAAAGCTTATCGAAGCGTATAAGCAGTATCATCAATCGGTTTGGCCGGAGATTAAAGAAAGTATCACTTCTTCTGGAATAGAGAACTTAGAAATATATCTGCTTGGGAACCGCTTATTTATGATCATGGAGGTAAATGAAAGCTTTTCCTTTGAAGAAAAATCAAAAGCCGATTTGGCCAATCCAAAAGTACAGGAATGGGAAACTTTGATGTGGAAATACCAACAGGCTATACCAGGTTCGAAACCTGGCGAAAAATGGATTTTAATGGATCAGATATTTAAACTTTAACCTCTTGTTACATGATTGATACGCACGTACATTTTTGGAATTTTGATCCGGTCAGGGATAGCTGGATCAGTAAAGAGATGATGGCTATCCGTAAAGATTTCTCACCGAAAAATCTTTTAAGGGTATACAATGATCTTCAGATAACCGGTTGTATTGCAGTACAGGCTAACCAATCGGAAGAAGAAAATCAGTTTCTCTTAACGCTGGCAGAGCAAAATGAAATCATAAAAGGCATTGTGGGCTGGGTTGATCTGCTTAATCCAGGTTTAGATGAACGTTTAAGCTATTGGAACACCTTCAAAACCATTAAGGGCTGGCGACATATTTTACAGGCTGAAAATGCGGAATTTATACTCAATAAAAAATTTATTGATGGCATTAAGCTTTTAAAAAAATACCATTATACTTACGATTTGTTGTGCTACCACAATCAATTGCCAGCTATTATCAAAATGGTTGATCAGATCCCTGACCAACCATTTGTATTGGATCATTGTGGCAAACCCAATGTTAAAAATCAAGATTTGAAATCATGGTCTGAAAACATTAAAATCTTAGCGGCTCACCCCAATATACACTGTAAAGTTTCTGGTTTACTTGCAGAAGCAGACTGGAAAAACTGGAAAGAAAAAGAACTTTTCAATTGTTTTGATACAGTTTTCGAACATTTCGGCCCTGAAAGGGTGATGTATGGCAGCGATTGGCCGGTCATGTTGATTAGCAGACCGTACCAGGATTGGTTTAATTTAGTGCATAAATATGCCGAACGGTTTTCTGCGGAAGAGCGAAAACTAATTTTTACGGATAATGCAAATGCTTTTTATTCGGTTTAACTGTCGTTTTTAGCCAAAGATTCACAGATATACACAGATTGCTGCTATCTCTTATTGATATCCCTAACTCGTGTAAGCAAATCGCTAATGTTCTCCAACATAAAACAATAAATACAAAATAGCAGATAGAGCAGGATGGAAAATATAATATAAAAGATTAGTTTCCGCCTTTTAAAACAGCATCTGACCAATACAATATTTAAAAATGAGTAAAAAGATTACATTCCCATACAATCCTCAATACCCTTCTGTAGCCGACTTAAGGAAAAAGGCAAAATCAAGGATTCCTAAATTTGCTTTCGACTATCTGGAGGGTGGTTGTAATGAGGGACTTAATTTATCGCGAAACGAGAGCGACTTCGACAATATTTACCTTAAACCGAATTACTTACGTGTTGGTGGGGATATCGACATGTCGGTTGAATTATTTGGCCGTCGTTATAGTGCTCCATTTGGGGTATCTCCGATTGGTTTGCAAGGTTTGATGTGGCCTAATGCCCCCGAAATTTTAGCCAAGGCTGCCGCTAAAGCCGATATTCCTTATACGTTAAGCACTGTATCCACGAGTAGCATCGAACGGATTGCCGAAGTATCAGAAGGAAAAGCCTGGTTTCAATTGTACCATCCAACGGAGAACAGCTTAAGAGATGACATCTTAAATCGATTAAAAGCTGTTGAATGTCCGGTATTGGTTGTTCTGGTCGATGTGCCTGCATTTGGTTTACGATATAAAGAAATTAAGAGTGGCCTATCTATACCACCAAAAATGTCAGTCAATAATATCTTGCAGGCTTTTGCCCGTCCGCTATGGGGAATTAAAACCCTGCAACATGGGATTCCATCATTTGCGACCTTAAAGCCTTATATGGAAAAAGGAATGGATATGTCGCAGCTGGGGCAATTCATGAACAGAACATTTACCGGTAAGGTTGATATTGAAAAGGTTGCTGCCATTCGTGATCTTTGGAAAGGACCTTTGGTACTAAAAGGAATCACGACTGATGAAGATATGCAGGCTGCTATACAACTGGGTGCTGATGGTGTGATTGTTTCCAATCATGGTGGCAGACAAATTGACGCAGGCGAATCTTCGATCAATTCACTGATTAAACTGGCGAACAATCCACTATACAAATCAAAACTGAAGATCATGTTAGATGGTGGTATCCGTTCGGGCGTTGATTTAGCAAGAGCACATGCCGTAGGATCGGAATTCAATTTTATGGGCCGGCCTTTTATGTATGGCGTTGGCGCTTTGGGCAATGAAGGAGGCGATCATACCATCAATATGTTCAAAACGCATTTATACCAGATCATGCAACAATTAACCATTGAGAAGATTACACAATTCCCTGATCGGTTATTAACCCCTTAAAGACGGATTTTCAGATAAAACAAACAAAAAAAGCAAAACTCCTAGTTTTGCTTTTTTTGTTTGAAATTTTATAACAATTCTTAATCCATTTTCTTCAGTGCTGCTGTTTTCAAAAACTTATAAGTTGTACTCGTTTTATACGTTTCGCCTGGTTTGAGCACTGTAGATGCAAAATTCGCATGGTTTGGCGCATCAGGAAAATGTTGTGTTTCTAGGCAAAAGGCCGAACGGTGAGGGTATGACTTTCCGCCTTTACCATCTTTATCAGCCCCTGTCAAGAAGTTACCGCTATAAAACTGTAGGCCGGGCTCAACTGTATAAACTTCCAAAACAATACCCGTTACCGGACTTTTAACGATAGCCACGGGTGTTTTGCCATCGTGATGCGTTAATACAAAATTATGGTCGTAACCTTTACCGAATTTTAATTGCTGATCATTTTCTTCGATCGATTTTCCGATGGTTTTGGCTTTGTTAAAATCGAAAGCTGTTCCGGCTACCGGCTGTAGTTTACCAGTTGGAATCAAGGTAGAATCAACCGGAGTATAGGCATTCGCATCGATGGTGAGTTCGTGGTCCAAAATTGTATTATTGCCTTCTCCATTTAGGTTAAAATAAGCATGGTTGGTTAAATTTACCACTGTAGCTTTGTCTGTGGTAGCCAAATAATCAATTTGTAAGGCATTGTCATCGGTTAAAGTATACGTTACCTTAACATCTAATTTGCCTGGATAACCTGCTTCACCATCTTTTGAAACATAGTTCAACT
This sequence comes from Pedobacter humicola, assembly GCF_056490705.1. NCBI lineage: Bacteria > Pseudomonadati > Bacteroidota > Sphingobacteriia > Sphingobacteriales > Sphingobacteriaceae > Pedobacter > Pedobacter humicola. The sequence continues at coordinate 246,400 of NZ_JBWJIG010000001.1, read as the reverse complement.
CCAGTTTTTGACTATCCAGTTGTTTAGCCTCCCAAACTTTTGAAAAGAAACCGTCCTTACCACCGTGCAGGGTATTCACACCATCGTTAAGCTGTAAAGTATATTCTTTTTCTGCTAAAGTAAATTTACCCTTCCCGATCCTGTTGCCATATCGGCCAATTAATGCGCCAAAAAACGGTTCTCCTTTTTTACGGTAAGCACCTATACTGTCGTAACCCAAAACAACATCGGTTAATTTGTTATCTTTATCGGGCACCAGGAGTGAGACTACTCTACCACCGTAATTGGTTATGGAAACCGAGGCGCCCTGTTTATTTTTCAAGGTGTATAGTTTAACATTTTTCCCATCAATGGTGCTGTTGAATTTTACGGAATCACTTTGTACGGTTGTTGTGGCCCCTTTATCCGATTTAGGATTACAGGAAGTAAAAACTATAGATAAACACAGTGTAGCGAAGGGCAAAGCCTTAAGAAATATTTTTTTCATGGATTAAATTTTGAGGAAGCAGGCCTTGATTGTAATGCGATACAACTATTGACATGGCTTCATATTGATTTATTTTTGGTTAAGACTAAAGTATGAAAAAAATATTAACGTCATAGTAACGATTATAATTATTATTTCTCCTATTCTGGTCGATGATCATCAACAATAAAAAAAATCACATAATTTAGCGGCCATATGCATCATTTGAATTTCAGGCCAAAGGCTTTTCTTTTCGACTTAAATGGCACTATGATTAATGATATGGGATACCATACTTTAGCATGGTACAGCATCATGACGGAAGATTTAGGCGCTAAACTCGATTACGAAAACATTAAAAAAGAAATGTATGGCAAAAACCATGAGGTTTTGGAACGTGTTTTTGGAAAAGGTAAATTTAATGCTGAAGAAATAGAACGGCTTTCTATGGATAAGGAAAAACGCTATCAGCAAGGTTATATGCCACACCTTGCGCTTATTGATGGCCTGGACCTTTTCCTGGAACGTTCAAAAAAAGCCAATATTAAAATGGCCATTGGATCAGCGGCAATACCTTTTAATATCGATTTTGTAATAGACGGGCTTAATATCCGTCATTATATGAATGCGATAGTAAGTGCAGATGATGTAAAAACAAGTAAACCGGATCCTGAAACTTTTATAAAGGCAGCAAAAGCTTTAAATATTGCCCCAATCGATTGTCTGGTATTCGAAGATGCACCGAAGGGTGTAGAGTCGGCCTTAAATGCCGGTATGCAATGTATGGTATTAACAACCACGCACACGATCGAAGAATTTGATGGTTATCCAAATATCTTAGGCTATATTACAGATTATAATGATGCCAAATTAAACACGCTTTTTTAACATGGGAAAATATTTAAATCAAAAACCTGTTCTTGTTGCAGTAGACTGCATCATTTTTGGCTATGATGGCGAACAGTTAAAACTTTTGGTCATCAAAAGAGCCATAGAACCCGTTAAAGACAAATGGAGTTTGATGGGTGGTTTTATTGGTGAAACAGAAGATCTTGATGGCGCAGCCAAAAGGATATTATTGGAATTAACGGGATTACATGATGTTTATCTCGAACAGCTCCACGCTTATGGCCGCCCCGACCGTGACCCCATCGAACGCACGGTTTCTGTAGTTTATTTTGCACTTATCGATATCAACAAATACAGTAAACAGATCAACGATCAATACCATGCCGAGTGGTTTAAACTCAAAGAAGTTCCTGAACTGATTTTTGACCACGATATGATGGTAAAAGCTGCAATGGATAAAATCCGTTATCAGGCAGCCCTCCATCCCATCTTATTTGAACTTTTACCAAAACGCTTTACGATACCACAGCTGCAGGCTTTATATGAACAGGTTTACGATTCGCCGATCGATAACCGGAACTTTATCCGCAAGATCACAGCCAGTGGACTATTGATCAAACAGACCGATAAGGATAAATCGAGTTCCCGCAGAGGTGCTTTTTATTTTAAACTGGATAAGAATAAACACAAGGCACAGTTTCAGTCTTTTCTGAATTTTATCCCGAAAGCAAGCAAATAGAGGCTGATTTTAAAATTTGCTGTTACGCCGAAAATAAATTTTTAAATTATTTTTATGCTTAGAAAATTCAAAATCAACAAGTTATAAGCGCTGTTTTTTAGCTAAGCAAAAAACAGCTAAAACATTTTTAAAAAATGTTTGCAACGAAAGGATAAATCTCTATATTTGCACCTCCTTAAACAAAGGGAAATGATTCCGTAGCTCAGCTGGTAGAGCATTACACTTTTAATGTAGTGGTCCTGGGTTCGAATCCCAGCGGGATCACAGAAACCTTCAAGCCAAAAAGCTTGGAGGTTTTTTGTCAAAGGTGATTTTGGGCGGGCATGCGTCTGTACAGGGAGCGAAAGATTTCTGTCATAAATCCTGTCATTTGTCCAGCTCAATCCTCTTCTGCGGCATTACCTTCTCTTTCTAAAAGCCCAATTGCTTTGGCGACAGGTATCAATGATTAAATATATTTTAGCGTTCAAATCATAGGATTCCTTATCACATGCCTGCAAAATAAAATATACAGTTTCCAGCTCGAAGCACGTTTCATAATCGATAGTTTACAGGTGCTATTTAAGAATCCAATATTGATTTTATTAGCTTATTATTAAATATTTCGTTCACTATTTTTGTTGATGTTAAAGGTTCTTGAAGTGGATGTTGTCGAAAAACATTTCTATGTAAATCTTCTATGGTATGGGTAATTAAAATAGCCTTTTGTTCCGATAGTTCATATATTTTTTTCTTGTGGCGGATATTGAATACTAAATTGTTTGGATCAACAATTCCTGCATCAATATAGGCCCTTGTTTTCTTAGCGCATCTGCAAGGGTTAGATTTATTCACCAAACCGCATCTTTTATTCATCCAATGATATAAGTCCTGCCTTGCCCGCATTAACCGAATACGAAAATTACCCGTTGTAATTCCTAAAATTTCCGAACCTAAGTTATGGTCAATGTCAAACATTTCGCCTAGTATATAAACCATTCTTTGTTCTCTGCTTAAACAAAGTAACATTCCAGCTGTACAGCTTATTCTAATTTCTTCTATTGTGTCTTTGAGTTCATTTTCTTCAGTTTCATTTAGTTCGTGAACAGGGATATTGTCAATTGAATTAAAATAACTTTCAAAGTCTATTGTTTTCAATGCGGATTTACTTTTTTTTGTGTTTAAGAAGTGGTTTACAGTTATTCTATATAGCCAGGTTCTGAATTTACTTTTACCTTCAAATTTTGTTAATGCAGTAATTGCTTTTATAAATACTTCCTGAGTTAAGTCTTCTGCATCTTCAACACTTTTAGTCATTTTTAACGCAAGGTTATAAATGAACAATTGATGTCTGCCAATTAGATTTTGTAGTGCCTTTTTATCACCACCAATGGCCAGTTTTACCAAGCCCGAATCTATTTCGTCGGTATAATTTATTTGAAAAGGATTATCCATTTATTTTTAATAAAACTAAAGCAAACCATTAAATTTGCTTTAGTTAATTTACAATTTAAATTTGCCTTAAACCACCATCTACTGTTAATTCGTTACCTATAATATAGGACGAATCATCAGAAGCAAGAAATAGTACTGTTTTAGCAATTTCTTCCGGTTGTCCCCAACGTTTAACCGGGATTTGATCTGTAATGGCTTCGCCTGCTGCTTTTAATACCTCTTCAGGCAACCCGATTTTACCCCAAAGTGGCGTTCCGATCGCTCCTGGGCTTACTGCATTTACTCTGATCCCTTTTTCAATTAATTCGGCAGATGCAACCCTGACAACAGAACGTAAAGCCGCTTTACTTGCACTTAATAAACTGCTCCCGCCAAAACCTATACTATTTAACCAAGATGTCGTAATGACTACAGAAGCGTTATTATTTAGGTAAGGAATGGCCTTTTGAAGTGTAAAGTAAGCTCCTTTGAAATTTACATTGATCATTTCATCAAAAAAAGCTTCTGTTGTGTCCGCAATGGTTGCCAATTTTGCTTGTGCAGCATTAACGAATAAGATGTCAATTTTTCCAAATCTAGATTTCGTTTCATCGAACAATTTGTCCAGGTCTGCTAGTTTACACACATCTCCCTGTACAGCAAGACTGTTTGGGCCAAGTTCGCTTACAGCTTCATTGAGGGCTTGTTTACCCCGCCCAAAAATTACAACTTTTGCATCGTTTGCGATAAATTCTTTGGCTGTAGCCAAACCAATCCCACTACTCCCCCCTGTTATTACAGCAACTTTGTTTTTTAATTTGTCCATTTTTACAATAATTTAATAGCAACTCTATTGTCGCCACTATTTGGACAAGCAAAAAGTACCGTGTTACAAAAGTTGGGAAGCTATTTTGATCTCACCCTATTTGTGAAAACTGCAGAATTTTTTCCTATTTTCATCATCCCTTAATTAAGCCATTACCTTCACATAAAGCAGAGCTTATTAATCAGGATAAGGACAGCCATATCTTTTTTCCTATTATTCAACTGATTCCCACCGGCAAAAGAAGCATTCAAGTCCTCAAGTTCTTATGGATTGATCACATCATATAAAACTCATGTGTTTATTGTTGTAGTAAATATTATAATACAATTGTATTTTTTAATATAAAAAATATTAGCTTCGTTATGCATTTTCATGTCTGATTTTACATCATCATCCATCAGTTTTTTAAACCCTATTTTAATAAACCCAAACTAACAATTATGAAAAATTTATTGAAGTACCTGCTGCTTTTAAACATTGCCGTATTTTCTGTGGCCTGCCGTTCAGATAAGGATGACCTTTTAGGTGAACAGCCGCACAAACCGGCTACTGAGTTCTACAAAAATGCAAACGAACTGGCTGCAACTTATGATCCTTCGAATGCTGTAAGTCAGACGGTAAGAGATAGGGTTTACGATTTATACAGGTCGAAAAAGTGGGGTGAGCTGGAAACTTTATTTATAAATGATAATTTAAACGGAAAATGGCCGCCTGCAAATGGAGGGTATAATACGGTAGATGATACGCCTATTACGATGGGACAAAGATATGATCGGTATAGCAATGGCATAGGAACTTATAGCGGAACCGGAGCTCCGACTTTGGGCGGTAGTTTTACAAGTCCGATTATCAATGGATCCGTATATACTTTCGGGCAAAGGGCTTTGAACCAACCTGAAAATTCTTATGATTTTTATTATGAAATAGAAGTTCTAAATAATTCGCTAAATTTCGGGGGCCAAACAGCAGACGTTATCCCCTGGTTTAATCAGGTAGGTAATGGTAAGCAGACGATGTGGAAAATCCCGATCGATCCGACAACCGGCTACCAAAAAACATGGAATAAACTGGCACAGGAAGGATACATCAAAGTTACGATTAAGAAAAATCCAAGTGGAAAATATCCGGGAGCTGTAGGGGTAGTTATTGCACAATAAAATAATTTAGATGTATTCCATTTCAAAAAAAATATTCATTGAAAAACAGGTTCCTGTTGAAAAAAACATCTTCAGTAACGACGAAATCGGTCAGTTAGCAGAAGTAAAATTCAAATGTTCCGATTGCGGAGAAGAAAACAGCATTAAAATAACGCCATACGAAACCGGTTTTCCGGTTTTTCAATTGTACAACCACGAAAAGGTTTTAGCTAAGAATGAATTACTAGGCAATAAAATTGTTTCCGAAACTTCCAGAAATTCACTGCATTTTGGAGAATTAACGGTAAATAATTTACCAACGCTATACATTGGAACAGATTGCCCTTCTTGTGGCTGTAAGTATATTTGTGTTTTTAGTTATGGTGAAAAACAGCCCGGACTAACTTTGCTTACCATTTCCGGTGTATGGAAATACAACGAGATTTAACCTGGGATATGCTAAAAAGGCCATTACAACCCATTAGAAGGGCTGGATTAATTTTCGGGGCCGGCAAAATAATTGATCAAAGATGATCTGGTCCATTTAAGTGTTAAACCTTAAATCTAATTGTTCGAGTTCAGTACCTGCGGGATCACAAAAAGCTCCAAGTCTTAAGGCTTGGAGCTTTTGTATTAAATACTGTTTCTATGATGCATTTATAGTGTGCGTCAAGTAATAAGTGGCCAGATCGAGCGAAGATAGTCCAGTAAAATCTGCTTGCCGCAATAGGTTTACCAACTGACCGCGATGATAGGTGGAGTGGTTCATGATATGCGCAAAGCTTTGCCAGTAAACCATCTGTCCAGCCCCTCCTCTGGGATAAACAAAGGTAACCAGATCGTTGTAGTTTTCTTCGGGATAGTTTTCTATAAAATTCCGCATCCCTGTTGAAGCTATTTTCCAGATGTTGATCAGCTCATTTTTAGAGCCCTCAAAATGGGCAGACAGATAAACCGGGTTGGTTTCTTTTGTCCAGAAATCGATCCATATTTTTTCCGCACTGGCCATATGGACACTGGTTTGTTTAATGCTGCTGAAGCTGCTAGGAAGGGATTGCTCCCATTGTGTGTCAGTGATCTGGCTTAACCAGGCCATAACTTTATCATCCGCCCAGCTGTTATAAGCAGCTAAGCTGGTAAAATATTGTTTGTTCATTTTTAATGACTTAATTGATACTGTTTGGGCGTGATACCGTGTACCTGCTTAAAAGATTGTATAAAGCTGGATAAATTTTCATAGCCAAGTTCATAGTAGATTTCACTGGCGGTGGTATTTCCCTGTTTAAGCAGCATAGCCGCTTTTTGCATTCTTTTTTCCAGCAGCCATTTGCTTGGCGAGGTGTAATAGATCCTGGCAAAGCGACGCTTGAAGGTAGATAAACTTGTGTTACATAAAAAAGCCAGCTCTTCGACGCTTACCGGATGATCAATATTGGCATTAACAGCCTGCCTGATCAGGATATCATCAACAGGTTCCTGACTGATGCCCCGGAGTTTTTGCAGTTCACCCGGATAATGCTCACTTAGATAGAGCAATAGCTCGTGCAATTTTAATTGCTGCATTTTTGGTGAAATACTTTGATTATCCGCCAGCATATGTTCAAGGGAAAGGATAAAATTTTTGAGAAAAGCATCCTGCTCAAAACGCAGAATAGGTTCTTCAGCAATTTTAGCGGCTTGTACACGAAGCAGATCTGTATGCCTGATGAAAAAATCAGCAAGTACGCCATTATCGAAAGAGATCAGTATGCTTCGGTAATGGCCGTCTGATGTCACCATTTTTTCGCTCATCAGGCAATTTCCTGCGGCAAGCAATAGAAACTGACCGGGTATGATATCAATCCTGGTATCTGCATAACAGACAGTTTTTGCCCCTTCCAGCAAAAAGCTAAAAAGGTTTTGCTGGAGGGTAATCCTGTTTTTAATGCTGCTCCCTTTGGCCTGATAGCTAAAAATGGAGATGGGTTCAGTTAGTTTCATCTCAGGCTAATTTAATACTTTTGTCCGTAAACCAATAATGAGGCTTTAGCGAGCGTAACGTAATTCAGATTAAAGCCTACAAATGCGGGCGTTGCGTTTTTATCCAGGTCAAGTTTTTGAGCAAGGGCATAAACAGTGATCAGATAACGATGCGCCGGGCCTTAGGGTGGAGCAGCACCGGCATATCCTGGTGTGCCCATATCCGTATTGCTCTGGATCACATTATCTGGCATTAAATTTTTAACTGGATTGCCGGCATCAGATGGCAGTTCACTGATGTTTGCCGGAATATTAAAAACCACCCAATGCCAGAAACCACTGCCCGTTGGGGCATCCAGGTCGTACATGGTCAAAGCGAAAGCCACGGTTTCCTTGGGCGGGTTCTCCCAATAAAGCTGAGGCGAGCGGTTCTGCCCTGTAAAACCCATACCCCTGACATATTGTTCCTGATTGAGCTGTCCGCCTAATTCGTTACTTTTTAAAGTGAATATTGTTGTCGTCATTTTTGATTTATTTTAATAAACCAAAGATAAACTGCCTATTTGGGCAGGACGATAGCCCAACGTTCAAAAAGTATCGCTAAACGTTCAATTTTAGAAAACAAATCAATAACGAACTAAACGTTTGAAGTAGATGGTTTTTATTTCTCATATTGCCAAAACCTTCCTTTTCCTTCCGCGATCCAAGCTAAAGATTGATCAATTCTTTTCTGACGGGTCGCCTCCGTTTTTGCATCAGTAATCCAGACCAGATAATCCTTTCGAAAAGATGGTGTTTTACTTTCAAAAATTTCTTTCGCCACAGGATGGGCTTCGAGTCTTTCGCTAAAGTAATCCGGTACTTCAATTGTTTTTGGTTTTTCAGTTACAGGTTTTACTTTTTTCATACCAGTTTCATTTAAAACCATCGCTTCCTTAATATAGGCAACTAATGTCTTCTTGTCGGGTAAATCTGATAAAGCTTTTATTTTATCCATGTAGCCCATCTTCTTCCCTGCTTTTACGCTTTCGATTAGCTTTTGATCGCTCATCAGCTCCGCTTTATAAAGACTAAAAGAACAATGGTTTTTGTAGGCCGCCAAAATACACATCATATCGCCCTTATAATCAAAGTGGGGAATCCCCCACTTGATTATTTCTTCAACTTCAGGACATACTTCGTGAATGATTTCCCTCAAATAGCTTAGGATTGGTTTGGCAAAATCTGCGGATCCTGCAATATATTCTTCGAATTTTGGATTGAATGTTGACATTTTGATCAATATTAGGTTAAAAATTATTCAGTTGGCAATTGCGAGAGATCCATATAGGCCAGTTCCCACTGATGTCCGTCAAGGTCAGCGAAACCGTGCTGATACATCCAGCCATAGTCTTGTGGCTCGTTGTAAACCATAGCGCCTAACGCTACCGCTTTTTCAACCAGTTGTTTAAGTTCTTCTTTTGAATTGCTATCCAATGTAATTAAAACTTCTGTCGTGCTTTTTGCATCAGACACGGGCTTTTTTGTAAAAGTCTGAAAATAGTTTTCGGTTAAGAGCATCACAAAGATGTTGTCGCTAATCACCATGCATGTGCCTTTCTCATCGCTAAACTGTGGATTGAAATTAAATCCAAGGTTTGTAAAGAATGAAATTGATTTGCTTAAATCTTTCACGGGTAGGTTGATAAAAATTTTTGTTGCCATTTCTGTATATTTTAATTTGTAAACGATACACAAAGATGGAACACCGGTCTGGACTAAACTTTTACATATGTTGAGAAAATGAAAAATTATTTATTGGTTAAAAATATTCTGCTCAACTGTGTTGGTGTAATCCCTAAATAGGACGAGATATGGTGTTTCTTCAGCCTTTTTACCAGATTGGGGTATTTTTTAAGAAAGTCATCATAGCGCTTGGCGGCCGTTTCCGTCCGAAAGGTAACTTCTAAGGGTTCTTTTTCTATAATCCAATGCAGTTCGGTATAGTTGATATAAAATAGAGCAAGATCAGGAAAAGCAGTAAATAACTTTTTAAATTCAAAAAAATCATATTCAATCACATTGCTTTCTTCAATGGCTGTGATATAGAACATACTGGGCTGGCCTGCCAGCATTGCGCTTAAAGAAGCCGCTAATCTTTGTTCGGGAAAGAAATATTTGATCACCACGTCGCCTTCATCGGTTAGGTAGTTTTGAGAAAGCAGTCCGCTCAGCACAAAAGCTACTTTTTTGGGTTGCTGACCCAGGGAGATAAAATTTTCATTTTTAGCATATTTCTTAAACCTCAACAGATTTTTAAACGCACATTCTGCTTCTGCTGAAATATTGTAATAGCTTCGGATCTTTTGAAAAAACAGGTCAGTATTCATTAAGGCTAATGTAATTGTTCAATTTTGCCAATGGTAATAACACTTCATGGATGGCATGGCCATTATCGAAGAAACAGCATACATACAGGTCAATACATTGTCCTGCCCTCCCAATATTCTCTTTTGCGGTTCTACAGGTGGGAGAAAAATTCCACTTAACAGGAAAACAACATCCTCCTGCCCCTCCGCAAGTTCGTTTGTACGATCAATAAAAACATCTTCCTTAAAGTGATAATATCCAATCATCACGTGCAACTCGTTGCCCCATGAAAAACCGGTGATATAGCTTGAGTCTCTACTTTCGGGGGATATAGATGTATCAGTCCTCCATCCTGGCTCCTGTCACTTTTGTAAATTCATGCACGATGCCCGAACCCTTATCTGTAATTGATATTTTCATTCACAACTATTTTAATGACGTAGGCAGCTATTTTATCCACAAAGGTAACAACAATTTTGTGTAGAATTTATTTGATGTATTAAAATAAAAATACGTGTTGTTAGATAACAAACAGGTAACCATCATAGGTGGTGGTCCGGGAGGGTTGACAGTTTCCAGACTTTTACAGGGTAGAATGTATGCATGTTGATGATGCACAAGACAAAATGCTAGCGATGTTAAATCAAGTTCCATAAAATCATTAAAACATAATTTAAGTCTTCGAAATTTAGGGACTTAAATTATTATGATTGACACTAACATCGACCGAATTCAGTCTTCATGTAAAATTCAACATAAAATACCGTCTAAATATTCCTAATTACAAACATACACTAGATTTGGTGTAAAAAAGCAAATTTTATTTTCATTTAAAGCATATCCCCTTCTATATTTGATTATTCATCCCGAATAATATTTACTGTTACTAACAAAAGACCGTATTATGGAGGATATTTTCATTTCTACAAAGGCCCAGGGCCAAAAACCAACTGTTTCAGGGAAACAATTAAAGCAGCCAATCGGCATGCTATAATCTCGTAAAAGAATACTTTCAGCCTTTTAATATTGCTGTTTAACCCTGCGTGGGATTTTTCCTCAACCGTATTTCCACTGTATTTTTCTAACCAGCTTAATCTATAAAAAACATAAACCTATTATTAACATTTAAAACCAAAAACCTATGAAAAATTATTTTTTAAAATCAAGCCTCTTGCTAGCGCTGATCATGACCATGACCATAAGCTGTAAGAAAAATGTAGAAGAAACAATCCCCGACAACACTGATTTAAAAACTGAAAAAACAGAACTGCATGATGCTTTCAGTTGTAAAATGCTCGTTAATAATGATGGCGGACCAGCAACTGAAGCGAACGGCTACGCCAGAAAAAGATGGGTTAATGGAAGTATTGTTAAAGTTCGTTTCATTGGAGGATCTACCTTGTTTCGTAACAAAGTAATACAATATGCCAAAACTTGGGAGCCTTATGCCAACATTACGTTCTCATTCGTTGCCGACAATGCAGCCGCTGATGTTAAGGTTGCTTTTGAAGATGATGGTTATTGGTCTTATATGGGTACAGATTCCAGAAGCGCTACAACATCAATGAATTATGGGTTCGATGCTAGTACAGATGAAACTGAATTCAGAAGAGTAATCACTCACGAATTTGGTCATGCCCTGGGATTGGAGCATGAACAATCACATCCTGATTCCAATATCCCATGGAATAAACAAGCAGTTTATAATTATTATATGGGTTCTCCAAATTTCTGGACTAAATCAGAGATTGATTTCAATGTGCTTTCCGTAAACTCCAGAACTGGTTTAAACTATAATGCTTACGATACGAAATCGATTATGCATTATCCTGTTCAAGCACGCTTTACAACCAACAATAAAGCAATTGCGTCAAATAACACCACCATTTCGCAGGGAGATATTGCCTATGTGAGAACCTATTATCCAGGAAGAAATTAAATCCATTTAAATTTCAAAATATAGATTAACTTAATAAAGAGATGTTAGATGATTATTAGCATCTCTTTATTTATTGCTACTTTCTACATTTAATCAGGTAAAAAGATTGGTTTTCTTCAATTTCGGTAATTTCAAATAAGCCAGCACCACTAAACTCAGAAGTTATCGATTTTTGATCATAAAAGAACAGTGGAACTCCTTCTACAATTTCATAACGGTCTTCACTGATCAATTTTCCTTGTCCATAGGTATGCGCTATTTTAGAAATTGCTGTAAAAACCATATAACCACCGTCTCTAAGCTGATGATAACAATCACTGATCAACTTTTTTCTTTCATCACCATCCAATAAATGGATCAGTGCGTAACAAAAAATGCCATCATACTTATTTTGGTCAAAAGGCATATTGGTTACAGAGCCATGGTAAATTACCATATCTGTACCATAATGTTTTCTGGCCATCTCGATAGCCGTTTTGGATATCTCAATTCCGGTAACACTTATTCCATCATCTACAAAAACCTGCGCATTCCTACCATAACCAATTCCTGGAATCAGTATGTTTTTTACTGATTTAGTCAGGAAGAGATCCTTGGTGAGCACAGCAGATTTTGCAGGTTCAAAGCCCCACATTTCTTGTTTATCGCCAAATGCAACTTCCCAAAATTCGGGTTTATCGCTTTCTTCCATTCAGATTTACTTAAATTATTATTGAGCGCAATATAGCAAGAGTAAGTAAAACTATTTATGGGCATTGCCATACCGAAATCATTAGGAGTTGTACAATGCCTATCGGAGATATTCCTAATGCTTTTCTAATTTGCTGAGTGCCCCAAAATCCCCGCCTCCGCAGGGGGATGACGCATGAGTGATTTAGACGCGACCGCCGATTGGAATTATTTGATATTGAAATTGATTTTAAGTTTTTTACCCTGCTCTACTTCAAAACTTTCACCCTTATCCTTACTGATCGAAGCCATTTCTTTCGGTTCAATTATAGTACTTGAAGCCAATCCATAACATCCTTTCGTAGTGCTAGAATAGATTACGGCAACATATTGCTGGTTTTTCTTTAAGGGTACATTTGTTTTCACCAGAATCGGTTTTGCTGACCAGCCCATCTCTTTTTCAGAGATACTCACTTTTCCGATAGCCGTCCCATTAATTTTTCCAGCGGCCGCGGGATAAAAATCCATGTTCAGATCCTGATCAGGATAGCCACTTTTTAGCGTCGTAATCTCTACGGATTTTAAGGTACCAGACTTTGTCGCGGTGAAAGATTGCGTGCGCTGTAGTTTTAAATTAATATCGCAAGTGGCCAGATAATCTTCTTCATCTAAAGCTTTATGCGTTACATTACTTTTCTTTATAGCGAAAGTTTTCAAACATTCCATTGGGTTTATAGCACCATCGGCCGCAAACGTCAAGGGAGCCCAATAAAAATTAGCCAGCGCTTCGTTTTTCGCTGCATTGTTCCATAAATCACTTCCATAAAGATAAATGGTTTCAGAATTGATTTTCATGGTAGACACAAAAGAGGGTTGTCCACCGCAAGAGTTATCGCTAATCTTTTTGCCTTCCGACCAAGGGCCTAAAACATTTTTTGCAGTGCGGTAAGAGGTTCCTGTACCCGAGCAATAACCACAATTGGGATCAGAATAGGTTAAGTAATACATCCCCTTTCTTTTAAATAATGCCGGTGCTTCTGTTTGTCCTGGTGTGATAGCCTTAACAACTTTACCGGTACCTGAAAGATAGTCGGCCGTTAGTTGTTCTATTACTATCGTTCCTTTTGTTCTCCAATCGGTAAAAGCCAGGTATCCTGTTCCATCATCATCAATAAAAAGATCGTGATCGCCATTGTTTAAACCAGCGGCAGGCATGTTGCTGTTGATGGAAATTTTGGGTTCAGGTTGTTCTGTAAAAGGTCCTATCGGTGATTTACCCGTAAATACCCTATACCCGCTCACATTATCGTACACATTGATCCACAACACATAGGTTTTATTTTTTGAATTGAAAATGACATGCGGACGGAAGCAACCATAAGTTTTGCCATCGCAGCGCGATTGCCATAAAGGTGTACTCGCATCAAATAAATAACCTTCATCTTTCCAGCTCACCATATCTTTGGAAGAGTAGGTTTTGAAACCACAAAAGGGTGCTGTTTTGTTGTTCCATTCGAAACCACAGTCGTAACTGGTGCCATATAGATAATAAGTTCCTTCGAAATAAGCAATTTCACCATCATGGGCATCAACAGCTTTTCCCATTTGATCGAATTTCGTAATCTGCTTGCCATCAGGGTTAAAGTTTTTAATTTCCTGGGCGTGCAAAGCACTACCAAATAACAAAACTATCAATATTACCGTTGAAATTTTTCTCATTATACGATTCTAAATTATCACTAAACGTTGAATCAAATGTAAATTAATCATAAAAATTAACCTTGTAGTTTTTGATAAAAAGTTTGTGCTTTTTGGAGTCACCATCGGTTAAAGATAGCTTTAAATGAAACGGAAAAGGTTAAGATTGCGCAGCAACATCCATCGCTACGCCATCATTAACTAATCAAATAAATGTGCTGCAGCAAGACCTTTGGATAACCATCCCAATATACAGTCGAGCGCAGTTGGCAAATCTGGACTAATCAACCAAATTACAGGATGCCAACTCATTTACATTTAAATATTACCTATTGAAATCCCAGCTGATGCTGTCTTTAATGGTCTTACCACCTTTAATGATGGTGGTTTCAATTATATTTTTACCTTTTTTCAGATTGATATTCTCGAATCTGTACAATACGTTCCCATCAACCAATTTAGGTTCGGAAGCAATTTTCCTTCCGTTTAAATAAAGTTTCGGTGCACCTATATTTGAATATACCACCACATCGGTAACCTGATGTTTACGCACTGTTGCCCTTCGTTCAGTTAAATATAGTACAGGTGTTTTACTCCAGTTGGCCTTATACCAGTAAAAAGCGTCTTTTTTGATTTTCCTATCGAAAGAAACCAGGCCTTTCATGTTTCGAGCTGGCATACTGCCACGGTTCCACATTGGGGTAGCGAAATCGAACATATTCCATACATAGGAAGCCAATATATAAGGATGTTTTGCCAAAATAGGCCACTGGATTTCGTGGGTTTTTGTTTCGTAAGTTTCAGGATAATCGGGCAAGGTATAATTATAAGTATCCTTTAAATCGGCCTGTTCCTGCTGGTGAAATATATTCCCATCTGCACCATATTCAGATAAAATGACCTTATTATTCGGATATTTTGTCTCCAGATCTGTAGCCCATTTTTCTAAACCACCAATTTTACCTTCATACCAGCCATAATAACGGTTCATTCCCTGTACATCTGCATTGAGATTGGTTGGCCGTTCCATTTCACCATAACCGCTCACCGTAATCGTATAGCGGTACGGATCGAGCTGTTTTGCCAGATCGTTTAAATCGCGCGTTAATACCGCAGGAAAATCTGCAGGAGTTTTTCCGTACACTTCATTATGCAGGCCCCACAGGTAAATGGAAGGGTGATTGTAGTTCTGCTTAATCAATTCCATTAATTGCTGTTTGGCGTTATCTCCCTCCTCTCCTGAATAAGTATTTACAAAGGGGATTTCGGCTGAAATCACAAAACCCATACTATCGCATTGCGAATACAGATATTCTGCCTGTTGATAATGCGCCAGGCGGATAGTGGTAGCGCCCATTTCTTTAATGATATTTAAATCTTCTTTGTGCTGTGCATTGCTCAGGGCATTGCCATATTGCCACCGATCCTGATGCCTGGATACGCCATACATATTGTAGCGTTTTCCGTTAAGCATCATTCCTTTTCCAGCTACCAGTTCAAACTTACGGATACCCAAAGGTTGCGTAACTTCATCTATTACCTCCTTATCCTTAATAATCTGAGTAACCACTTTATAGAGATATGGATTATTAAAACCGTCCCAGAGCGTTGGGTTCTGAACAGTTAATTGCTGTACATAATCCTGTCTGCCCTGAGTGTTTACAGTATAGCTTTTTGTCTGGTGTGCCACATCCTTCCCAGCTTGATCATAAATGGTGGTTCTGATCGATGCATCCGTTGCTACGGCCAGTTTGTTTTCTATTTTCACTTCAACAGCAATATCGGCCGATTGGGCTGAAACATTTTTCTGCGAAATATAAATCCCAGGCGAAGCGTAATCGGTGGTTGTAATGTTGAGTTTATTCGTCGCGATCAATTCAACGGGACGGTAAATCCCACCGTATATACCAAACAGGAAATGGTTTACAGGAATCACATCTCTTTTAGCAGTATTGTTGGCCTTAACCACAATGGTGTTGCTTTTACCAAGGTTTACCGCATAACTGATATCCAGACAGAAGGCACTATAAGATCCTTTGTGTTTACCAACCAGTTTATTGTTGACATAAACCTCGGCCAACTGGCCTACACCTTCGAACTTTAAAAAAAGCCGTTTGTCTTTGTACTCGTTTCCAAAAAGAAAATCCTTTTTATAAATCCCTTCGCCTTCGTAAAAGTTTTTTGTGGTCTGCATATCCACAGCATTCCAGGTGTGCGGAAGCGTAACTTTCTCCCATTTCGTTTCGGAACTGTCTTTCGTTTTTTTAAACGACCAATCGGCATTAAAAGGCAAAATAATCCTGGCCTGCTGTTGCGCCGATGCAAGGCCAGCTGTTAAGGTAAATAACGTGATTAAAAGTATTTTTCTAAATCTGGAAGTATCTATCTTCATTCTTCTTTGTAAAATTGAGGTTTCTTCACCCTCAAGTGGTTTCAATAATTTATATAAGGGCTGTTTATGTCCTTCGGCAAGCTTAGGATGACAACTCTGTTGAACATTCGTCATTTCGATCCGATAACTATCGGGTGGATCATGGCAGAAGAAGAAATCTTTGAATGACGAACGCAGATTCCTCCATTACTGTCGAAATGAAGGATCATCTCAGCTACATCTTCGCATCCATCAACTTTGCCGATTTCGCTTTAGGCGCAACCAGTTTCATCTTGATCACAAAGGCCCTGTTGGTTTGGAAATCTTTTGGTAGCGTTACATCATAGTAAGTATTCTTATCCAGATCCAATCCAATATCTGACTGTTTTAGCGGTAAATTTTTGCCATCCACTAAAAGCGCCGCATTGCCAGGAACCTCTTTTGCATTTTTAGGTACGGCAATACGGATAATATTATTCACGGGTCTGTTGAAAACGGTTAGATAAAGATTATCTTCTTTTTGTGTAAAATAACCCAATCTGGAAGGTGTGAGTGCCGCATGGCGTACACCGTAAACGGCTTCGGAGTTGACTTTCATCCATTCCCCGATTTCTTTTGCAATTTTATCTTCTTCCGGATGCATGTTACCATTGCCATCAGGGCCAAAGTTCAACACAAAATTGCCATTCATGGATACCGAATGCATTAACATATCCAATAAGTCATCGGTAGTTTTAGTATAAATTCCTGACCAATCTTTCATATAACCCCAGCCATTTGGTGGAATGGTCATTACGGCATCCCAATCGTTACCGTTGAGCCATTCAAATTCTGCAGGCAGTTTGCGCTCCCAGCCTTGTTCGTAGTCGCCCAGAATATTTCCGTTCGAATCAAAATGACGTGATCCATGTTCATCATTGCGGAAACGGGAACCAATAATTAATCCAGGATGTTTTTCACGGAGTTCCTTTTCCAGGTTATAAGTAAATTCGTAGGCGCTTTTCCACGAAGCATCCCAGGTACCATCAAACCAGAATCCTTTAATTTTAGGATAATTTTCCAACTGTTCTAATAACTGGTTGCGGGTGTATTGCAGAAATTTATCAAATTTTGCTTTCTCTCCATCTGTTTTTGGTGCCTTGCCCATATAGTTCGGATTGTTCCACTCTAAGATTGAAAAGTATAGATAAACATCGATGCCTTCGGCGGTATAGGCATCTATAATCTGTTTTACAATATCTTTTTTGTAAGGAGATGCTGAGATGCTATAATCTGAATATTTCGTCGGCCACATGGCAAAGCCATCGTGGTGTTTGGTGGTAAATATAACATACTTTGCACCCATATCCTTTGCCTGTTTTGCCCAGCGCTTCGCATCGAAATTCTTCGGATTAAACTGTTTGTATAGGTTATCGTAGGTTGTTGTCCAGTCTTTCGGCGCTGTTGGGCCGCCCCAGGAGCGGATCCATTCTGAGGCTGCTGCACCTCCTCTTGCACTCACCCCATTCCATTCGTTACCAGCTATGGAATAAATGCCCCAATGGATAAATTGCCCCAAACCATAACTTCGGAAAGCCTGCATATCGGCATCTGTACGGTGTGGAGGAGTTAATGTCCCAAATTTAACCTCCAATTCCTTGCCCGGTTTGTGCTTTGGTCCGGTCCACTGAGCATCTGCCTGGTTTGTAACAATAATAGAAGCTACTGCAAGCAATGCAGACCTTAATATATTTTTCATATTCAAATTTTATGCGTCTTCTTGTTAATCTTTATAGTTTAATGGTTTCTTTCTTTTTACGGGTATTTCCGGATTCTGTAATGGCCTTGAGGGGTGATAATAATACAAACCTGCTTTGCTGTAAAGGGCCAGATGCTGAACTAAATTCTTTTCGAAAGCTTTAAAATCTTTGCGGGTTTGCCGTGTCCATGCTGCTTCTGCCAGGGCTGCAATACGTGGAAAAAGCAGGTAGTCTAATCTATTGTTGTTATCTACAGTTTCAGTCCAGAGGTTAGCCTGAATACCTAAAATCAGCGATTTTTCTTTTGCATCTGTGGCAAAAGATTGTGCGTCGAACTGGTATACCTGTTCGATTGGATTGTATAGTTTATTCCATTTTCTACCATATTGGTGGGTGCTGTCCTGAACAAAATCGAAATATAGAGGTAACCTCGGACATAAAACGGTTGGATAACCCTTGCTAAAAGCTGTCCGAAGCTGTCCGGGTTTTTCCTGTCGCCACCAGAGCATGATGGTCTTATCTTTTGGGAGTTCCACATCGGCCATCTCATCCCAAAAGATAGCTTTAGCATTCAGGTGATAAAGTGAATCGGCCATCCGCTGCATAAAATAGTGTTCTACCGCAGCATCATCTTTAAGCTTTTCACGGTCACGGAGTTTCAAAATATCAGGATTACTTTTCCATTTTTCATTTCCATAACTCACTTCATCACCTCCCAAATGAATCAGTCCGGCAGGAAAAAGCACATTACTTTCTTTTAAAATACTGGTTAGATAACTGTATGTTTTCTCCAGGCCAGGATTAAAGGTGAATTCCGGATGCCCTGCCGAACCGCCCCCAGAATATTCCGGATAAGCTTTATTGGCCGCAGTGGCATGACCAGGCATATCGATCTCCGGTATTACCTTAATGTACCGTTCGTTTGCATAAGCCACAATTTCTTGCACATCTGCCTGTGTATAAAACTGGGCAGGTAAATCAGGATTTAAATAATCGCCAATACCGCCAATAAGTGTTAAGTTAGGGTATTTCTTGATCTCCAATCGCCAGGCCGGCTCGTCAGTTAAATGCCAGTGGAAGATGTTCAGTTTATAAAAAGCCATCCAATTGAGAATGGATTTTACTTTCGCTTTCCCAAAGAAATGACGTGATTCATCAAGCATGAAACCCCGCCAGGCATAAGCAGGTGCATCGGTTATTTCAGCAACAGGAATTTGATTGTTCTTGTCAGTCAATGCCAGTTGCAACAGCGAAACTAAGCCGTAAAAAATGCCCTTAGGGTGACTGGCAGAAACAACAATCTGTCGGGGTTTTATGCTGATGTGATAAGCAGATGAATCTACCTGCTTTTTTTCTGGTTTCAACACCAGAACAATACTCGCTGACTCCACCTTTTGCTGAACAGTAATTCCTTTTTGGTTTAATAATTCGTTCTGAAAATAATAAGCAATCATTTTTAACTGATTGTTATTGTAGCCAATGGTACTGCTATTATTGAGTGTAAAAAAGCCATTGCCAGGTAAAAATTTATCAGGCATAGGAATAACACCCGCTTGCTGTTGAGCAAAAGCGTTTGAATAAACAAAAAATATACTTAATATATATAGTAACCTCATTAATTGGTTGTTATTTTCAATACATAGACAGGAATCTCACTTCCATTTTTAAAATCTGAAGGTAAATTAAGTATTAACTCTTGCTCATTTACCGACCATTTAACTTTCTTTTTGCTGCCCAGTAGTTCTATGTTTTTAACAGATAGGTTAGTTTTATTAATTTGCTTTAAAACCACTTCTGAACTTTGCCAGCTTCGAAGAAAAACATATACCGATTTATCTTTCGCAGTATAATATACATCTGGAGTTATTGACTTTGGCGTACCATCAAAAACAGCATCTTTGATGGTATTTATATGCTCTTCTATTGTGTTGTTTTCTTTATTGGCTTTAGTATTTTCTTTTACTGCTAACCATGGATGGCTATCGTAAATGGCTTCATGATTAATATTTATCCATTTACCGATTGCTTTTAACCTTGCGGTTGCCCAATCGGGAAATGTTCCGTCGCCTTTTGGGCCCACGTTTAATAATAAATTTCCACCATTGGCGACAACTTCAACCAAATGGCGTACCAATACCTCGGGTGATTTCCAAACACTATCGTGCCTGTTGTAACCCCAGTTCTGCCCAATGGTTAAACAAGATTCCCAGGCCTTTTTTGATGATGGCGATAAGGACTGTTCGGAGATCGAAAAATCACCTAATCCATTACCGATCCTATTGTTTACCAAACAGTTTGGCTGCAGTTGATGAACCAAGGCTTTAAGTTCAGCGCTTTCTTTTTTGCTAATCAGTTCGGGGGTGTCGAACCATATTGCCCCAATTGGGCCATAATTACTTAAAAGTTCGGTAATCTGAGGTTTAACCTTTCTTTCAAAATAGTGGTTAAATACTTTTGCGTCTTCATTTGGATAGTCCCAGGTATTGCTCCTGCCCGCTTTTACCGGCCAGTTGGTTGGCACATCGGGGTCTTGCCAGTCTCGACCTAAAGAATAATACAGGCAGAGTATAATGTTGTATTTTTTGCAGGCTTTTGCCAGTTCGGCAATCGGATCTCGTTTAAACGGACTTCTTTTCAGGATATTATAATCGCTACTGACCGAATTGTACATGGCAAAACCATCATGGTGTTTGGCGGTAAAAACAATATACTTCATGCCAGTTTCTTTGGCTTGTTTAACCCATTGATCTGCATCAAACTTTACCGGACTAAACTGATCAGCCATGCTTGCATACTCCTGTACCGGAATACGTTCGTAGAGCATAAAATGCTCCCCACCCTTTACTTTGTGGCCTTTCCAATCGCCTGCCGTTTGAGCATATAAGCCCCAATGCAGAAAGAGTCCAAACTTTTCAGCTTTAAATTTTTCCAATGCATTATTTTGCACTGTTTGCCCAAGCAATAACTGGGCAAACAGTACAAATAACAAGCTTATAAAAAGCGGTTTTCTCAATTTTATTTTATCTTTCAAAACGTTCAGCACAAGCTTTTTATAAATATAATCATTAAAGGGCAATCACTTTTATGGATGATGCCTTGTCGTTAAAGGTAGATACGTACGTGCTTGATGAGGTTAATTCAATACTGTTTCCGGTAAAGTTATCTCCATCATACATGATTACCTTTACGCCCAAACCTAAACTAACAGATGATACATCGTTATTGCTAATGCCACGACTGATCAGATCAGCAGTTGTGTATTGGCCAACCGGTAAGCTTACACCATAACCACCGTAACTTGCATTCTGATAAAATTTAGCAGAACCGTTTGCTCCAATCTGTGGCACCCCATTCAAAAACGAAAAGGAGTAGTTTTTGCTCACATTATTTCCATTTTTCAATAGTAATTTCACCCTAACATTATAAGCCTCGTTATTTTTATAATAAAGTTCGTTAAAAGGAATTGTTGTTGAAATGGTATTTCCGGTACCAGGATTAGATCTCCAGGCAACAGCATTATAGTCGGCATCACTATTGCCCAAATCCGGGTCCATATAAATCAAAATATCATTTACATCTTTATTACTTGTAAATGAGCCGGTAACATTGAAAGCCTGTGTGGTTGCATTGTACGCAAACTGGGCATCGATCGTTGTAGTGGCTGCTTCGTAAGGTATTTCAGTTGGTAAAGGGTTTTGGAATATTTCATTACGGTTTAAAATAGCAGCATCCACTTCGGTCAAGAAAGTCGGCTGTCCTTTACTAAAGGTTACATTGCCCGAGCCCATTAATGAAGTGCCTAAGGTTGGTTGTTCTGAGGCGTATTTGGCATGATCGTGCGGTAAATTTAGTCCGTGACCCAATTCGTGCAGCATACCGCCCAGTAAATTTGATGTTGCATTAGGAATTTTATCTACCGCCATGTTTGCATTATCCACCGCAAAACAGTTTCTGCCATAGCCATAAAATGGCTGATCACCGCCATCGGTTCTATTGGGCAATAAAATCAGCGTATGGCTCGAATTTGAAAATTCAGAAGCATGCGTGGCTTTGTAGGCCGCAATTTCGTTCAGGATTTTGGTAGCAGAAACTCCCGAATCGTAAGGATAGGCCGATTGTGCAAACTGTGCCGGTATTTCAATAAAACGTACCAGTCCGGTAGAATCTATTTTAGGAAGGCCCATATACTTATCGTACCCATACCGTAACATTTCGGTATGAAACCAGCCTTGAAAGTGCACGAGCAAAGATGTCAAGCGGGTTTTGTAATCCGACAGTGCCGGATTATCCGTCGGCACAAACATCACAATGTTCAGGTTTTTGGTGTTGCTTACAAAACTTGGCGGCGTGGTTCCTGTTAATGCCAGCGTTTTGGGCTTTGTATTCACCGTTTCTGGTTCTGAAACTGTTGCTTTTTTACAAGCGCTCATTAAAAAGCCACTCGAAATCATTAAAAGCAAGGCAAAGCAAAGTTGTTTTTTGTTTCTCATTGTTTAAAGGTTTAGGATTAATTGGTTATTGGTTAACTGTTGAAATTGGTTAAAGCCGCCAAAGGCCGAACTCCAAGTGCAAGGCTGTTCATTTGTTCACTGAGTTGAGGTACCCGTTCCAATCGATTGGCCGGTTAAAATGTAACTTTCAATACACGTCCCATCTTTCCCCCATTTTTTTGTAACCCTTCAGGTACTGAAATCCGCAGCCCTTTATGGTCTTGCTTCCACTCCAGTCTCTGATCTGTTTCTTCCAATTGCACATCTTTTACCACTAACTGATCATTTGACAGTGAGATAATAATCAATTCGCCGAACTCGGTCTCATTCAAAAAAATCTGTAGCTCATCATTCTTCCCTGAATAAAATAGAATGGGTTCGAGTGTTCTGATATTGGTGGCAGGGTTTATTTGTTCATTTGTCATTGGTACACGGTAGATAGTTCTTGGCTTATTGGTTAATCGTGTTGCCTGCCCTAAATTAGGTGCAGGCAACTGGTATCAATCTCACTCAATAATACTCGCTTATAGTGTAAGCTCCCCGCTCCGGATCGGTTCCATCAAAGCCTGTTTGTGCAGTTAAGGCCACAGTATAACGTTTATAGCTTTGTGATGGAATATCAAATATGACGAACGAGCCGTAAACCTCGTAAGCAGATAAGGTACAACCACCATAAGTGCTGTCAATAGTTACATAAGCATTGTTGAAGGTATTGCTGGGGTCTTCAATCAATACTGATTGTGCACCTGTGGTTGGATTTAAGGTTACCGTTACATAATACTGCGACTGATCATATGCAGTAGTTAAAATCTGTGCAGGTGGTTGTACACATTGCGCTTTTATTTCGCTATGGATAGCGAAGAAACTTAAAAAGAAGGATAAGATTAAAATAGACTTTTTCATATTAATTTATTTAATGGTTTGAAATCTGGAAACATATCAATTACCTAGCGTGCTATTAAAGGTTGCCAACCGGCACAACTCCATTACCAGCCCGGGTTCTGCAACAACAATCCTTTGGATTTTAACACCTCACTTAACGGGATAGGCACGAAATACATGGCTGGTGCTAAAAAATTCATTGACAATGCATTTTCATAAGTATAAGCGAAAGGATAAGTACTCCCAGCTGTATTCGGCCTTCCTTTAGCCAATAATAAACTGCCGTTTTCAGTAATTTCTGCTGTTTTCCATCTGCGGGTATCGTAATACCAATGTCCTTCACCATAAAATTCTACACGATATTCATTTCTGATTATAGTTCTTAACTCTGCCTGTGTTACCCCAACAGGAATACCATAACGGTTATCCGATCCTGGTGTAATACCACCTCGATTTCTGATTTTATTTACCTCTGTTACGGCTTCTTCAATTCTTCCCAGTTCGTTTAGCGCTTCTGCATATCCCAAAATCATCTCAGCCAGACGCATCATCGGCAAAGCCCTTGCTACGGTTAAACTTGCAAAAGGTAAACGATCATTACACATTTTGCGGGTATAATATCCGGTTTTGGTATGATATGACTGGATGCCATCACCAACCGCATTATTATTGGCATCAGTATAAATATTTATGGTGGTTAAAGCTGTTGTAGACCTACTGGTCATAGTAGCCTGATTGTAAATAATAGAATTATAAAATCGTGGATCACGGTTTTTATAAGGATCCAAAATATTATAACCTGATGAGGCGTCACTGATCAGTTTTCCGTTCGCCATTCCAAATGCGTCAACCACATTCTGGCTTGGATTCATTGATGTTGTAGAGCCTGTACCCCTTGCTGTGATAGACCAGGGGAAAAACGGGCGCTCTAACCCTCCATTGGTATCAGATGCATTGGCAGCAGCTAATGCCAGATTATATACAAAGATAAATTCGCTGGTTTTTCTCCCACTTGTAAAGAGTTTAAAAAAACCGTCCCCTGCCTTGGTTGCGTTATCTACAATCAGGGCATATTCTGGTAAATCCATAACCGCCTTACAGGCGTCGGCTGCCTTTTGCCATAAAGCAGGGTCGTAACTGGCCGAATAACAGATCAGAGGGCGTATCGATGCATCAGAAGCCACAGGGCTGCCATTAAACAATGTGCTTGCCGCAGTGACCAAAAGTCTGGCTTTATAAGCCTTACATGCTCCTGAAGTAGCTCTACCATAATTAATGGCCTCCAGCGTAGCGGCATCTGGTAAATCAACAGCTGCCTTATCATATTCTGCAGCAATATAATCTACACAGTCTTTGTAGGTATCACGTTTATAATCATAGGTCGGAAAATCATCACTTACATCGTTACCTACCAACTGTACCCCACCATAATACCTTACCAACATCTGATAATAAAATGCCCTTAAGAATTTAGCCTCAGCAATTAAAACTTTCTTCCTGGAAGCCGAAATAGGCGAATTAGGCACATTCGCTATAAATTTATTCGCTGCCCTGATCTTTTTGTACATCAGTGTCCACATGGCCAGCAAAGGATGACTGGAACTGGTACAAGTTCCTTTTAAAAAGGCATCCTGTCCTGAAAAACCGCTTGCAGCATTAGACGACAGGGTTTCGAAGGCATCGTTCCAATCGCTGCTACCAGGTCCGGCGCCTGACACACCACCTATGGTATTCCGGTAAGGATGGATATCCAAACCAGTATTCCAATAAATATTATTAAGAAAATTAAAGGTCATGGTACTGTCGGCAAAAACATTCTCTTCCGAAAGCACTTCTACCTGCGAATCAAGGAAACCGCCTTTCTTGCAGGAGAATAACAACATCACCACTACCGATGCCATTGTTATTGTAAATATTTTAGTTTTCATATCTTTTGATTTAAAAGTTATAGTCCAAATTGTATCCCAAAATTCAATACACGTTGTTGAGGATATTCTCCAGCTGATGCCGTTAATGCCGACTCAGGATCAATAAATGAGGGGATTTTAGTATAAACAATGCCCATATTGTAACCGTTGGCATAAACCCGGATATTGTTTACATGTAGTTTTTTAGCAAAAGAGGAAGGAACCCTGTAACCCACTTCAAAATTCTTCCACCTGATGAAATCGCCCTGAACAAACCAGAAGGTCGACCAGTAGTTCCCCGAACCATCAAATCCATTTTGCACACTGCCCGAAAGTTCTGGAAATGAAGCTGTACCAGCCGTTACGGGCGTCCATCTGCCCAAGTTCCAGGGAACCGAAACCCTATCTGGCCGTGCATATGACAGTGCTCCCCTGTTCATGTTGATGATATAATCGAATGAACCCTGGAACAGTGTCGACACATCGAATCCTTTGTAAGAAAAACCAAAACTTAAACCTCCGGTATAATTTGGATTATTATTGCCGATGTATTGCTTGTCATTGGCATCAATTATACCATCGCCGGTTAAGTCTTTATATTTTATTGAACCCAGTTGCAGGGTGGACAAGGGAACGGAAGCTGCTAAACGGGGTGCATTGTACAGATCGGATAAACTTTCATAATAACCATCAGCTGTGTATTGAAAAACAGCGCCGACAGGCTTGCCGGTTAAGGCCAGTCCGTCATAAAGGTAAGCTGGCTCATCTCTGTATAATACCTTGTTTTTGGCATAGGTAACATTTCCATTTACAAAAAACTCAAAATTTGCGCCGATTTTATCCCGATAGGTTAAATCGATTTCATAACCCTTATTACTTACCCGTCCTAAGTTATAAGGCGGTAATGTTGCACCAAAAGATGCGGGTATCAGGCCCGGGGTAGTAAAAATATCCTTTGTCTTTTTGTTAAAATAATCCAGGGTCAAAGACAGTTTGCTACCGAAGAACTTGGCATCTAAACCCACATCCAAATCATTTACGGTCATCCACTTTACGTTTTGGTTAGATAAAGTTGGTTCTACAATACCGGTATAAGACTGTGGCGTTTCGCCAAAAACAATACCGCTTGCACCGGTTGAGTAGCTTTTTTGATAAATCAAACTCGATACACCGATGTTGTCGTTACCCGTTATGCCATACGAAGCCCTGAGTTTTAAGAAACTGACAAACTTTAAATTGTCCTTGATAAATTTCTCCTCACTGATGTTCCACCCAATACTGGCTGCAGGGAACCAGGCAAAACGGTTGTTTTCGCTAAACCTGTCTGACCCGTTATAGGCTGCAGTTAAGTCTAGCAGGTATTTCTGTTTATAGGCATAGGTGGCCTTACCAGTAAAGCCCTGAATATTGTAGGGATCGATTAAAGTAACCGTGGTTGTTCCTACCGGTAAAATATTGGTACGTGTTTGGTTAATCAACGCTACTGCAGCCACATTATGATCACCAAAGCTGCGGTTGTAATTCAAACCTCCACGGATGGTTGTGGTGCGTTTTGTATCGTTAAAAGTTGTACTTCTGGTTAAAACACCCATTCGATAGAGATTGGGCGTAACCGGATTGTATTTCTGCGTAGCCGGATCATAACTATAAGCTAAAATTTCGCTTGATGCGCGCGTTAGGTTTCTGCTAAAGCTATAATCGCCAGTGTACGATACCAGAAAATTTGCCGATAAGCCAGGTGTAACTACATCCAGCAATTGGTTGGCACTTGTAGCTGCCGCGATATTATTATTATAGCCGCGGTTATAACCCGAATACATTAAGTTGGCTACCGGATTCGGTTTGGTTCCCGTTGCGGCAGAACTGGCGATTAAACCATTTGGCCAATATATCGGATAAAGGAACGAAGAAAGCTCGCCGTTCCATAAATATTGAAATATGGTACCGCCATTGTTCCACGGTTTATCGTTCGGCTCGTTGGTAACCCCAAATTTACCTGAAAGATCGATCTTGATCTTTAAATTTTTATTGGGCGTAATATCCACATTCGACCTGAAATTATACCTGTTGTATAAATAGTTGGAGTTATAGCCCTGATCTTCTGAAAAATCTTTAAATAAACCGCCCTGATATAGGTAACCCAGGTTGACAAAATATTTTACCTTTTCGGTACCACCTGAAATGTCGAAGTTTATTTTGTTTTGCAAACTCACCTTTTTAATCACCTCATCCCACCAGTTTACGTTTGGATGGTTATAAGGATCATCGTTGGTTAAATAATGCTGCAGGTTGTCACCTGAAAAGAAATTTGGATATAAAGTAGCCGGGTTATTATACAGACCAGCTAAACGCTCGCGAAATAAACTCAAGGTAGTAAAACCCGAATTCACCACTGGGCGTTGTGTAGGCATCTGTAGCCCGCTTTCATTTTTGATATTTAATGCAGGTTTTCCACTTTGTCCTCTCCGGGTAGTAATAATAACCACACCATTTGCACCCCTGATCCCATAAACTGCTGTAGTTGACGCGTCTTTTAATATGGTTACGCTTTCTACTTCGTTATTATCGATGGAACTGATCTGGTCGGCACTTACTTCTACATCATCAACAATAACCAGTGGAGTAGTACCACCAGCGTAGGTACTGATACCCCTAATCTGGAAAGCAGCACCGTCATTTCCCGGCTGACCACTACGCTGTTGCGAAAAGAAACCCGGTAAACGGCCTGCCAGACTGTTCTGTAAACTTGCAGATGGGCTCTGACGGATTTTTTCTCCGGAAATGGAACTTACCGCTCCGGTAACCGTTATTTTTTTCGCCGATTGGCCTACGCCCAGTACCACCACGTCCTCTAAGCCCTTGGCATCATCTTTTAAAATAATGTTAATAGCGGATTTTGAGGATACATTGATTTCCTGTGAAAGATAACCAACTGATTTCACCACAATAATACCTTGGTTACCTCTTAATTTTAAACTGAAACGGCCCTTTTCATCGGAAGAAACACCATTGCTTGTAAACTCTTTTTCAAAAATGGTGGCTGCAGGAATGGGTCCATTGCCATCACTCACTGTTCCCGTTATTATTTTACCTGTTTGTGCGAATGCCCTGTTGCAAACCATAAGCACAACAAACAAGATGATTGTTTTTATAATTTTTTTCATGTGATTTGTGCTAATTTTTACCAGTTAGGGTTCTGAACCATTGCTTTATTTGAAATCACCTCATTTAATGGAATTGGAAACAGATAACCTTTATTCGCGTCAAATTTAGTCGCAGCAGCATCTACCGTTTCGTAGTTAACCACGCCGCCAGCCGTGGTACCCTGAACGCCATGAAGCATTCCATTAAGTACTGTTTCAGCAATTTTCCATCTTCTGATATCCCAGAAGCGATGCTCTTCAAAAGCAAACTCTACTCTTCGCTCATGCCTGATCTTATCGCGCATCTGTATTTGCGTTAAACCTGCGGGCAAGACTGGCATGCCTACACGCGTTCTGATGGCATTAATGGCTGCGTAAACGCTTGCATCTGCTCCAACAGCCTCATTCTGTGCCTCAGCATAGTTTAACAGAATTTCTGCGTACCTGATAATCGGAAAGATGTGAGGATAATTGGAATAAGATGTCCCGCTCGAATTGCTGGTCATAAACTTGCGCATGTAATAGCCGGTTCGGGTTTCGCCTTTTGTTACCCTTCCATATCCGAAAGGTCTATCCAGCCCACCATCGTAAGTCTGCACTTTTCTGTTCAGCCAATAAAGACCGTCGAAGGTAATGGTTGCAGGAAAACGCGGATCTCTGTCGTAATAAGGATTAGTGGCCGCATAACCTGAACCTGTTTCAGTAATCATTTTGCCATTACTCATTTCATATTCATTAACCAGTTCCTGAGTTGGATTCGTTTTTCCTGAAGATGCGGCACGCGTGTAACCTACCGGATCATTAAGCGCTTCAACGGTAGAGTTGCTCGTGGCCATATAAGGCAAAATAATTTCGTTGTTACTTGCCGTGGTAAAAACGCTTAAAAACTTGTTCACATTGGTTACATATGTGGCAAGTGTTGCTGCTGGTGCCACACCTGCAAGTGTCGTTGTGGTATAATGCGCTGTTGTCGCTGCGTTATTTAACGCATAGGTAAATTTAGCTGCTGTAACACTATCCATTACTGCTTTCGCAGCGGCAGCTGCAGTTGTCCATTTGGTCAGATCGTTTGAAGGGTTGTTGAGCGGGCTGGCGGCATATAAGAGCAATCTGCTTTTTAATGCCATGGCTGCCCCACGACCAAAACGCCCGTAAAAGTTTGCAGCGAAGGTACCATTGGTAGACGCATTTGCAGTTAATAGATATGGCATCGCAGCATCCAGCTCAACTAATATATAATCTACGCATTGCTGGTAGGTATTGCGAGGAACATTAATGGTTTCTTCCGCTGTAAAAACTTTATCACCAATTAGTGGTACCCCTCCCCATCTTTTAATCAGTTCGAAATACGACATTGCCCTTAAACAACGCGCTTCTGCTTTCCACCTGTCTTTATACCCTTTAAGGTTTAAGGGCACAACATCGATATTGGCCAGAAAGATATTTGTTTTCCGGATGTTGGCATAGTTTTTTGCCCATACGTTGTCCACGACATTTGAAGGACTTATCCCATCGTTACTATAATATTGCACTGCATCGCCTACGGCATTTGGCAGGGCATCATCTGTCCCTGCATCCAGTAGATTGTTGGTGATTCTGTTGTATCCATTGGGCAAACCTGAGTAAATACTGTTTAGAAATTTCTCGGCATTTACCCCCAGGGAATCTGTCTTATCAAAGATAATTTCCTGACCAATGAGTTCTAAAGGGGTATCTTCACTTAATTTTTTACATCCCCATGTTCCACATAATACAGCAGATACTAAGGATATTATAAAATATTTTTTCATAAATCTTTTTCTATAATGTTAATGATACACCTCCGTTAATTACCCGTTGATTGGGGAAACTGCTCACCAACGATTCGGGATCAAAATCCAGTTTTGAAGCGGTAAGCATGTTATAGCCGTTTACGAAAAACCTAAGCTTTTTTATTTTCAACCTGCTTACGAGTTGAGCAGGAAGCGTGTAACCCAGTTCTACATTTTTCAGCCTGAGATAATTGCCGTTTCTTAACCAGAAAGAAGAAGTCGCGTTATTGTTTAAATTGGTTCCCAATGTTAAGCGTGGCAAGGTGGCGTTTTCCTGATTGCCTGGTGTCCATCTGTTTTGGGTAGTATAATCTAAAACATAACCTGTGTTGTTATTTAAAGCCAGCATAGAACCTGTAGCCAGTAACACTTCTCTATTGAAAACCCCTTGCACCAGGGCCGAAAAGTCAAATCCTTTGTAATTGAAGGCAAGGTTTAAACCTCCGTAAATAAGGGCTTTGTCGCTGGTAATTTTCTTTTGGTCGAGAGAAGAAATTACACCGTCACCATTCAGATCCAGGTATTTGATATCGCCGGGAACCGGTGTATAACCCAATAATGTTGGGGTATTACCTGCCGTTTCTCCTGTTTGATAAAAGCCAATAGCCTGGTAACCAAAAGTTCCTGATGCCTGGCCGGCGGTATACATCCAGCTATAGGGATAATCCGGTTCGCCCGCATATAAAACTTTATTTTGTTGTGCACTAAGGTTTAGTCCTATTTTATAGCCAAAATCGCCCGATTTACCTATGAAATCAACTGTGCCCTCTATACCCGAGTACCTGTTTTCGCCAAGGTTCTGACTGGGATAAGTTGCACCGATAATGGTACTTGCATCTGGCCTGGAGATTAATAAATCATAGTATTTATTGTTATAATAGGTTAAACCTACATTTAACTTATTGTTTAGAAATGCCGCATCAGCTCCTACTTCAAATTTTTTGGCCTTTGCAGCGCCTACATTTGTTGTAGCCAGGCTTACTTGTGTGGCCGAACCAACAACCGTTTGTCCGGTGCCAAAAACATATCCGGAGCTACCAATCGCATACTTTTGGATGTAGGAGAAATAATCAGAAAGATTTACTTTTGCCGTTAAACCATAAGTAGCCCTGAATTTTAGAAAATTGACAGTCGAAGGATTAAACCATTCCTCTTTCGAAGCTACCCAGCCTAAACCTACCGATGGGAGAAATTCCCATTTTTTTGAATCGGCATATTTATTAAAACTACTATATGAACCAGCTGCTTCGAAAAAATATTTATCGTTATAGTTGTACCTGGCTGTCAAACCTCCGGTCTTAAGGATGCTGTTTAGCTGACCACTGTTTAAAAAGCCACTGGTTAAACTGTTATCGCCATTATAGGCACCCAACAAGTCTAAATGATGGCTACCAAAATCTCTTGCATAACCTAACATGAAATTGTAATAGGTCTGTTTCAACTGATCAGTTACATCTGAAGTACCGCCACCTAAAAGCACCTTACTATCCGTGCCCGATTTGGTATAGTTAACCGTAGTACCATTGACGGTTGGATAGTAAATGGCGAATGTTTTTGTTTTTAAAACATCTTCGCTGTAATAGTTTGCTATAGACAGGCCTGCCTTCACCCATAAACCTTTGGTAATATCATCTAACTTATATTTTAATGCGACATCGGAGTTTAAAGTACGGGTGGTGGTCATTACGTAGCCCGAATTGATCGTGTTTGCCAGGATATTATTGGTTAAGGCGGCCGTACCACCGTAAGTACCGTCGGGATTTTTTACCGCATAGGCCAAAGGTGAGGTAGCATAAACCAAGCCCATAATCGTTGAGGCATTACCGCCCGGCTGGTTGTTGTTTTCTACGGATCCGAAAATATTTAACTGTAAGGAAATATCTTCATTAAAGTTAATTTCGGCATTGGTACGGATATTATACCGTTTGTAGTAGTTGTTGGTATTGTAAACGTTGTTGTCATCGGTTACAAAATTACCATCAGATGCAAAGTGCTCTAAACTCGCATAATATTTAAAGGCCTCAGAATTGCCTGCAACCCCCAGGTGATAGCGTTTTTGGGCGCTGTTCTTTTTATAAACCATATCATACCAGTTGTTATCAGGCTGTAAAAACGGATTGTTGGTTTGATTATCATAAGCACTGATTACCCCATCGCTGTATACAGGAGTACTGCCAGGATTTGTATTTAACTGCGCTTCGTTATAAATACGGGCATAATCGCCACCTGTAATAAATTTGGGCGTAAAGAGATTTTGCAGCGCACCATATTCTGCCCCGAAATTAATTTCAAAGAGATTGTTTTTTGATTGTTTCTTGGTGGTAATGTAAATTATTCCACCAGATGAACGCATGCCATACATAGAAGTGGATAAGGCATCTTTTAATACCGTAATGCTTTCTACATCATCAGGATTAAAATTAGTGAACGATCTTGGAACGCCATCCACCACAATAAGCGGCGTTTGTCCGCGAAGCACCAATTGGGTTGCATCAAAGCCGGTCCGGGCCGACGATTGTAAGGTATACAAACCCGTTAAACGGCCTGCTACGGTATTGGTTACATCCGATACCGGAGTCGCATTAATATCATCGCTGTATATGGTGGCAGCTCCCGCGATCAGGTTAGCCTTTTTGGTGTTTCCGTTCCATTGATCCACCTTATTCTGCAGGAAGTTTTTCGGATCAAATTTTCTGATCAGCGTACTATCAGCTGTTTTGCTGGTGCTAGCGCTTGGTTTTTCCTGTGCAAGTGCAAAAACAGGCAGCAGGCTTAACAATCCCATCAACGACTGAAGCTTAATATTGGTAATTTTTCTCTTCATAATATCAGCTGTTTATTAGTATGATGTTAATGTACCCCTTACCAAACCTGAAGCCTGCTGGCTTGAGGAAATCTGCAGGTAAAGTGTTTTGGAATTTAAATCTGCTATACTTTGGGCTGATAATTCAACCGAGCCTTTTACTTCCCGATTGCTATTATAGGCTCCATTATTCAGGTCGATTAAAACAGTTCCGTTTGCTCCGGAAACTCCGCTGTAAATCACTGCTTTGGTGGGGGTATCCTCATTGTTGAGGGGTTTATCAAAATACAGGTAATAATAAAGCTTGTTATCCGTCATTAAATAACATACCGCTACCGCGTGGTCCGTTCTACCAGTAATTGCGGGTACGATATTGCTTACCGATAAATCTGATTTCCACTGTCTGATGGTATAGATGTCTGATTCAACTTCCTTTTTCTTACAGGAAGTAAAAAACAGCAGCGCAAGTGCAGGCATCAGACAATGCCTTTTTAATGTAAATAAGTTCATAAATTTTAGGATTGATTGTTTAGGGATGTTAATTTAATTGCTCATCCGGTTTTGTTTGTTCCCGCCTACGGATAAAGAATGGCCATACAAACGCCTAAATTTTAAAAGCACTGCTTTTGATAAAAGTAATTTTTGTTTCATGCTTGGTTTGGTTAATATCTACTGCAGAACTTAAGATGGATTGACATCAGATTTACATACAGTATTGGTTGTTAGTTAATTTGGTTAAGCCGATGCCAGAAGCTGGTTAATTTCTGTTGGTATATATTGCTTTTAATACCACTGCATTAGCTTCTTCAAAACTAGTGGGGTGTAAAATGAAAAAGGTCGAAAATTGTAAATGAAAGGGTAGAAAAAAGGCAATTCTTCCATATTTTAAGAACTTCACCCTATATTTAAACTGAAATACAACCATCCCTAAAAAATCTAACCCAAATGATGAAGCTGCGTTTAAACGCGATATGGTTTTTCCTGATGCTTTTGATATGCACTTCCCTACGCGCACAAAGGCCTGTTGTTTTTAATCACCTTACCATGGAGAATGGTTTGTCACAAAACTCTGTGATGGCCATCACACAGGATAAAAATCAATTGATCTGGTTGGGTACCCATCACGGACTGAACCGTTACGATGGTTACCGGTTCAAAATTTACACCAGCAGCTCCGATAACCACAACAGCATCTCCGATAATGTGATTACCAGCCTCCTGAGTGATAGTAAAGGACATTTATGGGTAGGTACCGAAAATGGATTAAATATCTATAATGAAAAAAGCGATCGTTTTATCCGGATCAACAAAAAAAACGCTGCAAAATCTTTCAGTCGCGATTCGGTAGAGTGTGTGTACGAAGACCCGCAAAAAAATATCTGGATTGGAAGCAATAATGGATTAGACTTATTAATTGATGCTGAGAAGCAGATCTTTAAAAAGTTTCTTTTCGATAAAACCAATTATAAATCGGGGCTTAATTATGTTTTCTCGGTTTTTAAAGACGACCAGCAGAATCTTTGGGCAGGCACCCTAAATGGTTTGGTGCGCATTTACCAAATCAATGGTAAATACCATTCCGAAATCTTCAGGCACAAAGTCAATGATGCAAATAGCATCAGCTCCAATGCCGTAAAAAGCATTGTGATCGATAAACAAAAAAGACTTTGGCTAGGTACCTACAATGGTCTAAACCTATTCGATTACAAGCATAAAACGTTTACCCGTTATCAAACCAGTTCAACAGATCCAAATGCATTGGTCAATAACGACATCAGGAAACTGACCTGCGATAAAGCTGGCAACATCTGGATCGGCACACAGGAAGGACTGAGTATCCTGGATCCCAACACCCGCAAATTCAGCAATTACCGTTACGATCCCGAACAGAGCAACGGATTGAGCCAAAACTCCATCCACAGCATCTTTCAGGATCTTAACGGTTCAATGTTGGTGGGTACATATTATAAGGGTGTTAATGTGGTTTATCCCTCTGCCACCCCCTTTACGGTTTACCGAAATTCTAAACAGCAGCAAAGCTTAAGCAGTAATATTGTAAGCGCTATGGCCGAAGATCAATACCATAACCTCTGGATCGGTACTGAAGGTGGTGGTCTGAATTATGTAAACAGAAGCCACAATACCTTTACTTATTATAAATCAGAGCCCAATAACAGCAACGGCCTCAATTCGAACCTGATCAAAACTTTATGTCTGGATAAAACCGGACAGCTATTGGTGGGTACGCACCGCGGTGGCCTCTATGTGTTTAATCCATCGGCACAGAAATTCAGAAAGGTAATCAACGTTAGGGATGTAAAAAATACGCCTGGTGATGCTGAAGTGATCGCGATAACGGAAGACAGCAATGGTACGGTTTGGGTCGGCTCCAGAGACGGCTTATCTACCTTATCTAAAGCCAATGGTCACTACGCCAGCTCCACCGTTAAAAGTATTGTAGAAAAAAGCCTGAAGAACAAATATATTCAGGTGATTTTTGAAGATAAAGCCAAAAACCTGTGGATTGGAACGATGGAAGGACTCTATGCCTTCAACCCTATATCTAAAAAAATTAAGGCTTATTACCAGAACAGAGGCGATGCGGGCAGTTTAAAGTCTGGTCATATCAATTGTATCGTACAGATCCAAAATGGAAATATCTGCATCGGAACTGCTTTTGGCGGCTTGAGTATCTTCGATTACAAAACCAGAAGATTCATAAATTACAGTGAAAAAGATGGCCTCCCGAACAGCAATGTATTTGGTATTATAGAGGATGAGGAAAAGAATTTATGGGTCAGTACCGATAAAGGTTTATCCAAACTGATTACGCAAACGGGAAAATTTATCAACTACACCAAAAGCGATGGACTTGCTGGAAACGATTTTAACATCCGGTCGTTTTTAAAAGATAGCCATGGCGAATTGTTTTTTGGTGGATACGATGGCTTGACTGCTTTTTATCCCAAACAAATCGATATCAATAAAAACACCGCACCGATCACTTTTACCGGACTTAAACTGTTCAATCAGCCTGTAGAGGTAAACGGTGCCGACGGCATATTAAAGGAGGATATCCAAAACACACAACAAATTACCTTTAAACACGACGAAAACAATTTCAGTATCGATTTTGCACTGCTCAATTATATCAAACCTGAAAAAAACAGCTACAGTTATATCCTTAAAGGCCATAGTAAAGTATGGACTAAAACCAATATACCGACTGTAAATTATGCTGATTTGCCTTCTGGCAACTATACCTTTATGGTTACAGGCAATAATAACGATGGAAATCCCACTGGTAAGGCAGCTTCATTAAAAATTACCATACTCCCGCCCTTTTGGGCAACCTGGTGGGCTTACCTCATTTATCTGGCCTTCTTTTCAGGTTTACTGTTCCTGATTGTGCGTTATCTCTTTATACGTGCCTTGCTTAAACGTACTGAAGATATTCAGAAGATGAAACTGAATTTCTTTACCTATGTGGCCCACGAAATCAGAACGCCGCTTACCCTGATCCTTGGCCCTTTGGAAAACCTTTCCAGTCAGCACCAAAGCGATCCCGAGCTGAACCGGCAACTCGTTCCCATAAAAAACAACGCAAACAGGCTCATGCGTTTAATTACGGAACTGATGGACTTTAGGAAAGCTGAAACCGGGCACCTTACCCTCCATGTTACCGAAGATAATATCATCGGATTTATCAATGAAATATTCATTTCTTTCTCGCATCTGGCGCAGGCTAACGATATAGATTACAAATTTATACATGAGCAGGAGAGAATCAATTTGTATTTTGACAAACGGCAGCTCGAAAAGGTATTGTTCAACCTGTTATCCAATGCCTTTAAATTCTGCGACAAAGGTGGGCAGATTTCCGTTTCAGTACGCGAATCAGAGGATGAGGTAGTCATCAGCATTTCGGATAATGGCCTGGGTATCCCTGCCGAAAGTTTAAAGAACCTTTTTAGCGATTATTTCCAGGTAGACGAGCAACAAAGCCATATTGGTTCGGGCATAGGCCTTGCCCTTTCAAAAGCCATTATTGAAGAACATCAGGGCCATATTGCAGTAGAAAGTACTCCTGCCGAAAATGGATTGCGCGGTTTTACCCAATTTATCGTAAAGTTGAAGAAAGGTAGGACGCATTTTAAAACGGCCCTTTTTGATGGTGTAAAAGATTACCCGGCTCATCCAAATCTTTATACCGAACAGGCGGAACAGGGCCTTAATATTGTAAAACCTGACCGTGAGGCTGCTATTTCAGCCGAAACCATCCTGGTGGTAGAAGACAATAGTGAAATCAGGTCATTGATTACATCTTTAGTGGGTAGCCATTACCAGATAGCAGAACGCGAAAATGGCTTAACGGGTTGGGAAACTGCCATAGAAACCCTACCCGACCTCATTATCTGTGACATTATGATGCCAGTTATGGATGGTATAGAACTTTGCAGCAGACTTAAGCAAGATGAGCGGACCAGCCATATTCCTGTGATTATCCTGACTGCCCGTTCATCACACATTCATCAGGTGAGCGGTTTAGAAACCGGCGCCGATGCTTACATCACCAAACCTTTCAGTCCGGAGCTGCTTTTATTGAATGTACGCAACTTACTGATGTCCAGAAAGATCATGCGCCAGAAGTTTCTGAAACATATCCACTTACAGCCAAAAGAGCTCACGGTTAACGCCATAGACGAAGCTTTTATGTTAAAGCTATTGAAATACATAGACACACATATTGCCAACGAAGATTTTGGGGTATCGGAACTGGCTTCGATGGTAGGTATGAGCAAACCTGTGCTATACAAAAAAATCAGACAGCTCACCAACCTATCGGTAAATGACTTCGTAAAATCGATCCGGCTTAAAAAGGCGATGGAACTGTTTAAACAGAAGAGGTTTACCATCTATGAAGTGGCCTATCAGGTTGGATTTAATGATCCGAAATACTTTAGCAGGGAATTTAAGAAACAATTTGGAAAGAGCCCGAGGGAGATTATGAATGGTGGTTTTGAGTCCTGAGTCATCAGTCCTTAGTCTTGAGTCGATTCCCCTCCCTTAAGTGTGTCACCCTGGGGGGTATTTTTTTTATAAAAATCAATATTAGGGAAAGGAAATAATGGGGTACAGTATCGATTTCTTCCCTTTCAGTATCAATTGCTTGGCCTACAGCATCGATTTCTTACCTTCCAGTGTCAATTGCTTAACGTACATCATTGATCTCTTTCCTTCCAGTGTCAATTGCTTAACGTACATCATCGATCTCTTTCCTTCCAGTGTCAATTGGTCAGCATAAAGATCGATATGTTTGGCTGCAACTGACGGTTGGTCAGTATCCAGATCACTATGTTATAAACAGAGCTACTGATGCTCGAAAAGCACGAAATATCTCCAGCAATTTACGCTTCTTGTATCACCTGAGCGTAATCGAAGGACTATTTAATGGTGACAATGTGGTCACTAAAGTACTTCATGATGACACGAACTACTGCATCAGTAAATGATATAACCTAATATATGCCCAGCTTTGCAGCCTTTGCGCCAAATACTTAGCCCACTTTGCGGTAAAAAAAATGGAGAAACTATCATTAGATCTCTCCATTTCGTTGCGCTTCAATCGAGATGACGAACTAAGTTAAATTATTATGCCTCTTCTACCTTCAACACCACACTCGTCCTGTCTTTATTCAGATCAGGGTTAAAACCAATCTTCATTAAGAAATCCCCTGTATAGGTTTTGCTGCTATCGATAGATGATTTTGTACCCGGAAAAACATTGATCTCTTTAATCTGGTATTTCTTTGCCGCATCCAAACCATTCAGTTTAATCGGATACTTACTGCTTTCACCATAACGGTAGTTTACGAGGTAATTAAAGATCACGGCTTCCGTTTTTTGTTCGTTTACATATAGCATCGAAGCTACACTACCTGCACGCGGATTCGACAAACGGTATTGTTCGCCCTGCCAAATGATCTGTTTTACATCATTATAATTTTTAATGGCCTCCTGACAAAACTGAAGTTCGTTTTCAGGCAGTTTACTCACCACAATATCAAAGCCCAATTTGCCCATCATGGCCACATCGGTGCGGAACTTGATTGATTGTTTACCCCAATCCGTAACATGGTTGGAACTGCTTACAGCCGGATAGAAGTAGGAATATTCCCATTGCATAAATATCCGCTCTAATGGATCGGTATTATCACTCGGCCAGAACTCGGTAAAATACTGTAAGGCTGCATAGTCTACCCTGCCACCTCCTCCAGAACACAACATCATCGGCACTGTTGGATATTTTGCCCTGATGCGCTGTAATACGCTATACAAACCCTTTACATATTCGACATAAAAGTGAGATTGATTTTTTAAATGTGCCGAATAGGCATTGTAAATTACCGCGTTGCAGTCCCACTTAATATAGGCCAGTTTCGGGTTTTTGGTAAATAAATCGTCAACCACTCCAAAAACGAAATCCTGTACCTTAGGATTTGAAAGATCAAGCTCCAACTGGTTTCTGAAATAATATTCAGGTCGGTTAGGCTGTTTCACGACCCAATCAGGATGTTTTTCGTAGAGTTCGCTTTTCGGGCTCACCATTTCCGGTTCGATCCAGATTCCAAATTTCGTTCCCACATAGTCGGCTTCTTTTACCAATGATGCGATGCCATTAGGCAGTTTCTTCTTATTTTCCTGCCAGTCGCCTAATGCCGCATGATCGTCGTTACGCGGGTATTTATTGCCGAACCAACCGTCGTCCAATAAAAAGAGATCGACACCCAGCTTTTTGGTGTCCTGTAATAAACCGGCAAGCTTTTGTTCGTTAAAGTCGAAATAAGTGGCCTCCCAGTTGTTCAAAAGGGTTAACCTGCTTCCCTTGCCATCCAGTATTTTATAATTGCGTGCCCAGTTCTGTAACTTTCTGCTGGCATCGCCTTTTCCCTGGTCAGAAAAAGTGTACAAAAATGCAGGTGTTGCAAAAACTTCGCCCGGTTTTAAGCTGTATGGCGATGCATAATTGTTCATTCCGGCAATGATGCGGAGGTTATCCTGATAATCCAGTTCCAGATCGATCTTGAAATTACCACTCCACTCCAGTGCACCGTATAAAACATTCCCTTCATTCTCTTCAGCAGGTTTATCTAGTGAGATCATGAAAACTGAAGGCTGAAATAGGTTCGCTCTTGTTCCCAGCTTGCTATCCAATGTCTTAATGCCATGGGTAATTTCACTTTGTTCAGGTTGCATTTCCTTGGCCCAATCGCCATGGTACTGGTTCAGCCAAAAATGTGGCGATTTTATATGCAGGTTGGCCGATGCGTATTTATGCAGCACTACCGTACCTTTCTCTGCGTGTTTGATCTCTGTCCATTGCTCGATCACATCCTGCTGATAAAAGGATTTGTAACACATGGTTACCTCAAAATTGTAAGCCGGATCTTTTAACCTGATCTTTAACAAACTTACATTATCATCTATCCTGGTAACCGCATGGTCAACATATTTCAGGTCGAGGGAGTTGTTGCCGTCGGCATGGGTAACACTGATGGCAGGTTCTACCAGGTTGCGCGAACCTGAAGGGGTATAAACAGAGTTTAACTGTCCGGTATAATCTTCTGTTTGTTTGTACTGTCCGTTAACCTGATTGTATTCCTCTTTATTGGCCAGTTTCTTTCCAAAAAATATGGTGTTTACATCCTTCTTCGAATTGGCTTGTAAAACAAGCGCGTTATGGGCAGTTTCAATGGGAATAATGTTTTGTGCCTGTATAGTGGCGATCGTAAAAAGAGAAACGGCCATTGCCAATGCACCATGTCTGATGTAAGCTGTAATGTGATGTGATCTGTTCATTTGTGCTTTCAATACTATTCGATAATGTTTTATAGATAGAGGGTTGATGTTATGGTTTGAGCGTCATCTTAAAAATGACCGCATCTTTTGCCGCAAGGCTGATGGTCTGTTTGTTTTTAAAACTTTCCGTTTTTTTGCTAAGGAGGTTTTCGGTGCTATATACCTGATCTTTTTTTAAACCGATCCGCGAAAAATCGATACCAAAAGCTTTTGCCTCATCGCTGTAATTAAACACGGCAAGATATTTTACATTTCCCACCTGTTTAACAAATAGTTGTGAAGCCGATTTGCCCCTGTTCCCTTCTACCGGAACAAATGCCTTTCCATCTTTCAAAACGTTAATGATTTCAGTATTGTTCAATAAACGCCGGGCGGTGCCGCTCCATTTGCCCTGACGGGAAAAATCATCGCCGGTAATGCAGGTTCCGGTAACA
Organism: Pedobacter humicola; assembly: GCF_056490705.1. Taxonomy (NCBI): domain Bacteria; kingdom Pseudomonadati; phylum Bacteroidota; class Sphingobacteriia; order Sphingobacteriales; family Sphingobacteriaceae; genus Pedobacter; species Pedobacter humicola. Next base: position 204,917 of record NZ_JBWJIG010000001.1, on the reverse strand, counting down.
ATTGCAGATAAAAACCTGGCATTGTTTTCCCCATCCGATTGATCAGAGAACACCACATGATCGGCATCGATGTAATCGTAGAGATATGTTTGCCACCAGCCATTGCTTACACTGTTCAAGGTGTATTCGGTGTCCTTTATGGATTTAAAAGCATCGCATGCTATTCTACGTACATGTATGTAGCGTCCTGAAGCTAAACTTGGTGAGATGGCTGCATACACCAGCATTTTACCATCAAGTTGTTTTAACAAAAACTCCATACCAGCTTTATAAGCCTGCATGCCTGTGGTAATCTTTGGATCGTAAAAGTGGTCGGATTCTATCGCCGCATGACCTAAGAAATCAATTTTGATCATTTCGAAACCACATTCCTTAAACTTGTTTATTACAGTCATAATGCGCTGCCTTGTGCCCGGATGGGTGGGATCCAGCGCCCGTGCGCCATCAAGATCGTGATAAGCTCCGCCAACTTTTGTCCACATTTCACCAAAAGTATAAAAACTACCATCGGCTACGCGCTTTCCGCCAGCTGCGAAACCCCAATCTACAAAAGGTGCCCAATAAATGCCCGGCTTTAATCCTTTTGATTTCGCATGGTCGGCAAAGGCTTTTAGTTTGGAATAGTCACCATGCAAACCACCGTTTAACAGGTTATCCCAATACGAATCGAGATCGATATAAGCCACGCCCCCACTTCTGAAAGACTTCAAACTATCGGCAAAAAAATCTGTTACCTTATTCGCTTTTTCGAGTGTGATTTTTTCCTGCATGGCACCCCAGCTGTTCCATCCTACCGGTGTTGCCGCTTTCCATTTAAAAACCAGGGGTGGTTCTGCCAGGCGGTTCGTTTTGGCATAAGTTTCCATCCCTTCGCGCCAATCGTCAAAAACACCAAAAAACACTTTCGCCGAACTGATCGTATTTCCCTTCAGATAGCCATGTGCTATTTTATCGCGGGTGATCTTTTCTTCGGTATAACCACAAACCGTTTGTAATCCAATGTTTTTATCGTTATCCATCGCCGTAATGATACCCGTTTTCCAGTTCTGATGTTCTACAGAACCGATAACGAAACCTTCCCTCGATAAATCATGATATAAAGCACCAACCTCCGCACTTGGATTGCTTACATTGGCGTTTAATGGTACCGTATTGTAAGAGATAAAAGTATCGTTATCAAAGGGAACGAATAAACTGGTCGGTGTGTCTGAATTTTCGCCATCAATCAAGGTTCCATTTATGGGTACCATATGGTTAATGGATAAATTAGTGCCTTTCAGCGTAATCCCTATCATAAAAAAATCTTTCCCCGTATAGGTATAAAAGCTCTGCAACATGTCGGGTAAACCTGCCTTTTTTAAAAGAAAAGTATAGTTAAAGCCTTTTCCAATCCCGTCATTAATTATTGATTTGGCATAACTGATCTGTTTGTAATCTTTCGAACTGAGGATCTTCTCCTGATACGTTACCTGAGAAAAACCGTTTAACAACAGATTTTTGTTTCCGTTCAAGACTTTAAAAGTACCGGTTTGGAGATTGTAATCTATTTTTCCGCTTTTGCCGTAATCAATAACAATTGCTGTAGCTGATTGATGAGCGCAACATAAAACCAATAAAACTAAAAAGGGCTTCTGTTTGAATAAATATTTAAAAATCATGTATTGTGGTTTCATTAGCGCAATAATAAATCATTGCCCGCATTGTATTTGTGAAATTACCTGGGTTCGATTAAACGAAATTAATGATTAATCGAACTCAGGTGTGTAAAAAGATTATTGTTTGTCCCAGAACCTGATTTCGCTCATATTGCTATAATTGCCATCGCCTGTAGTTACATGTTTAATCCTGATTCGAATATAACGAATCGCTTTTCCTCCATTATCCAGTTCTGCTGTTATTGCATTTTTTCCATCGTCAGACCGGATTACCTCTTTTAAAAGTGTCCATCCTTTACTGGTGGCTTCTGCTGGCCAGCCATTATCACTGGCCGGTAAAGAGGTCGTGGCATTGGTTAAATCGGCTGTTCCCCAAACCTCAAAACGATCAGGATTGTTACAACAATCCCTTCCGGTTTCTTCTATACGCGAGAGGTTGGTGTAAACCTTACCCAGATCAAAGGTTAAGACATGTGGCATACCACTATTGCCCGCACTGTGAAAAATATTCGGGTAACCCTGTGGGCCAACACTTCCGTCCCAAAGCTTGCTGATACTGGTGCCCGACTCATAGGTAGGTACATCTCCGGGTAAGTGTACTTCGGTAAAAAGTGAGCGGTCGCAAAGTACGTAAGTAAAAATTTTAGGAAAGGTAGAAAAATCTGTTACTGAAAATACATCCAAAGATCCTTTACCAGGAATATAGGCCGATTTATAGGTAATATCTGTTCCTGCTTTATAATCAGCGAGCGTAATGGCTGTATCGGCTGGTAAAAGAATCTTATCTACACTTACACCAGCAGTTGTGGTATATCTAATAGTCGTATTTACATTAATGGTATCGGGTGTCTTAAAATTTAATTGCACCGATCCATTACTGTTTACCACATACGGGTTTGTTGCATTATAAGGTCTGTTTAGCAAGCCTGATTGATACAGGGGACCAAAAACCCGCACATTTCTGGCCTCTATCGGGATCGATTTATGCCCCTGCGAATCGTAAGAATATACCGTAAAAGTATACGTATATTCTTTAAGGTTCGGGATCGTTACTTTTATAGTGTCGAGCGGATTATGGGTACTTGAATTTACGACAACAGAATCTGCATTATTGTTCCAGTACACGACATATTTACTGATACTTGGATCGGGACTTGGATTCCACCACAAACCTGTGCGCAAATTTCCCGGTTTAGTGATGATGTTGGATACACGGCCTGGGTAAACAATCTCGCCATCTTTTAAAAAATCTTTAAAGGCAAGATCATCTTTGGTACAGCTGATCACTATGGTTACCAACAGCAATAGCAGACCGCTAATTTTATATATACTTTTCATAATATGAAAATTTATCTTTTTATATCAATTATTAACTACCTCGGGTCGCCGTAAAGGGCCATTTCCATGGCATGGGCAAATGTACCGTTAGACCATGTGGTGCTTACCGACAAGCGAACATAACGCACTTTCGGATTGGTTAACGGGAAGTTGAAACTTACCCCAGCTTTTACAAAATCGTTATCGGCAGTGGTGTGCGCTACTGGAGTTGCTCCTGATGGGGGATTTGGATAATTATAGTTGCCCATATTGATCCAGTCGCCTATTATAGTGCCTTCTGGTGCCGACATTGGAAGCTGAGCATCGCGTGGAACGGCCACATCAGAACCCCATACTGAAAACACTTTAGGGTTTCCATGTCCATAAGCAAATTTGTCGCTTCCATCAGGTCTTTCCCATAGTACGAAACGGCTTAATTTTGCGCTGACACCTAAACCAAATGTTGCGATGGCGGGCATAGCGCCACCGGGGGCTGTGTGCCATCCATTAGAACTTCCGTCTGTTTTTCCATCCCATAAATATGGTAAATCCCATCCGTATGCAATTACACCATCAGATGGAAGCCTGTACTGAAAAAACTTACCTCTATCTAACAACGTTTCAAAAAATGGCGTAATGGTTTTAAAGGTCGTATCAGAGATATTTCCAAAATTATCGGTCACATAAAAACCGATTTTCTTCGCTACCGGTGGGTAACCCCTTACCGAATAATTAATCACATCCGATTTGCCATAATGCTGATCGATTACATCTGAAGTATTGTTATCACCTACACTCAGAAGAATAACCCCAAGATTATTTTTTGAAGGATTTGTACCGGTAATTTTTATACCGCCAAAATCCGCATCGGCGTTTATGGTCGGCTTTGCCAGCAGGTAAGGTGGGGTATCAGGATTAACCCTTACCACAACAGGATCTGATTTAACTTCTGCTCTGCTTACGGCATACAAGGTAACATCATAACCTTGCTTTTTGGCAAAACCATCAACCATAATTGAATCAGAATAATAGCTCGATTTTGTTTCGCGGGTAGTTACACCGTTTATTTTATACTGTGCCAGTACATACAAAAGGTTTTTGGAATTAGGCAAAGAATAGGTAATATAGGCGCCACCGCTAAAGTTATCAACTTTAATATTGCTTACTACTCCTGGCTTGGTCATATCCGAAGAAGCAGGATCATTATAGCTATCCATTTTTTCGCAGGCAGTGATGCCCGCTAAAACAGAAACGATAAAAAGCAGGTAAATACTATTTTTAATATTTTTCATGTCTTTAAATATTTTAAACTACCAATAAGGGTTTTGAACTAAGTTTGGATTGACCACCAGATCAGAACTTCTAATCGGCCATAAATAATCTTTTAAACCAAATACTGGGATAAATTGAGTAGTTGGTCGGTAGTAATTCACTGCCTCTGCGTTATTGATACTCCAGCCTTGTATCGGATTGCTTAAAACCGCCTGAAGCTCTTTCCATCTTCTTAAATCCCAGCCACTCTGGCCCTCAAAACACAGTTCAATCCTTCTTTCCTGATGAATAATCTGTCTTAAACCATCCTTGGTATTAAATTTATTCGGATTTTTAGCGAAATTGGTCCATGAGGCCTGTACCCCCTGCAAACCTGCCCTTTGCCTAACCTTATCTAAATAAGTAAATACCTCAGCAGTTGGGCCATTTACCTCATTTAGGGCTTCCGCATACAACAGATACAAACCGGCCAGTCTGATTAAAGGCAAACGGAATGGCGATGGCTGGAAACCATCATCATATACAGAAGCGTAGCTCACCAGTTTTTTTGGCCAATAACCAGTAATATTTAGTCTGATATTATCACTTGGTGCGGCAAATCCATTTCCTCTTGCCGAAACATAATAAAGGGGTTTGCCAGGGTCGTCCTGATTATTCCTTCCATTTCCGAACCAGATCCCGCCATCAAAAGCGACATCGGCATAAAAACGGCTTTCCCGCGCAAAATGCCCTTTAATGGTTTCGTAACCTTGTTGGATGTAGTAGCGACTGGCATTATCACCTGCTTTTATTGTATTCCTGCCTGCGTAATCCCAGGTTTTATCTTCACTAATAGGTACACCGTTAACGGTATAAAAAAGCTCCTGAGTACTTATAGGTGCAGAGAAAGTAGAAGGGTTAGAGAAATTGTTTACTGCCGAATTCGCGGTAAGTCTCGGTGTCGAAAAGCCCTGATAGTTAAATTCGGGATTTGAAGCCCAGATAATTTCTGGATTAAGTTCCCACTTTTCCGCCACCGCGTTCTGTACATCCAATTCTCTTTTAATCGAATCGGATAATTTACCCACGGTTGAAGGTGAATTGAAGGTGTAAAGCTTAATGCCCTGTGCTTCGGCAGCTGTTATCGCGATTTTCGCGGCATCAGCCGCTTTTTGCCATTTTTGGGCATTATAGGCAGCCGGGAACAGGCTCAGTCCATCTTTATCTCTAAAGCTAACATAATCAGGATTACCATTAAAAAGCGGACTTGCAGCTGTTGCCAAAACATCTGCCTTAACTGATAATGCAATAACACTGGTTACCCTACCCAGCTCTGTTGCCTGGCTGGTAATTTCCGGTGGAAGATCGGCAGCGGCTTCATCTAATAAGGAAACGATATAATCTACTGTTTCATCCACTGGTGCCCTTTTAACACGCACTTCATCTGTGGTACTGTTAATGGCCAGGTTTGTTTTTACCAGTGGAATCGGCCCATACATTTTGAAAAGCACATAATGATAATAAGCTTTTAGAAATTTGGTTTCCGCTATCCAGCGTTTCTTTTCCGCTGCCCCCAGATCGATAGGTTTATCAATATTTTCGAGCATGATGTTACAGATTCTGATGGAACGCCAAAGACTGTAACTTCCCTCCTCTCCATCCCAGGTATTTAAACCCGGTTTGGCAGCGGTTTGTGTTCCCCTTAAAAGGTTAAAGCCAGTTGGGTTAAAGCCTTGGAAATTATCCAGGGTATTCGAATAAATCAATTCGGAAGAAGTCGTAAAACCCGGGTTTGTGGCCATATCGTTCATGCGCTGCAAATAAGCATAGCAAGAATACAAATAGTTTTCGGCCTCATTTCTGTTTCTAAAGGCATAGTCTAATGTACCGATGTCATCAGGTGTTACATCAAGATATTTTTTACAGGACGCAAAACCGCAAATCATTAAAAATATGCAACTGTATGTGAAATAAGTTTTTATTGTTTTCATTATAATGTTACGTTAAGACCAACATTGAATACCTTTTGTATTGGATAAGCAAAACCGTTTCCGCCCTGTTCCGGATCCCATAATTTAAAAGGGCTCCAGGTAAGCAGGTTTAATCCATTAAAATAAATCCTGCAAGAGTTTAATTTAATCTTGTTAGACATGCGCTTAGGTAGCGTGTAGCCAAGCTCAAGCGATTTCAGTCGCATTAAACGTCCGTTTCTCATCCACCAGGTGCTGGTTTGTGCATTATTTTGTAAATCGACCGAATTCACCGCCAATCTGGGATAAAGCGCATACAGGTTCTGGTTTTCGGGCGACCAATGGTTGTCAGCAAAATCTTTCAATAATTGGGTATTACCATAGATATAATCCTGGTTACTGGGTACGAAAGGACTCACCTTAGTTGGATCGATAAAGAAGGTCATTCTATCCTGTCCGGTAAAAAAGGCCGAAAGATCAAATCCTTTATAAGATGAACTGAAACCAAAACCATACACCACCTCTGGCGATTGTGGGTAGCCGATAAATGCTTTATCTGCATCATCAATTCTACCATCATTATTTAAATCGCGGTATTTAATATCGCCTGCTCTGGGTGGTTTTCCGTTTGCGGAAAATATCTGTGTGGGCGAATTCTGTACTTCTTTGTCATCAACAAATAAACGTTCGGCGATGTAGCCAAAGTTACGGTTAATGGCTTGTCCTGTGGTGTAACGGTATGCTTCCGCCCACTGTGGCTCTTCATAATTAATATATTTGTTTTTCGCAAAAGTTAGGTTAGATCGCACTGCAAAAGAAAAAGCATTTACATTAAATTTATAATCTAGCGATAAATCAATTCCCCTTGATTTTGCCTCACCAACATTAGCACCTACGCCAGACTCAAGTCCGAGTGTGGTAGGGAGGTTGGCCCGGCTCATATAAATATTATACCGGTAATTATTATACACTTCCGCAACGAGATTCATATTTTTAAATAGCGTAGCTTCCAATGCTAAATTGGTCTGTCTTGAGGTTTCCCAGGTAACATCCCTGTTTTCGTAGTTTTTAACGAATACTCCATTACGGCTAGAAAAGCTGTTAAAGCCAAAAGCGGCATAATTCCCACCTCCGTTTAAGTTAACATCTGAAATATAGAAAAACCGTTGTGCACCAATAGCATCATTACCTACAATACCGTAACTTCCCCTCAATTTTAATCGGTTAACCACATTGGCAATTCCGCCAGTCCAGAATTTTTCGTTCGAAACCACCCATCCAGCGCCAATGGTTGGAAAAAAACCAAACCTGTGGTTTTCTGAAAACCTTTCTGATCCATTGTATCCAAAATTGGTCTCTAAAAAGTAACGGCTTTTATACGAATAAGTTAAACGTCCAGCCAGCCCCAAATTTCGGTAAGGAAGTGAATACTGAAGTGTGCGCTCCTTGGTAACCGGATCTTTAACATTGCTATACAGATTCTGCTGTGCCGTACCAATTAACGTTCCACTAATGCTGTGCTTTTCGCCAAAGGTCCTGTCGTAATTTACCGATGCCTGTCCATAAAGGAAAGTACTAATATTAGGGTCGCCAGGATAATAACTTAAATACTCCTGCGCGATATTAGGCGGATTACCTGTTACCGAAGAATTTAACCAGTTTAATACATAGGTATTGCTCTGCTTATCATACGAACTGATATTGTAATAAAATGGCGAATAAGCCATTGACGAATCGAAATATGAATAACGATTGGTACTAAAAATCGATTTGAATGACAGTCCCTGGGTAAAGAAATCCAGTTTTTGGTTCAGTTCTAACTGGGCCGACATCCGCGATTCTGATGAGTTTTTATGCCCACGCAATAAAGCCGCATAAGGGTTGTTATCTAAAATACTGTTTACACCAGATCCGCCAGTATTTCCAAAAAGAATATGTTGTGCGTTCTGGTTCGCCGCATCAGCAGGATAATATGCCGGAAAAGCAACCGGACTGGTGTGCATCGCTATATTATACAAATCAGTTGAAAAGCCACCATCAGTAGCCAAAGGGCCATTGTATTCGCTAAAATTCCCTGCCAAACGGATCACCAGTTCTGTAGTCTTTCCCAGGTCTATATTTATATTGGAGCGCAACTGATAGTTGCGGAACTTTACATTGTTATCGTTGTTGTTCCGCTCATCTTGATTCAACACGCCGTTATCCAGATTATAAGAGCCTGCAATATAATAACGTGCTACACCACCACCACCACTAATGCCCAAATTCGCCCGCTGTGTACTGGTTCGTTTTTTAAATAATAAGCCTAACCAATCAACCGCCGGGTACACATATTCGTTATAACCCGGACTTTTATTTACTGTTGCCTGCGTATTGATAATCTGGTTTGGGGTAAATTTAGGATCCATTCCCCTTCCAATCGCCGCCTCGTTAAAGAGCCTCATATAAGTTATCGGATCGGCGAGTTCTAAATTCTGGGTAGACTGAGAAGAGGAGTTCTCCAGGCGGAAACTAATCTTAGCCTTGCCTTCTTTACCAGATTTGGTCGCTACCAAAATTACCCCATTCGCACCCCTTGCACCATAAAGTGCTGTTGCACTGGCATCTTTCAGGATCGAAAAACTTTCTATATCATCCACCTGAAGGCGGGCCAGATCTGAACTCGTCAGCTCTACGTTATCAATTAAAATCAATGGATCTCTTTTATAACCGAAAGTTGTGACCCCGCGGATAAAAAATTGAGAGTTGTCCTGTCCAGGCTGTCCGCTACGCTGATAACCGATTACGCCCGCAATCTGACCAGAAAGTGCATTGGTTAAATTGCTTGAGGGTATTTTAAGATTACCAACTTTTACCGTGGTAACTGAACCCACCAAAGCTTCTTTACGTTGTTTCTGCCCCAAAGCGGTAATAACCACCTCTTCTGAGAGCATGTTTTCTTCAGTTAACCTGATGTTTAGCACATTAGCAGCACCAACAGTTGCCCTTTGCTCCCTGTATCCTACATAAGAAAATCTTAATATTTCGCCAGGAGCCACGTCAAGTACAAACTTTCCGTTATTGTCGGTCTGTGTGCCCACATTAACCTTATTCACTACGGCTACAGTTACACCGGGAAGCCCTGCCCCCAACGTATCCGTAACCTTACCCGTAATCGTTTTCTTTCCCGCTTGGGAATAACCTTTTACAGGCATAAAAATCAGGAAAAATACAAGTATCGAACCTGTCAATACCATTGCATTTTTTACCCTGCCAGACACCGACAGGTGTCTACAAAACAAAAATAATTGCTTCATTTGCTAATAAGCTTTTAAATGATGAATTAAAAAATTGTAGATAGATGTAGATCGACGGGAATTAACCTCTTTTAAGATTTTGTAAACCTGCCGGCCATCCTTTAGCAATTGAAGGAGGGGTTTGCATTGCTGCACAATAAGTTGTAAAATTTCTCATAATTTGGGATTTATTTGGTTAACGGAATCTAGTTAGGATAAACGATCATAGCATCTTCTTTACCTTTATGCCCTTTTTTAAAAGGAAACAAAACGCTGGAACGCAAGTAAATGCGATATTTTAACCTATCCTATCCTATCCTACTATTCTCAAGTACAATGATAAACAAAAAAATCAATATTCCAAGTTTCTTAAATAAAACGTCTGAGAATAAAAAATCTGGCTATGCGAGTATATAGGATGAAAAAATGAAGAATACGAGTGCCATCAACGAAATCAAGAACACATGGTAGTAGTGCCTGCGGCGCCAGGGGATAATTTCTATTTTATTATCCAACACCAATGTGTAAGGCGTTTGATTGGGGTACATTTTCGAAATGATCAGCATCAATACAATCGTGATTAAAAAAATGATGGCCAAAGTATGCAGATAATGAAGATGAATGGTAAAAACCCATTCGCTAAGTACATAACAGGAAATAAAGAAAATCATCCCGATTTTGGCTGCTATCGGCGGCATTTTTTTGGTAATAAAGCCCAGAAAAATAATCGTAAAAATGGGGAGGCTAAATATCGCACTTATTTTTTGCAGGTATTCATAAAAGCCATTCTTCGAAAATATGATAAAGGGTGCGAATGCCATGGCAAACAACGATACCGAAATCTGGAATAAGCGCCCTGTTCGCAATAAACTTTTATCTGATAATACTTTCCCTTTCTTCTCCATAAAAGGCTTGTATAAATTGAGGAGAAACAAAGTGCTCGAACTGTTAAGACCAGCGTTAAAGGTGGTAATGGCCGCACCGAAAAGTACGCAGGCCGATAAACCCATCAACAGCGGTGGCAGTACATCTTTGATCAATAAAGGAAATACCTGATTGGTATTGGTTAAAACCGGGTACAAATGCACTGCAATTAAACCGGGGATATTGATCAACAAGGGACATAGCAGTTTTGCAAAACAGGTTAAGGCAATACCCTTCTGACCTTCTTCCAGACTTTTAGCGGCCAATACCTGTTGAACAATGTACTGCTCCATTCCCCAATAATAGAGGTTAACAATCAGCATCCCCGTAAACAGCGTAGAAAAAGGAACAGCATCATGGCTGTTGCCAATGGAGTTTAAGTGCTCTTTTTTGGTCGAAAGTACGGTAGAGAGCCCGCTAAAAAAATCGCCATGACCTAAAAACCGTAAGCCGTAATACGGTAAGGCAATAATTAAGATCAACATCCCTGCACTCAAAACCGTATCGGATATCGTTATCGCTTTAAAGCCACCCAAAATCGTATAAACTGACCCAATTAAGCCCATAATCCACACAAATATCCAGATGCTTTCCCAATAAGAAAGATGGAAACCTGAAAGATCGATCAGATTGCTAAAGGCCACCGCTCCGCCGTATAATACCGATGGCAGCAGATTGATGATATAACTAAACAGAAAAACAACAGAAACCAGGGTTTTAGTCTGTTTATCATAACGTTTCTCCAGAAAATCGGGGATGGTGCGGATACCGGTTTTGAAATAAATGGGAATAAAAAACTCAGACACAATAATCATAGCGAGTATAGAGGAAATTCCCCACCCGATTACTGACATATTATTGATGTAAACCGACTCATTTTCGCCGATAAACTGGTTGGCGCTGATGTTGCTAAAAAACAATGAAGCCCCAATGATGATAAAACCATTGGTCCTGTTGGCGAAGAAAAAACCACTGATGGTTGATCTCTGCGTTTTACGGGTTTTAAAATAAGAAATTGTTGCGGCGAGTACCGTAAACAAAATAAAGCTGATGATTGCCGTTGTGCCCACTCGATGGTGTTAAAGTGAATTTCGTCTGATCAGTTTATTTTCCATGACATGCTTAATCGGTTTTAAGCTCAGTACAAACTCAGCAGCCAAACGGCCCATTTGCGCAAAATCGATCGAAAAAGTGGTGATTCCATCAAAAATAATTTCCTTTACGTTATCATCATTATGCGAAAGGATTCCCAAATCCTTACCTACTTTTAATCCTTTCACCTTGGTATCCTTTAACATTTCCCAAAGCTCGAGGTTATGAATGGTGAAATAGACCTTATCCGGTGCGATACTCCCAGGTTCATAACTGTTCCTGATTACGCCGTTGATCTTAAATTCTTTTACAAAACGCTTGAAAGAAAGCAATACTTCATTGGGCTCGGCAGATGAAGGTTTAAAAAAAAACACAAATTCTGAGAATTCTTTAATCCTGGGCGCCAATTGTAAAAACGCATTGTAAGATGCCTTTTTAAATTCCTGAACGATATAAGAATAATCGCCTTTTAGCTCTACGTACCGATCTACAATCAGTAGTTTTTCTTTTGGCAACTGTTCCAATACTTCTTTGGCCGAATCGCTTTCTATCGGTGCAATCACATATAAACCGTACTGGCCTTTGTTGCTGTTGATGATCGATTCGAAAACACTAAAATTATTGTGATGGAAATACACATCAACCTGAATGTTCTCCCCTAAATGGTCCCGGAAATTCTGGTAAAAGGTTTCCTGGAAAGTATCAAAGGCATAAATTAATAAACAAACCTTAAGATGTTGTTCGGTATCATCGGTGGCTACAAAATAGCCCATCCTATTTTTAGATTCCAGTATCCCCCTACTAATCAAATCTTTATAAGCCTTACCTATAGTTTCTTTGGCAAAACCTGTTTCCCGCATCATCTCGTTTACCGAAGGCAGAATATCTCCCTTAGCAATCAGTTTATGGTTTAAGCCATTGATGATTCCCTGTACAAGCTGTTCGTGTTTCGAGAAAGAATTGATGATGCTCAACTCCTTGATTTCATTGAACAGCTTTTCTTTATTCATGCAGTAATATTTGGTTTAATCGATTTACCTGAGGTTAATTTGCCCGAAATATATAAATTTAATAGTGATTATGTATAAAATTTTTACAGATGTACGATACGTTGTTGTTGAAATTAACCACGTAGACATGGATTAACACGGGATATTCTGTAGGTAATTCTCCAGCTCATTTCATCATCTTGAGCGGGGTCAAAGTATTTCTGATGCAGTCTAAATAATCTGGTGAATTAAAATATAGATAAACACTGAGGCATTTTCTGTGGTTTCCGTGTTTCTGTGGTAAAAACATAAAAGATTGGATTCAGTGTGAGACGGTAACATCTGACAGGACCAAATTTATATTATATTTGGTCCGGCATGAAAAAGAAAACCTTTAAGATTTCGCACAAAGTAATATGGCTGAGTTCATTTTCCTGGGCATACTCACTTCTGTACCCAAAATTGTCGAACACCGGTTTAACCCATACGAGGCCCTGATCGATTCTACAGTGACTTTTCTTTTTGCCGTACTCATCTGGTACTATAATGTAATGACGCTTCCCGCTTATGTTTCACGTGATGTGCCAGCGGATTTTCTATAATGATACATGGCGGCAATGGCAGTAATGGAAAGGGCGGTAATCATTACAAAATTTATCAGCCCTAAAATTCTGGTTGTTTTCATTTTATATCTCTTTTTATTGCGCAAAACTATTCCAAAAAGTGCCGTTCAGGCAGCGAAAAATTGTCTGGCCGGACATAATCAGGTTTGAAATGGGAAGATAGCAGACTGAAATGGACAGGGTAAAATGGGTTGTAATTTTCCGCCAATTGTATTGTGGCGGCAGATGTTACCATCTGCTGCTATTAAATTCCAGTTGTTTTTGCATTTCCATTTGTAGCGTATGTTGAATCTGTCAGATGGAAACATTTGACAGCAAGCGACCTGTTGTAACAACCAGCCTTACAAATCGTCTAAAACTTTTAACGGTCTCACAATGTTTAACTAAAAAAAGAAAAGAACATGGGAATTTTAAAAACAGCAATTATTGGCGCCGCTGTATATGCAGGCGTAAAATATATCACCAAGAAAGATCCAATTACCGGACAATCAATTGTTGATGAATTAATGGATAAAGCACCGCAATGGGCAGATAAAGCGAAAGGTTATGCAGAGGATTTGCAAACCAGGGCTAGCAATGCCGCTGAAGATTTAGCGAGATGAATACCAATTAGAAGAAAGAAACCTGAAGAGGTTTACCTTTTTCTTTGATGGTAAAAAACAAAAAACGTCTCGGTTTTATATCGGGACGTTTTTTGTTTAATAGTAGTTGATCATAGCACTGTGTCAGATGGCAACATCTGTCACTACTGCTCGATTAAAAAGCATCAAACCAAAGTTTGGTGGTTAATAAATCAGCACCCTGGCTGCTCACGGCATTTTTATAATTCTGTCCGTTTAATGATTGCTCGGTACCTGGGTAAATAAAACGCACGGGAATTTTACCGTTAAGCACGGTATTTACGGAAGCGGTTAACTGCGGATAATCTAACCTTCTTTGCTCTGCCCAGGCTTCTAAACCTTGCCCAAATAGGGCAATCCATTTTTGCTCACCGATTGATTTTTTATAATTGCCTGGGTCATATTGCACTGCGGCCTGGTTAATATAATTATCAACATCACTTCCAGTTAAAGCATATTGACTAAACGACGCCCTGATCGCCTGTTTATAGAGATCCTCAGCGTTTTCAGTGGTAAAGCCTCTTGCTGCTGCCTCTGCGCGATCAAAAAGCACTTCCGCATAACTTAAAATTACTGCCGGCGCAAGTGGATTTAAAAAATATGCACCTGGTTTTGAAGAGTTTGCCAAACCTATTGCGCTCGCTTCAGAGTTGGTAGAACCGTTTGGAATACCTACATAATTTTGCGGGGTTACATTTTCAGTTTTACTTGCATATACCGGAAGTCTCGGATCCTTAAGGGCAAAAAGTTTATCCACGATAGTTTTGCTGATCCTGTAATCGTTTCGGGTTTCGAAAGAAGCCGCTACCGGATTCTGTTGCGGTGATGCCTGGTAAACAAGCTGTGCATTAAATGCGTTACTACCAATATAATTGCCGCCTTCGGTCTTAATCTCATCAATTACTGCTTTCGATTTTGTGGGCTCTTTATCCGCAATGCGCAAAGCAATACGTAAACGCAGCGAATTGGCAAATTCTTTCCAGTGGGTAATGTTGCCACCATACATAATATCACCAGAAATACGTGCTGCACCAGCAGCGGGATCTAAAACACTCTGGGCAGATTTTAAATCATTCAGAATACCATAATATACATCCTTTTGCTTGTCGTAAACCGGTGTAACAAACTGTTTTATTTTTCCTGCCTGGGTATATGGCACATCGCCATAAGCATCGGCAAGCAATAAAAATACCCAGGATCTTAACACAAGCGCTACACCTTTATAATTTGGATTAGATTGCGCATCGGCAAGTTCTATTATTTTATTTAAGCCAGCGACACTCTGTGCATATCCTGTAGACCACAATGCTGTAAAACTACTGTTTGAGAAGATAAACCGATCTTCTTCTGTATACTGAACCTTGGCCCAATGTTGCACAAAAAGCAAACTTGAGTTCAGGTTATTTGTAGTACCCCAATATGTATCGGAGGTATTTTTAATTGCCCCGGTTAATAGATAATCCGGCTGTGGAATTTCAGGGGCATTTGGGTTAATATTCACCTCATCAAGCTCTTTATTACAAGATGAAAATGCAATTGCCAAAATGGCCAGTATATAGAATTTTTTATTTTTCATGATGAAGATAATTAAAATTTAACATTCAGGTTGATACCATAACTGCGGGTACTTGGGTTAGATAAACTTTCTAAACCTTGTCCGTTACCTGTATTAAAGGCCACCTCCGGATCAATATCTACCGTATTGCGGTGGATAATCCAAAGGTTACGGCCAACAAGCGATACGGAAACCCCTTGTAAACTTAGCGGACGGATCCATTTGGCCGGCAGGTTATAGCTTAATTTTACCTCACGAAGTTTAACATAAGAGGCATCGAATATGCTTGATTCGTCGATATTTCTGAATGTTTTGTAGTACTGTTGAGCAGGCAATATCTTATCATTAGGCTTGCCATCAGCTGTTACCCCATCAAAAATAATCCCGTCATCATAAACGGTAACACCTGCAGGAGCAGTTCCGTTTACCCTTACTGTTCCTTTAGTTTTATCATTGCCTGGATAATAGTAGGAAATACCACCATATTCTGCTGCTCTGCCCGGAAGTGTAGAAGCCAACACACCAGTATAGGTACCAGTTGAATACGTACCGTTGTAGATAGACCCACCAATGCTTGCATCAACTAAAACACCTAAGCTTAAACCTTTGTACGTAAAAGTATTGTATACGCCGCCAATCCAATCCGGGGTATATTTTCCCAAAACTTGCTTGTTGGGGTTTGTGGATGGTGCTCCCGTGGCATTTACTATAATGTTTCCATTTCCATCCCTTAAAAAGGCCGTTCCAAAAAGTGATCCATAAGGCTGGCCAACAGTGGCGATTACCTGAGCAGAGCTGGAGGCCACAACATAATTGGTTAATAATTTTTCAGCATCCAGTTCTATTACCCTGCTCCGGTTTGCTGCAAAATTGAAATCGATATCCCAGGTAAAGGCTTTTTTAATTGGTGTTATGCCCAATTGTGCTTCAATTCCCTTATTGTTGATTTTACCCGCATTGAGCAATTTAGAGCTGAAACCAGTACTCTGACTTACATCGGCAGCCAAAATCTGATTGTAACTATTGGTATTGTAGGCACTTAAATCGAAACGTAACCTTTTATTAAAAAATACGGCCTCTACTCCCAGCTCTGTAGATGTAGTAGTCTCTGGTTTGAGGTTAGGATTTAAATCTATAGCACCCGGACTTAACTGAGGATTTGCACCAACAATATCAGGATATAGTTTAAGTAGGTCAGGATTGATATTAAATGGCGCACCAAATGCGTAAGTATTAATCAAACGATAAGGATCGGCATCTTTACCAACCTTCGACCAGCCGCCACGGATTTTTAAATAAGTGAGCGCTTCGCTTTTAATATCAAATGCTTCTGTTGCAACAAAACTTCCGTTAAATGAGGGATAAAAATAAGATCTGTTTTGTGCCGGTAAGGTAGAAGACCAATCGTTACGTGCTGTAATGTTGGCAAAAAGGTAGTTTCTAAACCCAATCTGTCCGGAGGCATACACACTATACGATTTTAAACGTGATAGGTTATTGGAAGAGATGAGCGGATCGCGGGAGTTCTTAAGCGTATATAGTCCGGCGATGGCCAGTTTAGGCGCACTCTGATCGTTCTGCTCTATCGATTGCGTACGGATGTTACCACCGCCTAACAATTCTAAACTGAAATCCTCATTTAGCTGTTTGTTAAAATTTAAAGTTGCATCGGTATTGTTCTCATTCACTGTAAAAGCACTTTCGGTATAGGAACCAAATGGTGTTCCATTGGTACCATAGGCAATCCTCACTTTACGTCTGTCGTTATAATAATCCGTACCTGATCTGAAATTGAAATCAAGACCATCAATAATTTTATAGTTCAGCGCTAAACTTCCAATAATCCGGTTGCGGTTTTGCGATACGGTATTTTCGTAAGCTACCCAATATGGATTGCTATAGTAACTATTGTTCCAGTTAAACGTTTTTCCATTTTCGTCCAAATAGTTTTTCAACTGGTTGATATCTACCTGACGCCCGAACCAGGTAAACTGCAACATGGTACTGGTTGATCTTGAACCACCTGTACCCGGTAAATTATCTGAATTCAGTTTACTGTAATTCGCATTCGCGGTTAAGGTTAATTTTGGTGTGATTTTTAACGAGGTATTGAATACAAACGAATTTTTGCCCTGACCAGAGTTCGGCACTATACCTACCTGTTTCAGGTTATTGTAAGAAATCCGGTAATCGTATTTTTCTCCGGCATCGGCAACAGATACCCCATTGTTCAATGAATATCCGGTTTGGAAGAAATCACGTACGTTATCAGGATGCGCCACAAAGGGAACTGCTACCCCTTTCGAATAAAACTGAGGGATCAATCTTCCATCCAGTTTTGGCCCCCAGCTTTCATCTACCCCGTCGTTTAAACCCTTACCAGCACCATCTACATAACTGAACCTACCTTCAGATCCCTGGCCGAAAGCATTTTGATAAACTGGGAGGGTAAGCAAAGTTTCCAATACGGCATTGGAATTAACAGCGATCCCCAACCCTTTTTTTGATTTACCCGTTTTGGTTTTAATCAGGATCACCCCTGCTGCCGCCCTCGAACCATACAATGCAGCTGCATTGGGTCCTTTCAATACACTGATGGATTCGATATCTTCAGGATTGATGTCCGAAATAGTATTGGCATAATCTCTTGCTCCGGCAGAGTTTAACTGAGAGTTATCAACCGGGATACCATCCACCACAAATAGCGGCTGGTTATTTCCGGCGATAGAGGTTTCACCCCTGATCACCACCCTGGATGACCCCATACTCCCCTGACTATTGGTTACCCGTACACCGGCAATTTTACCTGCAAGTGCATTAACTAGGTTCGATTCTTTTGCTTCAGCTAAATCCTGTCCTTTTAATTCTTGAACCGCATAACCTAAAGATTTTTTCTGTCTGGATATACCCAAAGCCGTAACCACCACCTCATCAAGCGCATTGTCGCTCGATTGCAGGACCACCGAAACCGGTCCGTTTTTGCTGATCTGTATTTCCTGGGTTTTAAAACCGATATAAGAAAACACCAGGGTACCCTTTTCTGGTGCACTAATGCTAAAAGCACCCTTGCCATCCGTTATGGTAGTTTGTTTGGTCTCTTTTATGAAGATGGAAACACCTGGCAGTGTCTCACCATCTGCCGACTTTACCGTTCCGGTAATGGTGGCATTTTGAGCGAATAGCTGCTGCGTAATAAAGAGCAGCAGGATCAACGCAATTGATTTAAAAATTTTGATCATGTGTATGTATTAATAATTAGTTAAAGGATAAAATTTAGGCCATACCATTCCAGCACGATCTAAAACCGTGTTTCTTCGTTAAGAATGAAAGGGAATTAAGCCTGGAAAAGCCTGTTAAATTAGAGCAGTTTTAACAGGACCTGCGCATTCGGAAGTATGCATCAGGGTTTACGCAAAGGGATTTCAGCTCGTCTGTTTTTTTCATTTGATGATTTTTATTTAAAACATTATTTACCTGTCAAGATTGCATCAGGGCAAAAAAAAAGCACCCCTTAAATCAGAAGTGCTCCATATATTTTTGATAGGGATAATGCAAACAACTGACTTAACTACCCCAGAATCGTCTGGGATGGAATTAGCACCATTTCTAAATAAATAGATGGTTGCTAAGGCTTCACAGGGCCATTCCCTCCGCCTTTCTTGATAAGTATTTTAAAATAACTGCTGCAAAGGTATAACTAATTCCATTTATCCTATAGTTTTTATAGATTTTTATTGAAATATTTTTTCTTTGATCATTTCATCCCTATATTTGTCGACTAATTTAGTCGATTAACACAATCCCGATGAAATCAAAATCCATCCTTACAGCCTTATTGGCCATATCAACATCCTTTACTTATGCTCAGGAACCTGCTAGTTTAGCCAATAATCAGGCGGCAAGGCCAAAGGAGAAAAAATCGAAAGCTTTTGTTGCCCTGGGTAACTGGCGTGGCGTAGCAAAAGTGAAGGAAGGGCTAGAGATCCCTTTCAACTTCGAAATCAATGAAAAAAGCGGTCAACAGAAATTATATTTCCGCAATGCGGAAGAAAGTTTTGAAGGTGGTCTGGTTAAACAAACCGCCGATTCACTCTTTGTAAAACTCGATCAGTTTGATAATGAACTGGCTTTTGCGATTGAAGGTGACCAATTAAGCGGTACTTTGCGAAAACAAGATAAAGGTGGCAAACCATTGGTTATTGTTGCTGAGCGCAAAAACTACCGGTTTAAAACTACAGACAAACCTGCAACCGCAGATTACTCTGGCAGTTACGATGTGGTTTTTAAGTCGCCAAGTGGTAAGGACGAAAAAACAGTGGGTTTATTTAAGCAGACCGGGAACAAACTTACGGGTACTTTTTTACGCGTAACCGGCGACTCGCGTTATCTCGAAGGTATAGTGGAAGGAAATGAATTTCAGTTATCGAGTTTCATTGGCTCCTCTCCTGCCTATTACAAAGGGACTTTCCGGGCAGATGGTACTTTAACTGGCGAAATTTTGGGTGCAAGGGGAAGTCAGGCTTTTACCGGAACCAAAAACAAAGATGCAGCCCTTCCTGATCCTTATAAACTGACTTATCTTAAAACAGGTTATAAGACGCTTGATTTCTCTTTCCCTGATGTAAACGGCAAGAAGATTTCGCTTAAAGATGAAAAATACAAGAACAAGGTAGTGGTTTTAACCATCACCGGAAGCTGGTGCCCGAACTGTGTGGATGAAGCTACTTTTATTGCACCCTGGTATAAAGCAAATAAAAAACGTGGTGTAGAAATTATTGCCTTACATTACGAACGTTCTACCGAGCCTGAGTATGCAAAAAAAGTAATGACGCGTTTCCGTGAGCGTTTTGGCATCGAGTACGATCAGGTTCTTGCAGGCACAGCCGATAAACAGGTAGTATCCGAATCGCTGCCAGCGCTGGATTCTTTTTTATCTTTCCCAACTACGATCATCATTGATAAACAAGGTAATGTAGCACAAATCCATACTGGTTTTAACGGCCCCGCCACAGGCAGGTTTTATGATGAGTTTGTGAAAGAATTTAATACGGAGATTGATACCTTGCTGAAGAAATAACTGGAGCCAACAACCCTCCATAGTATCATCATTTCGACCACAATGCCTTAAAGGAGCTCCTTTTGCTGAGAAATCTTTTAAATGCAGAATAGAAATAAAATTTAAGCATTGGCGGCTTTAGAGCGTATTGCTTGCAGAAAAGGAGTATTTAGCCCAGGGCGTAGTGGCATCCCCGAAGCGTAGCGGAGGGATACAGCGAAGCGCGGGAACCACTCAAATAGTTGCACAGCCACTGCGCTCCAAAATGAAAGGCTTAGAAACAGATAAATAACTTTTTCTTAGTAAAGCAGTCTCATTGCTCTTCGGTTTAGGCAGTCCTTCTTTCCGCTTCTATCTTTTTGTGACAGTAATTGTATAATGATTGGTAATGCATCAAAAAGGATAGCCGCTACAATATGGTTTATTTAACTGAAGGCAGTGGAACAAAACAGGTGAATGAATATCAAAGACAGCATGTTCATCGGCGAAATTTTAAGCATTGGTCGGTGAGACACCGACCAATGGAATAATAAAAAATAGAAGAAGGAACTGCTAAAGAATTAATTCCGTGATCTTCGTGTCTCCGTGGCAAAAAAACTCGATTATTTAATTACCTTCAAAATAAACTCCGTAATTGTCTTTTTAGGCACCACAACAGTGGTCGTCCGGCTGAACCTGGCGATATTAATGCCGTAAAAACGGCCTTCCCAATCGAAAACCGGTGATCCACAGACATTGGCTTTAATGGCGGCATCGTGCGTAAATATAGCATTAAAACCATCTCTTCTTTGTGATTTACCCCCTTCAAATTGCTCTGCCGGGTGATTGAAAACCGATTGTCCCCTGCCGTCGAGCTTGAATGTTTTGCTCATTTTACCAGTTGTGTTTGTCCACTCGAAAGTTACTTCATCGTTTGCCCAATATTTCAGTATTTCAGGCGCAAATTCATTTGCCTTTTTAATCGCTTTTCCATTAATACTGATCAGTTCGTCGCCAACTTTTAAACCTGCTTTTTCTGCCGGACTCCCCTCTTTGATTAACGAGAACTGAACCGGACTCGAATTGTACACCACCATAGCACCCAAATAAGGCTGACTGTTAATTTTCGCTAAATTAAATAGCGTACTGCCTAAAACACTGCGCATTGTTTTACCATCATGCTCAATGGTATATAAAAATCTTCCCATTTCCATTTTGGCGGTATCATTTGGAGCAAGATCTAAATCGACTCCACCAGTTATTTTCTCTCCCATCTGGAATAATATAAGATCACTTTCTTGATCTCTTGCGATTAACGTAAGTGGAGCAGATGACCCATTATTATACAACTGGGCATTTTCACCAATCATGGTATTTTTACTCAAAAGAAACTGTTTTTCATCGCCATTGGCTGTTTTAACATTCAATAAAGTAACGTCTATTTCCTGTACTTTACCTTTCAAAACACTCTTAATCAAAAGGGTGCTGTTTTTAACCTTTGGTGCCTCAAACTCCGGATGTAATGCTTTTTGTTTATTTTCTTTTTTGATAACCGAAAATAATGGATCTGCTTTAACACTATCCAGCTTTTCGGGGAACGCTGTATAAAGGGTTTCCTTGTTTAAGGCTGTCCAATATCGGTGGTACAGATCAACAGGGATTTCAAAGTTCATGTCTTCAGAAATATCAATGGCACTGTGTAGGCCAATTACGCGACCGTAATAATCAAACAATGGGCCGCCTGAATCGCCGGGCTCCATTTTGCAGGTGGAGCGGATAAAACCATATTCATTTTTCACCTCGGCCACCTGCCCCAACCTTAAAGTTGGTAAGGTTTGGTTTAAACTTTCGGGATAAGAAATACTGATACAGGGTTCGTTTTTAACCAAACTTGCAGAGTAGCCCATCTCTGCAAAGGGCCAGGTTCCTTTGTCGGTAATTTTCATCATGCCTACATCAGGTATGCCTGGCGTATCTTTGTTCTCTATCTTACCCAAGGCCAGTGCAATACACTCCCGCCCGTCAGGAAAAAAGACCTTGTAATTTTTACCGGGCAAAATGGTATGTGCAGCCGTTAAGATATAACCATCGGCGCTCACCACTACCCCGCTAAACTGACCGCTGGTTCTTTGGTTCTGTTGCACATCGAAACCCCACATGCGTACACTGGCCGGATAAGCTTTTTGTACGGCTTCAGCAATGGTTTTCTGGAATTTCGCAACCTGTTTTCTCTGGGCAGCAACATTCAGGCTTAGCAATAGCGCCAAACCTAACGCTACATTCTTCATATATCTTTTCATTTATTGATGATTTTTGGCCAGGTTAATCCGCTCAGAAATTTCTTCGAGCGCAGCGGCATCGGTTCCGGTGAAACCCGTGAGTTTAAATACAATATTCCCTGCTTTATCGATAATAAATTTTGCAGGTATAGCACTTGCGCCATAGGCTTCTACTGCGGCGTTATGCCCGGCACTATCTTTCAGGTCCATGAGTACCGTGAATTTAAAGCCAGATTGTGCGATGTACTTTTTCACATCTTCAACAGGTGTTTTGGTGGTTTCCCAGGTATGGATAAACAGGAATTTTACCGATGGATCATTTTTATAGGCATTAACGGCCAGCTGCATGGCAGGGAATGATTTTTTGCAGGGGACACACCAGGTAGACCAGAAATCGAGTACAATTACTTTTCCTTTTAAATCTTTTAACGACACGGTATTTCCATCAAGGTCTTTTAAAGTGAAACCAGGTGCTGGTAAAGTGATCATTTCTGTTGAGAGCTTGTTGTGCAGGGAATCAGCCTTACTTAGCACAGTTTGTGCCGATGCC
This sequence comes from Pedobacter humicola, assembly GCF_056490705.1. Taxonomy (NCBI): domain Bacteria; kingdom Pseudomonadati; phylum Bacteroidota; class Sphingobacteriia; order Sphingobacteriales; family Sphingobacteriaceae; genus Pedobacter; species Pedobacter humicola. Next base: position 181,782 of record NZ_JBWJIG010000001.1, on the reverse strand, counting down.
GAAATACGTATAAACAGGCACAAAGAGGCTAAAAAGCAAAGCCTTAAAAAAGGGTTCATAGTTTGAGTTAAAGGATTTAAAAAACGGCAAGGCCATTTTACCGGCCATGCCGGGCGCATAGGTTGATTAGATGAGTATTTCCAGTATTTTTTCTTTTGGTGGATAACATTTGGTTTCGTCACACACCTGATAGTATAAACCACATTTGATTTTCGTGCCCGCTTTAGCCTTGCTATAATCGACCATGATCCTAAAATTTGCCTTTCCTTCAAAAATGAACATGCCATCGCTACCAGGATAAGGCACCGCTGCAGTGGTTTTCCATTCCTGATCGGCTACAGCACCTTCCGGAAGTTCTAGTCTGGTTTCGGTAACAATAAATGGGTTATCTTTTGAAACATAAGCATAGATATGCCAGCCTTTTAAAATTTTGGCTTCAATCAATAAACTGTCTTTTTTATTGCCATTGCCGGGAATAAACCTTGCCGAAACCGCAACAGGATCGGCGGTGGTCGGCTCACCACCAACTACCGCTTTTGGCAACTGGTAGCTTTGTTGCTGGCTCACAGGAATACTTTTTCCGTAAGTGTTGACCATAAATTTGAACCCGCCGGATTCAGTATAAAATAAATTGTTGCGGTTTTGATTGAGCCATTTTTTCCAATCGGAAGCTGTAGTAAATTTTTCGGTGGTATAACGCTCGAGCAAGCGTTGCGCCATCGCCACGTCTTTGCCGCTCTCCAATAAACTGATGCATTTATCTAAAAGGGCCACCTTACGGTTAGAAATACCTAATTTTTGCGCATCCTGATCCAATTGAAGGGTATACACACCTGAAGGATAGAAGTATTCATAATTCTGACGGTAGTATTTGTGGTACTGGCTGATATTCGTGCCATAAATGGCAAACAAACTGTCGCCTGCGAAACCTTTTACATAGTCCTCAAAAGATTGTGTATCGTTGGTGACCGGCATTTTTAAAAACATTTCATTGCCATGGCCAATATCTTCACCCTTTGCTTTTTTATCCTTTAATTCCTGCTGCATTTTCAGCATCCGCAGGTTCCCTTCGCGTCTGGATACTATGGCCTGGTTATACAGGTCTTTGTTTAAGCGGTAAATCAGTTCATCAATCCCGCTACGGGTTTCGATCTGTACTTTTTTAACCATCGCTGGCTGGCGGTCGAACTTTTTGATGTAACAGATGCTATTTACAAAAACATCTTTAGCTTCATCCGTCATAAAATCGGGCGAACCCGCAAAACCCCACATAAAATAATTTCCCTGACGGCCAAGTGCTACTGCCTCTGCATTTTTGAGACAAACACCGCCTGAAATAGATTCAGCATCCGGCGAATCATTAAAACCTTCACCATGCGAAACCATACCGATTAAATAAGGTTCTTTGGAAGAAAAACCTTGTTTTACCACCTGCCACATATTCATTTGTTTTGGTGTTGTTGCAGCTTGATGCCCATTAAAAAAAGAACCCGGGGTTGGTTTCATTACCATACTTAGTTTTACGGCATTTGGGGTATTAAAAATGGGGTGACTGGTTTTAATATTTAAAGCTTCATTATCCAAACACTGGCAGTACCAATCGAACTTCAATCCTAAAGGTAAACCTACATTGGGTGCCATGGCGTGCATTAAAACCATAGGACGGTTAAAGTTTGCTGGTATATTCACCGGGCCGGCGTCCATTAAGGTTACATCTACCCCTTCAGACATTTCTACTTTATAATCGGCTACATCTACCACCTTAACTTCGGTAAAGCGTTGCTCCAGAAAAGCTTTAAAATCGGGCATTCTGGTTTTGTATATTTTTTCGAGAATATTGGGTGTAGTTGAATAATACACTACATTTTTGGGCATTGGCTTATCAGGATTATACCCTACATACAATATCCTTAGGGCAATTTTATCCCGATATTTTCCACTGCCGAAAGCGAGTAGCGAAACCAGCATCAGGCATGCCGTTAGTATCTTTTTCATCATCTATTTTTTATCAATGATTAATTGAATATTTCGGCAAGCTTTTTATTTAATGGTTCGCCGCGCAAGCCATTACCGATGATTTTACCTTGGGCATCTACCAGAAAACTTGCAGGTACAGCACGTACGCCATATAAACGGCCTACTTCGTTGTTCCACCCTTTCAGGTCAGAAACATGGATCCAGTCTAAACCATCCTTTTCGATCGCCTCCAACCAGCGTTCCTTTACATTATCCAGCGAAACGGATATAATTTCGAAGCCTTTATCTTTATAAGTCTGGTATTGTTTTACCAGGTTCGGATTCTCGGCCCTGCATGGTCCACACCAGCTGGCCCAAAACTCAACCAGCACGACTTTACCCTTTAAACTAGCCAGCGAAACTGGCTTGCCTACCACATTGTTCTGTGTAAAAAGCGGAGCAACGTTTCCAACAGCAGTAATGCCACTGGCTGCAATGCGCTGAGCAAGTTCTTTGCCCATATCCGTTTCGCGGTATTCTTTGTTTAAGGCATTAAAAAGTGACTGAACCTTGGCCACATCTACTTTGCTTCCGGCAGCTTCTGATAATGCCACCAGAGCGAAATAAGATGCTGGGTGTTCTTTAGCAAATTGAAATTGCTTATCTGTTCTGTTATGGATGTTTTTCCGGTAGCGCAAATCAACTGCTTTCATGTAAGCGGTATCTTTTTGCTGTTCGGGCGTACCACGGTTAAAATCGATGTTTACAGCTTTGGTAAGCGCCATAATGGTGCCGCCGATCGCTTTGTTGTAGGCGTCGTATTCCTGGTATACTTTCGAGCCCGTAAAAACCGCATTCTCCAGAGAATCTTTTGAAGTAATGTTTACCTGCTCCTTACCAAAATAAAAGTAAATCACATCGCCAGTATAAACGGCCTTGCCTTTACCGCCACCAGTATGATCGAGCGCCATGCGCGCATAGGCATTACCCGAAATATGTCCGGCAAACTTAAAAGTTCCGTTCACCAATGCCACCGAATCTTCATGGCTTACACCATTATCCATGTAATCGATATAGGCTTTTGCCGGAGCACCCAATGTGCCTATTTTACCTGTTAAACTAAAATTTGGCGCTTGCGCCCAGCCTAAAACCGGGACTAAAAAGGCCAATACTGCTAATTTTATCATTTTCATTTGTATGTTTCTTTATGGTCTAAATATTTCCATGCCAAAGATTTTGAAGGCCTAGGCATGGAATAAGATTATTTTTTGATGGCGATATCTACAGGAGTACCTGGTATTCCTTCGATCTTTTTAATGAACACACCGTTCATTCCGGTCGATATATTAAGAAAAGTAACAGTTTCTTCTGTTCCTACCATCAACGTTTCTTCGTCTTCAGAAAGTTTAAGCATCGTAATCGTTTTTCCGGTAAAACTTGTGGCCAATTCCCTCAATTCTTCATTTACAGGGTTATACCGGTAAAGTTTACTGCCATTCGCAATATAGATTACGCCATTTTTAGCACCGCTCCATTTTGTATTTTCATTGATTAATTCCTGACGCACAAAAACACGTTTATATTGAGGGGTAAAAGTGAATGGTCCGTTAAACTGAACATTGAATTTTAATTCATAAATCTTTCCATCAGTTCCCTTGCAATAAGCAAAACAATCTGCGTTATTGAGCTGCTCCAGATGAATAAGATCCATGCCTACATTTGTAGGATCGAAAGGACTTGTTGTGGAAACCGAGTATTGGGTACCAAAATAAACAGGTGCCCCATACAGATTAATCCGGACAAATTGCTTTCTGTTTTTGTCGAAGCCAATAAAATAGGTAGCCGATTGCGTAAAGCTCATCACAAAAGACGGGGCCAGTTCATAATCTCCTTCAGCAGGTAAACCAAACATCCCATAAGTAGCAGCCTGATCCCATGTACTTGTTGTTCCGCCGTAAAACTTACCATTTACAATACCCATCATTACCCCTTGAGGATGCGAAATCAGTGACCCCACCTCAAGATTATCCGGTTGCGTAAAGAAGTTATCTTTAAGTGTATTTGGATATTTTGGATCTTCCTGCATGGTGTTTGGCTCCAGTCTGACTCCGCCATTTTTTGTAATAATCCAGTAGCCCAATAAAGTTCCACCCGTAAATGTGTTCCTCAGCAGAAATAAATTGGTGGGGTTTGGAGGCAGATCTTTCCCTTGCATCGCCCTGTACAAACGTGCCTGTACACTACCATCTGGTTTTACAAATGAAAATTGTGTGATTCCGTTTTCAATACTTAATACCGAGGTACCATTTGCGAATTCGGTTCCGCCGTCGATGTAAAACTTATGGAAATATTTCATTCCATTTGCTTTGTTTAAAACGGTAAGACGGGCCGCATATCTTTTAGCCTGCAAACCGAATATGATCCTTAAAGCTGGGCCGGTATAAAGGATATCGTTCCCTTCGATTACGCTGATTCTCCACTGAAATTCGATATTGGCAGCATCAGCCCCTTCTATTTTTGGCTTGATAATCAAACTATCACCTACACTCGCGGTATAAACTGAATCGAGGTTTGCCAATTTAGGCTCGACAGGCATATTGATATCATAATTGCCCAGGTCTTTATGACATGCGGCCAGGAAAGCCACACCAATTATTAACAAGATTAATTTTTTAATATCCATGTTTTTATATTTAAATAACCTCATTGCCGTTTTCATCTATAAAATAATATTTACCATTCTGCGCATTTTTCCGCAAAAGCGTTTTTTTGGCTGGATTGCTCTTATTGTAGAAATAATAGTTATCCGTATTACCATCGGTTACGGCTTCAATCACATAACCTTTTGCTGCATTTTTAGTTACCCAATTAAATGGATTATTTAACATTGTGGTTAATAAACCTATATAATAAAGGTTTTTAGGAGCATCCAGTCCGTCGGTAGTAAGCGAAGTTTGTCCGGTTACCAGAATAAACAATTCATGTTTGGTTCTCGAGTAAGGAGGAAGCGGCCAGGAGTCCCACCAATCTGGTTTTTCCAATTTGGAAGAGAAAACTACTTTTGCCCTGATCATGTAGGGGTTTTCAATGCCCAGATCTGAGGTGCCGGTTAATTTGATCAGTATCGAAACCGATCTGTTTTCAAGTTCCTTATCCTTGTTATAAATCACCACAGGGATATAGCCTATCCCATTATTTGGAAGAATTGAATATTGAGCTTTCAAAGGTTCATAATGGAGTTCGGGAATGGCGGTGGAAGAATCGCGATCTACCCGTGCACTAAATTTACGGTCTGCATCTGTTCTTACGCCAGACAAACGTACCGGTAACCAAACCGTATCCTGCGCTCGTGTAGGATTATAGGCAAAGGTTCTTACTATACTGTCTTTGTCGCCATTATAAATATCGAAGTAGACATTGGCACTGTGATCAAAACGCATCTCTTCTGCTTTCTTGCAAGAAGCAAGACAGATGACTGCGAATATTAATATATATGCTTTCATAATTTGCTATTAATAATTTTCAAATTGTTTTACCTGCCTCCATAAACAATCTCATCGTTGGGAAGAGGGAGTACAAAAATGTTATCCGAAGCAGGAATAATTACACCAGTTTGGCCTACTATGCCTCTATTGAGCCTTTTGTACATGTAAAACAACTGGCCTTCGGCTAACCATTCTTTACGGGCATCCTTAAGCAGTTCTTTTAATAAATCTTCCTGGCTATTGATGGTCAAAGGATCACCGATTTGCCTCGCTTCACGAACCTGTGTAAGGTAATTGACTGCATCTGTAGGATTGCTCTCATACGAACACTCGGCAGCGATATAATACATTTCGCTAAGCCTGATTGCTGGCGCCATCAGGTAATGTAAATTTGCATTTGCCTCAGCACTTAAAGGGTTTCTGCGGTATTTAACGATATCGTAGGATCTTGACGATTGGCTTGAAGTGGCAGATAACCAGTATTTGTAACGGGAATCACTTGCTCCTGCAGTTGCCTTTTCATAAATATAATCTGCGGCGTCCTCAATCAGATAAAAGCCCCTGGTGCCACTTTGAAACCAATTCTCTTTTATATCTTTTGCAGCTCCCGGGATATACCATCCAAAAACAAGTTCCTTGTAAAGGATACGGTCTTTCTTCGAATCTTCGAAGGCCTCAAAATCACTTTTTGCGGTCCAGGGGAATTTTTTTGAGTCGATAACCTCCTTAGCATTCAGTAAAGCCTTAACCTTATCATTTTTATACAGGTAAACCCTGGCAAGTGTTCCACATACCGCATAATAATTTAAACGGTGCCTTCTGTTCTGGAGGAAAAGACTTGGGTTCTTCTCTTCGGTATTTTTCAGCGTATCGGTAACTAATGGGTAGTTTACGATATAACCGGCACTCCGGATCGGATCGGCAACCAACAGTTGTTTCGATTCTTCCAAATCTTTGATGATGAGATCCATGGTTTCTGTTACAGAGGAAACCGGAGTGATATCTTTGGTGTATTTGTTTGCATATGGAATGCCTTTTGCCGTTGGGTTTCTCAAATAAGAAGGTGCAAAAAGACGCAACAGGTCGAAATGCAGATACGCTCTTAATGCAAGTGCTTCTCCTTTGATAATGGCATAATTATTACCACTAAAAATGTTCTTTTTTGCATCAACGTTTTCGAGGATCAGGTTGCAGTTTACAATTGCATTGTATAAGCCCGCCCATATTTTGTCCTTACGTTTGATAAACTCACCATGTTTATAATTGTACAAGGAGGTTTGTCTGTAATCCTGTCCGTCATCGCGCATCGAGAAATTTTGGGCCAGTACCTCTGTTGTACCAAAAGTAAGTTCTTTCCCATAGAGATCGGATTCCGTACTCCGGTTATACACGCCGTTTATGGCTTCCATAAAGCCACTCTCAGTGCTGAATAAAATTGGAGCGGCAATTTCCGATTCAGGCTCCACTTCCAGCCACTTCTTACAGGAGCTAAATAAGCCTGTTATTAAGATGAAGCAGATTAATAATCTAATTTTCATGTTTTTATATTTTAAATCTGTTAATGAATAGCTTAAAAAGCTGCTCTAACAGAAAAGGTTAAACTCCTGGTAAATGGATAATTAATTCCACGCTCTTCTTTTACTGACGACCAACGTACTACATCATTGGCTGTTATCTGGAACATCAAACTCGACATCGATAACTTAGCTGCGATTTTTTTATCCATATCATAAGAAATATTGAGTGATTGGAGGTTGATCAGATTATCCGGCTGTATAAATCTCGAACTTACATCGGTCTCGCCGTTATCCGCGATATTTTTATAAAACGAGAGGTCGCCAGGCTGTTTCCATTTTTCTTCGAATACACGTTTATCAACATTATATCTTGGATCAGCATTTTCAACGCGTTCTACCAAAGTCAGGTTATATTTGTCGCCACCGAAGTAGGTCTGAAACTGCACATACAGGCTAAATCTTTTGTAATTAACAGTTCCGCCAAAATAACCGCTTACTTTCGGATTGGGATCGCCTATGACCACGTAATCTCTCTTATCATAATCATATGTTAGCGTACCATCTTTTTTGATGTAAAGCTCACGTCCGTTTTCAGGATCTATACCCAACGAACGTACACCATAAATGGCATTGAAAGGCTGTCCTTCGCTAAATCTAAGTAATGGTATACCTCTGTAACCACCATCTCCAGGTTTTACCGACTGTAATTCGTCTGCCCGATCATTGTATTTCTTTAAAGCGTTAGAGATTCTCACCACTTTATTTTTGTTGGTAACCATACTTGCATTCAGGTTTACCGACCAGTCTTTACTTCTTACTGCATCTATTACCAGCCCTAATTCGGCACCTTTGTTCTCCATGTCGCCAAGGTTTTCTTTATAGGATAAAAAGCCGGTTGATGGCGGTAAGGTAATATCAGCCAAAATGTCTTTGGTAAACTTTTTATATATCCTTGGCGTAATCAGTATACGATCTTTAAACAAGCCGATATCGATACCAATATCCGTCATTCTCGTTTTTTGCCAGCCCAGGTTTTCATTTCCATAACTATTCACCCCTGCGCCGATACCCGATGAGTACCAATTTCCAGTATTGTACTTGTAAATGGTTTTTGATAAGTAAGGATCAAACTCAACCGAACCGGTGAGGCCCGTAGAAGCCTTTATTCTCAGTTGGCTAATCACACTATTATCCTTTAGAAATTCCTCCTGATGCACATTCCATCCTAGTCCGAACGACCAGAAAGGAGCGAGTTTATTGTTTACTCCGAATTTTGAAGAACCGTCAATACGAACCGTTCCATCCATCAGGTAGCGGTTTTTATACGAGTAGTTCATGGTAAAGAAAGAGCCAAAAAGCCTTGCTCTTTCGAGTTTGCTCATCGGTTTTCCATCCTCAGCATATCCCTTGGCAAAACCTATGCTGGTAAAACGATCGTTGGCAAATCCAATAGCAGTAAATTCTTTTTGGTCGCGTAGCTCGGTACGGGCGTTTACACCTACTAATGCGTTAAAATAGTTACCGCCGATCTGCTTTAACCAGGTTAACCGGACATTACTGTCCCAATAGGTTTCTTTCATTTCCCTATTCGTGTACTCCCCTTTCTCATCTATTTTATCTGTTGTGTACAGGTAATATTTATTTGCCTGAGGCGAAGTGAATACATCATCTGAATTTGATCGCGAGGTTAAACTCATCTGCGCCCTTAATCTAAGGTCTTTTGCCACCTCAACATCGGCAGAAAGATTATCAATAATTTCCGTGTACTTAGATTTATTGAAACTGCTTAAACTGGCATCAAACAATGGATTAAAAACATATTCCTTTGACCGGTCTTGCTTTTCATATACATCCGAAATCCTCATCGCCATACCATTGGCATCCTGCAATGGATAATAGGGGTTCATCTTCACATAATTAGAAAAATCACCATAGGGAGATTCGGTAGCACCCACCTGGGTGATGGATAATTCATTTCTAAATTGAATTTTCTTCACGTTATACTGGAAACTCATTCCACCCGAATATTGATCCCTTTCAGATCCTTTCATTGCTCCGGGTCTTGTTTGGTAACGGAGGTTTACATTGTATCGAAATGCTTGTGAACCGCCATCCAGATTTATACCATGCTTATGCCCTATCGTATTGCGCAGGGGTTGCGATAGCCAGTAACTGTTTACTCCACCAACAACATTCGCTTTATTGTGGTAATAGATTTCATCAAGCTGGTCCTGAGGTACTTGTTGTTTTGCAGAACTATATACGCCTGCCAATACTTCATAATCTAATTTTTCAGCTGCATTTAACACCTGATAATCCGTTAGGTCCGCAGCGGTAAGATTTAATTCGTAGTTGTATTCTATTCTTAATTTTCCCTCTAATGGTGTTTTGGTCGTAATTACAATTACACCATTGGCCGCGCGTGAACCGTAAATTGCCGTTGCAGCCGCATCTTTTAATGAGGTAACCGATGCAATCCTGTTCACATCCAGATCAAATACTTTCTGTACGCTTACCTCATATCCATCAAGCATGAAAACAGGCATATTTGCATTTCCCTGAATTTCATCCCTTCTCAATACCTGACTATCACCGCTTGGTAGCGCAGAAGCTCCCCTAACGTTAATAGAAGGAATTCTGTTGGGGTTAGATCCTGCAAGATTGTTATCGATCAGTTTAAATGAAGGATCGAATGTGCCGATACTTTGAAGCAAATTTTGTGGGTTTACCCTTTTCAGCTGATCTCCGGATATCGTGATCGCATTACCAGTATAGTTATCCTTTTTAATCGTTTGATAACCCGTAACCACCACATCGTTCATTTGGGTTAATTTAGCCGTAAGCTTAATATTTAAGATTTTTCCGCTTGTCGCTTTTTCCTCTATCACATCGTAGCCAACATAACTAAAAACCAAAATACTTCCCTCATCAACATTGACCTTAAATTCGCCCTTATCGTTGGTCATGCCTACACTTGAACCATTTTTAACAGAAACATTAACGCCAGGAATGGTTTCACCGGTAGTTTTATCAATCACCACACCCTTTACCTCAACCTTTACAGCTGCGCGTTCTGGTGTAACAGCTACATTTTCCTTGCCGCTGATGACGATGGTTCTATTAACGATACTATAGCTCAGGTTTTGATCTTTCAAAGAAGCATTCAACGCATCTATCAACGATGCCTTCACAAACTCGACCGTTACATCAGGTTTATCCTGAAGCAGCTGACCTTTGTAAAAGAAAAAATAGCCTGTTTGCTTTTTTATCTCTTTAAAGACTTGTTTTAGCGAGGTTTTTCTTCGAGAGAGCGTTACTGTTTGGGAGAAGGAAGCTGCCGACACATGTAGGGCACCAACCAATAGTAAAATAGCAGTCAATTTCATGACCAATAAAAATTTAATCTTTACCCTCCGTATGTCGCATACGGGGTTGTAAAGGGTAGTTAATTTCATACCTTTGTAATGAATGAGGTTAAAAAATAGCAGCTGGGTTTCGAAGCAAGCTGCTTGTCCAAATTTCTACCGGAAGCGTTGTCGCGCTTTCGGTTTTTTTTAAAGGTAGGATGCTAAATTTCTGGTAGTTTTTTCATCATAAAGTTTAGTTTGTTTGTGAACTGGTTGGTTGATTTCTCGGCTGTTTAAAGAAAAGCCATTCTTGTTTAATCTTTGGTTATGGTCAATACCTTGCCCTTCGCATCAATATGAACATGGTTAAGTTCTAATATTTTAAATACCTCTGCGAGGTTGCTACTTCTTGGTATCTCGCCAACATATTTTTCCGTTGAAATTTTGCCTTCATAAACTACTTCTACATCATACCAACGCGAAATCTGTCGCATGATGCTTTGTAGATCGTCATTATCGAATGAGAAAATATTATTTTTCCAGGCCATTTCTTTATCGATATCAATCTGCTGATCAACAATTAACCTGGCGCTGGCCATACTGAATTGCGCTTGTTCTCCGGGATGCAGGTTTACACTGCCAGAAGCCGCACTCACTCTAACAGCACCTTCCAAAAGAGTGGTTTTAACAACGGCTTCATCGTGATAAGCGTTGATATTGAAATGCGTACCTAAAACTTCTACTGTTTGTGCATCAGTTTTTACCCTAAAAGGACGGGCATGGTCTTTAGCAACCTCGAAGTAAGCTTCTCCATTCAATTCCACTACCCTTTCGTTTTTGGCAAAGGCATATGGATATTTTAAGGTGGTGGCCGCGTTGAGCCAAACTTTTGTACCATCAGGCAAGCTCACCTGATACTGCCCGCCACGCGGCGTGCTAATGGCATTCGAGCCTGTAAGTGAGGCATTTTGTACTTCATTGATTACATATTCAAGCTGACCGTTTTTAGCTTTACGGATTTCAATACCATTTTGATTGGCAATCTGGCCATTTTTGGCATCATCTAAGTTAACCACAGTGCCATCAGCCAATGTTAATAAGGCTTTGTTTCCACCGGGAAGAATATCTTTCAGCTCTGTTTTAGCAGCTAAAGGCAAAGCATTGCGACCGGAAATCATATAAAACCCTAAGCCAAAGCATAAAACAATACTTGCAGCAATCGCAATACGTTTAACTGTAGTCAACTTTACAGACTTTCTGCGCGGACTTAGCTTATTCCAAACTTCTTCCTTACTGCTTTCAATCGTAATATGGGCTGGAGCTACAATTTCATCAGGTAGCTGAAGATACCAATCTTCAACAATAGCCATTTCTTCTGGCGTACAATTACCTGAAAGGTACTTATCTAAAAGCTTTCTCGAATTTTTCTCCATTAAAAAAGAAATCTAGTCTGGTTGATTACTATATATACGGCAAAGCCATCACCCTGGGGGTATATAAAATTTATTTTTATTAAAATAAATTTATTTGGGTTGTTTTTGCAGAGAAAACACGCTTTAAATCAGGCGTCGTCAAGGCTATCTATACGTTTTCAACAAGAAAGCAAGGTAAACCACCAACCCTAACCTGTTTTTAAGAATCCTTAAGGCATTTTTGACTTGTGTTTTAACGGTTAGTTCAGAAAGTCCAAGTTCAAGGGCAATTTCTTTGTGTGATTTATTTTCTCTCCGACTTAAAATAAATATTTCACGCATTTTGGGTGGCAAAGCGTCAATTTCTTTCTCAATTAATAAAGCCATTTGCTTTTCACGAACAAGATAATCGGTTAAAATATGATCCTGATCGATATAGTCCTGCAAAGAATCTACATATTTGCTTTCCACCTTTTGGTGTGCAAACACATCTAAAACTCTATTTCGGACTGCTGTATATAAATAAGCGGATAAATTGCCGTCAGGTGCTACTTGTATACGTTTTACCCAAAGCGATTCGAACAATTGGTGGAGCACATCCTTAGCTTCCTCTTCGTCGTTTAAACGTTTGTTGGCATGGATAAAAAGTAGTCCATAAAACCGGTTATAAATTTCGGTAAATGCCAGTGCATCACCCTGAGTTAACAAGAATGCCAATTCGCTATCAGAATATGAACTGTAAACACGCATAGAGATAACACAAAGATAATATAAATACAATCGGTTTCATTGTACTAAAACAGGTGTTATCTTACTTATATCTTGATATTTGCAGTATTTCTCCCAATAAAATAACATTTTTTTACTTAACCATAAGAAATTATACAACTTTCAAAGGTTTTGTCAGCACAAAAAGACGAAATTTAAGTCTTGCAATAAATATGTTCATTTCCGAACGAGAAGCGTTCAATTGCGGACATATTTGAGGGCTAAAATCCAAAATATCCTTCCTCCGTCCTATTAAAAGGGATATTATCTCTTGGCACAGTCTTCGCCGTTAGCGATATAAATTTAAGAATGAAGAAGATATTATTATTTGCCCTTATGGTTAGTTCCATATTATCTCAAAATATTTATTCCTGCACCGTAATCTCTTATGCATTAAATGATGAGGTATATGCTGCCGCCAACGAAGATGATTATATGGGCTTTGCGCGGATCTGGTTCAATCCAAAAACTGCCGAAAGATATGGTTCAGTATGTTTTGGGCTTCCCGATCTGCAGGCTCAAGCTGCGATGAATGAGTACGGTTTATTTTACGATTTTACTGCTCAGAATATCGATCCCGCTAAATACGGACCTAAAAATATTTATAAAGGAGATCTGTTTTTTGAAATCCTTGGGAAATGCAAAACAGTACAGGAAGCATTGGTTTTCTTAGAGAAATACGATTATGCCATCAGCTCACAGGTGTTAATTGCAGATGCACTCGGAAATTCGATGATCATCAACGCGGGAACAAGATTAACAAAATCCGGACATTACCAGATCAATACCAATTTTGATATCAGTAACCTAAAAACCAAAAACTATTCGTGCAGAAGATATGATATCTCAGAAGAGATGTTAAAAGATGCAAAAACCATAAATGTTCCTTTTCTACGCGACATTTTAAACCGTACCCGGCAAGAAGGAAAATTATCGACAATTTATTCCAACATCTACGATCTTAAACGGAAAATCATTACCGTTTACAACTTTCATGATTTCGAACATCCTTATGTAATCGACTTGAAGAAGGAATTGGCAAAGGGATACAGGTTAGAAAAACTAAGTAATTATTTCCCTGCCAGTTTTGCCTACGAGCAGTTTTCCATGAACGACCGGGCCATGTACCGTAAGGAAATGATTTTGGATGAGATCAATACGAAAGGCTTACAGCCTACGCTTAACCATTATTTTGGTGTGAACAAGGTTTCCGTAAAAAAAGACAGCACCATTAATAGCGTGTTGCTGGAGGTCGGCATCCAACTGGTCAAAGACAGTTATAACCAGCATGCCAATGGCGGGATATGGGAATATTGGTTTGCCATGCCTGGCGGTTTTAAAATAGAAAGCTTTAACGACAAACGATTAAAAGCCGCAGGCGAAATCCTTGACTATTTAGGTACCCAAAATGGAATCGATGTTAAATTGAAGAACTTTATTTTTGAGCTCAGCGCTTATGTGAATCTCCTTCAGGGCGATCAAAATAAAGCAAAAGAATATTATGGAATAGCTTCAGGCAATACTTCCGATAGCTGGCCGATATCCTTTAACCGATCAAAGAAAATGCTGGCCCTTTTATAAATAGATTAAAAAAACATGGAAATGAGGCTTCATCATCAAATGATACAGCCTCATTTCCTCTTCTATTACAAGATCTAGAATTTAACCCGTTCAATTACTACCGGCCCTGTCAATCCGGAGGGTTGAAGATTGCTATCGGGACGGTAAGGATTTACAAATGTAGCCGTTTTCCTTTCCGTTGCAGGCAATTTACTATCTCCGATCAAACGGTTCATCCAGTTATTCACTACAGATATTTCCAGTTTATTTTTGCCCTTTTTAAGGGCTTTACTAATGTCAAGTTTCCACGGAGCAGTCCAGATTCCTCCTATGTATTTGCCATTTATTTTTACCTTGGCCATACCATTTAACACACCGATATTCAGGTAAATCTTTTCTCCCGATGCTGGTCGTTTCAGTTTAAATGTATTATTGTAAACTGCAGTTCCGGCGTAATATTTTATGGCATCTTCAGGACTTTTGGTCCAATCGCTTAAACTTTCAAAAATTACTGGTGTTTTTGGTCCCCGAAGTGATTCATCAAATGTGACTTTCCAAGGGGTATTTATGGTTATTTGCGTTAGCGGTGAGGGAAAATTCAGATCCATAGCTAAAGCATTTACGGTATTGGATTGAGGAACCCCATCTTTGAAAAACACAAAAACACTTTGCAACGGTGCCAACTTCAATGGTACCGTGGTCCGGTCGTCTTGCACAGAAAAGCCTTTCAAAGGCCTGATATCTCCATTAAGCGGATCCCACAATTCCGGAACAGCATTCTTCACCCTAAAAGATGGCGACAGTTCTACTGTTTCCTCTTTTTGATTACTGATAAAATATAACTCCCCTTCAGCAAGCTTGCGGTGAATAAATAAGGTTGAATGGGATCCTTCTTCGTTAAAATCAGGTCCAAGCCCCATAACTGATAAGGTTTTAGAGATGTCGTTATCCTTAATATAATTACTATTATTTTTAAGCGCAGTCGCCAATGCCCTTACTTCTATATCCGATTGCGGAAAACCTTCAAGGCTTGGTGAGCGTTTTGGCAATTGCCCCATAATGTGTAATCCCTGATTGGCCATATCCAGTATTTTCTTTAACAAGAGCGGTCGCATCGTTTCGAGTGGTGGCAATACCAGTAAAGCATAGCTCATTCCTCCTTTAAGGTACATTCTGCCATTGTTTACCGTTGCGCGTTGCAAAATCACTTCTGCGTTGATATAATCAAATGAATAGCCTTTCGGAAGTGCAGGATCAGTTATACCGGTCATTTTCGGTGCATCTTCACCTATAAAATAAGCCACATCAGCTACATAATTTCCTTGCTGAAGCATATAGTTACAGCGCTTTAAATAAGCTGTAAACAGATCGAGGTACGGAAACCATGTATTGTGCCTGTTAAATTCGTTACCGAACCAGGCGTTCATTCCAGGGAGTTGCTCTTCAGGTTGATGGATATACAGGTGAAAAAGCGTACTGTTGATGCCCTCGGTAAAAAAACGGTCACCACGCTGTTTCATCATATAGGGAAATCTTCCAAAAGTTTTTCCTGCAGCGGTAAAAGATTCGGCTGACACCTTTGTTTTCCCATAAATGTGTGCTGCTGATGAGGCTGCCCTGTTTTCGATATCACCCAATTGGCCTTCGCTCCAAAATTCTCCTCCAATTTCATCAGCTTGCCCGCCATATTGCAAAAATTCTCCAGGAAAACCCCAATGCCCATAACTTTCGAGCCAGGTTCTTAAGCCATATTTATGACTGATTGCTCCTAATCCGGCAACATAATCATAGGCTACCCGGTCAGCGATCAATCGTCTCAAATCCCATAAAAAACGATCGCTTTTATCCTGAGAGCCAACCACCTTGCCGTCTAAAACAGGAAGATATGGCACGGGATCGTAATGATATTGACTGGTAAAGCGTGTTGCCATATCATCCGTCCAGTTTTGTCCACCTGTTTCATAACTATCCTGCACCACTACTTTCCACGTTTTTCTGTCGTTGGCCGGAATACGTTTAAGCACCTCGCCCATAAATGCATTAAAATGACTTTCGATATGGGTTTTACTCATTTTATCCGTTTCGAGACCAGTACCTTCGGGATCAGCCGGAGCATTGGTTACCCCGGTTGGCAACATCCCAAAACGTTGAACAATCCATTCACCTTTCGGAGTATCCCAATTAAGCAGACCATTTTTATCCATAAATGCAGAAATATCGATTACCTTTTTGGGATCGATGACTTCACTGTAATGAGTTTCAAATTGTACCGGCCATTGATACTCTTTCCAATATGGGAGCGGATCCTGAAACATTTTACCAAGGCTTTTTTCTACATAATGCTCTACAACGGGAACATTGGAAATTTTAATTTCTTTTAATGATACACCCCCGCCATTACTTTTAATTTCCAGCCGGTATGTTTTGGAAGTGGTTTCGGGAAGCGAAATGGCCACGGGACCATACGGCAGGAAGCCCACATTTAAAGCCATGTTGTGCCGATCTATTGTAAAGGTTTTCACCTCTTTGTATGTCCCCCGGTCTAAAACTTTTAAAACTGCAGTGGCATTGATTTGATTTTCACCTGTTAAAATCGAGATGCTTCTTGCTGTAATCGCTTTATCCGCCACAAAATCTACGGTTGCCACTTTATTATCCGATTTCAGGGTTCTGGTAATTTCTTCAGATTTATTCTTAGGTGGCGCACGGTAGGCGATAACCTTTACATCCTGAAAATCTCCTGCAGGCTTTTCCAGTTGAATAGATTTCGAACCTGTGCCGCTTACCAACTTTTGGGTGGAAGTTAAGTAACGCATCGCCTGGGCAGGTTTTACCCATGGTCCGCCGCTCTGGCTCCACCCCGGACTATTAAAAAGCCCGATTTCAATATTCAGCTCCGTAGCCGTTTTCAGTGCCGTATGCAAAATATCCCACCATTCATCAGTAAGCATCTTTACTTTTCCATGAGGAACACTACTATCGTCCAGTCCAATGTTGCCAATAAATGCCCGGTTAATCCCAGCTTTTTTCATGGCCTGCAAATCTTTGATCACACCTGCCTTAGAGATATTTCCCGATAGCCAATACCAGTAGATACTGGTTTGCACAGAATCAGGAATATGAACAAAATTATTGCGGACAGACTGCTGGGCTTGTAAAGCTGAAGGTGCAAAGGTGATGACAAATAATACAAGTAATACTTTACAAAAAGTGGATCGTTGAGATATATTCATTTGGTTTAGTTAATAAAAAGCCTGGTCGTCAGAACAGGCAATTTAAAATGAAGATCTGGATAAATGAAAAATATAACGCAACATTTATGTGCGCTATAATATTTAAATGGTAAAACGATTTCCAGAAGCTTTATGAATGATATTTCCCCGAACGGGACCTTCAATAAATCCGCTATAGGAACATGATTTTAAGCTGCTCCTTCGTTCCGCCGATCAGGTATTCCGGCTTAATATTGCAGCGTATGCGACTAAAACAATGCATCCAAATGAGGCAATAGTCCTTATCCGATGGAAAAAGTTCCAGCTGTTTTCGAATTTATTCCGAAGATCGGCTAAACTTTCTGCATCAAGTTTACCAAGATCAGCAGCATCCAACAGGTTATTGAGCGGTACATTGCCTATCATCGTAACTAAAAGGACGCCTCCAAAATACAATAAAGCTGCAGCAAGCAGCAAATAAAAGACCACAGATTGTTCTTTAAAAAACCAGACACTGATGGGTAACAACACCAGTGTCCCCATAAAAGAAATAAAAAACAAGGGATTTAGAATGGCCCTGTTAATAGATTGCATCGCCTGCAGATAAGAAGCATCGGAAACACGCGCAAGACCTGGGATAACCGAACAGGAATAAGCATAAAAAAGACCGCCAATAAGTGCAGTAGAAACTGTACTCAGCAAAAGAGACAAAGTTTTGAAAGTCATAAACCGTTATGTTAATTCAATCATAAAGATGTATAACGAATTTAAGAAAAAATCAGCCGATATCACCGAAAGCACGAGTAATATCATGCTAGACGTATAGTGCATATCCAAATCTAAAATGAGAGCGTCATTTTAGATAGGGAGGCACATTAAACTAGGTATTGATAGGTAGATGTAGAACGAATTTTTTCTATATTAAGCTTTGCATAACAAGGGTTAGCTGAGATTAAATCTATATGCTTATAAAACCTAAGCGAATATCGCATGCAGAAAACTTTTTATGAACAAGATTACACAGATCGGTCAATTTTCGTTATAAATGGGTCAAAATACTAGCTAACATCCTGGCTTAATACCACAATATTGGTAGCCTGACAACCAATATGTCCTCTCTCTAAATCAAAACGAACCTTGGTTCCGACCAATAACGATGGTTTATAAATACCTTTCAGCTGTTGATTGTCGGCATAAACCATTTCTGTGCCACTATCGGGCTTGATAAATCCGAATCCACGTATCGGGTTGTACCATTTAATAATTCCTGTATATCTCATAAGACACATTTTTTACATTAATTTAGCCATTAAAATCAAAAATTGATACAATTCCGGATAAATCGTACTATTTTCGTTATGAAAAGGCGTAATTTCGTGATGTATGCAAATGAAGATTTAGGAGATGATTAAGTGTATAGCCATTGATGACCAGCAAAGCTCGATAGTAGGGCTGGAAAAATATATTGAAGAAACACCGAATATGCGGCTTGTGGGGAGTTATACTGATCCGCTAACCGCATTGATGGAACTGAAAAAGATTGACACTGTTGACGTTATTTTTATGGATGTGCAAATGCCACAGATTTCCGGATTAGAACTTGCCAAGGCAGTGCGTTCGAAAACCAGAAAATTAATATTTACGACTTCGCACGAGGAATATGCTTTTGAAGCATTTGAGGCCGAAGGTGATGCATACTTGTTAAAACCTTATGGTTATGCCAAGTTCGCGCTTACGCTAAACCGGCTTTTTGGAGAAGAGATGGAAAATAAAGAGGAAGAAACGTATTTTCTGGTAAAGAATAAATCAGAGGAACATAAAGCAGTTTTAGTACGTTATGCTGATATTATAGCTTTTGAGAGCTTTCATAATTATATCAAAATCCATACAAAAGAAAAAGTAATTATTGCTTACCTGAGTTTAAAGGATGTAAAGGAACAACTGAGTATTAAGAAAAACTTTATACAGTTGCACCGGGCCTATATTATTGCGATTGATCATATACTCAATATTGATGGAACCAGGATAACCCTGACAAACCAGACGAGTTTTACGGTTGGCGACATTTACAATAACGACTTCCGTGAATTTATTACCGGTAAACTGATTATCAGCAGCCGCAAAAAGTAGCGGCTGCTGGAAAATTACAATTATTGAGATACAAGTCCAGTGGTTCCCCCAGTAAGGGTTGTTGTTGTAGGGTCCGATGTAGTTGTAGAGTATAATTTTGTATCTTTAAAATTATTTTTCTTGAACACAAATAGGGATCTCTTGATTAACTTTTTAGCTTTCATAATTTTTTTTTAGTACATGATAAAAATATAATTGATTGATTTTTAGCAACATAATTGTTTAAAATTTATTATAATGAACTGATGTTTGAAATATTAGAAGAAAATAACCACATCTTTTCTAATGAAGAATACCAGTCTAAGATATAAAAATACGAATTTAACAGCAATACTCACAGTCATTTAAGGTCAACTTAGCCTGGATAATGCTCATATCGATTTCGTAATGGACTTGTTTATTATAATAATTTTCATGATTTTTTTTTATGGATAAACTGATTTCAGCAGCCGCAAAAAGTAACGACTGCTGTTAATAAAATTATTGAGATACAAGTCCAGTGGTTCCCAAAGTAAGGGTTGTTCCTGTCGGGTCGGATGAAGTTGAAGGGTGTAATTTTGCATCTTTAAAATTATTTTTTTTGAACACAAATAGGGATCTCTTGATTAACTTTTTAGTTTTCATATTTCATTTTTCCGAAAACTAACTGGCCAAACGCCCTGTAACCTGAGGTATTATATAGATGGTAAGATTATCATGATGGATAGTTTAAATTGGAAAAATAGTTTAATCAAAAATTGGTTGGCAGAATATAAGATCCACATAATTGCGTGGAGCTGTTACATTTTTTGGGAAACCATACTTGTGGGTCTATTTTTTGGCGTTTTTGGGAAATTCGGTAATTATGCCGTACACTATGTAATTAATATAATACTCTTTTACACCCATGCCAGGCTATTAATGATATCGACACAGTCGTTTCGCAGTGCCTATTGGAAAGTACCTTTGTTTATATTTTTGGAAATAGCCATTTACATGTCCTTTGTGTACATGGTTGATGATTTTCTTGCACACTATACAAATTTCTTAACTGGAGTCCAACCACCATTTTTGAAACGCATGATCAATCTTGCATGGCGCTCTTCATTTTTTATGTTATTCTCTACTGGTTATTTTTTCTTAAAGCGCTTCCTAAATGAAAGAGCCGAAAAAGAACGTATTGAGAAACAGCGTTTCCAGATGCTTATTGATAAGGAAAGAACGGACAAGGAACTTCTAATGTCTAAAAATGCCTTTTTAAAAGCACAGATCAATCCGCATTTACTTTTCAATACTTTCGAGTTCATTCATCAAAAAATCAGGCAGCATTCTCCGGAAGATGCGCAGGTAATGGTATACTTATCAGACATGATGCGTTTTGCTGCAACCACCGAACACAATGAAGGTTATATCAAATTAAGCGAAGAGATTAACCAATGCCAAAACCTCATCAAGCTGCATCAGCTTACCCAAGGCCGGGTTTTTATTGAGATGGCCTTCTCGCATGATGTGCTGGATATTAAACTTATTCCATTGGTACTGTTAACCATTCTGGAGAATATGTTTAAACATGGCAACCTGTTCGATAGTGATAACAAAGCCACCATCGATATTTATATGGATGGCGAGCAATTGAAAATAGAAAGCAGAAACTTACCCGCATTGGTAAAAAGCAAAGTAGGTTTTGGATCGGGCTTAGCCAATATCAGCACCAGGTTAGATTATACCTATGGCAATCGTGCTGAAATGAAGGCTTCTGTTGATGAAGAAGGTTTTTATACCTTAAACATAGCCATTGAAGACAAAGCATTGGAAAAAGCATTTCCCAACAACATGGAAACAGTAATTTATCAATCTATTTGATTTAGTTACACAAACCGATCAATAGCCGGAGCTTTAATTACTTCATAAAAACCCGATTTATTGAAGGAAGAAACTTTAAATATCAGCTCTTCTTCTCGTCTGGCCAAAGCATGGATTCCTGGGATAAACCGTTGTTTAAACCGTTTAATACAAACATCTTCATGGCAAATGATTTCATAACGGTTCTTGCCTTTAACGGTAACCTCCTTTACATAATCGGGCCATTGTTTGCTTAACAGGCTGGGTAACCAGCTAAATTGCTGCAACTTGATTAATGTGCCCATTCCCTTTATTGCATCCTCTGAGATTTCACTACCCACTATCTGTATCCAATTGCCTTCAACCTCATCAATAATACCAAGCACATTACTGCCATCAAGGACCAACCATGGGTCTCCCGTGCTGGCGCGGATTAACTGATAAGATTTATCTTTTAAAGATTCCTGTTTGAATAAGTAGGTCAATTCGATCATAACGATGCTTATCAGTTTGTTATTGGTAGATTGTTAAGTCGTACGATGGTTTCTATGCTGGTGACAAAACGTTTCATCGAAATGGGTTTTCCGAGGTAACATTCAAAGCTGGAATCGAGCATTCTTACCTCATGTTCCAAATTGGATGAAGCATAAATAACAAACCTTGCCTTTTCCCTCAAACATTTGGATAGTTCGGTACCTGCCATTCCCGCCATGTCGATATCTAAAAAAAGAAAATCCACTTTTTCTCCATTGCCAATGGTTTTTAATGCTTCTAACGGGTTGTTAAATATGTTGGTCACTTTTAAGAAATGAATTTCTTTGATATAGTCATTAAGCGCGTCGATGGCGTGCTGCTCATCATCAACTATCGAACAGTTATAATACATATTTGTAATTTTAAATAGACCATACAAATCTTGTTAAAATCTACATCATTTCCAATAGCTAAAAAGAGAAAAGGTAAAATTACGGTAATAAATTTCTGTTTGGGTGAAGACCGAGCATTCTTTAATGCCACGTATTATGCTTAACAAAAAAATTCATATCCGGTTTAGACTTAACCTTTACGGTAAACATCTTGCTTTTTCCATAAAAAAGCCGTCCCGATTTACATCGGGACGGCTTCATCTTTATTTAGAAATCTTGTAATGCAGCGTGTGCATCTCTCAATGCTTTAATGGCATCATGGCTGATATTAATACCTTCCTGTTGTTTCAATAATACCGATCTAATGTTTTCACCCAGTTCATTTTCCTGAAGGGCATCACGGTAAGCTTTTTTAATCGCATCTTCACCACGCTCACACTCTTCTAAAATACTGTGCCTGTCATCCCCACCAAAGCTCGCCTTAATATCGATCCATGCACGGTGTAAACTACCCAAAATGGTATTTCCCGTGTCTGGGTTTTCGCCGTTACGTCCTACTAAACCTGCCAGTTCGGTTACATTGGCTCTACTATCTGAAGATAATTTATTGAAAGTTGCTTTTAAATCAATGTTCTCGTCTTTTAAATCTGCACTAGCTTTATCAAAGCCATCTGCCCTATCGTTGTTAATCTGAATGAGGTCGTTAAGCACCTCTACTGTTTTTTCTTGATTTTCCATAATGTATTGTAGATAATTTAAAATAAGAACAGTACTTTAACCAGAATAGTTTAGAATATCTTACAACTTTGTTGAAATTTCGAATAATTGTGTTTTTTCTGCTAAGGAAAAAGGGCACAGTAGAAAATTTGGAAAAAGAGAAAGCCCCATATTACTATGAGGCTATATAATGATGTTTTATAAGCATCCACGTATAAAACTAACCAAACAAACTACATACTAAACGCTGCCGGTTTTAAATTGTTTTAAAAAAAATAAATAAATTTTCTATCGATTATAAACTGTTGAATTTAAAACTTTAACGGTGAATAAAGGTTGTAGAAAATATGGAGAACATAAATGACATAAATGATTTGATTATTCCTGCTGCGCGGTTAGGCGAACTGGAAGTACTGAAAGAATTGATCCGCAGAGGTGCAGATTTAAACCATCGTGATGACAAAGGTTACACACCATTAATCATAGCTTGTTACAACAATCAGCTGGAAGCCGCTAAATTGTTGATTGATGCTGGCGCGGACATTGATGCTGCCGATTTTGGTGGAAATACAGCATTGATGGGCGTAAGTTTTAAGGGTTATCCGCTTATTGCTAAAATGCTCATCGAAAACGGAGCCAGCTTAAATCTACAACATGGAAACGGGGGCACGGCACTGATGTTTGCCGCCATGTTCGGTAGAAATGAAGTATTAAGATTATTGCTGGAAAACAGGGCTGATACCCTCATCGTAGATAAAAATGGCCAGCGTGCAATCGAATTTGCGGCACTTCAGGGCAATAAGGTTGGCATTGAAATGCTACAGGCACATATCCAGGTTTAGTCTTTTAATAAACCAATAACCAAACTTTTCCATTGCGGATAAGAGAGGCCAAGTTTTGCGGCCATGCCCACCATAAAATTTCTGCTCTTATCATATAAGGTTCCGGCAGTAGTATTGGGTACTTCATTACGGCCATGCTCTTCGGCAGTTACCCGAAGGCCATCTCTTTTAATCATAAAGGTAGAGGTTGCAGCATCTTTTAAAAAATGTGCGGTATCGCCATTTTGAGCAAGGGGGTGCGCGCAAGGCCTTACGGTCATCGCCAATACCTGCTGCTCTCCTTCGTTGATTGTCCTTATTTCTTTGATCATTACCCAATCATATCCTTTTCCGGTCTGTGTGCCCGGTCCGGGGATATCGATCCTGATAAAATCTCCTTCCGCTGCTTTCCTCTCTGCTTTAATGCCGTGTGGATCAATCAACTGAAAATCTGACATCCCAGCGTAATTACCCCACTCATTTACAGTTAAAAGTTTGGCCGATGCCCTATTGAAACACGCTATAGCCTCATCTGTAGAAATACTAATCTTCTCCTCCAAAGCATCCATACTGGTTCCTATATATTGGGCCGGTATAATATTGCGATTAAACTGATCTTCTTCCATCTTATATGCATTTTAATAAGCGAAGGAAAACCCTTCGCTCATTATAAATCAATAATTATTATGCTGGGATTTTTCTCGGATTCTCCCGATCCCAAAAACGGTGCAAGGCAATCATTTTTATAAACGTGGCCGAAAGTGTTTTTAAATCTTTTGCCACAAGTACCCCTTCCCGCAACACGGTTTCTTCCGAATATTCCGCTGGTAGTTTCTTGAAAAAATAAGTTGATGCCAATACCTGAAGCGCTTCTTCATCTGCTGCAATGGCTTTACAATGTTTAAAAGCTTCATTTAAAAAATGAACCGCATTGGCCTCTGCTTCTAATGTAGCAACCGAATTGCCTCCACCCGGAATATACACCGCATCGTACAATACCGAAGCGGCTGTTAAAAAACTTTCATCAGGCGTAATCTGTTGATCTTCTTTCGATATGATCTGTCCTAACTTTGGTGCAATGATATGTACAACGGCTCCTTCAGCGATCAATGCATCTTTCATTTTACTTAGCGATTTGCCATCAACACCATCGGCCGCCAGTATAGCAATTTTTCTGGTTTTAATGGTGTCTTTTATCGTTCCAGCCATGCTTAACGCTTCCGATTTAGCTAAACTTCCTTCAGGGTTCAGTGAGGCAAAATTAGCCCGGTCTCCATCAGCAGGTATGCTATTATTTAAATCTTCCAGAGGGATTTTAGGAATGTGTAATCCAAGCGCAAAAGCCACCTCAGCAGCCAAACCTTTGTCTATCTGCGCCAATATGGCAAGCATTCTTTCCCGGATAGATATCGTTTTAACTTTACCAAGTTCAAAGCTTAAGGCATCGATTATGTGGTTTTTTTCCGCCTCGCTCTGACTGTTAAAAAACAATCTGGCTTGTGAGAAATGATCAAAGAAACTTCTGCTCCTTGCTCTTACTTTCCTGGCATCGATGCGTTCGTTATAACTTACAAAGCCCCCTTCTGCCGCTTTAACCTGTTGCGGATCATTATTGCCGATAGCGTTCGGACCATAGCTGGTTTTGCCCCTGTTAATGGTCTGACGCATATGGCCATCGCGTTGGTTGTTGTGCACTGGAACCACCGGACGGTTAATCGGGATCTCATGAAAATTAGGACCGCCCAAACGGAGTAGCTGTGTATCGGTGTACGAAAATAACCTGCCTTGCAACAAGGGATCATTGGTAAAATCGATACCGGGAACCACATGCCCTACATGGAAAGCCACCTGCTCAGTTTCTGCAAAAAAGTTATCCGGATTCCGGTTTAAGGTCATTTTACCAATACGCTGCACCGGCACCAGTTCTTCGGGAATCAGTTTGGTAGGATCCAGAAGATCAAACTCGAATTTAAATTCATCCGCCTCGGGAACAATCTGAACGCCAAGTTCCCATTCCGGAAAAGCACCTGCTTCGATGGCATCCCAGAGATCTCGGCGATGGAAGTCGGGATCTTTACCCGAAATATTCTGCGCTTCGTCCCAAGCTACGGCGTGTACGCCTAACAAAGGCTTCCAATGAAACTTCACAAAGCTGGCCACGCCTTTTGCATTTACGAATCTAAAAGTGTGTACGCCAAAACCTTCCATCATACGGTAACTTCTTGGTAATGCCCTATCGCTCATGGCCCACATCACCATATGTGCTGATTCCGGCATCTGTGCAATAAAATCCCAAAAAGTATCGTGTGCCGAAGCCGCTTGTGGCATTTCGTTATCGGGTTCAGGTTTTACGGCATGTATCAGATCAGGGAATTTAAGTGCGTCCTGAATAAAGAATACCGGCATATTGTTTCCAACCAGATCAAAATTACCTTCCTGAGTATAAAATTTTACAGCAAACCCCCTTACATCCCTGGCCAGATCGCTCGATCCACGGGAGCCTGCCACGGTCGAGAAACGCACAAACACTGGTGTTTCCACTCCCGGATCGCATAAAAAAGCAGCCCGGGTTAATTCCGACATATCTTCATATACCTTAAAAATGCCATGTGCCGCAGATCCCCTGGCATGCACTATTCTTTCGGGTATGCGCTCATGATCAAAGTGCGTGATTTTTTCCCTAAGGATAAAATCCTCTAAAAGTGTTGCTCCGCGTTCGCCAGCCTTAAGGGAGTTTTGATCATCGTTAATTTTTAAGCCATGGTTGGTGGTCATCAATTCACCACTGGCATCGGCAACAAACGATTCCAGTTTTTTGGTTTTATCGTTTTCCTGCTTTGAGGGTGCGCTTTTTTTATCTGATGTTTTCTTAGCCATTTTATTTCCTTTTAAGCTTCTTCAGCTGCTTTATAATTGATTTCGTTTTCTGCTATATCGGTCAGTTTGCTATCGGCGAGTTTTTCTTCAGCAAGTGTTTGTTCTAAAATATCGGCTATTTCGGTTAACCCGAGTGTAGTGGCCAATTGAAAAAGACCACCATAACTGGCAATCTCATAATGCTCTACCTTTTGTGAGGCAAGGATAATCCCAACATCGCGGGTGGCCGTACCTGGTTCCGTTTCTTCAACAATTCCTTCAGCTTCCTTGCTGAGCCCTTCCATGGCATCGCACTTTTTAGCAATGGCTTTTTCTCCCAATAGCTCAAACACTTGTTCTAACCGGGTAACATGACCTTTAGTTTCCGCTAAATGTGAGGTGATCGCGTTTTTAAGTTCAGGTGCAGTAGCTGCTGAAATCATTTTAGGCAGTGCCTTTACCAAATGGTTTTCGGCCCAATAAAGATCAGCAATGGCATCTTTGAAAAGTTCGTGCAAAGCAGGTGCATCCTGTGCTGTAGTTTTAGTTGCGAATTTTGGATCGCCACCAGTTTCATTTTTTTTCATGGTATTATGCTGTTAGTTATAGTGTAGTTACAACCCATAATTTTAGCTTAAGGTTTTGCCTTTTTACCGATAGTACGATAAAGCGTATTTATCTCGGTAAAAAATCCAAATCAAACTGGATTATCAACCAGATTGAATTGTTCTGAAAAAGATGAAAATCTTTCGCACAATATAAAATACTCATTTACAACACCATGTAAAGGCAATGATGCAATTTTGTTTAAAACCTGCTATTTGTTAAAAAAATAAATAAAACAATTGCATACAATATTGACTTATACCCAACATCAAAGCCATATATATGAAAAATACCGATACTCAGATCAGCACAGACCTTCAAAAGTTTATCGAAAAGTTTGAGCCAAATAAATTTAAAATGCTGGCCCGCGGAATTGAAATCCGTGGCAATAACGATGTGCACAGGAGTATAACTTTTGCAAAAGAATTAATCGAACGCATGAAATTAAAACTAACGGTACACCACTCTGCCGAAATGGCCATGTATGGTGGTTTCGAAGTGGTGAATAGTTAATTGAGTTGGAAGGCGGAAGTCGACTGACCAGGTAGAGTTAGGAGTTTAGCATTGGGTGTCCGGTTTCAATTAACCGATTTAACCAAGCCGCATTAGGGGTTTGGCGCTTTGCGTTGGGAGTCGATTACCAATCAACTACTCCTTCCCCTTCAATCTTTTCCTGTGCGCTTTCCCCCATTTGATCATTTCGAGTATAATATCTCCGAACGATCTGCAATAATCGGTAGAAGTGTATTCGATGCTCACGGGCGTGTCGTCAATCACCGTTCTTTTGATCAGTTGATTTGCCGTCATCTCTTTTAATTCTTTCGAAAGCATTCGTGTAGTGATGCCCGGGATACTCCTTTCAATATCCCTGAATCGTTTATTGCCGTTACAGATCGAATTGATAATCGGCAGCTTCCATTTTCCGCCTAAAACATACAATGTATCTTGTAAAGCCTGTATTTCTTCTTGCTGATTGCGGGGATTAGAAAGCACTTCTACTGCCATCTGGTTTATTTTTGCTGTTTCCATACCTGGTATACTCTGTTATACTACTTACAAAAGTATACCAATATCTCCATACTTTTGCCTGTATAAAATATTTTTTTTTATCATGAACAATTTAACAGGAAAAGTAGCGCTGGTTACCGGCGGAAATAGCGGTATTGGCTACGCCACCGCAAAAGAATTAAAAGAACAGGGTGCAGAAGTCATTATTACCGGCAGAAGAAAAGATGCCATCGAAAAAGCTGCCGCGGAACTTGGTGTTACAGGCTTTGTGGCCGACCAAAGTCAGATTGCAGCCATTGAGGCACTTGCCAGTGATGTAGATAAAACCTTTGGTAAAATCGACATCCTATTTATTAATGCGGGAGTAGTTGAACAGAGCAGCATTGCAGATGCCACTGAAAAAATCTTTGACACCATTTTTGATATCAATTTTAAAGGGGCTTATTTTACCCTGAGCAAATTCATCCCATTATTGAACGATGGCGGATCTGTAGTATTTCTATCTTCAAATACCGCAAGTATGGATTTCGCAAACAGTTCCATCTATTCTTCAAGCAAAGCTGCACTCAACTCCATTATGCGTATTGCAGCGGTTGAACTGGCGCCACGCCAGATCCGTGTAAACAGTGTTAGCCCGGGACCAACAGCTACAGAGATTATGAATAAGAAAGGATTGAACCAAGAGCAGCTTGCAGAATTGAACAAATGGATGATCGACCGCATTCCGCTTAAAAAAATCGGAAAAGCTGAAAATGTAGCCAAGATGGTCGCATTCTTCTGTGCTGATGCAGCTAATTTTATTACAGGTGCAGAGGTAGTGATGGATGGCGGAATGAGCCTGAAGGTTTAAGTAAACAATATGAAGGCACGGGTATATTGAACTGGTGCCTTCTGTTTTTACTGTCTCAGTGATCAATTGACAGTTCAGAGTCCTGAATTGATAGTCCAGAGTCAATTAACCAGGCAAATGAACTATTGAACCAAAAAACTATTCCCCATTCGCATCACCAGTCAACACACTACTCATGTAATCAAAAAACGGACGCATATCCCTAAAGGCCTGCCCCATTTGCTGGACAAAATTATCACTCACTACAGCCTCATCATCAAATCTTTTAACCAGCAGGAATTGCTTAAAACGCAAAAGATCGATATCTGGATGTTCGGCTTCGAAACCTTTTGGCGTAGTTTTCAATTGTTCGCCAGCTAAACTACCAAAAGCAGATACAAAATCTTTGCTGCTTAAAATATCGCGCAAGGGTTGCGCGTCAAAAGCAATATCGTCCCTAATCAGCTTCAGGTCTGCAGGAGATGGACCCCAAAATCCACCACCAACAAAGCTGTTTCCTTTTTCAATATGGAAATAATAGCCACCACGCCTGCTTTTACCTGCCCGTTTAAAACTTCCACTCCAATGTGTTTTATAGGGTGTTTTATCCAACGAAAAGCGTGTATCGCGATAAATGCGGTATAAACTTTTCTTGCCCGATGGGGTTTCAATTACATCATGCAAATTCAACTCGGTTAATAAAGCTGAGGCAAAATCTTCGACATTTGCCTGTTCGGATAAAAATTCGGATTTACGCTCGTTAAACCATTCGCGGTTGTTGTTCTTCTTCAATTTCTCCAAAAAATCGATACTGGAACGCTGTATTTTTATAGGGGTAGCCGGCATTTGGTAACTTTTTTTTATAGGTATTCTGGCTTCAAAGATAACAGCTGCACAAAAGAGATTATCCATACTGGAGTAATAAAGTTAAATTAATAATTAACGCCCGCTATCACCAACCGCTAATTCAACAACTTAGTTATTTCATCATTCTCCATCCTTTTTTCACCGCCTTAGTTACCTGAGCACGTCCAGGCAAATTGCCCCTTCCTTCAATCATTTTTGTTTAAAAAATCAATTAAGCTTAATTTACACAAAAATTGAAGCAGGAAACCAGAAGGTTATAACATGAATTTTCAAAGTGTAGTGCCAAATATGGATATATCGCTTTTTGTGAAGGATATATTGGTATTCGAGAATACGGATACCACTGTAAAAACATGTCTACCGTTTTTTGCCGATGGCTACCCCGGACTGATGTTCCATCAAACTCCGGCAGGACTGGTTGTTAATCCGCACCAAAAGCTGATGCCAACCCTTTTTCTATATGGACAAACCTTAAAACCGATCGAATTGGAGATGAACGGTGCTTACCGCATCATTGTTTTTCAACTCTATCCTTTTCTATTGAAAGGCTTTTTTAATATCACGCCTGATAGCATTAACGACAACTGTTACGATTTAACCGAATTAAAGGATTTTGATGTAAACGCTTTCTCTGCCATATTGCTTTCCTTAACCGACACCCATCAGCGGGTTGAATGTCTCAGTCACTTTTTATTACAGTTATTTATCCTGAAAAAGCAGAAGCTCGATTATAAGATTCTTCAGGTCATCAAATCCATCATTAAAGAAAAAGGCACTGAAAACATCAATGATATCGCCAAATCCCATCACATCAATAGCCGTACACTCGAGCGTCGTTTTTTTGCCGAAACAGGTCTTTCGCCCAAGCAATTCGCCAAAATAATTCAGTTTCAATCTTCATTAGAACAGCTGAACTATAAAGATTTTACCAAACTTACCGATATCGTTTATGAAAATGGTTTTTCCGATCAGTCGCATTTCATAAAGGTATTTAAGGCCTATACGGGGAAAACACCAAATGCTTTTATCAGACAGTAAAATTAGTTCAACTGTCGTTTTTTTTCTATTCTGCCTCCCTGCTCCTCACGACATTTGTTTGTATAAACTTTAAATCATATACAAATGAAACTAGTTATTTTCGGAGCCACAGGAAGCGTAGGCATCCATCTTGTAAAAAATGCATTGGCCAAAGGCCATCAGGTAACAGCTTTTAGCCGCAGTGCCGGTAAACTTCAGACCTTAAAACACGAGAATCTAAACATTTTCGAAGGCGATCTCATGGACAGCGAGGCTGTAACCGTAGCCATCACCAATCAGGACGCCGTTTTGTGCGCCATCGGAGATGGACGAGCGGGCAAAGTAAGGGCCATCGGTACTAAACACATCATCGAAGGCATGAAAAAAGCCAATGTGAAAAGACTGATCTGCCAAACTACCCTCGGTTTGGGCAGCAGTGCAGGTAATTTAGATTTTGTGTGGAAATACATCATGTTTGGCTTTTTCTTAAAGAAAGCATTTAAGGATCACGAGGTTCAGGAACAATATCTCTTCGGGTGCGACCGTGATTATACCATTGTGAGACCAAGTGCCTTTACGGATGGCGAAATCACTAAACAATACATAGTGGGGTTTGATGGAAGCTATAAGAATCTGAGTCTTAAAATCAGCAGAGCCGATGTAGCCGATTTTATGATTGATCAGCTGGCCAACCCTCAGGGAATAAAAAAAGCGATCAGTATTTCCAACTAAACCATCATTAAAACAAACTCATGCCTCAGGAGGTGCTGTTTACCACGAAAACACCCTGAAGCATGAGTTATTATTCTTTTCTTACTTATGACAATCAGTCATTCTCTCATTTTTTCACCACCTTAGTTACCTGAGCACATCTGAGGCGATCGCCCCATTCAATTATCATTCAACACCTCCATCAGACCTCATACATTTCACATCTCCTTTTTTCACCACCTTAGCCATCTAAGTTCATCTGAGAAGATCGACCCATTCAATAACTCAATCATTCTCTCATTTAATCATATACATCTACACTCATCCGTTTTCCATCATCCATCTTACATCTCACATCCTTTCTCCCCCGTAGAAATACTGTATTTTCTTTTTTTCAGAAAAATATTTAAACCAAATCTATCTTATGTTGTTAATCCGTTCAATATCCCTAATCATATAGGATCTAACCTTGAAATAACATTAGATCCGGCGTACTGAATTGATTTAAAAAGGCCCTAATTAAGAAAACGATGAATCAAAATGAATTCAGCTTAGCTGCAAACACGCATGCGTCAGCACTTCATTCGCATGCCATGCAATTTACCAAAGATCCCGATGAGGCGAAAGATCTGGTACAGGATACGCTGCTTAAAGGCATCCGCTTCTGTCATAATTTCGATCAGGGCACCAACATTAAGGGTTGGCTCTATGTGATTATGCGGAATACCTTTATCAATAACTACCGCTCGAACAAGAAGCGAAGTGAAATGGTAACAACCGAAGAGGAAATTTCGAGTGCACAGCTTCTCAAAAGTTCTTCCCGCAATGCTTCCGAATCAGGTTTTGTCATCAGCGACATCCAGCGGGCATTAAACAGTATACCACCTGCTTTTAGCATCCCCTTTCAAAGGTATTTTGAAGGATATAAATACCACGAAATTGCCGAAGAGCTCGATATCCCGTTGGGAACTGTAAAAACACGTATCCACCAGGCCCGTCTCGAACTCAAAAAATACCTCAAAAACTACCGGGGCAATTACCACTTTTAAATCACAACGCATTAGGATCACAGCAAAGATGATTTAGCTCATCGTTGTGGGCTAAAATTAGTTATGCTATCATTTGGATGCCTTATAGCGTGATTTTTAAGCGTTCTGCTAGCTTCCGTTAATCAATCCCGGAATATAATGTTCATTTTAAATCAATATTTAAGCCTAAAGGCCTTGAATGAATTTTGACGCTTTTTTTTTAAAAAAAATGCGCTCAGCAGTTCATCTTACTTTTTACATCATCCTCCATTCTCGGTTGAAAATCATATTTTTATCCCTGAAACATTCCCATCATGATGAAAAACTGGTTTAGCAAGAATTCTACACACTTCCTCATTGTATTTTTACTTTCCGTTATTTGCTTTCTTTTTTTTAGTCCATCGTTTATGGGCAAAACCCTCGGACAAAATGATGTCACCAGGGCACAATCCACGCAGACGGAAATTAACCGCTACAAAGAAAAAGGAGAAACTATTTTATGGACCAACCAGATCCATGGCGGGATGCCCACCTTTCAAATCTGGGCACCCTATCCGGCCAACATCACCACCTGGGCGGTTAAGGTAATTAGCTATGCCCTGCCAGCGCCAACTGGAATTTTCATGATCCTTTTACTCGGTGCCTATTTGCTTTTTTGTGTGCTCAAAATCAACCCATGGCTATCTTTTGCAGGTGCACTCGCGTTCGGATTCTCTTCTTATAATATTATTCTCATAGGTGCAGGCCACTCCAATCAGATCTTCGCCATTGCTTTTTTTGCCCCGGTTATCGCTGGTATTATCCTTATTTTCAGAAAAGAATACCTTATGGGTACGATTCTGCTCAGTACCTTCCTGGCCATGGAAATCAGGGCCAACCATATCCAAATGACCTATTACCTCCTGCTGGCGATCCTGCTTTTTGTGCTGATAGAATGTTATAAAGCCATCAAAGAAAAAACGGTTCCTGTATTTTTTAAATCTGTTGGTTTTTCTGCCGCTGCTGCCATACTGGCGATTTTAGTGAATATTTCTTCGCTATGGAGCACTTACGAATATGGTAAAGAAACTATCCGTGGCAATTCTGAACTCAGCCCCTCCACCACGAAAAAAACAACCGGCTTACCCCGTGATTATGCTTATGAGTGGAGTCAGGGTGTGGGCGAATGCATTACCTTTTTAATCCCGAATGCTTACGGTGGCAGCTCAAGACCCAGCACCAGTCCTGAATCTAACCTTGTTAAATCGCTTAAAACCCTGGGGGCTGATGATAGCCAGGCTTTAGGCATTGCACAAAGTATGCCCGCACTCTATTGGGGCGAAAAACCCTTTACCGAAGGCTCCTTTTATTTCGGTGCCATTATTGTATTGTTCTTTGTACTTGGCCTTTTCATTGTAAAATCGAGCATCAAATGGTGGCTCTTATCAGTGATCATCCTGACCATGTTGTTGTCCTTTGGTAAAAACTGGCCATACCTTTCCGATCTGTTTTTTTATCATGTACCGCTATACAATAAATTTCGAGCGGTAGAATCGATCCTCGCCGTGGCAGGACTTTGTTTTCCGATGCTGGCCATCCTAACGCTACAGGAAATCATCATCAACAGTAACAAAAAACTTTTGCTCAAAAAAACACTGCTGGCTTTTTACATTACCGCTGGTTTTACACTCTTAATCGCTGTGGTGCCTACCCTGTTTCTATCTTTCAAAAGTGCAAACCATAACGAAATGCTTAACCAGATTGCTACGGCTTTTAAAATCGGTGCCCCTGAAGCCAACACCATCGGAAATGCGTTGGTTGAAGACCGGAAATCGCTTGCACAAAGCGATGCCATCAGAAGCCTGGCTTATATCATTGCCGCATTTGCATTGCTTTGGTTTTACCTGAAAGATAAACTTAGCCTGACTATTTTCCCCATTGCCATCGCCTTGATCGTATTGATTGATCTGTATACGGTTGATAAACGTTATGTGAATAAAGATAGCTTTGTGGCCAAATCCATCACCAACACACCCGAGCCCAGGGCCGTCGACTTAGAAATATGGAAAGACCGCGATATCAACTATAAAGTAATTGATCTTACCAAAGATATCTTGAGCGATGCCACTACCCCTTATTTCCACAAATCGATAGGTGGATATTCTGCAGTGCGCTTAAAAAAATTCAACGAGATTGTTGAAATACAGTTTGCCAAGGGCGTTAATCCCAATATTCTGGGCATGCTGAATACGAAATACATCATTACCAGCGATTCTACCCAGCAGTTGCGTGCCATGGCCAATCCTGCGGCCTGCGGTAACGCCTGGTTTGTAAACAACCTCACTTTTGTAAAAAGTGCAGATGCAGAAATGAATGCCTTAAGCACTTTGGATCCCAGGAAGGAGGTGATTGTTAACGAAAAATTCAGCAGCCTGATCAACAAAGCAAGCATTAACAATGCCTTACCCAACGGGCAGATCAAACTGACCAGCTACTCGCCCGACACCCTGGTTTACGAAAGTAATTCGCCACAGGCCAATACCGCTGTATTCTCCGAAATTTACTACAACAAAGGCTGGAAAATGTTTATTGATGGAATTGAAAAGCCCTATTTCAGTGTCAATTACATTTTAAGAGGTGCACAAATAGCCGCCGGGAAGCATAAAATTGAATTTATTTTTCATCCGGCTTCTTATTATGTGGGCGAAAAAATCTCATTCGCCGCATCCCTGCTGTTGGTTCTGCTGATCGGCGCTGGCTTGTATGTGAACTTTAGTCGGGCGCGGAGCGAAAGGCGGTAAGCGTTAGGCGTTTAGGGTTGAGGGATTAGCGCTACCTGTCCTGATTGCGGCAGATGCGCACACCATCCCAATCGGCCACGAGTGGACAAACACAGATTAAATATTCCATCTGTGTTTATCCTTTTATCTGTGGTTAATTATTCTATAAATTAAAACAACGGCCTACCCAACATCGCGTTATAAAACAGCAATGAGATCAACACAAAATATAGCAACGAAAAAACAATAACTGGCCTTGCCGTTTTTACTTTGGTGAGCAACACAAACAAAGGCACAATCTGTAAAGCATGCAGTCCCATAAAATGGGCAATGCGCAAATCACCTGCTATCGTACTCCAGTTAAACAACGGAATCCCCGGACCGCCATCTGCCGCACCAACCGTATGGGCCAGTCGCGAAGCCATAATCCCACCCTCTAGAGCAAAAACAGCAGCCATGATAATACCCAAACGCATTGCCCACAATAAAGCAGGACTGATATCGACAGCCTTTACCTTAAAAAATACAATCCCCATATACAACGCAAATAAAGTTTGCGAAACAATTACGATCCCCATTGATGCAAACACCAAAGCATTCGCACCTGAAACATTATAATGCGACAATTCACCTCTCGCTGCCTGCGTAGCAATGGCGATCATCTCAAAAGTCATGGCGAAGACCGTAAAATTCGCAAAGCGTTTTTTTAAACGCACATATGGGAAGTATTGCAAAAACAGTGGCCAGGTTAAACAATAAATGGCGATGGAAATGGCAAATTTGATCGGTTTAATCCAAAGGTTTATGCCCATCAGTTGCCGGTGATCGAACAATGTGATAAGCAACATCAGCGCCATTAGAACCAAATGACCTATACCGCAGTAGTATAAAGCAGGACTAGCAGTCTTAATCCTTGTGAATAAAGTTTTCATCACTATGATTTAATTTTTTGGATAATCAGATAAAGTAAATAACCACAAGGGCCGAACATAAAGGTGAGTAGTAAACAAGGGATCACAAGCCAATGTGAAACACTTTTATCCTGTGCCGATTTTATAATGGAGAACCCGATCAGCAGATCAAAAGCGAGATAATGTACCCAACCCGCCAGGAGCAGATGATCATTATTGAAAAGTGTGCGCAGCTCCTGTATCGATCCGAATCCGCCTCCCTGAATATTAAAGAAACCCGTAATATAAACCACGTAAACAAGAGATAATACTAATGGAACCACAGGATAGCGAATTAACCATTGTGTTACCTTCCATTTCGGCGCAAGGATTAACAATAACCACTGCATGGCCGCTAATGTGCTAACCACCGAAAAAACCTGTGCTGTATTCATATAAAAAAATTTTTAATCCTTTACCTGATACAAAACTGAAAATAATCATTAAAGCTAAAAATGCTCTTAGGTT
Organism: Pedobacter humicola; assembly: GCF_056490705.1. Lineage (NCBI taxonomy): Bacteria > Pseudomonadati > Bacteroidota > Sphingobacteriia > Sphingobacteriales > Sphingobacteriaceae > Pedobacter > Pedobacter humicola. The sequence continues at coordinate 145,071 of NZ_JBWJIG010000001.1, read as the reverse complement.
AAAAAGCACAAGAGATTAGTTAACATAGGTGAAGCGTTGAGCGTTTGGAGACAATTAAGCAGTTTCCAATTGGCGGTTTACAGCTGACAGTTAACCAGGATGAGCTTGGCGTTTGAAATAGACTATTTGCGAAAACAAGTGAACCAATGACCAATCAACTATTTCCTCGCCACTTTAGCCCTAATCCTGCTCAGGCTTTGAGGCTGGATGCCAAGATACGACGCAATTAAATGCTGGGGAAGTCTTTCCAGAATATGAGGCTGATTCGTCAATAAATCTAAATACCGGTCTTCAGCCGATTGCAGGAGTAAGGTGCGTTTACTTTTTGCCGTTTCCACGAATAAATTTTCGGCGATAATGCGACCGAACCTTTCAAAACGCTGACTGTGCGAATACAAGGCCTGCATATCTGCATAACTGAGTGTAAACAGTTCACAATCCTCCAATGCTTCGATAAAAGAATCGGAAGGCGCCTGCAGCAAAAAACTCTCATAATCCCCGATCCATTCGCCCTCGAAGGCGAAACCTAAGGTATGGTCACCCTTCTCGTTGCGCGTAAAAACCCGCATCCCACCCTTGTACACAATCACCATGCTCCTGCAAACCTGACCTTCGGATAAGTAGAAACCATACTTTTTCAAACTTACCGGCTTAAGCCTTTGCATAAACAAAAAAAGCTCTTCATCCGTAAAATCGACTACTTTAGTTAAGGATTGTGTAATGATTTCGTACATACCTGCTTTAGGAATTAAACCCAAATTTAGCATATATTTTTATGTTTAGCAGTTAATGCTTAGCGGCTATTAACCTTATTTCGATTAACATTTATACGTTGTGCATCATGATTAGACTTTTTACCTAACGCGCGATCGCCACGCTTAACTTCTTCCAACAAATAACCTTTAAACCCTCCCTCATCCATTTTCCAACATCCATCTTCCATACTAACTATTCTTTTACTAAATTTGCAGCAATGATTTTTTACAAAACCAACGAAGAAGTAGAACTGATGCAGATCAGCGCCCTACTCGTGAGCGATACACTGGCAGAAGTAGCCAAAATATTAAAACCTGGCATTACCACATTGGCCATTGATAAACTGGCCAACGAATATATATTAGATAACGGTGCTATCCCGTCGTTTTATAACTTTAACGGATTTCCCTTCCATATCATCACCTCAGTAAACGATGTAGTGGTACATGGCTTTCCAAATAAAGATGAGCTAAAAGACGGCGATATTATTTCGGTTGACGTAGGTACCATCAAAAATGGCTTTCATGGCGACCATGCCTATACCTTTATTATTGGTGAAGTTTCACCAGAGATATTAAAACTCGTAAAAACCACCAAAGAGTCCCTTTTTCTGGGCATCAAAGAAGCTGTTGTAGGGAAACGCATCGGCGATATCGGCGCAGCCATCCAAAGTCATAACGAAAAACAAGGTTATGGTGTTGTGAGGGATCTGGTAGGTCATGGCCTGGGCAAAGACATGCACGAAGACCCACAGGTACCAAATTACGGCCGCAAAGGCAATGGTTTGTTATTAAGGGAGAACCTGGTTATGGCCATAGAGCCTATGATCAATATGGGTAAAAAAGAAGTTTTCCTCGACGACGACGGCTGGACCATCAGAACTGCAGACGGAAGTCCATCAGTGCATTTCGAACACGATGTATGCGTTAAAAAAGGAGAAGCACTTATCCTCTCCAACTATGCACCCATCGAAGCCGCCGAAAAGCAAAACAGCAACCTCAATACTTCGTATTTCTAAAATAAATATAGTCACAGCGCAAGTTGTGGCTTTGTTGCTTTTGTATGTTTTCTCTTTTAACCACGGAGTACGCAGAGAAAAGGCACAGAGGGCACAGAGCCCCTATCCGCCTGTCGGCACCTTTCCCCTGGAAGGGAAAGGGTTCAAAGAGTAGTTAGTGAATCCTGCAATTAGTCGCATGCGATCTGCTCTTCAACTTCGGACCTCTGACTCCCGACTTTTCCTTTTTTAACCACAGAGGCCACAGAGAAAAGGTTCGGAGCCCCTATTCAAAATGGTCCTCGTTTATAACGAGGATCAGCGAGTTGTGCATTTGTAATGCACAAGTAAATAATTAATGGCGATAAAATCGCCTTTCTCATTCATCCTCGTTATAAACGAGGACGATAAAGGGCACACAGCCCATATCCGCCTGTCGGCACCATTCCTCTGAAAGGGAAAGGGCTCAAAGACAAGTTAAAGAACCCCGCAATTGGCCACATGCGATCTACTCCTCGACTTCGGACCTCCGACCCCTGACTCCGGACTTCCTACACCAATACCGCTCCGTCCCCTACATCTCCCCCTTCCAAAATCGCCTTTACCGTACCTAAAGTCGACTCGGCAATCTCCGTTAACGCCTCTTGCGTAAAGAAAGCCTGGTGTCCGGTAACCAAAACATTCGGGAAACTGATTAAACGCTGAATATCATCATCTCCAATAATACTTCCCGAAAGATCCTTGAAAAACAATTTTTCTTCCTGCTCATACACATCAATGCCCAGCGCCGCCACCTGACCCGTTTTCAGCGCATCAATCACATCACGCGTATGGATCAAACCACCTCTGCTTGTATTGATTAGCGTAACGCCCTTTTTCATCGCTGATAAACTCGCTGAACCGATGAGGTGGTGGTTGTCGGGCGTTAACGGGCAATGCAGCGAAATCACATCAGCCTCTTTTATTACTTCGTGAAAGGGCATATACCTTACCCCTGCATGCCGGAGTGCTTCATCTTCAAAGGGATCGGAAGCCAGCACCACACAGCCAAAACCCAGCATAATCTTGCAAAAAGCGGCCCCTATTTTTCCAGTACCGATTACTCCTACCGTTTTGCCAAAAAGATTGAAACCCATTAAACCCGACAACGAAAAATTCTGCTCCCGCACCCGGTTATAAGCCTTATGCGTTTTACGGTTCAGCGTAAGCAACATCGCCACTGCATGCTCAGCTACTGCCTGTGGTGAATAGGCCGGCACCCGGCAAACACGGATACCATACTGTTTGGCCGCTTCGAGATCTACATTATTAAAACCTGCACAACGTAAGGCGATAATTTTTACCCCTTTCTGTGCCAGCACCTCAATTACCTCCGCGTTAAGTTTATCATTTACAAATACACAAACCGCATCCGTACCTTCCTTTACCGCATCAGCAATATGAGGCCCTAAATGCGTTTCCCAAAATTCCAGTTCGAAACCATAAGCCTCGTTACAACTTTCAAAAAATTCGCGGTCGTAAGCCTTAGCAGAAAAAAATACTATTTTCATATAGGCTAAAATACGGATTAAATGTGGGTTGGGAAGTTAAGTTTAACATTAAAGCACTAGCGATCCATCCATATTGATGAATGGATCGTAATCTAAAATTAGCAATACATCCGTCAGATATCATGTACTCCTAAGTTGAATATCGCATAATCAAAATGGTTTAACAGATCCTCCCGCTGACCACACTGATTTTAGCAGCACAAATTCCATTATCCATTTTACATCTTCCATCTTTCTACCCTAACTTCATCCTTAACCACTTCCTTACCGGCTCATCATACCATTTCAACGCCGCATAAGCCAAAACAATCCCGCCAATTAAAATCAGTAAGGCATAAGGCCAGGCCTGTGCAAGCGTTACCCCCTTATGATTGCTGATCCAGGCCACATAAAAATACACCAGCGGGTAATGCACCAGGTAAAGCGGGTAGGATATATCACCCAAAAATTTGCATATCCTGTTTTCTCTTTGCGATTCAATCACGCCACTGGCGCCCAGATATACGATCAGCGGGAAAATGAAGATAATACAAACCGCTTCATAAATCCCGTTCATCCAAAGATGTTCCGCCCCACCAATGCGTGGCATATACAATACAATGGCAACCAAAAGACTGCACCATAAAAAGGCATTTTTAATCCGGGCAGGCTTCGCGATACGTGAAAGCAACAGCCCCGCAAAGAAAGGGTACATCGTACGGATAAATCCAATGCGTACCTGTTCCACATTTAGCGTCCAGCCACCACTCACATCCCCGTTTGAAATGGCCACGTATGCAAGTGCAATTGCGGCGATCACCACTAAAATACTTAATGCCGTTTTAGAAAACTTCCTGATCCATACCGCATAAAGGATATTCGCAATATATTCGAAAAACAACGACCAGCCCACGCTGTTCAAGGGGTGCATCTCTTGCCAGCCACGAATATCAAGCGATAAGGATACCGGTAATATCGTATAACCGATCAGCAACACCAACAGCATCTTCCAAAGCGGAATCGTATGGATAAGCGGCCATATGGTCGAATCCGTATAATAGAATCCGATGGCGCCGAGCGTCATCCCCAAAACCACCATGGGCTGAAGACGGATGATACGGCGTTTAAAAAAATTGCCTACGGTCATTTTCTGCCACCTGTCGTCGTAAGCATAGCCCATCACAAAACCCGACAATAAAAAGAAAAAATCTACCGCCAGGTAACCGTGGTTAACCAGGATATCCAGGTGTCCCGTCCCCAAAGGCTCGGTAAGGTGAAAAGTGACAACAATAATGGCCGCAATACCGCGCAAGCCATCTAATATGGGATAGTGTGGCTTGGTAGCCAGTTCGTTATTTAGATTAGTGATCATTTATTCGATTGTAAAAAATTGTAATTTGTAAAAAATACTTAACATTATATTATCCGGTTCTTTTTTTAACCGCAAAGAACGCAAAGAGAAAGACGCAGAGGGCACAGAGTTGGGCATACAATCATCATCCATTGTACATCTTCCATCATCAGCCACAAACCTCGCATGTTTCATAGGAATCTTACTGCGGTCGCTTGCCTGCTTTAGGCGGCGATTTAATTGGCGGCCATCATGCACTTATCCGAGGCAAATAAACCCGATTGAAGTGGACATTCCGATCCTTTATCGGAATAAAACGGAAAGCGGGGCTGAAAATCCGATGAAAAACTGAACCTGCATTTCCCTATAAAAATAAAACTATCGCCCTAAAAAGAAATCTGAACTCAATAAATGACTGTGGAGTTAATATTTTATAAAACCCCGCAGGTTTTAAAAACCTGCGGGGTCTAGTGTATTACTTCGTCAGAATCTCAACCTTTCCTCCATTCTTAAACAGATCATGAGAAATAAAATACCCTTCATTTACTTTCCCGTTTACCTTAATCGCAGTAATTCCTCTTCCCTTTCCAGGTTTGGTAATCGTTAACAATTTCCCGGTATTTGTTTTCCACTTTACTTCATCAAACAGAGGTGCCGTTACAATATAATTGGGATCGGTTGCCGAAAACGGATACAAACCTAATGAACTGAATACATACCATGCCGACATCTCACCGGCATCGTCCATGCCCGAAAGTGCCAAACCATCGCTACCGATGCCATAGAGTTCATTCAAAATTTTATCGATTATCTTCTGCGATTTCTCCGGCTTGCCGATAAAAGTATAAGCAAAAGGTGCTTCATGATCGGGCTGATTACCCTGACAATATTGACCGATCATGGTTTCAACGTTACGTGCAATATATTTCGGGTTCCAGGGCAAGGTAAACAACGAATCCAATTTCGATTCGAAACCTTTAGCACCACCATAGAGTTCAATTAAACCTTTCATATCGTGCGGGGCATAAAAAGAAACCTGCCATGCATTGGCTTCCCTGTACATATACTCATAATACGGGTACTGCGGATTAAAGGGTTTAATCCAGTCGCCATTTTCTAACCGCCCACGCATAAAACGGGTACCGGGATCGAACATATGCTTATAATTTTTAGATCTCGCCATCAGGATACGATAATTTGTACTATCGCCCAGTTTTTTGGCAATCTGTGCCAGCGAATAATCATCATAAGAATACTCCAGCGTTTTAGAAACACCCGCTTTCGCCTTGGTTTCCACATGTGGATTCTTCACATCAGGATCTGAAATATAACCCTTCTCAATATATTCCTTTATAAAAGGACGGGCGCCCCCCTCTACATTCGCGTTGCGCAACAAAATCTGATAAGTGCCCTTGATATCGAAATCATCAATGCCTCTTAAGTAAGCCCCCGCTATAGATGACGCCCCATGATCACCATGAAAAAAAGTCGGGATAAATCCGGTTTTATCGCCTACATCTTTCATTGATTTAATTACATCTAAGGTTACTTTTGGCGTAATCAGTCCTAAAAGCACATCTTTATTGCGGTAGGTATCCCAAAGTGATGGTTCGGTGTAATAGTTGAAATTACCTTTGGTCACATTGCGCTTAGCGTCTTTAAACTCGCCATTCACATCGCTGCGCAATGCAGGCCATAAAAAAGACCGGTATAAACAAGAATATAACATCTGCTTTTGCTTCTCTGTCCCCCCCTTTACCTGAATGTTGCCTAAAAGTGCTTCCCATGTAGTGGTAGCCGCATTGCGCACCTCTGTAAAAGTTTTATTGCCCAGTTCTTGTTCGAGGTTTTCCTTCGCATTGGCCACACTTACAAATGATAAACCGATTTTAAGTTCAACAGGTCCCTTGCTCCCATCGGCAAGATGCACAATGGCGTAGCCCGAGCGTTTACCTACATCCGTTTGATCAAGCTTCCCGATCGTACCGTTAACAGTGGCATAAAAATAAATATTCTCTCCCCCCTGAAAACCTTGAATAGCCGAAGTGCCCACCTGCTCAATATTCCAGGTAGAAACACCGCTGTTGGCTTTCCCCAACAGAAATAAGATCTGCCTATCGTGGTTATTTTTATATTCATATTGGTGAAATCCCGTTCTCAGGGTTGAAGTAAGCTTCACGTTAACCTGATAATCATCCAGGTAAACCTGATAAAAACCCGGTGCTGAACTTTCATTTTTATGCGAAAATTTTGACCCAAACTTAGCTGTTGGATTAGAAAGCGGTAAAATCGGAATATTACAGAGGTTCCAGTGCCCTTTGTTGGTGTGTGCGAAACCATAAATGGTATCGTCTTCATATTCGTAGCCTGCGCCCGAACCGAATTCGGTAATCGGACTCAACTGTACCATGGCATTAGGCAGCGAACTCCCCGGAAAGGTTAAGCCTGCCCACGAGCGCCAGCCCTGCGGCAGTTCATAACCCAAAATTTTAGGATCGGTTAGCGGTGCTGTGCCGATAAAAGTATTGACATACTTGGTAAATGATGTTTTCGACTGGCTCTGAGCATGATAAATGCCCGCTACATTTAGAAATAAGAATAAGTTTAGAAATTTGGTTAGCGATTTCATTTTACATAAAACGTTTTAGTGTGTGATACCAAATATAGAAAATCTATTAAAACCCTGCTGAAAATATCACAATAGTTACTTATTAAAGTTCAACAAAACCAAAATGCCTTTGCTTAAATAACTCAATATAATGCCAATAATCGAGATGCTTTCACTTGCCCGAAGCGTAACACAATTGTTTGATTATCTATATATTTGGCCACACACTAATCAAATATTCCTTATGCTTTTTAAACCTAAGCAAATCATTTCCCGCGCCGTACTTTTATTGTTCTCGCTAAGCTTATCCCATGCTGTTTTCGCTCAAAAGGAAGAAACATCACCCTTACTGCTTTGGGACAATAAACCCGCCACTACCTGGATGACCGAAGCTTATCCTATTGGCAATGGCCGCATCGGCGGGATGGTTTTCGGAGGTGTAAACCAGGAACATATCCAGTTTAACGACAATACCCTTTGGACAGGTGATGAAAACGACAGAGGCATGTACCAGGCCTTTGGCGATCTGTTTATAGATTTTGATCATAAAGACCTAAACTTTACCACTTATAAACGCCAGCTTAACCTTGCTGACGCCATCCATACCATCACCTATACCCAAAATGGAGTGAACTACAAACGCGAATACTTTTGCAGTTTTCCCGATAAAGTAATGGTTTTAAGGTTGAGCGCAAATAAAAAAGGGGCTTATTCGGCTGCAATCAGACTTAAAAACGCACATCAGGGCACCATTACCGTTACCGGAAATACCATTCAATTTGTAGGCAAACTGTCTAACGGAATGTCGTATCAGGCTACCGCTTTGGTTAAAATTGAAAATGGCAGCAGCCACCCGGTTAAAGATGATGATGGTGAAAAATTAAAAATAGAAAACGCCGATGCCATCACCATCATTTTCACAGGCGCTACCAATTACAGCAATAAACGCGGGCAAAACTGGAAAGGTGAAGAACCGGCCCCAAAAATAGATGCGATACTACAACAGGCTTCAGCAAAATCTTATGCCAATTTATTAGGAAGCCATGTAAAGGATTATCAAAAGCTGTTTAAACGTTTGTCTATTCACTTAGGATCGGAAGAGATAAAAAACAACAATCTACCTACCTATCAACGGTTGATCAATTACAAAAAAACGCCAGATCTGGGACTCGAATCCTTAATTTTTCAATATGGAAGATATTTATTGATCAGTTCGTCCAGGAAGGGAGGTTTACCCGCCAACCTCCAAGGACTTTGGAACGAAACCAACACCCCGCCCTGGGGCAGCGATTACCATTCCAATATCAATATCCAGATGAACTATTGGCTCGCTGAACCGACCAATCTTTCAGAATGTCAGATTCCATACCTCGATTATATCAACAGCATGCGCGAAGTAAGCGCCATTGCTACCCGCAAACAATATCCAAATACGCGTGGCTGGACGGTAAAAACGGAAAACAATATTTTCGGAGGAATGAGCTTTCTTTGGAACACACCAGGCAGCGCATGGTATGCACAGGCACTTTGGGAGCATTATGCCTTTACAAAAGACAAAGATTATTTAAAGAACTTTGCCTACCCGATTATAAAAGAAATCGCTGAGTTTTGGGATGACCACCTAAAAAGAAGACCAGATGGTACTTTAGTTTCACCAATGGGTTGGTCGCCAGAGCATGGCCCTACAGAGGATGGTGTAACACACGATCAACAGATTGTGTACGATTTATTTACCAACTATATTGAAGCAGCGGATATATTAGGAATTGACAAAGATTACAAAACCCATATTGCCGATCTTAAAGCACATTTATTAAAACCAAAAATTGGTAAATGGGGACAGCTACAGGAATGGGAAACCGATCGTGACGATCCTAAAGATCAGCACAGGCATATATCCCACCTTTTTGGTCTGCATCCGGGAAGGGAAATCAGTACCATTAAAACACCGGAACTCGCCAAAGCGGCCAGGGTAACCTTAACTGCCCGTGGCGATGAATCAACAGGTTGGTCTATGGCCTGGAAAATGAATTTCTGGGCGAGATTACAAGATGGAAACCACGCCTATAAAATATTACAGAATTTTATTACCCCGGTTGGTGGCTCAGGTACCGATTACAATAAAGGTGGTGGTATTTATTCCAATCTTTTTTGTGCCCATCCACCCTTCCAGATTGATGGTAACTTTGGTTACACAGCAGGTATTTCTGAAATGCTTTTGCAAAGTCAGGCAGGCGAATTACAGTTTTTACCCGCTTTGCCTGATCAATGGCCGACAGGGAGTATCCAGGGCTTAAGGGCACGTGGCAACTTCGAAATCACTAACCTGCAATGGAAAGATGGTAAAATTGTGAAGCTATCCATCAAATCATTATCTGGCGAAGATTGTATCATAAGAAGTCCGAATGCACTTAGGAGTAAAGGCATCATTGAAAAGAAATCAGGAAAAGACTTTACATACAGCTTTAAAACGCAAGCGGGGAAAGTGTACAGTTTTGAATGACAGAAAGGTCGTCATTTCGAGCGAACCCGTAGCTATCGGGTGCAACGTAGCCGAGAGATCTAATTGATAGATCTCTCCCGAAATTTGGGACTACGCTTTATCCGATTATTAATTGGATCGTGATGATGACCGATCTATATAAATCTTTCATTTGCTGTTCATTAAGTCGCCTCATCTCAAACATTTTCTGCCGGATTTTCGTTTTAAGTAAAATATTTCTATTATGAGTACATCCAATAAAATCCTGACCGAACACAATGCAAAAGTTGTTGTGCTCGATTTTATCAATGCCTTAAATGCAGAAGATTTTGAAGTAGCCAGAGCGCAGCTCCACGATGACATGACCTTTAAAGGTGTAATGGGTGAAAGAAATGGAGCGGATAATTACATCGGAGACATGAAGAAAATGAAATTCAAATACGATGTTAAAAAAGTATTCGTAGATCAGGAAGAAGTTTGCCTGTGGTACGATATCGATATGGGTGAAAAAACAATCTTTTCCAGTGGTTGGTACAAACTGGAAGAAGAAAAGATTAAATCATTTCAGGTCATATTTGATCCGAGGCCGCTATTGTAATCAACAGACCTGTTTAAGTTTCTTCACAATGATATAACTGCTTTCCAATTGAAATACGAACATTAAAAACTCATCTGTTTCACTAATTTCGATACTTTTAATGGGACCAGATAGGTTATTTCCATCTGTAATCTCTTCTCCAACTTTTAGTTCTAAAAGCGTTGATGTTGGCAAGCTATCACTAACAGTGATCATTTTTGTGAAGGTAAACGTAAGGTAAAACAAGTTTGTTCAGGCGTAGAAGATACATCAAGTGTACCATCATGCGCATTCGCGATTTCGGATGCAATATACAAACCTAAACCCAGGCCTTTTTGATTGGGTTCTACTTCACCTCTCGAAAATGGCTGAAACAGACGGTCCATAGCAGCAACCGGGATTTGTTTGCCCTTATTCGCTACACAAAGATTAAACTCTTCCGTATTGCTAAAAGCGGTAATTTCTACAGTCGAATCCGCCGGTGAATAATTTAAAGCATTACCCAACAAGTTAGAAAAAAGCTGGGCAAGTCTTTTGCCATCAGCATGAACAGGATGATCCAGGTTAAAATTTAATTTGATATGTCTGCCTGGCCAAATCGCCTGCAGCTCATCTACCACCTGAGTCAGTAATTTTTCAAGGTCCTCATCAGCTGTTTTGTCGATCGTAATGCCTTCACCTAAACGGCCACTGGCAAAATCAAGCATATTCTCAATCAGGCCGTTCATTCTAAAAGAAGAATCCTTAATAATTTTGGCGATACGCCCACCGCGTTCATCTAAACTTAAGCGCGATAAAAGCTGCGCACTACTTGAAATCGCATTTAGCGGATTTCGCAAATCATGACCTAAAATAGCAATAAACTGATCTCTCAAAACAGCTATCTCCTGTTCCTTTTTTAATTCTTCTTCTGTTTTGGCCAGCTGCTCCAGCGCATCTAAATGAAAGGCGATCAAATCGGCAAACATGGTAAACATGCCCGTAATGGCCGGGTTGTTTAGTTTTGCAGGTTTGGGATCGATGGCACATAGCGTACCGAAAAAGTCTCCGTTTTTTAAGGTAATCGGTACCGAAATATAACTTTGAAAACCATACATCAAGGGGGTATGGTGACCAGCAAACTGAGGATCTTCAGCAACATGATCGATTACAACAGGTTTTTTATGATGCCTGATTTCATTACAGATGGTCGTTTCCAGCTTAAGTTCGCCACCAACGCCCAATCCGAAATTGATTTCGTCGTGTATTGCACAGGCAATCCACCGATCAGAAGTTACCCTGGCCACAGCTGCAAAACCCATTCCCGTAGTTCTGCAAACGATTTCTAAAATATGCGCAACAGCAGGTATTTTGCTTATTGCCTCTATATCAGCAAGGATGAATTTTTCAGGATTTTGCAATGTAGGGATAAATAATTTCAGGCAATTTACAAATATTTATTTTTGTAAAAAACAGCATCACCTCTTCTAACACAGCTTTTACATAAATTGATCGTTATTATTCCTGAATAGCGTAGTTTTACGGCGTAATTAACAGGGGATGTCAATAAACGGCCAGGCAATTAAAAACTCAGCGGAGTAGGCTATAGAAAGAAACCGTATTTATTAGCCAAAATTGCCAATAAATACGGTTAGTATAATTAAGCTTTTAACAAAGCTGGTTTTTCGTGGTAAGTTCTCCAAAGGAGTTCGCCAAATAAAGTGTTCGACCAGGCGAACCAAGCCCTTGTAAAGTTTTCGGGATTGTCTTTATTAAAGGATTCGTGCATAAAACCTTTACCGGCATGCGTTTTACGTAAAGTATCGATGCAGTATTTAATTTCGGCATCATCTTTCGACGTTAAGGCGCGCATGGTAATACTCATCGGCCAGATCATATCCTGACCAGCGTGCGGTCCACCAATTCCTTCTGCGGCAGTTCCTTTAAAGAAATAAGGATTGTCTTTAGAAAGGGCAAACTTCCTGGTATTCTGGTAAATTGGATCTTCCACTTTCATGGCGCCTAAATAAGGTAAACCCAATAAGCTTGGTACGTTAGAATCGTCCATCAGGTATGAACTTCCAAAGCCATCCACTTCAAAAGCATAAATTTTGCCGTATTTCGGATGGTTCACAATGGCATGTTTCTGTAATGCAGCATTTACTTCGTCGGCAAGGTTTAACAAATTGCTTTCTAAAGTTTTATCAGGCTGTAAAGCTTTGATCATTTCTGCTGCCTGTTTTAAACTAGATACCGCGAAAAAGTTAGACGGTACCAGAAAAGGGAAAATGGTAGCATCATCACTTGGACGGAAAGCAGAGCAGATTAATCCAACCGGATTTACCGGAAAACCATAACCCGCCATTGGCAACGAATCTGTTGGCTGTGTTGTTTCTCTCTGGAAATGGTACGGACCTTTATCCGCTTTGCGCTGTTGTTCTTTGAATGTTTTTAAAGTGGCTTCGATCCCTTTTTTCCAATCGGCATCGAAAGGTGTTTTGTCGCCTGTTTTTTTCCAGTAGTGATAAGCCAGGCGGATGGGATAACATAAAGAATCGATCTCCCATTTACGCTCGTGTACCCCAGGCTGCATGGAAGTTTTATCTGTTTTCCACTCGCCTACCTTGGTGGCATCACCATAAAAAGCATTGGCATACGGATCTTTTAAAACACATTTTGTTTGGTGGATAATTACCCCAGCGATTACTTTTTTAAGCGGTTCGTCCTCGTTCACGAACTGAAGGTATGGCCAAACCTGGGCAGAACTATCGCGCAACCACATCGCATCAATATCACCGGTAATCACATAAGTATCTGGTCTGCCATTTTTCTCAGAATGGTAAACCGTAGTATCCAGTGTATTCGGGAAACAGTTTTCGAATAACCAGGCCAGTTCGGGGTTTTTAACGTTTGCCTGGAAAGTCTTGATTGCGGCATCAACAGCCTTGCTCTGAAAATGTCGTTTAGCAGCAGCCACACGTACCACAGGAAATTCTGGTGCGGGATTGGCCGCAAAAGAAAATTTCGATGCGACAACTCCTGCTCCCAACAAGCCCGTGTTTTGTATAAATGTTCTTCTTTTCATTATAATGTGTTATGATAATTTGGTCAAATTTTAATAACCGAAAGCCATCTGGTATTGACCGTGATCAATAGTAAGGTAAGATATTATTCGGTTAGCGCTTAAACAAATATTATTATAATTTTTGGAACATCAAAATGATTATCGCCAATTAAACTATTCCTAAATCGATTTTCTTGATCATGATATAAAAACCTGCATCCATACCAGTCTGGCAAACGAAAGGGGTATAATAAGGATACAGAAAATAATTTTGAATTGTTATCTTTAATCAACCAAACCTCTTGCCATGAATGCCGACAGCCCAACCCTACCAAAACGCATTTTATCTATAGACATATTGCGTGGATTAGTCATGATCATTATGGCACTTGATCATACCCGTGATTTCTTTCACATTGGCGCCATGACGGCCGATCCCTTAAATCCTGATACCACGACGGGAATGTTATTTTTTACCCGTTGGATTACCCATTTCTGTGCACCTACGTTTGTGTTTCTCTCTGGATTATCAGCTTATCTATCCGCCCAAAGCAGAACACCTGCCCAGGCGAGTTCATTCTTATTCAAAAGAGGTTTGTGGCTGATCTTTATCGAAATTGCAATCATCACACTCGGTTTAACCTTTAATCCATTCTATAATTTTATTATCCTTCAGGTGATCTGGGCCATTGGCTGTAGCATGATCTTGTTGGCACTATTTAGCCGCATTTCCTATAAAGCGGTTTTGATTACGGGCCTGATATTGGTTTTCGGACACAATCTTTTCAATTTATTTCCATCGCCAACAGATCCCACAGGTGGACTGATTTTGAATCTATTTTTTACCGCATCTGGCTCGGTAATACAGTTGACTAAAAATCATTTGATTGGCGATTTTTACGCCATCCTCCCCTGGACAGGCATTATGTTTGTCGGTTACGGCATTGGTGCCTGGTACAAAAAAGGTTATGAAGCCGAACGCAGAAAGCGCAATTTATTAATTGTAGGATCACTTACTGTTTTTTTATTTATCACTTTAAGATTGATCAATGTATATGGTGATCCTGTGCCAAGAAAAGAATACCACGATCTGTTTAAAAATTTACTGGCATTTTTCAACGTAAACAAATATCCCCCTTCCTTACAGTATGCCGCTATGACTCTAGGTCCGGCGATGCTGGTCCTGGCCTTTACCGAAAACATCAGTAACTGGTTTACCAAAATAACCTCAGTATATGGCGCAGTACCTTTCTTCTATTATGTCCTTCACTTTTATCTGTTGCATACCTTACTTGTTGTGCTATTTTTTGAAACCGGGCATAGCTCAAAAGAAATTGAGCAGGTACCGTTTTTATTCAGGCCTGTGGCATTTGGCTTTAGTTTACCAATCGTATATTTAATCTGGCTTTGCGTGGTGGCTTCGCTGTATTTACCCTGCCGATGGTTTAAGAAATATAAAGAAACGCACCGGCAGTGGTGGTTGAGGTATGTTTAACCCTTTTTCCATTTAATGCCACAGCCAACGGCTTTGGTTGATGCGATCGCCGGTTTTTTGCCGGCAGACAATTCGTTCACAGCATTTTTAACATAATCGATCTTGGTGGAGTTTGCTTCTTCAGGATCATTATCAATGGCGCCGATATATTCTACCACATTGCCCTTGTCTGTTTTGTTTAACACAAAAACATGTGGTGTTCTGGTCGCACCAAACTGTTTGGTAACTACATGACCTGGATCTAAGAGATATGGGAAGCTGAATTTCTTTTCTGAAGCCAGGGCCTGCATCTTTTCAAAGCTTTCCTCAGGTACCACGCCGGCATCATTTGGATTGATGGCTATAACGGGATAACCTTTAGCCGCATAAGTTGCATTCAGCGCAGCTACCCGGTCTTGATAGCCTTTAGCTACCGGACAGGTGTTGCAGGTAAAAACAACAATATAGCCTTTTGCGTCCTTGTAATCGGCCAGCGACACCGTTTTGTTATTTACATTTTTCAGTGAGAAGTCTTTTACTACATCACCCACCTGATAACCTTCAGTTTGTGCAAATGCAAGTCCTGAAATCAGCATAAATGCTGTTAAAATCAATGTTTTCATCACAATCTATTTTAAGTTTAACAAAGTATTTTTCAGTTCCGTCTCGGTAAACTCTTTTTCGTAAAAACGTCTGCTTTTCTTGTTTACAAAAAGTGTGGCCGGAATAGCTCCAGACCATTTCTTGTCGATCCTTTCAATATATTGTTGCTGATCGGGCTCATTTAAAAGAAATACCTCAGCATTAATTTTATTGTTTTGTACAAAGGGAATCACATCCTTTTGTAGTTTTGATTTAAAATCCAGGCTCACCAAAAGCACTTTAACCGGCTTTTTTAAATTGGCAACCCGCAGTTTCTCGAAATTTGGCAATTCGGCCACACAGGGCGAACACCAGGTAGCCCAAAAGTTGATCACATAAGTAGTATCTTTTCCATTGGCTATACGCTTATCCAGATCATCCAATTTGAGTAATCGCACTTGTGCTTTTGCAAAATAAGTAATTAAAGATAAGCAGATTATAAAAAATATACGCATAAATGGATAACGAAAAATGAAGGGTTTTGTTATTAATTGGGAGCGTCACCCTGAACTTGTTTCAGGGCCCATCCAGGAAAAATATTAATTCTAATGATTACATCAAAAAGATGCTGAAACAAGTTCAGCATGACGGTAGCAGAGAAATTTAATTAACCGATCCCGATTTAACCAATACCTTCTGGTAGGCAGGAAGTGTTAAATCATCAACAATTACCCCTCTGGTGGTGCTGGCATGTACAAAAAAGCCATTATTGAGGTAAACCCCAACATGGTCTACATCATTGCCGCCGAAGGAGAAAAACACCAGATCGCCTTCTTTTAAACGATCAATATCCTTACGCTTTACAACATTGGCCTGTTCGCGTGAAATACGTGGAAGCGTTACGCCATAAATTTCCTTCTCCAATAAAAACGCAAAACCTGAACAATCAATACCACCTTTATCCAAACCGCCAAAACGGTATTTTACACCTGTCCAATCGGTAATGAAACGATATAGGGGTTTACTCTGTAAATTTGCCATCGCATCAGCTGCTTTGGAAGCTTTGGTGTCACTTTTAACCGTGTATTTACGCGTACCACAGGAAGAAAAGAAGATAACCAATGCTATTAAAAAGAATATATTCTTTTTGAGGTGAAAGGTAAATGATTTAAGATTAAAGGTTCTTTCCATTGTATACTTGATTAGTTGCATGTTTATGAGATTCAAAACCTTATGACTTAAACCCCAATCCCTACACCCCTCTTAATTCTTGATCAATCGTTGTATTTCATCCAACTTTAGCAAAGCTTCTACAGGAGTTAACGCATTTACATCCAAATTATTTAGTGTATCACGTATTTTCACCAAAACCGGATCATCAATGGCAAACATCTGCAGTTGGTACGCCTGGTTCTGCACTTTCTTAATGCTGTCTTTTATACTCTGTCCTTCAGTTCGGTCTATTTCGAGTTTCTTCAATATCTCGTTCGCGCGACCAATTAATTTTGTTGGCATACCGGCCATTTTTGCCACATGGATACCAAAACTGTGCTCGCTTCCACCAGGCACCAGTTTACGCAAGAAAATCACTTTATTGGTCATTTCCTTTACCGAAACATTAAAGTTCTTAATACGCGGCATCGTGTTCGCCAATTCGTTTAACTCGTGGTAGTGCGTAGCGAAAAGGGTTTTGGGCCGGGCTGTTGGATGTTGGTGTAAAAATTCGGCAATGGCCCAGGCAATCGAAATACCATCATAGGTACTCGTTCCGCGGCCAATTTCATCCAACAAAATCAAACTATCATCAGAAATGTTGTTCAAAATACTGGCCGTTTCATTCATTTCGACCATGAATGTACTTTCTCCCGAAGAAATATTATCAGATGCCCCTACTCGGGTGAAAATCTTATCAACGATACCCACTTCAGCATCTTTAGCCGGAACAAACGAACCCATCTGCGCCATCAATACAATTAGTGCAGTTTGCCTTAAAATTGCCGACTTACCCGCCATGTTAGGTCCGGTAATCATAATAATCTGCTGACTATCCGTATCCAGATAAACATCATTGGTGATGTATTCCTGTCCTACGGGCAATTGCTTTTCTATTACCGGATGTCGACCGCCTTTAATATCTAGCACCTTTTCTTCGGTAACTTTAGGCTTGTTGTAGTGGTTCTTAACCGCCAACTGTGCGAAACACAATAAACAATCTAACTGTGCGATTAAAAATGAATCGAGCTGGATCGGCTTGATATAACTTGCCGTTTCGTACATCAGTTCGTTGTACAAACGGATTTCTATCGCCTGTATCTTTTCCTCAGCCCCCAAAATCTGGTCTTCGTATTCTTTAAGCTCTGGTGTGATATAACGCTCGGCATTTACCAGGGTCTGTTTACGGATCCAGCCTTCAGGTACTTTATCTTTATGGGTATGGGTAACTTCCAAATAATACCCAAAAACGTTGTTAAAGGCAATTTTTAGTGATGGAATACCTGTTGCTTCGGCTTCCCTTTTCTGAATCTGCACCAAATAATCTTTACCTCCAAAAGCAATTTTACGCAGGCGGTCCAAATCTTCATCAATACCATCGGCAATTACATTTCCTTTAATCAGCAAGGCCGGTGGCTCAGGCTGTAATTCCCTTTCAATCCTTTCCCTAATGGCCAAACACGGGTTCAATTGGTCTGCTATCTTGATCAGGAAAGGGTTTTTAGAATCAGCTGCGAGTTTTTTAACCGCTTCGATATGGTATAACGCACGTTTTAGCGCCACCAACTCACGCGGACCTACACGCTGCAAACCTACCTTAGAAATCAGGCGTTCTAAATCACCAATTTGCTTGATGTTGTTTAAAAATTCGCCCTGTAATTCTTCATGCTGCACAAAATATTCCACCATACCCAGGCGTTCCTGGATCGGTTTCAATTCTTTCAATGGCATGATAATCCACTTTTGCAGCAAACGTGCACCCATTGGCGTACAGGTATGGTCGAGAATATCGAATAAGGTTACGGCATTATCGTTTGGCGAGTTCACCAGTTCCAGGTTACGGATGGTAAAACGGTCTAACCACATATAACGGTTTTCTTCAATACGTCCTATCGAACTGATATGCTGTAAATTCCGGTGTTCAGTTTCACCCAGGTAATGCAGAATAACACCGGCAGCTACGATTCCGCTCTGTAAACGCTCTACACCAAAACCTTTTAATGAAGAAACTTCAAAATGTTTCATCAGGGTTTCGTTGCCATAATCGGATGTAAAAGGCCATTCGTCTAGACCGAAAGTGTAAAAACGGTCGCCGAAGTTTTCGGTAAAAGCCTGGCGCTTCGATTTTTGGAAAATAACCTCTGTAGGTTTAAAACCCTGCAAAAGTTTATCAATATAATCGCTATTGCCCTGTGCAATTAAAAATTCACCTGTTGAGATATCTAAAAATGAAACCCCTAGTTGCGTTTTATCAAAGAAAACACATGCCAGGAAGTTGTTCGATTTTTGATTGACTATATTATCGCCATACGCTACACCAGGCGTAACCAATTCAGTCACCCCCCGTTTGACAATGGTTTTTGTGGTTTTTGGATCTTCCAGCTGATCGCAGATGGCTACCCGCTGACCCGCCCTTACCAGTTTAGATAAATAATTATCCAGAGAGTGATGCGGAAAACCAGCCAGTTCTAAAGCACCGCCATTTGGCCCTGTACCCCTTCTGGTTAATACTATCCCTAAAATCTGTGCCGTTTTAATGGCATCTTCGCCAAAGGTTTCATAAAAATCGCCAACCCTAAATAGTAAAAGTGCGCCCGGATACTTCGCTTTAATCGCGTTGTACTGCTGCATTAACGGGGTTTCTTTATTCGTGTCTTTAGCCAAAACTGAAATTAATTTACAAAAGCCATAAAGATAACACGAATATGCATTTTACAGCTGTTTTGTTGAAAAGTTAAAAAAAATTTGCTTGTTTAATCGGTTAAGAACAGTTAACCACTATTTGGAAATGAAGGGTTCTGTACATTTCGGTTAGTGCAGTCCTGTTATCCGCTTTACTTCGTTACACTCGTGTTCGCTCCTACCAGGTTTAAGTACAATGGTTTGTTACCTGGTTGCATAACTTCTTCACTCAACAGTTAACCGTTTCTTTACAGTTTGACAGTTAACCGAGGATTAGAAAATGAAGGGTGCTCTGCATTTAGGGGTGTGTAGTCCTGCTATCCGCTTTACTTCGTTACACTCGTGTTCGCTCCTACCAGGTTTAGGTACAATGGTCTGTTACCCGGTGCATAATAATTTTCTTGCTTTAACAGTTAACACTTTTTACAGTTTAAACAGTTAACCATATTATCAACAATTAACCCTAATTCAAAACGTTTCCCGAAGTTGTGTGTTAATCTTATATAATTTACAACTAATATTTTAATTATGACGATCCAACTGAACACCGACAAAAACTTAACAATCCACCAGGAATACGACGAGAAAATCCAAACGCAATTAAATGAAGGCTTGAGCAGATATAGCGATTTAATTACACGTTTAGAGGTGCATTTATCTGATGAAAACGGCAGTAAAGATGGCCTGGACGATAAAAGATGTTTACTGGAAGCCAGAATTACCGGAAAAGACCCGATTGCGGTTACTAATCTTGGTAATACATACGATTTAGCGATTACAGGAGCTTTAACCAAATTAAAAAGTACGCTGGAGAAGGTAGCTGGTAAAATGAAAACGCATTAGACATATACAATTTATCGTCATTTCGAGTGGAGTGCAACGCAGTTGAGAAATCTAATCAATGTTATCTCCGTTTCCATTCGCTACAGTCGAGATGACGACTTTATCTAAATGTTTATTTTTTCCAATTCTTGAATATACCTCAAGAACAAATTCAGTGCTTTTTTCCGGTCGTCAGTAACATCAAATTGAAGTCTGTGGTATAAATAATCTTCGAGATCGAAATTTGGGGATATTTGCAATTCTTGCAACACTTCTTTTCTATGATCAAGGCCAAACTTCAGCGCCGCATTAAATTCGTCTTTAAATTCCCGGGAGATTTCTTTATTCGCTACCCAGGCGGCATACATAAACGGCAAACCTGTTAGCTTTTTCCACTCCTCTCCCATGTCGTAGGCATAGGCAAAATCATCTTTTTTGCCAAAAGTCCTGTCACCGATCAAAACAAAGGCATCTGTTTTTGCATCAGGATCGGTGGTAAACTCCACTTCCTTTTTCCAATGGAACTTAAGCAAAACTTTAGCTAAATTGTTCGATGTACGCGAATGTGCATCCAACCTTACTGTTTTAATCTCCTCTGCCGGGACATCACTAAAAATAAATACTGAATTAACCCCTCCATCGCTGCCGATACAATAATCGGCCACAATATTCGCATTTGGAACCTGGGGAATGGCTGCAACTGGCATTAAACCGATATCAACCTGACCATTAATCACTTTGGACGCGCAATCTGAAGGGATATCTAAACTTAAATCAATTTTATTTATAATGTCCGAATGTTCTAATCCGTATATAAAAGCTTTGGTGTTGGTGTAAGCAACAGCCGATATTTTAATCTTATTCAAGGTGTTATGTTTTGCGCTTCGCGTTTGGCGATAAGCGTATTATTCAATTACTAAACAGTCTAAATGAACGGCGCTGTTAAATTCAAGAACGGAAAATTTCCCATCTTCGAAACCCATTTTATAAAGTACCGTGTTTTGGTGCGGAAATTCAGTCATTTCGCTGAGTGGTTTGCCCAGCAATAAACATAAGAAAACACGCATTGCCCTGCCATGCATACACACTAAAACTGTCTTTTCTTCAGGTCTGGCCATTAAAACTTCCATGGGTTGCTTTAAACGTTCGTAAACATCCTGAACACTTTCACCCCCCTCAAAATGGGCAGTGTAATCTCCATCCTGCCAACTTTGTAACATTTCCCGGAAAGCGTCACGGGCATCTTCGGTGTTGGGTTTTCCCTCCCAAACACCCCAGGCCAATTCATCTAAGCCCGAAAGTTTTTCCCAGGGCAATTCCGAATCAATAAACTTCTGAACGGTTTGCCAGGTTCGCTTTAAATCCGAAGTGTAAATTTTGTCAAAAGGAATATCTTTATAGGTCTGGTAAAAAGCTTCTGCCTGTGCCCTGCCTAAATCATTTAAGTCAGAATTTATACCTCTGCCCTGTACTATGCCTTGTCTATTCAGTTCCGTTTCGCCGTGGCGTATGATGTATATTTCCTTGACCATTAAAATGGGATTTTTTGGATTATAGGATTAACGTTTTTTATTTTAAAATTTTGGATTTTACGAAAAGATCTTAAAATCCTATCATCATAATACTCCTAATTCACTACAGGTAATTTATAATATTGCGGTTTCTTTTCTTCCTCGAAAACTACATTTTCGAAATCGGTCACTACATTATATAAAGTATCGCGCTCTATTGCCTTTCTGCCCACCTGTTTAATCAGATTAACCAGTTCTTTAGTGCTCATTGCTGGCGTTTGCTCTTCTGCGCCAGCCATTGAATAGATTTTAGTGGTATCATCTAAAGTACCATCAATATCATCAACGCCATAATTCAAAGATAACTGGGCTGTTTCTCGACTGATCATAGCCCAATAAGCTTTAATGTGATCAAAATTATCCATGTAGATCCTGGCAATGGCATAGTTTCTTAAATCCTCAATCACTGAAGTTTCAGGAACATTGCTCATCTGGTTATGTTGATTTCTGAACTTTAAAGGAATAAAGGTTTGGAAACCACCTGTACGGTCTTGTAGTTCACGCAGTTTTTCCATGTGATCTACACGGTGCCAATATTTTTCGATATGTCCGTAAAGCATAGTCGCATTACTGCGCATACCAAGTTTGTGCCATTCTTCATGTATATCCAGCCATTGCTGACCGGTACATTTATCTTTAGCAATCTGCTCTCTGATTTCGGGATGAAAGATCTCTGCACCACCGCCTGGTATTGACTCTAATCCAGCTTCCTTCATCAAACGCATACCTGTTGCGTAATCGATTTTAGCTTTCTTAAAAATATAGTGATACTCTACAGGAGTTAAAGCTTTTACATGCAAATCAGGACGGTGTTGTTTGATTGCCGTGAACAAAGCAGCATAAAATGCAACATCGTACTGAGGCAGCACACCACCTACAATGTGCACTTCGGTTACAGGCTCACCATCATATTTTTTAACAATATCGAGCATCTGCTCCATGGTTAGTGCCCAGCCTTCTTCTTTTTGTTTAATTAAACGAGAATAAGAACAAAATTTGCAGTCGTAAACGCAAAGATTGGTTGGTTCTAAATGGAAATTGCGATTAAAATAAGTTTTATCGCCATGCTTTCGCTCCCTGATGAAATTTGCCAGGATACCCAAGTAACCCAGTTCCGCATGTTCGTACAGGTAAACACCTTCATCAAAGGTAATGCGCTCTCCGCGAAGAACTTTATGTGCTATGTTTTGTAATTCAGTTGATAAATTGGTATCAGCTAATATTTTTTCAACTTGCTCAGTTGTATTCATTCCTGATTTATTTTGAACAAAAATACAATAATGAGCCGATTTGAAAATCATTTTCTTGTAACAAACGGCGATTTTTGGATACTGACCTTGATTATTAGCCACGGAAGCACGGAAAAACAATTGTCTAACCTTAGTATAATTGATGGCTAGGCAGGTAAAGCAAAACCTGATCCTCATTTATATCTGTATTGATCTGTACCATCTGTCGTTAATCCCTATTATAAAAGAGCTCAAGAAACTCCGCGCAAATCGTGTTTCCGTGGCCATCATAAAAGGTTAGAGACAAAAAAAGCACCTCTTTTCAGAAGTGCTTAATGTTTTTCACAGGTAAGTATTTTTAGCTATTATCTTGCAGCAGGTACAAACGTTAATACAATGTTTGCTGTTTTGCCACCAAATTCGATTGGCGATTTTAAGATCATTTGTGTGCTCGAAAGGTCGGTTAATACTAAACGGTAACCTTCAGTTACGTTCTTAGCCTTATCGCCTTCATATATTTTTTTAAACTGGAAGGTTTGATCTTTAGGGGCAGCCGACCAGAAAATAGTCTGCATTACCGAACCACAAGTACTAGAAGCAGGTAAAGTATAAGAACCATTACCGCTATTGGTTAAATTCCAGGTACTGCCCTGAAAACATTTGTACGATTTCTCGCCGAATAAACCTTGAACCGCGCCGTCAGGCAATCCTTCTAAAGCTACATTACTCACTACCCATTCGCGAACAACCGTACCTCTGCTACCAGTTACTCCTGCAGTTACTCTTTTTGCGGTATTACAGCTTTGTAACATTACTAAAGTAGAACATGCTATTGCGATAGCTATAAATAATCTTTTCATTTTTGTTTAATTTAAATTTCGTCAAACTTGTTACATAAATCTTGCCAAAACCATTACGAACCTTAAATTAGCACCAAATTATAATTTGTATCCTGATATTATTTCCATTAACATAAGTGATCATGAAACCCGAAACCCTTGCTATTCACGCTTCTAATCTTGTAAAAAACGCCACAGGTGATGTTACCCCACCAATTAATCTATCGACAACTTTTTTCCGCGACGAAGATGGAGGTTATCCCGGTGGGCACATGTATAGCAGGGTAAGCAATCCAAACCGGTCTGCTTTAGAAAACACTGTAGCCAAATTAGAATATGGCGAAGATGCAGCAGCTTTCTCTTCTGGCAATACCTGTGGCCTGGCCATGTTTCAGGCTTTAAAACCTGGCAGTCACATTATTGCGCCTGATGACATGTACTGGGGGATTAAAAAACAGTTGCTGACCATTTTTAATGATAGCCTGGAATTTGATTTTGTTGACCAGACCGATTTAAATCTGATACAGGCGAGCATTAAACCCAATACGAAACTGATCTGGATCGAAACACCTTCTAACCCATTATTAAAAGTTACTGATATTGAGGGGATTGGTAAAATCGCTAAAACTAACAATATCACTTTTGCCTGCGATAGTACCTTTGCTTCCCCTATTTTACAAAACCCGATTTTATTAGGAGCTGATATTGTAATGCACAGCAGTACCAAATATCTTGGGGGTCATAGTGATGTATTAGGGGGTATTTTAGTCACAGCAAAAAAAGACGAGCTCTGGGAGAAAATTAAAAACATCCAACAAACCGGTGGAGCTGTCCCTTCCCCATTTGATTGCTTTCTGTTAACCAGGAGCATTAAAACTTTAGCCTACCGCATGAAAGGTCATTGCGAAAATGGAAAAATAGTTGCTGATTATTTAAACAGCCATCCAAAAGTGGAAGCTGTTTTCTATCCGGGATTATCGAGTCATCCACAACACGAAATCGCTAAAAAACAAATGAAAGATTTTGGCGGGATGATGTCTTTTTTAGTTAAAGGAGATGTTGAAGATGCCCATAAAGTGGTGAACAAAGTTCAATTGTTTGCACAAGCCACGAGTTTGGGCGGTGTAGAAAGTTTAATCGAACACCGTTACTCGGTAGAAGGTCCGGATAGTAAAACACCTAAAAATTTACTCCGTATTTCTGTGGGACTGGAGCATGTAGATGATATTATTGCAGATCTGGAACAGGCTTTGGGATAAAAAAATAAAACCTATAAAGTCTCCAAGGCCTTATAGGTTTATAATCAATCTATTTTGGATTACAAATCGTAATTAGCTTAGCTGAATAATTCGCCTCTAATGGCTCATTTGTTTGCGCCAAACGCTGCGCGCCGGTATTGGCAGGGCAAGCAATATCGCCTGCAGCATCATAAACCAATTTAGTTCCATTGGCCAATAATTCTTTTGGTACATAAACCTGTACTTTGGTAATGGCATAACCTGAAGGAAAGTAACGCACATAATAACCATCGGGATGTTTGGTCCAGATACCACTGGGCACATCACTTCTTGGTGGCGCCATCCCTGCTACAATCGCATATTTTTCCATATCGGCATAGGTATAATTGCCTGAAGCCACCAATTGGCGAATATTATTCTCTGCTTCAAAAACAGCCCTCACACCTGATGGTAACTGATCTTTGGCCTTTTCCATCACGTCAAATGGCAAAATACCCAATGCACCACCTTCTAATTGGGTAAGTTGTTTTGGTGTTAATAATTTAACTGCGGTTAATTTAACCTGACCGTTATAATCGGCAAATTTTGTTCTGGCGATGATCGTCCACAATAGTGCCTGAATATCGTGCTGTTCTACATCAGGGTGTTTTTCGGCACTTTTTAAGATGGAAACTACAATCTCTTCTTTCGGACCTAAAACTGGCGCAAACATATAACCATCACCTTTTGAGGGTGCAAAGGTTCCGGCTTTTAAGCAGTAGCTTTTATTGGTCATTTCGTAGAGGCCTTCGCAGAGTACAAAACCACCTTCCGGATTTTTAGGCAGGAGATATAAGGGCTGGGCTTTTAGTTTTAGCGAATTTACAAAGTCAGGTAGTTTTTCATTCTCTCTGTTCACATCCTCAAAACTGGTGGTAATGGCGGCAGGTTGTTTTAAAAATTTATCTACCCCTAAAGCTTTGGCACCTTGCGCGGCACCCACTTTTAATAATTTGTCTTTTAAACCTCCAAATTGGGCGTTTACATTATTCAAACATGCTACGGTAAATAGCAAGCCTAAACACAGGGATTTTGTATTTTTCATCATGATAATTTAGATAGGTAACACAAACTTAGAATTTTAGGCGTTAATTTATATTAAAACTTTTACACCATCTCTCATAAACGAAAATAATATATTCATTATCAATAGGTTAACTTAAATTCGAAATTTTATTTTGTGGATTAAAATTAAATTCAGACATTTGGAATATTATTTGGCAGATAGCTAAATAAAAGTCAATCTTCAGAGGTTGATTTATAAAGAAGTGGCGAGAGACTGGCTCGATGACCCACTGGCAACCCTCAGAAAGAGAAGGTGCCAATTCCTGACCTGATAACATGGTGTTATTGGGTGATATAAATTTAGAACTGATGAAAACATTAAATCTTCAATCGCTAAGCGAGCCCAGTGCAAACCTGAAAAATTTAGAAGCATCTTCTATTTATTTGATTTGTTACGACATGCGTGTGATTACTGGTATGTGCTGTTGCATACAGTAATTTAAAAATCTTCCTTTTTTGTTTCTTTCAAACTGGAAGGTCCCGGCAAATCGGGATACGCCCTGCTAGGTTTTAGGATGATCCTAAATCTGGATGCATCTCATCAATAACAATTTAAAAAATAGAAAAATGTCAACATCATATAAATTTGAAACTTTACAATTACACGCTGGTCAGGAAATAGATCCAACAACAGGTTCGAGAGCGGTTCCAATTTACCAAACCACTTCTTACGGATTCAAAAATGCCGAACACGGTGCCAACTTATTTGCCCTAAAAGAGTTCGGAAATATCTACACCAGGATCATGAATCCAACCAATGACGTTTTCGAAAAACGCATTGCCGCTTTAGAAGGTGGTGTAGCCGCTTTGGCTGTAGCATCAGGACAAGCAGCTCAATTTATAGCCTTAAATAACATACTGGAAGCCGGCGACAGCATTGTGTCTTCGTCGCACATTTATGGAGGAACATACAACCAATTTAAAGTAGCCTTTAAACGTTTAGGCATTCAGGTAGATTTTGCAAATCCGGATGTGCCTGAAGAATTTGAAAGTAAAATTACAGATAAAACCAAAGCAATCTTCTTAGAAACCATTGGCAATCCGGCTTTTAGCATTCCAGATTTTGAAAAAATTGCAGCAATAGCTAAAAAGTACGATTTGCCTTTGGTTGTCGACAATACTTTCGGGGCGGGAGGATATTTATTTAAACCACTGGAGCATGGTGCAAACATTGTGGTAGAATCGGCAACCAAATGGATTGGCGGTCACGGCACAAGTATTGGCGGTGTGATTGTTGATGGAGGAAACTACAATTGGGGTAATGGAAAATTTCCTCAGTTCTCCGAACCTTCAGAAGGATATCATGGATTGGTTTTTAGTGATGTTTTTGGCATCGGTGGGCCTTTTGGCAATATCCAGTTCATTATCCGCGCCCGTGTAGAGGGGTTAAGAGATCTTGGACCTGCCCTATCGCCTTTCAATTCATTCCTTTTATTGCAGGGATTAGAAACCTTATCGCTTCGTGTACAACGCCATGTAGATAATGCTTTGGAACTGGCTACCTGGTTAGAAAACCATCCACTGGTTAAAGAAGTTCATTACCCTGGTTTAGCAAGCAGCAAATATAATCACCTGGCTAAAAAATATTTAAGTAACGGTTTTGGCGCAGTTTTATCTTTTGAGTTAAATGGAAGCAAAGAAAACGCAAGCCAGGTGATTGATAGTTTGAAATTGGTATCACATTTGGCAAATGTGGGTGACGCAAAAACATTGATTATTCAGCCTTCGGCCACTACGCACCAACAATTGAGTGAGGCAGAACAGTTGGCGGCTGGTGTAAAACCAAACGCATTGCGGGTTTCAGTCGGTATTGAGCATATCGATGATATAAAAGCCGATTTCGAGCAGGCGTTTGCGACGATCGATTCCACAGTTCCTGCAGAAAGTTTACAAGCCTAAAACCGAAACCCTGAAAGGGGGTTTTTACAACAACAACATTACAAAAATGCATAACAGTAAAAACGATAGCACTTCAAAGTCCTCCTCAGGGGATTTAGGAGCTACATATAGTTACAATAAACAGTTCAAATTAGAAAGCGGGAAAAAGATCCGCAACCTGCAAATTGCTTATCAAACTTATGGCAAAATAAATGCGAATAAAGATAACGTAATCTGGGTGTGCCATGCGCTTACCGCCAATGCCGATGTTTTTGAATGGTGGGAAGGTTTATTCGGTCAAAATGCCTTATTCAATCCGGAAGACCATTACATCGTTTGTGCAAATGTTTTGGGCTCGCACTATGGAAGTACAAATCCATTGAGCACCAACCCTGTAAATGGTTTGCCTTATTACCTTTCATTTCCGCAGTTTACCATCCGCGACCTGGTGTCAGCTCACCAACTGCTGGCTGCACATTTGGGGATAGAAGATATCAAATTGTTAATTGGAGGTTCATTAGGCGGACAACAAGCCGTTGAGTGGAGCATTTCAGAACCCAATAAAATCGAAAACCTGATCTTGATTGCCACAAATGCCGCGCATTCTCCTTGGGGAATTGCTTTTAATGAAAGTCAGCGCTTGGCCATCACTACCGACAGAACTTTTTATGCCAACCAGCCAAATGGAGGTAGCAAAGGTTTAAAAACAGCGCGTAGCATTGCACTTTTAAGTTACAGAACATACAACGCTTATGGCAGCACACAGGTAGAAAGCGTAAACGATAAAACCGACAATTTCAGGTCATCTTCCTACCAGAATTATCAGGGTGAAAAACTGATCAACCGCTTTAATGCCTATAGTTATTATTATTTAACCAAGGCGATGGATAGCCACAACGTTGGCCGTAACCGCAAAAGTATTGCCGATGCATTAAAACTAATCACCGCCAATACCCTGGTCATTGGAATAGAAAATGATGTATTGTTTCCTATCTCAGAGCAAAAGTATTTAGCTGATCATATCCCGAGGGCAGAATTTAGTGCCTTACATTCTGATTACGGTCATGATGGTTTCTTAATCGAAACGGATGCGTTAACCAATGTGATCGGGAACTTCATTAAAGAAAGCCGGGATAAGAAGATTATTAAATTGCAGCATACGGCTTAGAAAGGCAGAAGGTTAGGGATTAGAACAACAGAAACTGCTAAAATTTGTACAACAAAATTCAACAAAAAAATAATATAATATAAATACAGTTAATCGGTGTAATTCCGCTACCTGTGTAATCACAAAAGTAATAATGAGTAAGAATTTAAAAATCGGTTTATTTGGTTTCGGCGTTGTGGGACAAGGTTTATTGGATATTATCCAAAGCCAGAACCTGAACCTGGAGATCATTAAAATTGCGATAAAAGACCCAAGAAAGAAACGTACCTTAAATAAAGATCTCTTTACGACCGATCGCAACGAAATCCTGAACAATACGGAGATCAATACGATAGTAGAACTGATCAATGATGCTGATGCCGCTTATGAAATTGTAACTACAGCATTAAAAAATGGCAAAAATGTAGTTTCCGCCAATAAAAAAATGATTGCCACGCATTTAAAGGAGCTGGTAGACTTACAACAGGAATATGGCACTTCTTTATTATACGAAGGCGCTGTATGTGGTAGTATTCCAATCATCCGCAACCTGGAAGAATATTATGATAACGAATTGTTCCACGCCTTGAGTGGTATTTTCAATGGCTCTTCCAATTATATTTTATCTAAAATATTTAACGAGAACCAGAATTACGATTCGGCATTAAAAGAAGCGCAAGATTTAGGCTTCGCCGAAACAGATCCAATTCTGGATGTGGGTGGTTACGACCCAAAATATAAACTGGCCATTGCTACGGCACATGCTTACGGATTATTTGTAAACCCTGACGCCATTTTAAATATCGGGATTCAAAATCTTTCTCAACACGACATTAAATACGCGCGTGAGAAAAACTTTAAAATCAAATTGGTTCCTACTGCGCGCAAGGTAAACACAAAAGATATCGTCACCTATGTGTTGCCTAAACTTGTAGCTAAAGATGATTTCTTGTATAACGTAGAAAATGAATACAATGCTGTTGCGGTACAGGCAGCCTTTGCAGATAAACAGTTTTTCTATGGAAAAGGTGCTGGTGGCCACCCTACCGGAGCTGCTGTACTTTCGGATATTGCAGCATTGCGTTACGATTATCGTTATGAGTACAAGAAATACCATTCAGAAAATGGTGTAAAACATACGGAAGATATTTTATTGGAAATTTATCTGCGTTACGCTGACGAAGATCTGATTACGCTATTGGAATTTGATAACATCAGCGAACGTTATGCGGCCAGCAGTTATAAATATGTGGTTGGAACGGTTAAGTTAGAAAGTTTAATTAAAAACCGCGATCTGCTTTTGGATGAATCTGTTTTTGTGGCCTATACTGGCAGACAGATTTATAAACAAGAGCAATTGAGTGAAAATGTTTTTGCCCAGGAATTGGCAAGCCTATAACTTATTTTTTAAGGTTAATTTTTTTATTTGTTTTGTTGTTAAGTACAAAGGTCGGAGCGAGTCCGACCTTTTGCGTTTATTATTTTACCTTAATATATTTCTCGATAATTACCCGGTCCACCCCTGCTTTTTCTACCTTCTCCACACCTTTCTGACTCAAAGTATCCTTATTGATGGTGAGTTTAAATTTAAAAGTCTTGCCTTCCCAGTCTTTGTTTTTATAATATTCCAGATGTTCGGTATAATCGTCTTTATCTAATGTATAGCTTCCTCCGCCCGCATCGAAGCTGCTCGTATCTTTCGGGTTAATACTATGTTTTAAAAATGCAAAATGCGTACCGTTAATAATTTTGATCATTTTTAAGTCGCCGGAATAGTCTGTGGTCTGGCTTTTCCCATTTTCGATAGTGGTAGCTGAAAACAATTGCCAGGTACCCTGAATATCAATCCCTTCTTTCTTATTATCATCTTTACTGGCGCACGATGAAAGCGAAAGTACCGCCAGTAGCATTACAATGTTTAGTCTCATAGTATGTTATTTGGTTAATTTATCTTCAAAACTTATCCCCTGCCAGCCATTTTGATCAGTTTATGCGCAAGGTCTTTTCCTAAATAACCGTCAATAATCGCATGTACCACATATAAAATTGGTGTCATTAAAATGGCGACCACAAATTTATAAGTGTAATTCACCAAGCCAATTGCGGCAACCATTTGCCAGCTGTAATGATACTGTGGATTCAAATAAAAGGCAATAAAGATCACCACAAAACTATCAATTAACTGCGAAACCAGCGTTGAACCTGTAGCGCGTAACCATAAGGCCCGTTCTCCGGTAATCTTCTTAATCCGATGGAAAATCAACACATCCGCCAGCTGACCGATTATAAAAGCAGTGATGGAACCGACGATGATCCACATGCCCTGTCCGAATATCCCCGCGAAGGCATTATTCATATTGAGGTCTTCGCCATTAATTTTTTGATGGACCCAAAAATCTGCAGCACTCAAATGCATCGATCCCCAAACCACCATAAAGGCAAAAGCAATTAAAATTGAGGTCATGATGGAAAGAAAACGAACCTGTTTTACACCAAAATATTCATTTATAATATCCGTCATGATGAAAATGATCGGCCAGGTTAAAACCCCTGCCGACATCACAAATGATAAATTTGGCACACCAAGCAAGTTGATATCGAACTTTTTTATGCCCAATGTTTCCTCTACACTGAATAACTTAACGCCAATAAATTCTGATAATATAGCGTTTGCTACAAAAAAGCTACCCAGAATGAGTAGTAAACGGCTTTCTTTCGTTTTAAAAGTCATAGACTATAAATCTATAAATAAATAGCAGATTTAGCATAGCGATTATCGCATTTTTAGCAGAGATAACATAAAGATTACGCATGCACTCCACTGAGTAATTAGTTTCCACAAAAAATGTGATTTTTACAATCGTTCGACCATAAAAATAGGTTAAGAAATTAAATGTCCCAATCTTTGCGGCATCAAAATCCGGTAATCTTCATGGCTAAAAAACAACACTTCTATCTGATACTTATTTTAGGTTCATTGGCTGCACTTGGTCCGTTCTCTATTGACATGTACCTACCTGGTTTCGTTGATATTGCGAAAGATTTAAAAAGTACCGAATCTACCGTAGCACTTTCATTATCCAGTTTTTTTATCGGAATTTCTGCCGGACAGTTATTGTATGGACCACTTTTGGATAAATACGGAAGAAAGAAACCCTTATACTTTGGTTTGGCATTATATATAATCGCTTCATTCTTGTGTTTAGCCGTAACCGATGTAAACCAATTGATTGTTTTACGTTTTGTACAGGCCATTGGAAGCTGTGCCACCGCTGTAGCATCGGTTGCTATGGTAAGAGATTTATTTTCTGTAGAAGAAAGTCCTAAGGTATTTGCTTCATTAATGTTGGTTATTGCCGTTTCACCAATGCTTGCCCCAACCGCTGGTGGCTATTTAATTTCGGCATTAGGCTGGAAATATGTATTTGTATTTTTAGGATTAATGGCTGTTTTAATGCTTCTGGCTTCTATTTTTAAATTACCTGAGAGTTATAAGCCCGATCCAAATTACTCTTTAAAACCAAAGCCTATTTTAACCAATTTCCTAATGGTTTTAAAGGAGCCACAATTTTACACCTATGCGCTCATCAGTTCAGTTACTTTTTCTGGTTTATTCGCTTATGTATCTTCATCGCCGCAGGTATTTATGAAAATTTATGAGGTAAGCAAAACAGGTTACGGCTGGATCTTCGCACTGCTTTCTGTATCCTTTATTGGATCAAGTCAGGTGAACAGCCTAATATTGAGGTGGTTTACCAGTAAGAAAATCGTCACTTATGCACTTATTGCACAATGTATTTTCAGTCTGATTTTCTTAATTTTCGCGCTAAATAACTGGTTGAATTTATATTCTACCATCGGCTTTATTGCTTTATTTTTAGCCTGTTTAGGCTTGATCAATCCCAACGCTGCTGCTTTATCGCTGGCACCCTTTACCAAGAATGCAGGTAGCGCATCGGCGTTAATGGGTGCTCTGCAAATGGGATTAGGTGCTTTGGCTTCGGTGTTGGTGAGTTTATTCAGTGAACATTCGGTTGTACCCATGCCACTGGTCATGACGGCTGCTGCATTTATCGCTTTAGCTTGTTTATTAATCGGCAGAAGATTTATTACCACAGAAGTGGAAGCATCGTCTGATTCGGCTGTGATAGCGCATTAAGCTTACTATGCTTGTTTTTTACTAAAGGCACAAAGAACACCATGATAACGCCCTTCGTGCCTTCGTAGTCAACTAGGGTACAAACAATTTATAGATCAGGTAGCATATAATTGTTCCTACAGCGGCGATAATAAAACCGCTTAGCCGTTTCTTTTTGATAAAACAGATCAGAATGATGCCAGATATGGAAACCAAGGTCATCAGCACGGCCGAGATATCAATAATCCAGGACCAGGCTTTGCCAGAATCCCGGCCCTTGTGCAGATCGTTTATCACCGCTACCGCACCAAACCTTGTGGTAGTTAATTCATACTTACCCGTTTCGCGGTCGATAAAAGAATCAGCAAGGTAACCGGGGCCGTTAAAAGTTAAGCTCAGCTCGCGGTCGTCGATCCTGAAATCGCTCAATGCGCCCTTTACTTCATGTTTGTTTCTGAAAAACTCAACAATCTGCAGTTTATTGATCTTATTGGTATCCGGTTGATTAACCCATTTCAAATCGACCGAACCAGAATCTTTAACAACCACTTCCTTTCCAGAAGTAAACCAGTCTGCATGGTTTAAAGTCAAACCCGATACTGCGAAAAACAACAGAATGGTAAAACTTACCATCGATAGATAGATGTGCAACCAGCGTGATAAACCCGCTAAACGCTTTTTGCCCTTTCCCTTCCCGCTATCCTTTTTTACCGGCTTTTTTCCAAGGCCAGAAGGTGCGGCAATGATATTATTTTTTTGCGATTTTTCTGTAGTCAAGAGATGCTGATGCTAATTCTGTATTTGGGGTTAATTCTACTTTTTGCGCCGAACCGGTAAACTTCATTTCTTTAGAAATTACCTGGTAGGTTCCATGTTCACGTGCCACTTCAATAAAAACAGTGTATAAACCTGCTTTTACCAGTTTTCCGCTATCATCCTTACCGTCCCAAGATAAACTATACTTACCAGGACCGCGGGTAGCCGAACTCGTTGAACTCAATTTACCTGCTTCTGCTTTTCTAAATTCGTCGCCATTGGCACGGTTCCACGATTTTAAATCTGGCAACCAGCGTGGTTTATTGTACCAAATGGCCAGGTTACGTACAGGCGTTTTGGCGGCATCTTCTACCCAAACGGCAACAAAAGGACGGCGAACACGTTTCCCATCTGTTGATTCGATATTCGCAATTTCTAAGTTTACCAACAATTCATATTTGGTATTCCAGGGTTTATCGGCTTTGCTTGTTTTTGGTAATACATTTACTGATTTATTTAAAACAACCTCATATTTTGTCCACTCGCTGCTTTTAATCTCTTTTCCTTCCTTCGTCACCAATAAATAGGCAATATCGGTTCTGTTTTTGGTTAGCTTTTCAATTTCTGAAACAGAAAGTACATTAAAAGAGGTTGCTAAAGCACCCGCTTCGCTTGCATCAGCTGCAATTACAGTAGCACTGATGATGTCTGCAGCAGGGTTTCCCGTTCGTGGGTCTACAATATGTGAATACCATTTTCCATTTACATTGAAACCTCTGCGGTAATTCCCGCTGGTAGCCACCGCCATATTCGAAACTTTTAGCGTGGTTAAAGCAACATCATTTTCGGCATCTGCCTTAGGGTTGGCAATTTCAATTGCCTCTGGTTGATTTCCCTTAATTACCATATCACCGCCAATATTGACCACTACACCTTCAATCCCCTCACTTTGCATTGCCTTTTCGGCAGCTTTATTGATAATATAACTCTTTGCAAAAGAATTCAAAGCCAAAGGCACCTCATCCAAGCGTGTAGCAGTTTTGTTTTTTTCATCCAGCACATAATGTTTTTGTTTCACTAAAGTAACCGCATTTTGCAACTCTAGAGTTGAAGGCAAACGATGCTCAACTGCTGCTTTTTTCCAAACATTTCCAATTACTGCTGCCGAAGCGTCGAGCGCCCCATGGGTTAGGTCCTTATAATCTTCGAACTGTTGCAAAACCTCAAATAATTCAGATGAAACTTTGGTGGTCTTTTTCCCATTGCTCATCCATTTATTAAACTCGCTTGTTGTTTTGTAAGCACTTAAAATACCATCCAAACGATCTATTTCTTTTAATGCGTTTTCTTCAGCCAAGTCTGCATCGGCCTGATTATTTGCCTTAAATTTTAATTCTAAGGAGGTACCCAGTACATTTTCGTAGTTGGAAACGAAAGTTTGCAATGCTTTTTTTGGACTAATAAATGCGGAAGCAGTTATCACCACTAAAAAAGCAGAAATTAAGTGTTTAAACTTCATATATTTTGGATGATTGGAGATTTTATATGCAAAGAAAACAGTTTATCTGGAATAATTTTAAATAAGGCCGAAATATATTTGAAATGATACATGGTTTGTACTATTAAACCATTCTGATCAAACTTTTTTGGGTTTATGTTATTGACGTTCGTTAAAGCAAGGGTTTAATGAGATCGATAGAAAAACAAAATGTCTTTTCGTTTACAAAAAATATTCTGTAGGGCTAATTTTAAGAAAAAAACAGAGGATTTGTCCTTTATTCAGACTAGCTTTTGCTAACGGCCTTTAGGGTTTAAGCTTTTTTTTCCTATTTTCGCTTATACGATGCTGAATATACAATCAAAACTTCCAGGAGTGAGCACCACTATTTTTTCGGTGATGAGCAAACTTGCGGCAGAACATAACGCCATTAATTTATCACAGGGATTTCCCGACTACGCCTGCGACCCAAAATTGATAGAACTGGTAAATAAGGCCATGAAAGATGGTTTTAACCAATATGCGCCAATGCCTGGTTCTTTTTTCTTAAAGGAAACCATTGCCGATAAAGTTGAAAGACTTTACAACATAAAATATAATCCGGAAACGGAAATCACTGTTACTGCTGGTGGAACACAGGCTATATTCACCGCTCTGGCGGCCATTATCAATGCAGGGGATGAAGTAATTATTTTCGAGCCCGCTTACGATAGCTATGCCCCCACGGTTAGGCTTTTAGGCGGTTTGGTTAAAACCTATGAGCTTGCCCCACCTACTTATGGTATTGATTGGGACATGGTGAAGAAGCTGTTTACGGCACGCACGCGGATGATTATCTTAAATACGCCCCATAACCCTACAGGCAGTATTTTATCGCCTGAGGATATGGAATCGCTCATTAAATTGATCAGTGGGACTGATATTTTAATATTAAGCGACGAGGTTTACGAACATTTAATTTATGATGAACAAAAACACCAAAGTGTGATGCTTTATCCGGAATTAAGAAAGCGAAGCTTCATTGTAGCCTCCTTTGGCAAGCTTTTACATGCCACCGGCTGGAAGCTGGGCTATTGTTTGGCCCCCGAGATGCTAACAAAAGAATTTAGAAAAGTACACCAATTTAATGTTTTCAGCGTTAATAGTCCCATGCAGCAAGCTATTGCCAGTTACATTGAAGAACCCAAAAATTATAGCGGATTAGCCAGTTTCTTTCAACAGAAAAGGGATTATTTTAGAGGGCTATTAGCCGAAAGCAGGTTTACCCTCCTGCCCTGCAACGGATCTTATTTTCAATGTGTGAGTTATAGCGGTATTAGCGATGAAAAAGATACCGATTTCAGTATAAAGCTAATTAAAGAATTTGGAGTGGCCACTATTCCAGTTTCTGCATTTTATCAGAAAGCTACCGACCATAAAATTATCAGGCTCTGTTTTGCAAAAGAAAACACTACGCTTGCCTCGGCGGCAGAGAAATTAAAAAATGTTTAACCATCCCAAATAACAAAAATGGAAGCACCTGTTTACACTCAAATAGAAAATCTGAAAGTAACTGTCTTTCAGGCCTATCTTTTTTGGGAAAACATCGAGAAAAACCTCTTAAATCTGGCCCTTCGACTATCGATGGGTGTTCGGGAGAAAACAGACATTATTGTTTTACCTGAGATGTTCAATACGGGCTTTAGCATGAATTCTGAGGCTTTAGCCGAAGAAATGGGCGGAAAAACCATGCAATGGATGCAAAAAATGGCGCACCAATACAATTGTGTGGTTACCGGAAGCTTAATTATAAAAGAAAACAATCAATATTTTAACCGTTTAATCTGGATGGAGCCGGATGGCAAACACCAGCATTATGATAAACGTCACTTGTTTGGAATGGGAGATGAAGACCACCACTTCAGTCCGGGAAAAGAAAAGTTGATTGTAGAATTAAAAGGCTGGAAAATCAGGTTGGCCATCTGTTATGATCTTCGTTTCCCGGTTTGGCTACGCAATGTAGATCAGGAATACGACATTCTGCTTTTGGTGGCCAACTGGCCTGACAAACGTTCGGCACACTGGAAAGCCTTAATTCCGGCCAGAGCAATCGAAAACCAAAGTTATGTAATTGCCGTGAACCGTGTTGGCCATGATGGAAACCAAATTTATCATAGTGGATTATCCATGTGTTTAGATCCTTATGGCAATACCGTTTATTACAAACCTGAAGATGAAGATTTATATACTTTCAGTATTAATTATGAAGAACTGGTAAAAATCAGAAGGCAATTTCCATTTTTAAAAGATGCTGACAGGTTTACAATCACTGATTAATGATCAATTGTTAGTCATCACCAAAGTACAAACTACAATGATCAAACAAGGGCAATCGACCAATTGACTTATTACCTATAATCAAATCCTATTTTTCAAACTGGATTAATCTCTTAATTAAACGATTAACCAGTTAACCAATCCAACAGTTAACCGACAAAACAAATAACCATCCCATGTTTAACCGCCGTAAATTTATAAAAGCATCTGCCCTATCTGCCGGATTGTTGGCCATTGATAAAAATAGCATCGCAGAAATAGTTCCACAAAAAGCCAACCAAGCAGGCAATTTTCCCATTGTAATTTCTACCTGGGATTTTGGGATTGCCGCTAATGCCGATGCCTGGAAAGTGTTGTCATCAGGCGGGCGTGCTTTAGATGCTGTTGAACAAGGCGTTTGGGTGCCAGAAGCAGATGAAAAAAATCAATCTGTCGGATATGGTGGTTTGCCCGATCGGGATGGCCATGTTACCCTCGACGCCTGTATTATGGACGAGCTCGGCAATTGTGGTGCTGTTTTAGCGCTAGAGCATATCAAACATCCTATTTCCGTAGCCCGAAAGGTGATGGAGAAAACACCACATGTGATGTTGGCTGGCGACGGTGCGTTGCAGTTCGCCCTGGAACAAGGTTTCAAAAAAGAAAACCTCCTAACGCCTGCCAGCGAAAAAGCCTGGAAAGAATGGTTAAAAACAGCGAAGTATGCACCGGTAATGAATATTGAAAATAAACTTTACGAAAAAGCAGCTCCACAAAAACTACCCGGAAACCAGTACAATCATGATACCATCGGCATGTTGGCCATCGACGCCAAGGGTAATATATCTGGTGCCTGTACCACGAGCGGCATGGCCTATAAACTGCGTGGCCGGATTGGCGATAGTCCGATTATTGGTGCCGGCCTCTATGTAGATAACGAAATTGGCGGTGCAACTTCAACCGGTGTGGGCGAAGAAGTTGTCAGAAATGTGGGCGCTTTTTTAGTAGTAGAGTTAATGCGCCAGGGTTATACCCCTGAAGCGGCCTGCAAAGAAGCCGTGATGCGCATCATCAAAAAGAAACCAGAAACAGCTAAAAACATCCAGGTGGGATTTTTAGCCATCAATAAACAAGGCGAATATGGGGCCTATGCCATTCAACAAGGCTTTAGTTACGCCGTTTGCAACGCAGAAAAACAAGATCTTTTAATTAAAGGTAAAAGTTACTACTAGCTTTAAATCAACATCCCAGAAAATAAACTAAATTAAGGTCATCGGATTATTATCTATAAAATATGAATAGTGTTGACGCGATTGCTTGCCTGGAAGTATGTGCAAACTCTTACGAATCTGCGATTGCAGCTCAAAACGGTGGCGCCAAAAGGGTCGAATTCTGCGATAATCTGGCAGAAGGCGGTACTACCCCCAGCTATGCGCAGATTGCGCTCGCCAAGAAAAACTTATCCATCGAAGTGTGGCCAATCATCCGTCCGCGTGGTGGTGATTTCTTATATTCCGACATCGAGTTTGAATTGATGAAGGAAGATATAAAAATCTGCAAATCATTACATTGTGAAGGTATAGTTACCGGAATACTTAAGGCAGATGGTGCCATTGATAAAGAAAGATGTGCCGAACTGATTGAGCTGGCCAAACCTATGGCGGTTGCTTTCCACCGTGCTTTTGACATGAGCAATGATATGGATCAGGCATTGGAAGATTTAATTGCGCTCAGGATTAAGCGGGTACTTACCTCGGGCGGTGCCCCATCAGCAATTTCAGGTGCAGAAAAATTAGCCCAGCTGGTGAAAAAAGCCAATGGGCGTATTACCATCATGCCAGGTGCAGGAATAAACGAACACAACATCAAAGCCCTGATCGATCAAACCGGAGCCAGACAGTTTCACGCTTCAGCAAAAGAATTTGTGGCGAGTAAAATGGAGTTCCGAAATACTGAAACCAAAATGGGCAGTATCGAGGATGAATACCAATATGAACTTACTTCGGAAGCCAAAGTAAAGGCTTTGGTTGATGGCATAAATGAAGTATTTAATTAAGGTTATTAGATATTTTTTGCCACTCAGGAAGACAGTCACTGCACTTGCAAATTGCTTGTAACCCAGGTATTTTTTTTTTAAATTTATCATAGTAAGTGCTTTGTCAACACTCAGACCAACAAACTAATATGCTACATAAAAATGAAAACAATCTTTAAGACCTATAATTTTCTGGTTTTACTTGCTACCCTCCTTCTGATCGTTTCATTCTTTATCCCGGTATCAAACCTGGACATTAATTTTCATGATACCTACTATATCATGACAAATATCCAGTTCATCAGATTTTGGGTGATACTTTTATTTATTTTAGCCTTATTCTATAGATTGCTTAGCCGGTTCATGGCCTGGGATACTTTGAGTTGGTTACACATCCTATTGTCTATCCTTTTGCTTCTATCCTATTTATATATTCAATATAGTTATATCAAGTCGCGGGCAGTAATTGAGTTAACCAACGAAGGTTCATTGGCTTATTTCAAACGGTTCAACACTCAACTTGCCGCGCTTGGGCTAGGGTTTCTTTTTGTCCAATTGCTCCCCGTAATTAATTTAATTGTTGGCCTGATGAAACGTAAACAATCATTAGTCAAAACGACGCAATCCTGAATGTTCTTAACTCCTATCCATAAGAACATCCTTTTGATAGTTCACTAGTCATTGATTAATCGTCATTGGTTTAATGGTCCTTTGACTATGAACTAAAAACCTAGCCAAGTGTTTCCTTCATCAAACGGGTATAAAACTCCTTCAGTGTAATACCCATTGCAGCTACCTGTTGTGGAATAAAGCTCGTTGCCGTTTGTCCGGGGATGGTATTGATCTCGATAAAATAGAATTTACCTGTTTCGTGCTCCAGGAAATAATCAACGCGTACCACTCCCCTGCAATTTAACTTTTTATATACATCTGTTACTACTTGTTGTACACGCACCAACTCTTCGTCATTCATGCGTCCAGGTGTAATTTCTTCGGTTGATCCTGGCGTATATTTCGCTTCAAAGTCGAAAAATTCATTCTGCGGGATAACTTCGGTAGTAGGCAAAACGGTAATTTTACCTTCGGCGCCAAAAACACCGATCGAAAACTCTCTCCCGCTTACAAACTCCTCAATCAAAATCTGATCATCTTCCTGAAAAGCTTTATCAATTGCGCTGTCGAGATCATCAGCGTGTTTTACCTTACTCATGCCAATGCTGCTTCCGCCGCTGTTCGGCTTAACAAAGTACGGCAATTTTAAATCCTGCTTGATTTTATTTAAGCTGTAATTTCCACCTTTGAATATCTGAACAGACTTAGCCGTATAGAGGTGATCGATACCCTCTACAATAGCCTTGGTATAACCTTTATTCATTGTAATTGATGAGGTTAATGCATCACAGGTAGTATAAGGAATTCCCAGCATATCGAAATAACCCTGAAGTTTGCCATCTTCGCCCGGCGAACCATGAATGGCAATAAATACCCCATCAAACTTGATCTTTCTTCCATCAAGCGTTAGGGAAAAATCATTTTTATCTACATCAATTTTAACAGAATCTGAAGGTTCGTAAAACCATCCCTTGTCGTTCAGCATAATTTTATATACATCATATAGGTTTGGATCGATATTTTGGGCAATGGTAGCTGCACTTTTTACCGAAACAACCCATTCGCCTGTTGTACCGCCTGTTAACAACGCAATCGTTTTCTTCATGTCAGAAATCCTTTTATTAAATTGAAATTGAATGTAAATATATCCTCAAAAATATAAATATCTTTGTGCTTTAATAATATTGAAGGATAGAAATATCAAATGAATAAAGGAGAGAATTATTGAATGATTGCGTGGGCGAATTTGATTCTATCCTCCATTCGATAATTAAAATAGTTACATTTGAGCTTGTACGCATAACCCAAATTAAGATTCATGTCTAAATTTATAGATTATTTAAAAACCAAATCGTTTAGGAACAACATTTTAGCCGCTATAATCACCGTTGTTGCACTTTTACTGATCGCCTTTTTTAGTTTAAGATATTACACCAAACACGGTCAGGGCCTAAATGTGCCCATGGTAAAAGGTTTGTCTTTTGAGCAGGCTGTAAAAAAACTGGAAGATGCCGGATTAAAATATGAAGTAGATTCTGTTTTCATTATGGATCAGCCTGCAGGAATGGTAATCGATCAGGATCCCGATCCCAATACTTTTGTAAAAGATAACCGTACCATTTACCTTACCATCAACGCAGGTAAAACGCCGAATACCAAATTCCCCGATGTTGCGTTTAAAACCTTACGCGAAGCACAGGCCATTATAGAAAGTTCGAGATTAAAACTTGGTGATACCACCTACAAACCTGATGTAAGCCGTGATGTCGTTTTGGAAGCCTCTTTTGGTGGTCAACCGATAACCGCCGGGCAGATTGTACCGGTAGGCTCAAGGATTAATCTGGTTTTAGGCGATGGGCGTGGGAATGAAGAAGTAGACATCCCGCAATTAATGGGTTTAACCATGGATGAAGCTAAATTTAGTCTGAGAGGCTCGAACCTCACCTTAGGTACCATTATTTATGATGGTCCGATTACCGACAGTGCCGCTGCCATTATTACCAAACAAGACCCTATGCTGGTTGATTCGGTGACCAAAGTGGCCATTGGCACGAAAATCAACATTACCCTATCTAACAAACAACAATAAAATACGCATAATTACAGATGACTGAAGTAGAAAAAAAGACCATGAGTACAGGCAAAAAAGTGGCGATCGTAATCGCGCTTGTTGTTATTTTAATTGCCGGTTACTTTGCGCTTAACATTTACAGGCTTTACTTTGCCCCTAACGTTACCGAAAACCAAAAATATTTATACATTAAAACCGGAAGCAGCTACGACGATTTAGTTGCCGAAATTAAAAAGAAAGACCTGGTAAAAAGCATCGCTACTTTTACAGCTGCTGCCGGAAAAATGAACCTGGCCACAACAGTAAAACCAGGGCGTTACCGCCTTACCAAAGGCATGACGAACCGTACCTTAATTAATTTAATTAAGGCAGGTAACCAGGACCCGGTTAAACTGAAATTCCACAATATCCGCAAGAAAGAAAATTTCGCTGCTTATCTGGCCAGCAACCTGGAAGCTGATTCGTTAAGTTTCATTAAGGTATTAGATTCAACAGCTTTAATCAGCAAATATGGCTTCAACCAGGATAATGTGTATGCCATGTTTATTCCCAATACCTACGAAATGTATTGGAATATTTCGCCGGTTGATTTTTTTGAGCGGATGCACAAGGAATATGACAAATTCTGGACGGCAGACCGTAAACAAAAAGCGGCAAGTTTAAACCTTACGCCTGCCCAGGTATATACACTGGCTTCGATTGTTGATGCTGAGGCGCTTTACGACAAAGAAATGCCCATTATAGCGGGCTTATACCTTAACCGTTTAAACAAGGGCATATTGTTACAGGCTGATCCGACCGTAATTTTTGCGAATAACGATTTTACCGTGAAGCGGGTTAC
Source organism: Pedobacter humicola (assembly GCF_056490705.1). Lineage (NCBI taxonomy): Bacteria > Pseudomonadati > Bacteroidota > Sphingobacteriia > Sphingobacteriales > Sphingobacteriaceae > Pedobacter > Pedobacter humicola. The sequence goes on along the minus strand of NZ_JBWJIG010000001.1, from coordinate 101,704 downwards.
CGGAAGATTATTGCAGGTACAATCGCTTTACAATACCTATAAATACGCCGGTTTGCCCCCTGGGCCAATTATGATGCCAAGTATAAACGCGATAGATGCTGTATTAAACCGCGACCAGAACAATTACATTTATATGTGCGCCAAAGAAGATTTTTCTGGCTATCATAACTTTGCAGCAGATAAAGCTCAGCACGAAATCAATGCAAAGAAATATCGTGATGCTTTAAACAAAAGAAACATCTTTAAATAATGTATAGCCACAGTACAAAAATCAGGGTGCGTTACGGCGAAACCGATCAAATGGGCTACATGTATTACGGCAATTATGCACAGTATTACGAAGTTGGCCGGGTGGAAATGTTGCGTAGCCTGGGCATGAGTTACAGCGCTATGGAAGCCGATGGAATTATGATGCCAGTTCTGGAGTTAAAATGCAAATACATTAAACCTGCGCTTTACGATCAGGAAATCACGGTGAAAACCATTATCAAAACCTTGCCGGGCATCAGGATTTTCTTTGATTACGAATTGTATAACGAAAAGGAAGAACTGATCAACATAGGGGCTACTACGCTTGTTTTTGTAGATATAAAAAAAAATAAACCCACCAACCCACCCGAAAACTTTATGGAAAAGTTATCGGTATTTTTTAATTAACAGTTACAATGGAATGGTTACACCGGCAATTATTACATCTTAAGCTCTATTCGCGGTTTATCGAATGGACTAAGGGCTGTATTTTGCCCGGTTTTAGCCCGCTCCCATTATACACAGTAGCCACATTTTTCTTTCGCGAAATCGGGAAAGATTCATTGGTCAATAAATCGTCGTCACTGGCTTATAGTTTTATGCTGGCCATCTTCCCGGGAATTATCTTCCTGTTTACGTTGATTCCTTTTATCCCAATCAAAGGTTTCCAGGACCAGCTTTTAAATTTAATCCAATTGGTGTTGCCGCACAATGCCTTCGATGCCTTTGAAACTACCCTAAAAGACATTATCAAAAACCAGAATAGGGGATTGTTATCTTTCGGTTTTTTATCAGCCATATTTTTTGCCACAAACGGCGTTAAAAACCTGATGAAGGCTTTTAACAAATCATCATTGATTATTGAAACCCGGGGTTGGGTAAAACAACGTTTGATTGCACTCATTTTGACCACCATCATCTGTTTTTCCATTATCATCTGCATCAGTGCGATGGCTTTGGGCGAATTTTTACTGAATAAGATCACAAACGAACTACACATTAAAGACAGTTTTCTTGTGTTTGCGGTAAAGTTTACCCGTTGGGCACTACTGGCTATTTTATATTTTTTAACGGTATCCGTCTTATATCGATATGGACCGGCACATTCAAAAAAATGGAGATTGTTTAGCGCGGGCTCATGGCTTGCCACTATCCTGGCCTTCCTAACCATCTGGGGATTTTCATTCTACATCAACCACTTTGGTTCTTATAATAAGGTATATGGCTCTATTGGTACTTTAATCGTAGTCATGATCTGGCTCTATTTAAATTCGTTGATTTTATTGATCGGTTTTGAGTTGAATGCCAGTGTTGATGTAAGCAAAAGAAGTGTGAAGATTATCCGCCCTACCTTCAATCTTTTTAAAAAATCGGAGCCAATTGAAGAAAATATCCAAAAGAAATAATTTTTTCTTCCTCTGTGTTAAGGAATTATCAAGTTTATATAAAAAAAAGAGCCACGACCTTTGCAGTTTTAACCAGAGTTTGTACTTTTGCCTCCGGAAAGCTGGCAGAGTGGTCGAATGCGGCAGTCTTGAAAACTGTTGACTGTAACAGGTCCGGGGGTTCGAATCCCTCGCTTTCCGCAGAAAAATTAAAGCCTGAAATTGTAAGATTTCAGGCTTTTTCGTTTCCGGCACTATATAAAACATCCATGAATCATCATAAAGTTCGCGACATCATTGAACTGATTAAGTATTAACCTGCTTAATTTTGTCATCAATTATTTCTCTTAGATGCCCTAAAAGCAATCAATTATATCCTGAAATAATTTCTTTTGCCAAAACAAAATAATTCTACCAAAGGATAAAGAAAATCTGTAAGAAATCAGCATACTAGAACTGCTAGAACCCAATATTGACTTAGTCTCCAGGACATAGCAGTCACGTTGGTTGTCAGAAAATTATCAAATATCCGCAAGACATCATTGGAAATATATTAAGAACCATGTTCTTAAAGATAAAATTAATTAACCAATCCATTAAGCGCTGCAAATTTAATCAGCGAGGCGGTATTGGTTACCCCGGCCTTTGCCAATAATGCAGCTCTCCTACTTTCAATACTTCTCCTGCTTAAAAAGAATGTATCTGCAATTTCCTGACTGCTTAATCCATCCGAAATGGCCTGCAAAAGCCGAACCTCCATGACCGAGTAACGCCCGTTTTCGCTTAAGAAATTTTGTTGTGGCGACAAAAATAGTTCTTTAAATGCCCTCACAGCCAATTGGCTCGAAATGTATTCTCCACCCAAAGCAGTGTGGCGGATACAAAAAAACAGCTCGTCCCTTCCTATATTACTCAGTAAGTAACCTGAAGCACCGGCAAGAAAAACCTCCCTGATCTGTGTAGCAATTGCCACATTACTGATCACCAGTATAGGTAAGCCTGGCCTTAGGCGTTTTGCCTCCAACAGCCACTCCAGGTTATTTCCTTTTGTTTTGTACAAGCCAGCCATAATCAGATCTACACCGACTCCAGAAAGCAGTAATTCTACTAGTCCGTTGCCAGAGCTTACCACCTCCACCACCTTAAAAGCAGTTTGATCTGAAAGCAATGTTTTAAGGTGATCAAGAATGATAATGTGCGATTCGACTATAATAATTTTTAACATCTGCGTCTGGTTTTCTGTTAACTAATGCTTAACGGCCAGCAAGGTGGCAAGCAGCATAATCGAAATAATGCTGATTACACAAGCCAGAAAAATGATTTTATCCCTATTTTTGGTGATGGAAGAATTGATGTCGATGAGGGAGAACTTAATTTTTTTCATAATAATCGGGAAATAAGAGAGTGAACTATTCCACTGTAACAGATTTAGCCAAGTTTCTGGGCTGATCTACATTGCACCCCCTGATCAAGGCCACATGGTAGGCCAATAACTGGAGTGGGATGGCTGCAAGGATGGGCAGCAAAAATTCATCTGAATGAGGTATTTGAACAACCTCATCAGAAAGCGCGGCCACTTCTCCTCCAGCATTAGAAACAATGGCGATAACCTTGCCTTTTCTTGCCCTCACCTCCTGTATATTGTTGATTATTTTTTCATGGTAGGAATGATTGGTAGCAATAAAAATAACCGTCATTTCTTTATCAATAAGGGCAATTGGGCCATGTTTCATTTCGGCAGCCGGGTACCCTTCTGCATGGATATACGAGATTTCTTTAAGTTTGAGGGCACCCTCCAGCGCTACCGGAAAGGCACATCCTCTTCCGAGGTAAATACAGTTCCTGCTACGCAACATTCCGGAAGCAATGCGCTGTACCTGATCTTCACACTGCAATGTCTCTTCAACAAATTCGGGCAATTTCCAAAGGGAATGAATACAATTACTAAGTTCTTCTTTTGATAAGGTTTCTTTGAGCTGTGCAAGATAGAGCGCCAACATGGTGAGTACCGTTACCTGACCAGAAAATGCCTTGGTAGATGCTACACCCACTTCGGGGCCTACGTGCGTATAAATTCCTCCGTCTGTGGCCCGCGATACGGATGAACCCACTACATTACATACCCCCAAAACAACAGCGCCCATATTTTTAGCCAAATCAATTGCAGCAAGGGTATCTGCGGTCTCGCCTGACTGGGATATAGCAATTACAAGGTCGTTGCTGCGAATCACAGGATCGCGGTACCTAAATTCGGAAGCATATTCAACCTCAACGGGAATACGGGCATATTTTTCAATCAGGTATTCGCCAATTAATCCTGCATGCCAGGAGGTACCGCAGGCCACGATAACAATCCTTTCTGCGTTTTTCAATAAACCATCAAAGGAAGCAATGCCACCCAAGGCAATTTTACCCTGTTCAGGGTAAACCCTGCCCCGCATGCATTCACGGATCGATTTTGCCTGTTCGTGGATCTCTTTAAGCATAAAATGGCTATAACCACCTTTTTCAAGCATTTCAATTTCCATTTCCAGTTCCTGTACAAAAGGTACCTGCGGTATGTTATCAAGATTAAAAATACTAATTCCATCATAAGCTACGCAAGCAATTTCATTATCGTTCAGATAGACAATATTTTTGGTATATTCGATAAGTGGAGTAGCATCGGAGGCTACAAAATATTCATTTTTACCGACACCTATCACCAAAGGACTGCCTTTTCTGGCGGCAATCAGTCGACCTGGATTATCCTCATCTATAATCACAATAGCATAGGCTCCGGTAACATTGTGTAATGCCAGCCGAACAGATTCGGCAAGATCAAGTCCTGTATGTTCTTGTACTTCCTCAATCAAATGTATCAGCACTTCAGTATCAGTTTCGCTGGTAAATACATGCCCTTTAGATAAAAGGGCTGTTTTCAGCGATGCATAGTTTTCGAAAATCCCGTTATGTACAATGGCCAGTTTTCCGTTCGGAGAAATATGAGGGTGCGCATTGGCATCGCTTGGTGCTCCATGAGTAGCCCATCGGGTATGGGCAATGCCAATTCTGGAGGTAATTTTGATATTGTTACAGGCAGCTTCGAGAACGGCAACCTTTCCCGATTTTTTAACGACTTTTAGCCTATCATCAAGAAAGGCAATTCCGGCACTATCGTAACCACGGTATTCTAAACGGCGCAAACCATTAATCAGGACAGGGAATGCCTCCCTGTTTCCTATATAACCAACTATTCCACACATATTAATTTAGTTTAAAGATTTTGTACGCTTGAGCATTGAAACACATTTTTGCAGGTTTTGACCTTTAAAATGCCTTACAATATTTTCAGGTTGGGTCTGTACCATCCTTCGCCTGGGTTTCCCGGGCATAGTCCATCAGTAGATTATTATATTTTTCCAATAAAACAATGTATTTATTCATCCAAAAATGGGTGGAATAAGCCTGTTCTCCATTTCTTCTGCTCTTATAGCCCATTGGATGATTGGGATTGGCAAAACCGTCTGGTGCGAATTCATCTGGAAAATCATTTGAAAAATCATAGTCGATAATGTATCCGATTTCGCAAATGATTTCGATGCTGAGGAAATCCTTTTGAAACCAGTTATAAATAGAACGCCGGTTCACATTCATCCTTCGCGATATCTCGCTTATATTTACCGATTTGCGGCGCACAGCCATCTCAACGATTGCTCCGTAGTGTAAACTCATATAGCTGATTTTATCTGGTTCAGTTCAATCAAATAATCTATAGACGGTTAGTATTTCATTGGTTTTCTGGATAGCAAACACAGGCGGATTAAACTGCCACGGGACTGTCGAGCGTTTCGAAAACGGAATTATTACTTCTGTATTCGGGTATCATTTTTTTAATAAGTCCGATCATATCAATCTCATTGCCACTACATTTTGCTTTCCATAAATTGTCCAACAAAACCTCTACCGCTCCGGACGAATTATGTTTCACACGGGCAATTTTAATTTTACGGTGATGGGTGGGCATTGTTGCCTCTTCGTTGTTGAGGAGTTCCTCGTACAACTTTTCTCCGGGACGCAAACCGGTAAAAACAATCTCTATATCCTTTTTGGGCGCGAGGCCTGCAAGTTTAATCATATTAATGGCGAGGTCGACTATTTTTATGGCCTCCCCCATGTCAAAAACAAAAATCTCCCCCCCCTTGCCCATCGAGGCTGCTTCCATCACCAGTTCTACAGCCTCAGGGATAGTCATAAAATACCTGGTAATTTCCGGGTGGGTAACGGTAACCGGACCGCCAGCATCTATCTGGGTACGAAACCGGGGAACTACAGAGCCGTTGGATCCCAGTACGTTGCCGAACCTGGTGGTAATAAAACGTGTACCTGTACGGTTAAGACCTTCGTTTTCATCATTTTGCAGGGTTTGAATGTAGATTTCGGCAAGCCGCTTAGTTGCCCCCATTACATTGGTTGGATTAACGGCTTTATCGGTCGAAATCATCACAAATTTCTCGACCTTAAAACGTTTGGACAGCGAAGCGATATTTTTGGTTCCAAAAACATTGGTCATAATGGCTTCTGTTGGATTGTTCTCCATCAATGGAACGTGTTTATAGGCCGCTGCATGAAATACCAGCTCGGGACGATATAGATCGAAAAGCTGATAAGTTCTAAGCCTGTCCTGAATATTTGCCATAAAAATGACCACCCTGCAATCCGGATAACGGTCCATTAGCTCAAGCTGAAGTTCATGTAGCGGTGATTCTGCCTGGTCGCAAAGGATAATCAGTTCTGGTGAATAGCCGATAAGCTGCCTGACAATTTCTGAACCAATAGATCCTGCAGCACCAGTAACCAAAACACGCTTTCCGGTAATCTCTGAAAGAATCTTTTCTTTGTTGAGTACAATGGGCTCGCGCTGTAACAGGTCATTAATGTTTAGCTCCTTAATCTGGTTATTGGATAACCTCCCACAGGCCCATTGGCTCGGAGGCGGTAAGAGCGATACTTTTATATCTTCAGTCATGCACTTGTCCAATATGCTTTTCCGCTCGCCATAATCGAGATCATCGCCACAGATGAGTACCTTTTCGAGCTTAAATTTTTTCTTGAGGCAACTGATCGATGAGGAATGGTAGATTTTTTTCTGCTGGATATACTTCCCAACCTTATCCGGATCGTTGTTAATATATCCCAAAATATTAAAGTTGTTCTCCCTTTGTGCTTCAAGTGCCTGTTTTAGAATGATGGCCGATCCGGTTCTACTGTAAATTAAAACCGTTTCTACCTTATGCTCTGACGGGATATGCAAATGGTTATAACCCTGCCTTACATAAACCCGCAGCAGTATGAGCAATGAACTGGAGATGAAAAAATTGAAGATTAGCGCAAGATTAAATCCCGTCCACCCTTTTTTGAGATAGGGCGTAACAATGAGTTCTATAAATAGCCAGTAACAAATGCCCGATATGAGCGTTGCCATAAAAATCCGGTATACATCATCGAGGTTAGCGTACCTCACAATTCCGGTATGGATACGCATCGCTAGGAATACAGAACTCGTAATAAGCAGGTAGCTAAAAAGATAGATAAAAAAATAACCACGCTGTACGATCGAAAAATTGAACTGCATCACCACAAATAAGGAAAGCGATAAGGACCAGCACACAATTACCTGATCAATCAAAAAAATCAACCATCTCGAGCGTGTTCTGCCCTCAGTTTGTTTCCGTACCATATTCTTCTTGTATTATAGCTCCGCAGTAAATGGGTTTCGGCGAAAAATTACGCTCAAATGCTCCAATAATTCTCGACATATCTTCTTCGTCCATCGCCGATCCTGATGGAAGACAGATCCCATTCTGAAAAAGGCGATCGCTTACACCTGAGCCAAAATAAAGGTATTGCGAAAACAGTGGCTGCAGATGCATCGGCTTCCAGATGTACCTCACTTCAATATTTTCGGCCTCGAGTGCCTGCCTGAAATTTTCGACCTCAAAATGTTCCGATTCGTTCACAACAAAAGCAGTAAGCCACCTGTTGGAGAAATAATGATGGTTTGGTTCTTCCTGAAAACTGATTCCGATTGTACCCGAAAGGCTTTCCCTGTACCTGTTAAATATGGCACGCCTCTGCGAAATCCTCATGGGCAACATTTCCATCTGTCCCCTGCCAATTCCAGCAGCAATATTGCTCATGCGATAGTTGTAGCCAATTTCGGTATGCTGAAAATAGGCACAGGATTCTTTTGCCTGACAGGACAGAAAACGGGCCTTTGCCACCAATGCAGCACTTTTAGATACCATTGCCCCGCCACCTGAAGTGGTAATGATTTTATTGCCATTAAAAGAAAAGATCCCGATGGTACCAAAAGTTCCGAGTTTTGCTCCCCTAAATGTTGATCCCAAAGCCTCGGCAGCGTCTTCCAGAATTGGAATTCCGTACCGTTCACCTATTTCTACAATCTCTTCTATCATTGCGGGCATGCCATAAAGGTGTACCACAATAATGGCTTTTGGAGTTATTCCGGCTTCAAGCCTATTTTTAATGGCCTGTTCCAGAAAAAATGGTGACATGTTCCAGGTTTGAGATTCACTATCTATAAACACTGGCTTAGCGCCAAGGTATAAAATAGGGTTGGCAGAGGCTGAAAAAGTAAGTGATTGACAGATAACCTCATCACCTGCCCCCACCCCCAACAATACCAGCCCCAAATGAATGGCAGCTGTGCCCGAATTTAAGGCAGCTACCTGTGTACCATCGCCAAGGAAGCCAGCAATATCAATCTCAAAGCCATCAACATTTGGCCCGAGAGGTGCTACCCAATTGGTATCGAATGCATTTTTTACATACATGATCTCCTGTCCGCTCATGTGCGGAGGAGAGAGATAGATTCTTTTACTCATAACCTTATCTTATTTAAGTTCTTAATAATGGATATTGGATTTTACCAGGTTACTGTTTTTCCAATGTGCGATAAGCAGGGAAGAAATCGCTGTCTTTAGGTTCGTGTAAAACCACTTTGGCTTTAAGCCGGTCATATTCTGCCTGATTGTTGATGTATCTCCAGGTGCGGAACGAAAGCAAGCGGTCGGAAAAACCTGATTTCCAAAAGAAAAGTGAATCATTTTTACCCCCAACACCTCCACCCAAATGAAGATATCTCATCCCATGGTCTCTACCGATCCTGCTTGCCTCATGAATGAGAAATTTTGTAGGCGAAAAATGCAGGAACTCTGTTTTGGTTGCCAGCAAGTGCACCTGAATAATATCGTTGGTGTAAACGAAGAATCCTGCCGCAATGGCAACTCCATCCAGATACAACATTAAGGGCAGCGATAAAAACTCCTCGGCTCCGATCAGCTCTTTAAAATACTGCAGGTCGAAATGATAATAATCATCGGCCCCTATGCGCTTCATATTCTCGGTATAGATGGAAACAAATGTTTCCAACTCTGCTTCTGTTTCAACCCTTTTAACCGAGGGCGAATATTCGGCAAGGGCATGAATGGAGTTTTTAACAGATTTTCGGTAATGCCTGGTCTGCTGTTCGATGGAGCTTTTTAGATCGATGTAAACGGTTGATCCGTTCTCATATACACCTCCAATATCATTCAAAAGCGCTACCTGATGCAGTAAGGGATGCAACCTGCTAAAGGCACAAACGATTTTCTCCTGCGCCATAAAATCAAGAAATGCTGCTCTAAAGGCCAACAGGAACTCACTGCTAATTGTCTCTATATCAAGGTTGGTGATTGGACCAAGGTATCCGTAAGCAGAAGTGAGGTCGAAGCATTCGCTGCCATTTATGGCCCTTTTAATTAGCGGTATGGCGATAAAGGCAGCTTCCTTTTCATAAACAAACAGAAAAGCCTCTCCATTTTTAATGTTATGGTGATAATACCAGGAATGATAGAAATCGTAGTATTTAGCCTTTTGCACGTAATCTCTCCATTTATCACCTTCTTCTATTTTGATAATCGTATAGTTCATGGTTTATAATTTGTTGTAGTGAGCATATCCTTTAATTTGGAAATGCCAAGTGAATAGGTTATGGTTCGATCGATTAACGGGAGCTGGAGCTGTTGCTCAGCAACCAGGCAGATTTTGGAAATGCCCATCTGTCCGTTAAGGTACTTTACTAAAATCTTTGCGTCATCGATGTGTGCTCCATTTATCGTTGCCCGATCACCGTTGATCACCGTTCCCATTGGATTGTTGTTAGCATAAAGCTGAAGGAAACCGTATCGGTCGGTAATGGTAGAACAGGTGGTTATGGGCTCATGAAGTTGATTATCCTTGTCTGGCAACTCATATAGATACCAGTTTTTGCCTGGGCTGGCTTCCATTTTCCAATGCTGATAAATGGCCATGGCCCTTTGGTTGCTGTAAAAAGTTTCGAGCTTTAGGGAGCTGAATTTATAATTACCATATTTTTCTAACAGTAATCCTAGAATGCCTGAAAGTAGCGTTGCAGCCAAGTTATCACCTCTAAAATGCTCCAAAACAACAATCTGGTTCAGAAAAACATCCCGCTCTTTACAGGTTAATATGGAAAAAGCCAGCATCTGCTTTTCTAGTGGATCAATTAGTTGGTATATCCAGAAATTATCCTCATCCAGTAAGGCCATTCTCAGGTATTTAGCGTAATTAGGGTCGTGATAGATAAAAAAACCAGAAACCTGAGTATGATAAGTGTTCCGTAACAATAGTGCAATATGATCGATAGCTATACATTCGTTAGCTCGAAGGCGTTTGAGCCGATAACTACCTAACGACATGTGCCTGCCTTTCCTCATTAAGATCAGCAATCAAATAGGTTTCATCCACAACCACATCACGCGAAAGAATAATATTGATAACTGTTTTATAAATGATAAGCACATCAAGCTTAAAAGAAACATTTTCTACATAAAATACATCCATACGGAGGCGCTCGTCCCAATTTGCATTGTTACGACCATTAACCTGGGCCCAACCTGAAATACCCGGGCGAACGCTGTGGCGTTTTTTTTCTATTGGCCGGTAATAATCCAGATATCTTATAAAGAGTGGTCGGGGACCAATCAGGCTCATCTGTCCACAAATCACATTGATCAGTTGTGGAAGTTCATCAAGCGATGATTTCCGCAGAAAACGGCCAAAAGCTGTCAGCCTAACCTGATCGGATGCCAGTTCTCCATCTGGTGCCCTCAACGAGTTCATCGTTCTAAACTTAAAAAGCATAAATGGCCCTTCATTTTTACCTGCCCGCTCTTGCATAAATATGGGTTGGCCTCCTGTGGTGAAGAGCAAAATCAGGAGAATAACCAGCATTATTGGCGACACCAGAATAAATATGGTTAAGGCCAATAAAATATCCAGAAGCCTTTTCATTTTTGAATTGTACATGATTTTAAAGAGTAGCTATTAATTTTTTTCGTTGTATTTCTGTATCTGAAGCTGGTACTCTGAAAATATCTGTCCAATCAGCAGATCGCTTTCATATCGGTTTTGAATAATTGCCCTGCTTGCAGTGGCCATGTTTAACCTTTCGGTTGGTGTGGCATGAAGCCTTGCCATGGCCTGCTCTAAACCGGGAATGTTTTTAATAGGCACGATCAGGCCGTTTATGCCCTCATTAATAATTTCGTTGCAACCGTTAATGTTGCTTACGATACAGGGAACCCCCATAGCCCCAGCCTGCATAATTACATTGGGAAAACCCTCGCGGTAACTCGGAAGTACAAACACATCACTGATGGCCAGATACTTCCGGATGTCGGTTTGAAAATCCAGCCACCTGATTCCTTCATGTTCTTTAATAAGCTTATGAATGGCTACGGGTAACGGATCGAGTTCGTTTTCGAAAGGCCCAACCAGTAATAAGATCATCTGTGGATTTTGCTGATAGAGGCTGCAGAAAGCACTCACCAGTTCTGATATACCCTTATCGCCAACCATCCTGCCGATGAAACAATAAACAAATGCTTCATCTTTTAGTCTCAGTGCAATTCTGGTTTCAGTTTTTGCAGCAATAATTTCTGGTAAATCCGGGTTAAACACTGCGGTATCGATTCCTCCTGTGCTGCCCCTCCCAATTACTTTGATTTTTTTACCTGTGCAATACCTTCGGTCTATCATCAAACGCATCATATTTGGCGAATTGGCATATATGTGTGTAGCGCAGGCCGAAGTAAGTATTTCAGTGATGCCCATAGCCCATTTCAGTAATCCTTTTTTTTCGAGAACAGGCAAACCCGCTACCGTATGGAGCCTGATGGGCACCCCTACAAGTTTTGCGGCAATCATACCAAGCAGGCCCGCTTTGGGGGTGTGGGTATGTACAATACCGGGGCGTTCGGCGAGCATTATCCTGCAGAGTTTAAAAATGGCAACAAGATCCTGTAGCGGTGTTACCCTGCGGGTCATGTTTACGGCCTTAATCCTTACCGGTGCCTCCTTTCCAACCTGTTGCAGCGCATCGCCAGCTGAAGAAACGGCCAGTACATCAAAATACTGGCTCATAAACACAAGCTGTTTTTTGAGCAGCACCAATAAGGAAATTGGTACAGTGGTAATCCTCATCAGTTTGTGCTTCATTGCTTGCGGAGCTTAGCAGTGATAAACCTGGGCATCAAATACAGTATGCCCAATTTTAAAAGGTAGAAAGTATTTTGCTTCACCTCATTTTCCCTGAAAGCCTTAAATAAATAGCGATAAGGTATGGTCCAGCTGCGGGCATTGTTAAAATATGCGATATTAGCCAGGGTTTTCCAGTAAATGGATTTATAATTTTCTACGCTTGTTTGGGGTTTCTTTTCAGCAATAGCACGGGCAATTTCTTCCAGTTTTGAAGTAATTTCGGTATCGCTTGAGTGGTGAACATACATCATGTGTTTCACCTCGTTAAAAGAAGCTTGTGCATTGTATTTTTTTACCGTTTGTAATGGCAATACCCGGTAATGGTAGAGCGGCCTGGCAATGGTATGCACCTCGGCTCCCCGCGAGAGAAAGCGGAGCCATAACTCGCCATCCTGCGAATAATAGAACCTTTCGTCATAAAGCCCTACATTGATCAGAGATGATTTTTTTATAAAAGCGCTGCCATGGGTAAATATGGCCCGTCTTTGCAGGAGGTCTGTCCACGGATCGCTAATGGCAGAATAACTATTGTTTTCGCAAACGATATCGCCGTTAATATCGATCACATAACAATCACTGCCAATCAGGTCGATTTCGGGATGGGCCGTAGCATAAGCCACCTGAATTGAAAAACGCTCTGGGGCAGATCTGTCGTCGGCATCGTGACGGGCAATGTACTCGCCTTTTGAAAACATTATCGCCTTGTTCAACGATTTTGGAAGGCCAATATTCTTTTCATTGGAAATAAGGATAATGCGACTGTCGAGACTGGCATACTGCCTGATAATATCAGCACTGCGATCTGTAGAACCATCATCAACAATGATCAGTTCGAAGTCTTTATGGTTTTGGCTGAGAATGGAGTCGATGGCTTCACTGAGGTACTCCTCCGCATTGTAAACCGACATAATAACGGAAATCAACATAGTATTTAATTTAGTTCTGGATCAACATTTTGTTTTCTGGCATCCGAGAATCTGCTAACAATGGTTTATAAAATTCTGCCTCCTGCATCATGTTCTGTTGCATGTTGCATGAGGCGATAATCCATTCTCTTGCATTTTCACCAATTTTTTGGGCTTTCAACGGATTGGACAACAAGCGGTTTACCGCGCTGGTCAATACATTTACATGCTGGCCGATTAACAGGCCCGTGTAATCCTGACTAATGCATTCGGCTATCCCGGGCACATTGGTCCCGATACAGGGAAGCCCGCATGACATGGCCTCTAACAGGCTTTTTGGATTACCTTCGTACTCGGATATAAGGATATACACCCTGGCAAGGTTATAGTATTGGGGAAGTGCTTTGTTATCTACCCTTTTGATCCATTTAATGTTGTTTTTTATTTGGGTTATTGCTTCGATTTCACCAGATAGTGAGCCATCACCAATGACCAACACGCTACAACTCGTTTTCTTCAGAAAATCAGTAAGTAATCCAATATTTTTCACCTTTTCCAACCTTCCCACAAAAAGTACATCTACTTGTTTTGGCATATTGATGGGTTTAAAAAGTTCAAGGTCAATCGAATTATGAATGGTTGTTATTTTATCCGGATCAATGCGATATTCCTCTTTAATAAAACGTTCGGCACTTTTTGAGGTCACCAAAATCCGGTCGCAATAAGAGAAAGCTATTTTTTCCATCAAATGCCATAACCGCCCACGGGGTTTCAAATGGGTATGGTAATAGCCCATTCTGATCACAAGCTGTATATTGAAAAGCAATTTGATCAAAAGTCCAAATGCACTGGCAGCATACTGGTTTGTTTTGGCGATTTTTATTCTTTTAAAACTGCTAAAGTATAGTACCGGCGAAATCAAATGATACAACAAATTTTGTATTGAAAATGGAATTCCTTTTGGAATCCATCCTGGCATCTGGAGCACACTAGCCCCTGCAATACCTGTTAAAAAGTGTTGTTCGTCTCTGCCGTAACTGTAAACAATGAGCCGAAGCCCGGTTGCAGCGCATATTTTTTGGTAAATATCAAGTTCCCTCGAGAGCAATCCCGCCCTGTGCCACTGTGCAAGGCTCATATTTGGGGTCATGATGAGCAGAAGTGAATCTTTCATTTTTTAATTGTTTGGCAATCGGGAATACTAACCGGTAGATCAGCATCTTAATTTAGTGGGCTGGCAATCCGGAGAATATATTGTGGATAAAGGTGTTCGGGTTTCGTTCTGTCAGAAAGGCGTCCACCGCTGAACGTTCAGTTTTTTTTTTCAACATCGCCTCCTGTAACCCTGCATAAAGTTCATTTACTGATCGGGGATTGACCTTGATGATGCCGGGAATCTCGTCAATACCCCCAGCACAACGTGTACTCATTACCGAATCGTTTACGGCCATCATTTGCAGCAACACATTCGGAAAACCCTCCATAATGGATGGGATGACGCATACCCTTGCCGATTTAAAATAGGGATATGGATTTTCCTGATAACCGATCAGCATTACGTTTTTTTCTATCCCCAGCTCATGAATCAATAAACTGAGTTTGGCATGTAGTGGTCCGGCGCCCAAAATAACCAGGCGCAAACCAGGGTGCTGTACCAATAACCGCGAAAATGCCTTGATCAAGAAATCAAAGCCCTTTATAGCAATGAGCCTACCTGCAGCGCATATATATTGTCCCACAACCGGCGAACTTTTAATTGCTGCCAGCTCCAGTGCTTTATCAAGATTTAACGGGTTAGGAATCACCTTAACCACATTTTTACCAAGGTATGGTGCGTTGGCCAACAGTTGACTGGCCATTGCATTGCTCTGGCAGATTACCCGATCCAATGCAGGATAACCTAATCTATAAAGTATCAGATAAAGCCGTTTTTTTAAGCCGTTGTATCTTTCAAATATTGAAGTAGATTCTCTCACAATGAGAACACCTTTCAAATAACCCACACGTCCCATTATCCCGATTACCGCATTGAGGTAAGCATGCGAACTAACAAGCGTGAAATTACGATAACGGTACAGGGCAAACGGAAGCCTGATGAAACCCATTAACAGGCTGCTTCTACTCAGGTATTGTGCCTTTTCGGGGTCGATTTCTGAAAGTTTACTGGATTTGGCGCTCAGTAAAAAGAGCATCTGCGCATTCGTTTGTGCAGCAATCAATCTGAGGCACTGTTCAGCCCCTCCCATCTGGTCAGAGAGCGAAAGTACCAGTATGTTGGTTTTCATTGGCTCAAAGGCTCATCTAAAACACTTAACGCTTGCGGAGCTTTCTGCTTGGCGTAATAAACCGAATACCAATCAACAAAATGTTTTACTCCTGTAGCTACATCTACATGTGGCTGGTAACGAAAATCATTTCTCATGTCATCGATATCCGACCAGGTTTCGGCAATATCGCCAGCCTGCATGGGCATTAATTCACGCATGGCACTTATACCCAACTGCTTTTCAATTTCAGTAATAAAATCTTCCAAAGGTATTGATTTACCCCTTCCAATGTTATAAACATGGTAAGGAGTTGCTGTTCTCCTTATGTTAGCAACCCCTCTGGCCTCCTTCTCAATTACTTTCACTATTCCATCAACAATATCGTCTATGTATGTAAAATCGCGTTTCATATTCCCCTGGTTAAATACCTGAAGTGGTTTCTGTTCGGAAATGGCCCTTGTAAAAAGAAACATGGCCATATCTGGCCTTCCCCATGGACCGTAAACGGTAAAAAACCTCAAACCGGTTGTTGGCATGCCAAAAACATGGCTATACGAATGTGCCATCAGCTCATTACATTTTTTGGTTGCGGCATAAAGTGAGGCAGGCTGATCGGTATTTTCAGCGGTGCTGAAAGGCAATGTGGTTCCTAAGCCATAAACACTTGATGAACTGGCGTAGACCAGGTGGTGTACGGCTGATTTTCTGCTGGCCTCCAAAATATTAAAAAAGCCCTGTATATTGGAATCGATATAGCGCTGTGGTTGGGCAATGCTGTACCTTACCCCTGCCTGCGCCGCTAAATGGCAAACCAGGTCGAAGCCACTGTTTTCGAAAAGCGAAAAAATTGCAGGCTGATCAACAAGGTCCATTTTAAAGAATTTCAGATTGGGGTATTTTAAATTTGAACAAAATGAAACTGAACTTATATCTGCACGGCTGATACCAAGTTCGCCCAGGCGATCGTATTTGAGCCCAACATCATAATAATCGTTAATATTGTCGATACCGGTAACTTCATAGCCCAGTTGCAGCAATTCTCGGGTAAGGTGGAAACCGATAAAACCGGCACACCCTGTTACTAAAATTTTCATATCTATTGGTTTTGGTTTATGAATGATTGATCTTTAAAGGAGTGTGCTTATAGGATGTTCATGATCTTTTTGATCATTTTGTTGAAAACCACCGTTGGTGAAAAATATCTCCGCTTGCCGTCAAAAACGATGATATCCGCCAACAGGCTAATCGTATGCAATCCTTTATCATAAGGTGCTTTTGGTTTTACCTCAAACAAATCCACGCTTTCAAACTGATCCGGACTGAGCGCTGTGATCTGATTGATTATTACTGAGCCCCCATAGGTAATTTCCATGTTTTGGGTGGGCCGGTAAAGCATGTTGCCCACCACAAAAAGATTGCCTGCACTTCTAAAATTTTTATTGTCGGTGTCGATCGGATTTTTTTGATGAGGTACAAACTCATCTTTCAATGTGGCTGCATGATAGATGTAGAATACATTTGGCATACCGCTTACACTTGTAAACAACCAAAACCTCCCCTCATAGAATACAATGGAACTGTCTACAAACCGCTTACCTTTAACAAGTAGCCTAAGTTTCGTCAGTTTATTCATTTGCTGTGGATTTACCTGATATAAGGCTACTTCCTCTGCAGTAGCTGTTTCGGGTACACAGTAAATGATTTCCTTATCGGTAAAAATATAGGGGTAAGAAAGGTGGATATCATAAGGTTCAAAACCTTTTACCCTTTTTTTGGTCGAGAAATTGAAGCCACTGATTACGTTTATCTTTCCCCTGCCCAGAATCGTTTTTAATTCTTCATAATAGATATACACCTTCGATTGGTGCAAAATGACGAAAGGATCGGCAGAATAGTCGGCATTCACTTCGTTAAGCCAGGTAACCTTTTCGCTTAGTCCCCTTTGTTCAATAAAACACTCTGCAGATTGGCTTACATAACCAATATTCCATTTATCAGAGTAAAAGAGCTTATTTAAGTATTTTCTCATTATTGGTTAACTAAAATCTTTTTTTGTGTTAGTTTGTTGTTATCGAGCCATTTTTTAAGCATCAGTACCGACCAGATCTGGCTGCTGTAGTTATGCTTGCCAGCGAGGTGCAGATCGATCATTGTTTTAACTTTTGTAGGCACAAGCCCAGGAATATCACTAAGGGATGAAAGGCTCAGGTGATCGAGTACATATTCTTTAAGCTCGTTTTGGAGCCACGATTTTATGGGCAGTGTAAAACCCGCCTTGGGTCTTTTAAAAAAATCTTCGGGCAGCGTATCGAACAGCAGATCCTTTATGATGCGCTTTTTACCAAACCTACCGCCCATTTTATAGTGCACGGGTAACTGGTTGGCAAACTCCATCACCCTGTAATCCATTAGCGGGGCGCGTGCCTCTAAAGCGTAAGCCATTGTTGCCCGATCTACTTTGGTATTAATGTCGTCACACATGTAGGTTTTGATATCATAATTGGATAAGCGTTGCATTAATGGTTGTTGATCCTGCTCCAGCAGCCAGCGGTGGGGCTGATCTGTTTGATAATGCTTTTCGCTCAGCCAGGAAGTATCCATCCCGGTACATAGCCCTTCGTAAAGTGAAGCCAGATCCTTTTGAACCAGGCCGGCACCAATTAAGCGGTGGCGATAATTTGGAGAAAGTTTTGCCAGCGAAAACAATGTGCTCCGCATGCTTAAAGGGAGCTGATAGGCCCAGCCGGCTTTTTTCATCCAGTCGTACCGGCCATAGCCCAAAAAACCTTCGTCTCCGCCATCTCCACTAAGCGCTACTGTTACATGTTTTTTAGTGTGTTTGGCCAATAACATCAGCGGTATCGCGCTTGGATCTGCAAAGGGTTCGTCAAAAAAACACCCGTAATTTTCGAGCATGTCCAATCCGTCCGAATGTAAACAGGTAATGGTTTGGTGCTTAGTTCCTAAGTAATGAGCGATTTTTTCTGCATGTATGCTTTCATCAAGGTTTTTATCTTCAAAGCGGATACAAAAGGTCTTGGTCAATGCATTTTCCTTCGCGGCTAAACCGGCTATCAGAGAGGAGTCGATTCCGCCGGAGAGGAAAATACCCAATGGTACATCCGCATGAAGGCGGATCCGTACGGCATCATGTATCAGTAATCCCAGCTCCTCTTTTGCCTCCACATAACTTTTAGAATAGGTACCCGTTGATTGCTGGTCCATATCCCAATATTTTCTTTCGAGCAGAATGCACTTATGCAGGTTGTAGGTAAAACAATGGCCAGCTTTCAGTTTTTCTATGCCTTTGAAGATGCAGTACTGATCCGGAATGTAACTCCAGTGGAGGTAAGCGCTTATGGCATCAGGATTTATACTTAGTTCTTTATCCATGCTGATCTGGGAAGGTTGACTGGCAAATTCGAAGCCCTCACCATTGTAATAGTAAAGCGGTTTTTTGCCTAACCTATCCCTTGCACCAAAAAGTAGCCCTTTTTGCATATCGTGTATCACAAAAGCAAACATTCCGTTAAAATACTCGACGCAATTTGCACCATACTCCATGTAAGCCGCACAGATTACTTCGGTATCGCAGGTGGTATGGAAATGATGTCCTAATTCCATCAGCGTTTTGCGCAGTTCGCGATAATTATATATTTCACCATTGAAAACAATTTTGAGATAGCCATACGAAAATGGCTGGTTGGAGCGCGGATCAATATCGATAATGGCCAGCCGGTTATGCCCCAGCACTACGCCTTCGCTCCGCTCAAAATTAGAGAAATCGGGACCTCTGAATCTGGCCCTGTCCAATTTGGCCAATACCATTTCATCACCAACGGCCATGGTGGTTCCATATATTCCGCACATAATTTATTCTTTTTAGCTTGTTTTTTGAAGAAGATTTAACTGATCAATGACTGGTAGCAGCTTGCAATTTTGTTTAGAGAAAAGCGGTTCTGAACATCATCCATCATGGCCTGATGATCCCATACCTGCGAACAGGCTTTTTGAACATGAATGGCATAAGCACCATCATCATGTTGATCGATGGTATATCCGTTAAAGCCTTCTATCACCAGATTAGACAGCCCCCCAACCCTAAAGGCCACTACCGGAGTGCCATTGGCAATTGACTCCAACAAGGCATTTGGAAAACCTTCAGTAACTGAGGTAAGCAGACAGAGCTGGTGATTTTGGTAAAGCCTATCTACATCCTCAATTTCTCCAAGCATACACACCCGGTCTGCAATGCCTAGCGCATTAATCTGTTTGGTAATGGCTGCCCTGCAAGGTCCGTCTCCGGCAATGCTCAGGTGAAAATTGTTCGGCAGCCCTGCAAAAATATTGAGTAAACGGCTGTGCATTTTTTCGGTAGCAAGCCTAGCCACAATAAGTATTTTCATTTTCCCGTTTAAATCATTTTTTATATTAGTGATATCGGGAAGCGGTGCTTTAACGGGATTGGGAATGGTGATTAACCTGTTTTTGGGGATCTTAAAAGTATTTAAAAAAGAGGAACTGATTTCTGCCGACTGACATACGATTTTGTTAAACCGGCGATAAAAAATTTCGATCATGGGCACCCAAAGTAGCTGTTTCACGTTATTGACCTGAGCCATTTCGCGGTATACATTTGATTCTCTTGCAATGATGAATGGAATTTTAACAAACAGGGATATCACTGCAATCAGTACATTGATGTGCGCCCCCGTCGAAAAGATGGCGTATGGCCGATCCTTTTTGATCAAAGCAAGGAGTTTACCGAAAGACCTCGAAGCACGGAAAGTCATCAGATTAATTACCCTTACGTTTTCCAGATTGGTTGAGAACACGTCCTTTTCGCCACCTAAATACACAATAAAAACCTCGAATTGGATCTTATCAAATCCCTGGGCAAGTAACCAGAACACACGCTCCGAACCTCCGGCACCTAGCGAACTGACCACAAAGAACACTTTCTTTTTCATCGTTTGGCTGATCTAGAAAAGTCTTTGACATCCGATTTTAAAATATGCGAAGCAACGGTTTTTGAATATAAATCGGTTCCCTTATCATTCAGATGTGAAGCATCTGCAAAATATTGCCAATGCGCAAATTCCCTGTTGCTTGTATAGTCAGAAAAATCGATTCCCATAAGTTTGCAAATTTCCCTCACCTTTTTTACGGTTGTGGTAGTTGGATCGAGCGAGTATCTTGGGGAAATGAATACAAATAACCTGATGTTGTTTTTACGGCAGTTCACAATAATATTTTCCAATGACCGGATATTTTCAGCATCCATTTCTTCTTTTTGTACAGCCCTAGCTTTTTTGGGTAAACTTCCCGCTTTCAACCTACCTGTTAATGGCCTGTATCCGGCAATATCAGGAGTCGAAAATTTGGAAAACAAGGTATGCTGTACCATGGAAAATAACTGTCCATTGTATCTGTAAGTCTGCATTGATGCTTTTAAGAGTTCAAATGAACTTTTTTGCAGCAGAAACCGTTCTACTGAATTTGAAGTACTGAGGTAAGGCAATAGACACGATAGGTTATCTTTCTTTTCAGGATCATTATCCAAATCCCTGTTGTTAACATCCAAAATAAGCAATCGTGGGGTATGTCGTTCAAGTGCCAGATCAAGCATAGCCTCGTAATAAATCATTCCCTGCCCATCGCGGCCTCCATTGTAACATTTCATCGCGAGTGAGCGGTCTAAAATTTCAGGATTGTAATGATGGGCTGCCCGAGAGCTTCCCAGGATGAGTACATCTTCCTGAGCCTGATAAACAATATGATTTGCAATTGCATATTCGCCCGTTATTTCGCGCATAAAACAGGCATGGAGCAATCGCCCGCTTAACTGGTCGACCAATAAAATGACCGCTATAAAAATGCCGCATTTTAAGAAAAAATACTGGGTTGGATTAAGTCTGCGCATTGTTTAATGATTTAGAACTGAAAGTAGATGAACTGGCTGCCGTCAAAAACGCCGAACAGCATAATGGCAAAAACCAAGGCACCATAGGTAAGCAAACGCCAGGGAAAACGGAGGTCTGAAACAGCTATACCCTGCCAATGAAATTCCTGTCTCAATTCGTAGCACAATAATGATAAAATGGACAACATACTGTAGAAAAAATAATTTGGCTGACCTAAAAAGAAACCTGGTTCAAAACTGAAAATACGTTTAAGGATGCCTAATGCCTGGGCAATATTATCGGCCCTGAAAAATATCCAGGCAAGCGTAACCAATAGAAAAGTAAGGGTTACCTGCAGCAACCCGCCTAAGTTGGGCATGCTTAAAAACTTCCATTTTTTCCAGGGGCCATGCAATTTCCTGAACACGATTTCTAAAATAAGGTAAGTACCGTGCAGTGCACCCCAAACGATGAAAGTCCAGTTTGCACCGTGCCAAAGGCCACTTAACATAAACACAACAAAGAGATTACGGTACCATTTCAGCGTCGAAACGCGGTTTCCGCCCATAGGGATATAGAGGTAATCTCTAAACCAGGTGGAAAGTGAAATGTGCCATTTGCTCCAAAACTCACTGATGCTCTTGGCAAAATAAGGCCTGTCAAAATTTTCCATGAGCCTGAAACCCAAAATCCTTGCGGTACCGATTGCGATATCAGAATAACCAGAGAAATCGCAATAAATCTGAAAGGAAAAGAAAACGGTTGCCATGATCAGGCTGAGACTGCCATGGTGTTCGTAATTGCCATAAACGGCATTAACATATATCGCCAGCCGATCTGCCACCACCACTTTTTTAAACAGACCGATCAAAATCCGCTTAAGTCCTTCACTGGCATCATAAGGATTAAAGGGATGTTTTTCATAAAATTGGTGCAACATGTTCTGCGGCCTTTCAATCGGCCCGGCCACCAGTTGTGGAAAAAACATGACATACAGGGCATAGATTCCAAATTTCTGCTCTGCCTTTTGGTTACCACGGTACACCTCGATGGTGTAACTCATGGCCTGAAAGGTGTGAAAAGAGAGCCCAATAGGTAAGAGTATAGCCAATGCCGGGATGGGGTTATTGTAACCGGCCCAATTTAATATACCTGATACACTATCGTTAAGGAAATTGAAATATTTAAATATGCCCAGCACCAGTATATTGGCCACGATGCTTAGTAATAGAAGCCTTTTTTTTGTCTTCGGAAATTTTGCTTTCTCGATGTAGATACCGGCAAAATAATCGATCAGGATGGTAAAAAACAGGATCAGAATATAAATTGCCTTAAAAAACATGTAAAAAAAGCAACTGGCCAACAATAACCACAGCCACCTGTATTTGTAGGGCATAATACAATAGAACCCGGCAACTATCGGAAAAAAGAGCAGAAAGTGAAAGGAGTTAAACAGCATGTTATCTTAATTTTTAGAAATAACCATGGTAGATTTTTGATTTTTGAGCAATAACCGAAGTCGTATGGCCAAAAGCATTAGCAAAGGCCAGTAATCGTTTTCAACCACCATTTGCCCGCCAAAACCATCTTTAAAAAGATTGATCCTTTGGAGGCTGTCGTCGGTTGTGCCAAAGGCATATCCTCCCATATCGTACATCGTAAAGCCCATAGATTTAAATGTTTTCATATCCTCAAGATGCAGCAGTCTGTTGGCCCTGCCTATCCAACTGCGTTTAGTTCCACCCATTTCCTCTTTCCGGTAGAGTGATGCCGAATACAATAGGCGGACGCGGCCTTCAGAACGGTCGAGCAGGTAGGCATGCATCACCAAAATCTCTCCTTCAGATATCGCTTTGGTTATGAAAATGTTATCGCCATATTCCAATAAACTTAACCCGATAGGCTCCAGCCCCTTTGTTAGAGCAAAATCATTGTAAAAAATAATAAACTCATCCAGCTGTGTGTGTATATCGGTATGAATTCCGTCTTTCCTGGCCCTGCGGATATCGTAAGCAGTATTTTTATCAAACTGAGAAAAAAAGGTATCCTCGTTAGCCGAAATATCGATGAGTTTGGTGTAAAAATCTTCGCGTTTGTAACCAAAACGCTCCCCTTTAACCAAACTTTGCCTGAATACGGTAGTTAAACACTGACCAGTTTTAGGCTTCTGCCCGAACCATACGACCTCTCCGTTTAGAAAGGGCAATATTTTCTTTTTCAGGATGATCATATATTTTCTTTTTTGAGTTGATGGCGTTTAACTGGATGATGCAAAAAAACAGGAATACGGTAGGCCCATTGGCATTAACCAGCCAGGCATTATGAAAAAGTGAGTTGAGCGATATGGCCAAAAAGGTAAAACATAATGCCGCCTGTAAAGCCGATTTAGGATTTCTGATGTCGACCATTACCGACCTGAATATTTTACCTACACGCCAATAGATGGACAATAACAAAATGATACCAACCAATGGCCCTAAGTAAGTAATAAACATCAGATAAGCATTGTGCGAGGTTAAGCCACCCTGATAAATGGGGTTATGCCTTGATACATCAGCCCATTGCCTGTTATAAAACAGTAGTCCGAGTGGATAATCACTATAGATTTTAATATTTTCTGTAACGAGCCCTGATCTGTCTTCTCCCCTTTCTGAATTTTGTTGTGCCTTGCTCAAAATATTCTCCTGTGCATTACCATTGTATCTGGAAATGGTAGAAAAGAACACCAGCCCCAGTACAGCCACTCCAACCAAAATGGGTATGGATCTCATTCGGAAATAAAATACAATGGCCAATACTGAACCGATCGCAAATACCATGAGTGCCGAGCGTTGCATCCCATAAAAAATGGGGACTATGGCCATCATAAGTACCAGCATTACCACAATAAATGATTTACCGCTAAAAAGGGCATATAAAAAAGCAAATGTAGAAAGTGCCGCTACCTGGTAACCGAAAGTAAATATACTCGTACATATTCCGGAGGGGCTTTGTACAATTTCTCCTCCAATCAATCTCTCCCGCCATATTATGGTAGCAATAGGATTAATATGATCTGCTCCCATTACCAAAGCCGAAAGTGCTAAACAAGAGAAAAAAACAATGACCGACATTTTTAACCTGCCGAGAGTATTCCCCACAAAAAAGTTAAAATACAGTGCACAACCGATAAATATCAACAAATTAACTATCAGGGGTTTAATCTGATCCTGACCAAGTACATAGTAAAAGAAATTGGCCAGGAACAATAGCCACAGTTCCCGCATCGCGATAAATTGTGAATCTCCCCTGGCAGGAAATAAAAGGGCAATGGCGACCCCCACTACCACCGCCGGAAACTTGAAATAGTTATTCAGGAAGATGTCGAAAGTTAGGGCGTAAATGTAAACCACTACTAAAATCAGGATCAGTATTTTTTTTGGCATTGTGAACTGGATTAGTGTTAATTAAAGCTATGGTTTAGCCACCGACCTCCTTCCTCCGGAGAGAAAACCAAGCACCATGATCTGTTCGGGAAGTCGCTGCAAATAACCGAGAAGCAAATAGAAAAGTAATGCGGCACTTCCCGCTACAACCATTGCCATGTATGCATTCGAAATCATTTCTTTTAACAGAATAGCCATTAGCCCCATCAAAAATGCATTGATCAATATGGTAGCCATTTTCTTGTAACTCACAATTTTGATACTGGTAAAGTACTGGTTGATGGCGAAAGAAATGACCGAGTTGGCCACTATCCCAAACATCAACGCTACTATACCCCACTTACAGAAAAGAATAATATTGAAGAGTATAATGGTTTTCTTAAGCAGTTCTAACCTGAAAATAAGCCTGGTTCTGCCCTCTACCTTAAGTAAACTGCCGCTGGTGGTTTCCAGTATCTGGAAAATCCCAGAAAAACTTAGGATGGCCAGCAGTTTTGCACTTGGAAGCCACTTTTCGCCTAATAATGTCAATACAATATCCCTCGAAAATATAGAGATCATAACCACAACAGGTGTCGCACTGAAAACCAGTAATGTGACTATTTTCCGATAGCGGCTTTCCAGGCCTGCCCGATCATGCTGGTAACGCACCAAAATTGGATAGGTAACCGAATCTACCACCTGCGATATGGTAAGTACCGGCACTTCGTAAAGTCGTTTTGCCTGATAGTAAAACCCGGCATAAGCGATTGAAAAATAACGGCCAATGATGGGCTGATAAATATTAGCAAAGAAAATATTGAGCATTGCAGTAAGCAGCAGGCTAAAACCAAAAAAGAAAAGTTCTTTAAAGGCCGATATGGAGAAAATCAGTTTTGGTGCCCATTTTCCATAAGCACATAGAAAAAACGTATTGAGCGTGCTTTGACTGAGCTGCAATACCAACAGGCTAAGAATACCCATTCCTTTTAGCGCACACAACAAGGCAAAAATTGTACTAAAAACCGATGAAATGAGCGAAGCCCGGGTAACAAGCTTAAAAGCAAGCGCCCTGATCAATAATACCCGTTGCACCAGTCCAAAAGCATTGATGATGATCCCTAAAGCCATTATCCGGGCCAGCATCAATAAGGATGGCTGATGATAATATACAGCAATGTAGGGGGCTGCAATAAATATTGCCAGATAACACAATAACGCTATGGCGATATTAAAATAAAAAAAAGTCGAGGTATCGCGATCACTCATATCCTGTTTCCGAATAAGTCCTCCGCCCATTCCACTATCCACCAATGCACCGGCAACACTTAAAAAAATATACAATATGCCTACTAAGCCAAAATCTTCAGGACTGAGTAACCTGGCCAATACCAGCATGTTAACCAACAGCACCAGCTGTGCGCCAAACTTATCTACCAGTGCCCATTTAACCGCATGCAGGCCACTTCCTTTTTGCTCGGGTTTTGGTTTCATTCCCTAACTCCTCGGTTTTCACATTCTTCGGCATAATACCATTTTACGGCTTCGGTAATTCCCTGCGCTACTGAAAACGCTGGGCGGTAGTGCAAAAGTTTTTCAGCTTTTTCAATTGAAGCGAGCGAATGGGCAATATCACCTTTTCGTACCGGCGAATAGCGCAGGTCGACATCCAGAATTCCAGGATTATGTAATGCCAGACTTTTTTTAATATAACCAAGCAGTTCGAGCAGGGTAATTCTTTGTCCGCAGGCTGCATTGAATATCTGGTTAACGGCCATCGGATCTTCTGTAAAAATCGATTTGATATTGATCTGAACAATATTTTCTACGTAGGTAAAATCTCTTGATACCGAACCGTCACCATTGATGACAGGAGGCAGCAGCCGAATGAGCGATTTGATAAACTTAGGGATTACCGCAGCATAAGCGCCATCTGGTGCCTGCCTGGGGCCAAAAACATTGAAGTACCGCAAGCCGATCAGCTCCATTCCAAACATTTTAGAAAAAACATCGGCGTACAGTTCATTTACAAATTTGGTAACCGCATAAGGAGACAGTGGTTTTCCGATCACATCTTCTGTTTTTGGAAGAGCCTCGCTATCGCCGTAAGTAGAGGAAGAAGCGGCATAAACCATCCGTTTCACCCCGGCATCCCGGGCAGCAATAAGAACATTAAGAAAGCCGGAAATATTCACCTCATTGGTGGTAAACGGATCTTCTATCGACCTTGGAACCGAACCAAGAGCGGCCTCGTGGAATACATAATCTATTCCTTCCATTACGTTGCGGCAAACTTGCCTGTCCCTGATATCGCCCCTCACCAGCTCAAAATTTCGGTGCATAAAAAAGGGTTCTATATTGGCTGTAAATCCTGTTGAGAAATTATCTAACACCCTTACTTTTCCGGCGCCAAACTTCAGCAGGTATTCTACAAGGTTAGAGCCTATAAAACCGGCCCCTCCGGTAACCAGAAAACTGTATCCGGAAAGATCGTTTACTCCGTGGAATGATTTGTCGTACATAATCGTATTTTAAAGTGTAACACTTATAACCTGGCAGAAACTGATGCGTTGGGGAGCACAGATTTCAGGTCGTACACAATGGTATGGGGCATGCGCAGCGGTAGAAGATCGATATCGTTAAATGTCTCATGGGCTACTGCCAGTATAATGGCATCATATCTTTTCCCGTTATACTCCGAATCCTGGCAAACTATGCCATATTCTTTTTGAACGCGTTGTGGGTCTGCCCATGGATCTTGAATGCAAACATTGATTTTATAGCTTTCCAATCGCCTCACAATATTAATCACTTTGGTATTGCGTACATCAGGACAATTTTCTTTAAAGGTGAAGCCCAAAATCAGCACTTTACTGTTCAGGATAATAATCCCCTTCATCAGCATGAGCCTAACCAGTTCATCGGCAACATAACTGCCCATTCCATCATTAAGGCGTCTTCCTGCTAAAATAATTTCAGGATGATAACCTACTTCCTGTGCTTTTTGCGCTAAGTAATAAGGATCTACCCCAATACAATGACCGCCTACCAAGCCGGGCTTAAATCTCATGAAGTTCCATTTGGTTCCTGCAGCTTCCAAAACATCTCCGGTGTCAATACCTAGGAGATTGAATATTTTAGCCAGCTCGTTTACAAAAGCGATATTAATATCTCTTTGGGCATTTTCTATTACTTTTGCGGCCTCGGCCACCCTGATTGAGGAAGCCTTAAAGGTACCGGCAAGAATAACAGAGCCGTAAAGCTCGTCGATAATGGTTGCGGCTTTTGGTGTAGATCCTGAAGTTACCTTTTTAATGTGCACAACAGTATGTTCCTTGTCGCCCGGGTTGATGCGCTCTGGAGAATATCCGGCAAAAAAATCAATATTAAACCGAAATCCCGATTCTTGTTCCAGTATCGGCACGCATTCATCTTCTGTAACACCAGGGTAAACGGTAGATTCGTATATCACGATATCCCCCTTTTTTAACACACCGCCAACAATCTTGCTGGCTTTAAGTAAAGGTGTTAAATCAGGACTATTATTCTTATCAACTGGAGTGGGTACGGTTACAATGTACCTGGTACAGTTTCTGATATGTTCCACATCGCTAGTGCAAAAAAGCCCTTTCAATGTGGTACAATCCTGCGTTAATACCTGTTGCAGCTCTGCGGTGCTGATCTCATTGGTATGATCAACCGCATTTTTGATTTCATCTATACGTGATGGATTGGTATCAAATCCGAATACTTTGTATTTTTTGGAAAAAGCTACTGCAAGCGGCAGGCCCACATAGCCAAGGCCGATTACGGCTATTTTAGGAAGGTCTGTTAATTGTGTTTTCATGATTCGGAATTAAGCAAGAATGGTATTTTCGGCGGCAACTTTTGTGATGATCACGCAACCCAGATGATCGAGAACCATGAGTACATTTTTGCCCTGTACTTGTAAGACTTTTCCCGACAGGCTTTCGAGCGCTCCGCTTTTAATCCTTATACGGTCTCCGGCCGAAAGCTGGTTTACATTAACAATCTCAATATCTTTTTCCTGTGCAACAAATTCTTTTATCCTGTTTATTTCTGCATCGGTTAAAGTAGCTGGCCGGCCTTCAAAATGGATAAAATTGATTATCCCCAGGGTTTGCCTGATCAGGAATTCTTCCTTCAGACTGGAATGCACAAAAACATAGGAACTGAAAAGAGGTAAATGTACAATCTTGTTCCGGTCAGCCCATCTGTGCGATTCTTTTTTCAGCGGGCAATAAGATTCCACTCCTGAAGCCTGCAAAAGTGTATCTACTTTTTTCTCCCATCTTGGCCTCGTGTAAACCACTTTCCAGCTTTTTTGCTGGAGATAGAGTTTGTTTGTGTTACTTAGCATTGTCATTTTTTTTTGTTATTGAGATGTATAATTTTCCTTTGCTCAAAGCACAAAGCTTCGCTATCTCGGTTACAGTGGCCAAGTGGGCAATGGAAAACGGTAAAAGAATGTTAAGGGAAAATGTTATTTGGTAGAATTAATTTTTGACGTACAGTATTTTATGCGTAATCGCGACTACCATAGCCGTAATGTTTAATATGCTCGGTTTTTCCGTCGTTAAGGATCACCATTAAATTTTTAAGCTTATTGTTCTTTTCTATATCAGCAAGTATGTTTAAATGGCTTTTCTGGGTATAGTTATACCTAACCACATATATGGTGGCATCACTGTGCATATCAAGACTAAAAGCATCGGCAACAAGGGCGATTGGAGAAGTATCGATAATCACATAATCGAATTCTCCCCTGAGTTCTTCAAAAAGCGTGGCAATACGCGGATTAAGCATTTCATTGCCTGCATCCACCTTGTTTAATCCACTGCCAATAACGGATAGATTATCCGAAATTCCCGATGGAACAATTATTTCTCCTGCTTTCATATTCTCCGAATCTAAATACTCGCTTATCCCGATACCTTTTTCCAGTTTCATTTTATTTATCAGGTCAGGCTTGCGGAGGTCAAATTCTAACAGTACTACCTTTTTATCAATATTGGCCAGCGTAGCAGCCAGATTAATGCAGGTAAAGGTTTTGCCTTCACCCTGCACTGATGAGGTAACCATCAGCACCTGACTGTTTCCATGGGGCACATTGCTTCCAAGATTGCTCCGGATGTAGCGAAAAAGTTCAGTGATGTTGTTCCTGTGCTTTCCGTTTATGGCCAATCCCCCGCTTCCCCTGGCATGGCATACTTCACCCAGTATCCTTACATTAGTTTGATCCGTAATTTCGTCCACATTATCCACCCTTCTGTTTAGCTTATCCTTGGTCCAGATAAAGGATACAGGAATAATAAAGCCAAATAGTAGCGCAGATAAAAATATCAGCTGACGTTTGGGCTTGGTTGGGCTGCTATCGTAATTTGCCTGATCGATCACCTTTGCTTCTGGCACATTTGCCGACAGCGTAAGGGCTGTTTCTTCGCGTTTCTGGATCAGGTATTGAAAAAGATTAACCTTAACGCTCTGCTCACGGTCGCGTTGTTGCAAACCATGCTCAATCTCCGGCGCAGTCTGTATCCTGGCCTCAAATTTTGACGAGTTGGATACCAGACTTTGCCTGTTAATCATCAGGTTTGTGCGGATGCTTGCAATATTTCCCGAAATGTTCTCCCTGATTACAGAAAGTTTCTGCTTGATATTGATAACAAGGGGGTTTCCCGGCAGATTTTCGGTAAGCAACTGCTGATACTCTTCCTGCGTGGCATTATATTTATTAATGAGGGTAAGCAGCGATCCATCTTGCAGCCCTGCTGTTCCAGGTACAATCGGAAGAAGTCTTCCTGCTTTGCGCAGATAAACATCAACGGCATTGAGTATGCCCAATTGTACATTTATCGATTCCAATTGTTGTTTATAATCTTCTGCCCGTTGCAGGTTTGATTGTGCATCAGCCGCTACGTTGGTTACCCGGTTAAGCTGTTTATACTGTTGTACATTTCTTTCAACCGTACCCAAATCCTGGGTCAGGTACCTCAGCCTGGTATCGATAAAATCAATGGTGGCAAGTGCCATCTGGTTTTTAAAGGCAATATCTTCCAGATTATATTCTTTTACCAATTGAGTAAGAATATCGATACCACGTGCCGGTATATTATCAAGCATACCGATCTGCAATACATTTGCATCTTTAACGATTTCGGTAATTTCAAGTTTTCTGTCGCGGTACGATTTGGCTAATTCATCTACATTGATTAGCGATAAATACACTTCCCAATCGCCTTTTACGATAGCCGGCCCTTTAGCAATGCTGATGCTAAAATCCGCATTTGAAATGGTATCTCCAAAATGATAATTTTTATTGACAACCTCATCTGGAAGCGTAAGTGCAAAACGGTTCTGATCAAGCATTTTCAAGGTTATAGGTTTACCCATGGTCTGTGGAGAAACCCGCATCACTTTAATCACTACCGGAGAAGTTTTTCCATAAACCTCTTTCTGCAACAATCCTGTTCCAACAAATACCTGGCTGTTAATGGAGAGCCGGTTGAGTACTTTTTTCATCAGGTTTACGGAACGCAATACCTGGATCTCATTTTCGATGGTTTTGGTGGTATGGAACATGTTAAGATCACTGAAAGCACTTTCCTTAAGTATCCCGTCGCCCTTTTTGTCATCCTGCAAAAGCAGTGTTGTACTTACCTGGTAATATGGTGTGGTAAAATAAATAACACCTACCGCTACTGCCATGCAAAGTGCAATGCAGATCAGAAAAAGGTACCAATACTTCGCATATTTAAAAAATGGCTTCATATTAAGGGAAACTAAGTGATTGAAATGTTTATTTCTTTACCAGAATGCTGATTAAAACCGCAAGCACGGAGAATGAGGCTGAAATGATTGGGATAAACCTGTTATTTTGATTAACCTCCTGTTCTTTCGACTTATCAGGTTCTACATATACAATGTCATTTTGCTTCAGGAAATAATAGGGTGAGTTAAGCAGCTCCACCGAATTGATATTCAGTCTTTCGAGTGTTCGAACACCTTTTATATTTCTAATTACAAGCACATTATCTCTCCTTCCGAACGGAGTCATGTCTCCTGCCATTCCCAAAGCTTCAAGCAGGTTAACTTCGCTATTGGTGATTGTAAAAGTACCGGGCCGGCTAACCTCTCCGATTACGGTGATCTTGAAATTGACAAAGGAGATGCTTACATTAGGACTTTTGGTCATCTTTGAAAGTTCGCGTGTTAAAGCATCTTTTGCCTCCGAGAGGCTCATTCCACCAAGCTTAATTTCTTTTATCCCTGGAAAATTGATAAATCCGCTGGCGTTAACTTTATAAACAAACGGCGTTTGTCCGTTACCCGGAACCGTGCTGTTGAAAAGGTTGTTAGATTCTGTACTCGAGCTCACTACAATAATAGAAAGTACATCATTAGGAAGTATTTCAGTTTCGGGTACTTCAAAGGATTGCGATTTCATTTTACCATCCTGTTTAGGTAGATCACTGAAATATACCAGGTTCCTTTTCGATCCGCACGAACTGATCAGCAGTGTACTGGTACAAAGAGCAAGTATAATGGCGCTAAGTTTAACACGAGTTACCATAAGGCTTTTTTTAAATGGTTTTGTTCAGTAAAATTAGCGAATATCAACACCGGTAAACCCTGCTCGGGGCAATTGTGAAGTTTTATGTATAAGTTTTACAGTTGCGAACAATATTGTGTAAAATCTGATCAGATTTCTGTATAAAAATTTTCAAAATTCAAAAAACATTGTCAAACAATGGGCTGAAAATCTATTCAACACGGTTAAAAATCTTCGTAATTTTACTAAAAAGACATGTGTTTCTACCATAAACCGGTTAATGGGAATAGGTTAAGATAAGAATGCAAAGCGAAGCCCGTTACCTTTGAAAACAATAATTTATAAATATGAAAAAAACTGAAAAAACTACTTTAGCATTCAAAAGTCTTTTAATGGGACTAGTAATTAGTGTAACCATAACAGGCTGCGATAAGGCTGAGGATGCAACAAGCAATGAAAGTGCTCTTTTTCAAAACACCTCAAATCTGGAAGTCGCGGGGTTGCCGCTGACTTCAATTCCAAACGGTAGCTATGATCTGACCAAAAGCCTTCCATCAGGATATGTAAAAGATGGATCAGTTGATTATACCAGCTACGTACAGGCGGCCATTAATGCAAATTCAAATGTTTCTTTTCCGGCTTTCCCTATTTTGGTAAACGAAAAAGGAATTATTGTTCCCTCAAACAGGACGCTAAACTTCCTGTCGGGATCGCAATTATTACTTAAACCAACTTCAAGTGGCAATTACAATCTGATCAGGATTGAAAACGCATCTAACGTGGTGTTAAATAATCCGGTAATTGTTGGTGATGTTGGCAATCACCTTGGCAGCAGTGGAGAATGGGGAAATGGCATCGTCATCCTCTCTTCAAGCAACATCACCATTAACGATGGTAGCGTTACTAAATGTTGGGGCGATGGAATTTATCTTTCAGCTTCGGGCAGCAAAATCACCAATACCAAAATTGCCATTACCAATACTGTACTGCAATACAATAGAAGGGCCGGAATTTCGATTACCAGTGTAAACGGACTCGTTATGGAATCGGTTGTTGCCGGAAATACCACCGGCACCTCGCCAATGACGGGGATAAACTTCGAACCGGAGGCCGCTACAGATGAATTACAAAACATTAGTCTGCTAAACTGTAAAACAGAATACAATGGAGGCTATGGCATACAAATAGGCTATTCGAACCTGTATGGTGGCAACAATAAATCAACCAGCATTAACATTCAGAACCATTACGATAAAAAATCGGTAACAGCCGTAAAGGTATCAGCAGATATTGCAAAAAGAAGAGGTAGTGAAATAATCAGTGGCATGCTTACATTTTCATCACCATTTTGGAGGCAAAATCCAGGCTCAACAATTACCACTAATCTTTATGAGAACAACCTTAAATTGGTAATTACCAAACCCGTTATTATGGATGTAAATGGCACGCAATTAACCCAGGAGCAAACCATCAGCAACCTCACCTACAAGACACGCATTAACCGCGGGGCAAACTATTCGTTAACTTTTTAATATTAACCCAGATTTTTTTCTGAAAAAAAATCTCAGCATTATTATATAATGTTGCAGGAGATGTTATAATCATTTCAAAATAATTACTGATAGCGGCAATTTTTAATCTAAAATTGCCGCTTCTAACATAAACGATACTCTTTCTGACCAAAAGTTGTATAAATGTGTGCATTTTACACAACTTCATACACATAATTTAAATCAGGTATATTAATCATGCTTTAGTGCTAATTTCGTACACCAACCTCCTGTAAGTAGGCTTGGCATTGCCTGTTTTCTGATTTTTAGAGCCGCTATCCCTTTCTCTATCCATTTACCCGCTTGGGCACTTAGCAATATTTTGTATGATTATATTCAATTCCAAAGCGATCCTGGCCGAACACCGCACCCAATGGATCGACTATGATAAAGGCATCAGTATTATTTTGGTTGGCTATGGACACGCATTTGCCGTATTGCAGGGGCACGGAACAAACTTTGGGAATTACCCTTTCTTAAATTATATAGGCTTTTTTTTATATGGGTTTAGAATGCCACTGTTCTTTATCATTTCCGGAATGCTTCTGGGCAAAAGCCTTCAGCGCAAAGGAGTATGGGGTTACCTTTATAGCAGAGTAAACAATATTCTTCATCCCCTGCTCGTTTGGGGCATTATTGAAATTACGATTAAACTGGTTAGCGCCGGAGAAATCCCTCCCTCAAAAACTTTGTTTGCCGATTACCTTAATTTATTGATCGATCCCAGAAAAACCGGAGTATTCTGGTACCTGAATGCACTTTTTTTTATCGGTATTTTTTATTCAATCGTTAAAACCAAATTTGCACTACGCGCTTCCCATCAGCTAATTATAGGATTGTTGCTTTTCTGCATCTCGGGGTACATCCATATCAATGGCTATTCTGCCGGCTTTCTTACCGACATTTTAGAATACTATCTGTTTTTTGCCATTGGAGATTATATATCAAAACTGATGCTTTCTGAAAAAGGAAAAGCATATTTTACTTCTCCAAAGCTTTATATCCCCCTTTTTCTCGGGTTTGTTATCCTACAATATTATGCTACACAGATCAACCTTGGCTCACATTCATCGGGTATGTTATACGTAGAAAGAAAACTTCCCTTTTTATTTCTCGCACAGGCATTGTTAGGATGCGCAATATCGATATGTTTTTCATTTATGTTGGAGAAACAAAAAAAGCTCGTTTTTTTAAGGGTTGTCGGCTTCCATTCTTTATTTATTTACTGTATGCAGATTATAGTAATGAATTTTAGCAGGATAGCGTTGGTTAACATATTGGGGATCAAAGAAGCGCTAATTCTTTTTCCCATTATCTGGATTTTGGGAATAGCCATTCCTATTATTATTTACAACAATTGTATACGCTTGCAACTATGGTGGCTGTTTACTTTTCGAAAGCCTAAGACCTCAAAAAGAACGAAATCAGATGAATTAAACAAAAAAAACCTCATTATTAGTGACTTTTATCAATAAAATAAACAAAAAACATAAACAAATAGTATTAGTAGTAATACAAAAATTAATATATTTGACATTAGTCGATTCCAGTTTATAAATGAATATGCCTTCACTTTAAGTATTAAGCAGTACAACCGAAAGACTCAGCTCACTCCCCAATACAAATTTCACTGATCGGTAAAATACAATAACAATATTTGGCTGCTTGAATAGCATCCAATATTTGATTAATCTTAATATATCGAAATCCCCAAAATCAAGTAAGATAACCAAACAGATAAAATGTTATAATCATTCACTAACTAAATTAACATGCAAACTAAAATTGATTGTACTCAAGATGACCCCATCAATGATACTGCAAAAAAAACAAGCTCGCCAACAACTCCGCACAACTTTCACTACGGTCATGTTGTTGAAAAAGTGATCAGAAGAAATAGCATTGGAATTAGTGAGATTGCACGCAGAATGGGTGTAAGTAGAAAATCTATGTATAATTGGTTCGAATCCGAAAAAATTACAGTCGAAATTATTAAACGAATAGGTTGCGTAATCGGACACGATTTTTCAAAGGAGTTTCCAGATGATTTGAAATTTTACACAGAATCGAACCAAACCAATATGCAGGATCGCAATAATTTCGGTGACGAAAAAAATATCGATTCGGTTTATTATTGGAAGGATAGATACATTAAGCTGTTAGAAAACTTCAATGCAATTCTAGGCAGAGAAAATAGCTAGACTCATATCCTTCGTCTTCACCTTCCCCGTTTCGCCGATTAATAATAACATAAATTTATCGCGCATGCGAAATGTTATTTATTTTAAGCAATAATGATAGCCGCGTATGCCTGCATTGATAAAATTGCCTCAGCTATACAGCAACCAGTAAAATTTTTTTATATAAAAAACTAACTATCTTAAAATGTGATCAAAATCATTTTTATTGTTTTTTTTGCAGTAATTTTAATAGTAACAGCCAAATATAATTAACCACGCAAATTAATTTTGATTTCTAAAATTAGCGTTCAGTAATGAGTATGTATGCCGCTAAAAATTTATAACCAGCGTTTAAATGATATCGGTCCTAAAGCTTTGCAACATACTTCGGCTATGATTGCATTTTGGGATAAGGACCTAATCTGTCGCTTTGCAAATCTTGCCTACCTGTATTGGTTTGGGGCAAAGCCGGAAGAGATGATCGACAAAATGCATATTCAGGAACTATTGGGTCCGCTATACGAGAAAAACCTGAAATACATTAAGGGGGCGCTATCGGGAAAGGTACAGGTTTTTGAGCGGATGATCCCTACCCCGGACGGATTGCTCAGAAATACACGAGCGATATACACACCCGAGATTAAAGATGGCAACGTACTGGGATTTTATGTTTGTGTAACAGATATCGATCCAATAGGGACTAATAGTGATACCACAATACCTCCTGGGCCGGCAAACACATCCAGCAAAAATGATGAGGTGATGTACGAAGTTGAGCAGGAACTCAAGAAAAACCTTCAGAGCTCTTTTCCCGGCCTTTGTACACTGGCTAAACAGCATAGGGTATCAGAATCGAAACTGAAAAGAGACTTTAAGCAAAAACATGGTTTAAGTGTATTTTCATTCTACCGAAAATTACAAATGGAACTGGCCGAAAAGTACATAAAGGAGAAACTATTTACGAAGTATCAATTGGCGGTAATGTTCAACTTCTCCAATCCGTCAAACTTCTCATCTTGTTACAAACGTTACATTATACGAAAAGAAGATACTTCAACATCCGTTAGGTTTCAAAATACTTCATTAAATGAGGATGTAAAAATACTTTGCAGGGCCAGCGAAATTTCGAAAATAGGAACGTGGACAAGAAACTTCGACAATGGAACGGCAATTTGGAGCAAAATTACGAGGGAGATATTAGAGTTACCCCCAGACTTTGTGCCTGATCTTGAAAGGGTGATGTGCTTGTATAAAAATGGGAAAAGCAGAGCGCATGCTAAAAAAATATTAAAAGCGATGATGGAAACCGGGCAACCATTTGATTATCAAGTGGAAATGATTACAGGAAAGGGTAATATCAAATTAATCAGAGTGATTGGTTTTCCAGAATTTAGAGATGGCCGATGTCAAAGTGTATCAGGAACCTTTCAGGAGATCATATCGATCAAATATTGTTAAAATTGACTTATGCAGGTATAAAATGACCGTTAACAGGTTCCCATTCTATATCAATCTTGGTATCTTAGATGTATAAATGAACAATAGGATATAATAGAATCGCAACGTGATCCGCAGTCAAAATTAACCGTATTGAGCCATTGCGCCGCGATTCATCCAGGAATCAATCAAAATCAGAATGAACAGCGACAAAACCAAAAATCAAGACAGTCGGGCGATGGATCTAGCCATCAATCCCCAAAAGCAAGCTAGTCCTCAAACGCTTCACCATGGACAGTTACTTGAAAGAGTTATCCGGCGGGCCCCCATTGGAATCAGTGAGATCGCCAGAAGGCTCAAGATCAGTAGACGGACAATTTACAACTGGTTTGAATCCGATAAAATCAACTTGGATGTGCTCCGTAAAATAGGTCACATTATCGGCTATAATTTTTCGGTAGACTTACCGGAAGAATTCCTGACAGACAGGACTCATGGAATGGATCAACAATTTAATCAGATGCCCTTTGTCAGCTTAACCCAAAATGATACAGCTTATTACTGGATGGGTAAATATATCCAGTTACTGGAGAATATGAATAAAACCCTGCTCAGCGGTAAAGCAATAAAAGATAAATCAATAAATTGAGCCAGATAACTAGTTAAATTTGATTACGCCCAAGGGAATCCGGACTCTCCTTATCCTGGTCTTGATCCTACCGGTCGATAGCGCCATAGCCTCAGAAATCTCCTGGTATTTAAAACCCGCATTGAACGTCGTTAATGGCTGATGGAAAGGTGGAGCAGACTGACAAATGGCCACGTCAAAATCATCTTTAACTTAAAAAACGCATTTACAGGATATTTGTCTTTCATTGAAATTTGTAAGGCTAGGTCAACTTTCCTTCCCTTAGATTCTCTGATAACAAAATCAACGAATGTATTTCTCATTATGCTAAACAACCATTTACAGATGCGGCTATCCATATTGAATTTTCGTAAAAGCATAGTACCTTGAGCAGGGTATCCTGTAGAAGATCTCCAATCTCCTCTGATCCCATGCAAAATGTTTTGCCATATCTTTAAGTATATCCCCCAAGGATAAGCGCTTCAAAGTCCCGCCGTTGATAGTTACATTCGCTTGGATTTCCATTGTTTATCTAAAAATCAGATATATTTATTTCCATAACAATGACCGGAATCATTCAGCGCACTGATTTGTTCTTAGAGCCAACATGAGGAGGAAAAAACTACACACATATCTTTTACAAATACCGAAATCGAGAACAGAAAAAGGAAGCATGAAAAGTCCATCACAAAATCGCGGCTAACCTTAGTACGTCTTTAAGACCATAATATCTCACCTGTCTGTCACGGCAGAATTTAGATTTAGTACTAGGTTAAGCTACTTTAACTTTCTTTTTAATCGCTCTTGACCTTGCTAACTTCCTTAGGGTAAGTATCAGAACTCCGCCATGATAGTTTGCAGTTATATGATCAGGCGACACATTTTCGGGCAAAGTGAAGGTTCCTGAAAAAGACGACCGGGAAAATTCTTTACGGAGATAGCCTTCATCCACTTCAGATTCATGCTCCGCCAGGATATTAAGTTGGCCGTTTTCGACGCTGATGCTAAAATCCTTTTTTTTAAAACCTGGTGCAGAAACCTCAAGTTTAAACTTATTTTCCTTTTCCCTGATATTCACGGGCATTTTTGGCTGGCCAGGTTGATCAGAGAATTCAGGATCCCAAAAATCTTCGGTCATTTTGCATCCTTTTTCGGTAATTGTGTTTTCTAAAAGTGACATATCGTTTAGTTTAGAATGGTAAAATTAGTTTCTTGAAACGTATCATTACATGATCGGTCTCATTGAATTAAATGATTGCAATCACAATGAATCAACCTATGTATCAACGCTTTCCCGCAATCACATCGCATAGTTTCAATCTTTTGCAAGGAGCGTTTAAGAAATGACCGCAGCATTTTATCGAAGGATCAGCAAACTATATCACAAGCAATTTCTTAGGACGATTGGAAATAAAGTAAGGCAATCGAAAAAAAATAACCTACCACCAGACAATTACTTTACCTGTGTAAGAGATATTTTTATCTGCAGTCTATCACATGACCATAAGCACCAGTATTTCTTGGCGATATAAAAGGAATGTCTAAATCTGCTGATCGCAAAATGAGCAATGCCCCCATAAAAAACATAAACCACGGAATAAGTTTATTGGAATTAAAGCGGATGTATTTTTTCAGGTAGATTCCGCCCAGCGAAACCATGAGCATTAGCGGCGTAGTGCCCAATCCGAAAAGAAACATAAATATTCCGCCAGATTGAACAGTGCCCGTATTTAAAGCCGTAGCCAACGCCAGATAGACCATCCCGCAAGGAATAATACCATTCAGCATCCCCGCAAACAGTCCCCACAAGGGTAAATTGAATGTTTTTCCTATCAAGCTGCTTAAAGGATTCAGTACCCGCGACTGAAACCTGGAGAACCGATATCTATAAGCGGTATTAAACTGTAGCGCCGTAAACAGGACCAATAAAAAACCAATCAACATACTCAGTATTTTCTGATCGCTAAATATGCGGATGCTGCTTCCTAAGGTACCAGCCAATAGCCCTAAAACAGTATATACCGCAATTCGGCCAAACTGGTAAAGCAAGAGCTGAAATCCGCTTTGCCAGAAATCCTGTTTTCTGAATGGCATGCCCAGCATGATGGGCCCGCACATTACTGCACAGTGGAGGCTGCCGAATAGCCCCATCAAGAATGCCAGTGGTAAAAAGTCCATCACAGGGTGATATTTTTTTTAAACAGATATTCCTTGCCTGAGGAATGCCATCCAAGATTTAAAAACCACATTCCCCTTTGCATTTTTGTTTTATCAACTAAAATAAGATTAGAAGTGCCTGAAGTATTTCCTTTTAGTTTAACATCATCGTCGCTATTTGCAGGACGCATTAAAATAAGATTGTATTGCGCAGCGTCTTTAAGCTGTACGATAATCTGGGTTTTGGTCACCGTAATTTTGGGTTGAGCATGATCATTGATTACGTTTTGCCTGGCATTATATTCTTCATTGTAATTAATACCTTTTTCGTAATAATTCTCTTCGATCAGGGCGTCCCGTCCGTGTACATGAAACATATAAATGACCATACACACGATAAACATCATGAATGTTAGCATCCCCAGCACTATTTTTGTTCCCCAGTTCATATTTCTCTTTTTTAATTTTGAATGAGTGAATGGTATCAATAATTCCCTCAATCCACCCTTCTCCCATTCAATTATTCTACCCCTTCCGGCTGTGCGAAAAAACTTGTTGTTGCTGTACTTAAAACCCTGCCATCGGCGATAATTTCGAAAACAGCATCTGTTTTATACTTTTTAATGGTATTATTTTTCCTGATCAGAAAGAAAGTAAGGTGTACCGAGCCTTCTTTTGGCAAAACATCTGCTTTTTGGATAAAATCAATCTCATCACCGTCTGTTCGCGACGAGAACTTAAATTTTATGGCTTTATTGGTTTTATTGATCAGTTCTGCATTATAAAGATTGCTTGTTCTGTCGG
Organism: Pedobacter humicola; assembly: GCF_056490705.1. Lineage (NCBI taxonomy): Bacteria > Pseudomonadati > Bacteroidota > Sphingobacteriia > Sphingobacteriales > Sphingobacteriaceae > Pedobacter > Pedobacter humicola. The sequence continues at coordinate 60,657 of NZ_JBWJIG010000001.1, read as the reverse complement.
TTCCCCTGCTCTGGTACAACGTTCCACTAGCCCTTAAAACTGTAGTTTGGATATCTTCCCTTTTATAGATCAGTGAAGAAAAAACCAGCAATACCGCAAACAGCACTGCTGCGTATCCATAAGATTTTAAGGCAATTTTATAGGGCTTGCGTTCATTGATAAAATCCTGATTAAAAAAACCGATCAGATTTTTGGGCTTATTTATTTTAAGCATCACCTCGTTACAAGAGTCGATACAGGCGGTACAGTTTACACATTCGAGCTGTGTGCCTTCACGGATATCGATGCCCGTAGGACAAACCTGTACGCAAAGGCCACAATCGATACAGTCGCCGGTTTTTATTGTCATTGCACTTTTTTGAATGTGGCCACGTGGTTCGCCCCTTGTAAAATCGTAGGCCACAACTAAACTCTGGTTATCTAACAATACACCTTGCAGCCTACCATAAGGGCAGATTACCGTACACACTATTTCGCGGGCATAAGCAAATACCCCATAGAAAATAAATGTAAATAGCCAGATGGATATAAAGCCCGATATATGACCAGCAATGGGTTCGGTGATAATTTTAAAAAGCACATCCGAGCTGATCATGTAAGCCAGAAAGGTATTGGCAATGGCAAAAGAAATGACCAGAAAAATAAAATGTTTACTTGTTTTTTTCAAAATTTTCTCTGCGTTCCAACTGCCCTGATCCAATTTCCTTTGTTTACCGGCATCACCTTCAATCCAGTACTCAATCCTGCGGAAAACCATTTCCATAAAAATCGTCTGCGGACAGGCCCACCCGCACCATAACCTGCCCAGCACCACTGTAAAACATACGATGAACATGATAAAAATGAGCATAGCAAGGGCAAACAGGTAAAAATCCTGTGGGGTAAAAATCAGTCCAAAAAAGACAAATTTTCTTTCTATAAAATTGAGCAACACCAATTGCTCGTCATTAAGTTTTAAAAACGGACAAGAGAATAAAAACAAGAGCAGCATATAGCTTACCCATTTCCGGTAATTGTATAACCTGCCAGATGGCTGTTTAGGATAGATAAAGTTTCTGTCCCTAATTCCTGTTTTATTTTTTGGTAACATCGGCTTTGTTCATACTGTCTTTCGGCGCTTTCATTTCATTGTCTTTTACATCTTTCGCTTCGTATTTTTCACCCTGAGGCGCTTTAGCACCTGTGGGATTTGTTCCTTTTAACGACAGGATAAAATTGGCAACTGCACTGATCTGTTTGGGGTTCAGGTTTTTCTCCCAACTGATCATCCCTTTTTCCGGAACACCATATTTAATGGTTTTGAATACATTGTTGATGCCTCCGCCATGTAACCAGTATTCATCAGTTAAATTTGGCCCGATAATCCCCTGCCCCTTATCACCATGGCATACCACACAGTTGGTCGTAAAAATGGTCCTGCCATCTGCCAGCACAGTGGGAGTATTGTCAAACTTCACCGAGTTTTCATCGATGGTATTGGCCGATTTCTCGAGATAGGCGGCTTTCTCTACCTGAGCTTTAGCCATTTCTTTTTCGTATTCTTTATCCTGCAGATCGCCATAGCCACCGATGTGGTAATAAAAAAGATAAGCTGCCGCGAAAATCATGGTGCCAAAAAAAAGGAAGTTGAACCATGCGGGAACAGGATTATTCAGTTCTTTAATACCATCGTATGCATGATCGATAACAAGATCTTTCTCTTCTTCAATTGGCCTTAAACTTAAAAGTTTAATCCAGATGGATGGTTTAACGGGTTGTTGCTTTAACCAGCTGTCGTAATCTAAAACCGGCTCTTTTACTGGCTTGCTGTAGGGCGTGGGATGTAACTGTTCCTGATACATGACCTTAAACGCTTTTAGCAGCGTTAAAGAAACAACAAGCAGTACGGTTACAAAAAGCAAAAGCAATACGATAAGCAATTCCGACTGGCTAAGCCCCAAGCCGGCCGGGGCAGGCGCTACCTCCGCTACGGTTTTCTCATCCGCAGCAAAAGCTGTAATGGATAAAAGCAGCGACAATAACGATAGGTTAATCTTCTTCATATGCATTGGGTTGGTTTTCTTGTAATGGGATTTCGCTCATCACTTCAATATGTTTCTTGCTTAATTTGAGCAGGTAAATACCCACGATTACAAAAAACACCATAAACATGAGCAGAGAGGTGATGAGGTATATCTCACCACCGGCTAAATCTTTAATCTGGTTAAACATATTTTATTGATTTGAAGGAATGGTTTCTTTATTCGCTTTAATATCGGTACCCAGGCGTTGCAGATAAGCAATAATCGCCACGATCTCCCTGTCGCTTTTAACCTTGATATTATTCTGTTTAAGGTCTGTGGCTATCTTTTCTGCCTGAACTTTCAAATCTTCATTGGCATGCTGATCATAACCTTGGGGATAAGGCACACCAAGGGTCTGCATAGCCCTGATCTTACTCGCGGTAGTGCTTATATCCAGTTTCTGTTCGGTAAGCCAGGCGTACGGGGGCATAATACTTCCCGGCGACATAGAAGTCGGATCCATTAAGTGGTTATAATGCCAGGCATCAGAATACTTTCCGCCTATACGGTGAAGATCAGGTCCGGTACGTTTGCTTCCCCATAAAAAAGGGTGATCGTATACAAATTCTCCGGCTTTACTGTACTCTCCGTAACGTTCCGTTTCTGAACGGAAAGGCCTTACCGTTTGCGAGTGGCAGTTTACACAGCCCTCCCTGATGTACAGGTCTCTTCCCTGGAGCTCGAGCGCCGAGTAAGGTTTTACACTGGCAATGGTTGGCACATTAGATTGGATGGTAAAAGTGGGCATCATTTCTACCATACCGCCAATGAGGATAATGATTAGCGACAGCACCATAAATTTCATTGGTTTGCGCTCTAAAACCCTATGCCAGGCTTTATCCGCAGGAGATGTTTCTATAATAATCTTGGCTAAAGGCATGGCCTCGGCGGGTTCGTTGGCAATTAGTTTAGCACCCAACATGGTTTTAGCCAGATTATAGGTCATCGCAATTACCCCTATCAAATAAAGTGCGCCCCCGATTGAACGTAAAATGTGCATCGGGATAATCTGTAACGTAGTAGCTAAAAAATTAGGGTATTTCAATAAACCTTCAGGCGTAAATTCTTTCCACATCAAACCTTGGGTGAAACCTGCCCAATACATGGGTACGGCATAAAAAAGTATACCCAAAGTGCCTACCCAAAAGTGAAAACCTGCCAGTTTTTTAGAGTATAATTCCGTTTTGTAAATACGGGGGATTAACCAATACAGTATTCCAAAGGTTAAAAACCCGTTCCAGCCCAAAGCACCAACATGCACGTGTGCCACGATCCAGTCAGTAAAGTGAGCAACACCGTTAATCTGTTTTAAAGACAATAAAGGGCCTTCGAAAGTAGCCATACCATACGCGGTAAGGGCAACCACCATAAATTTCAACGTTACGTCTTCTCTTACCTTGTTCCAGGCGCCACGTAGGGTTAATAAACCATTGATCATGCCGCCCCAGCTTGGTGCGATCAGCATAATTGAAAAGGCAACGCCTAATGATTGTGCCCAACCGGGTAATGACGTATATAACAAATGGTGCGGACCTGCCCATATGTAAATAAAAATAAGTGACCAAAAATGCAGGATACTTAATTTATAAGAGTAAACGGGCCTTCCGGCCATCTTTGGCAAGAAATAATACATCATTCCAAGGTAGGGCGTGGTTAGAAAAAATGCCACTGCGTTATGTCCATACCACCATTGCACCAGCGCATCTTGTACGCCTGCATACAAATAATAGCTTTTCATAAAAGAAATAGGCAGTTCAAAAGAGTTTACAATGTGCAATACCGCAATGGTAACGAAAGTGGCAATGTAAAACCAGATGGCCACATATAAATGGCGTTCTCTTCTTTTAAAAATCGTTCCGAACATGTTCATCCCAAAAACTACCCATATGATGGTAATGGCAATATCAATAGGCCATTCTAGTTCAGCGTATTCATGAGAAGTGGTAAATCCAAGCGGAAGCGTGATTACTGCCGACAAAATAATCAGCTGCCAACCCCAAAAGTGGATTTTGCTCAGCACATCGCTAAACATCCTTGCTTTTAACAAGCGTTGAAGGGAATAATAAACGCCCATAAAAATGGCATTGCCTACAAAGGCGAAAATTACGGCATTGGTATGCAACGGCCTGATCCGACCAAATGTGGTATACTGACTACCCATGTTCATTGCGGGCTTGAACAATTGCATGGCTGCAAGCAAGCCAACTGTCATTCCTATAATTCCCCAAACCAGGGTGGCAATCCCAAAGTTCCGGACAATCTTGTTATCGTAAGTAAATTTTTCTAACTGCATAATGGAAGCTGAATGTTGTTTGTTTTGTGCACCAAAGGTATTCTGCCCATGGTTGGTAAAGGATGATGGCCGTTAGGTGGAAAAGTGATCTTCTTCACTTTTTTCAGCAACAACCTCATCATCAAAGAGCATACGGATACCTGGGGTATGTACATCATCGTTCTGACCGGTTTTGTATGCCCAGAAGAATGCAGCCAGAAAAATAAGGGCCATTACAACACTGCAGCCAACCAAGAAGTAAAGGATGTTCATATCAGTTTATTTTTACGGGCAAACCATTTGGTAGCCAGGGTAGTAAAGGAAATAATGGTAATGGTGCTGATTGGCATCAGCACGGCCGCCACCAATGGATAAAGTGTACCCTGCACGGCAAAATAAATACCAATGCAGTTATAGGCAATTGCTATGGCGAAACTTGTTTTAATGATCTTCAGCCCATCCTTACTTAACCTGATAAAATCAGGCAGAAAATTTAGGGCATCACCTTTCAGGATGGCATCGCAGCCAGGCGTAAAATTATTAATGTTATCGGTTATCGCGATTCCAAAATTACTTTGTTTTAATGCACCAGCATCGTTTAAACCATCCCCCAGCATCATTACTTTATTTCCTTGCTGTTGAAGTTGTAGAACAGCATCCAGTTTTTGATGTGGGCTCTGGCGGAACCTGATGCTTGTATTTTTGGCAAAAATGGTGTCCAGCATCCACCGGTCTTTATCGGTATCGCCAGATAAAACCAGCAGCCTGAATTTCGAAATTTTTAAGATCAACTGTGCCAATCCTTTACGCCACTGCTGTTTGATGTCAAAATATCCTTTATAAACATGGTCGATTACAATATGTACACCTGTTTCACCGGCAGCGTTTATGGCAGTTGGTAACATAGATAGATGCCCGGCGTAAATGCTTTTGCTGTTTACTGTAGCCGTTAAACCTTTTCCTACCACCTCTTTATAATCGCAGATTGTATAAAACCGATCAACATTTAAGGCCTTTAAGATATGGCGGCTTAAAGGATGGGTAGAATTTCGCAGCAATGATGCTATGATAACCTTCTCCTCCTCGGTTAGAACTCCGCTAAAGCTAATCGTTGCATTTTCATTACTGGTTAGTGTACCTGTCTTATCGAAAATCAGCGTATCGCATTTGGCAAGCTCTTCAACAGCATCGGTGTTTTTCACATAAAACCCCTTCTTATCAAAAACCGATAAAATTGCAGATAGGGTAAATGGCGTACTTAAAGCCAGTACGCACGGACAGGCCACAATAATTACAGCAGTAAATGCGGACCATGCTTTATGGCTGTCATTTTGGAGCAACCAATATCCGGTAGCAAAAAATGCAATCAGGAAAACACCGAGGCTGAAATATTTGGCTACGGAATCGTTAAAATTCTGTTTTTCGGTATCATTTTTATAATTATCATTGTTCCACAAACCAGTTAGATAACTCTGCGAAACAGGTTTAATTACTTCGAGCTCAATGGCCTCGCTGGTTTGCCTGCCACCTGCATAAATAATTTCGCCCAAAACTTTGTGCACGGGGTCCGATTCGCCGGTAACAAAACTCATGTCCATCCAGGCCTCGCCTTTCATCAGAATGGCATCAGCCGGAACCAGCTCCCCATTCCTGATCCACAACCTGTCGCCAATCTTGATTTCGTTTATCGGTACAGGCTTTTCTTTGCCATTTAACAAGGTAGTTACTGCAATCGGGAAGTAAGAACGGTAATCACGATCGAAAGAAATGTGATGATAAGTACGTTGCTTGAGCCATTTCCCCATCAGGAGTAAAAACACCAATCCGGTTAGGGTATCTGCAAAACCCGGTCCGGAGCTAAAAATGACCTCAAATGCAGTACGTAAAAACAATACCGCAATAATCAATGCCAATGGGGTATCCAGATTAATGTGTTTGTGTTTGATACTTGTGATTGCCGAGATAAAATAATCTCGGCCACAATAAAAAGCGGCAGGAATGGAAAAAGCTAAGTTTAGCCAGCCAAAAAGGGATTGAAACTGTCTCTCAAAGCCTGAGAGACCGAAATACTCAGGAAAACTAAAGAGCATGACATTACCCATCAGAAACCCGGCAACAGCAATTTTCAACACTAAAGCCTTGTCTACCGAACTGCTATGTGCTTTTACTACATCCTGCAAACTGATCAAGGGTTCGTAGCCGATGTGATTTAAAGTTTCTACCAGATACCTCAGAGAAATTTCATCGTGATTGAAACTAATGGTCACCTGTTTTTTAAGGAAATCGATCCTCGAGCTGAATATGGCTGCATTGATTTTGTATAAATGCTCTAACAACCAGATACAGGAACTACAGTGGATAGCGGGAATGTAAAAGGTAATGATGCTCGAATGCTCATCATGGTAATCCAGCAGCTGATCAATAATTTTCGGTTCGTCGAGGTATTCTAAATGATCATCATTTTTAAAACGCTGACCAGGATTATTGTTATACACATAATAATTACAAAGGTTGTTTTCTGATAGGATCTTAAAAACCGCCATACAGCCCAGGCAACAAAAATCTTTATCACCCAGCTGATATTTCACATTTGGCAGATTTTCGCCACAGTGGTAGCATACCGCCTGGGTGACAGTTTTCTTTTGATCTTCCATTGTAATCTTTTTTTTAGATTGATGAACTGAATAATTGAGCTTTGGGCTGTTTAAGCCACAGTTTCTCGTCGAAGGCCATACAGACATTCCGGAGAAAAGATTTCCCTTTAGTGGTGATCCTGATTTCCTTTTCTGTTACCCAGATCAGCTTATCATGTAGTAAGGGTAAGAGTCTGCCATATACCCCTTCTGGAATTCCTTCATTGTAAAAGGTATTTTCCCTGCACATAATGTTGAGGATATGTTTTCTCACTTCAAGATCTTCATCGTTCAGGAAATGTCCTTTTTCGACCGGCAATATTCCCTGTTTTATCTTATCCAGATAAGCCTCCACTGTTTTTGGGTTTTGTGCAAAAGCTGTCCAGCTATCGCTGATGGAAGAAACGCCTAAGCCGATAAGTAAATGGGTATGTTGCTTGGTATAGCCCATAAAATTGCGGTGCAGTTTCTGTTCGGTCATTGCCTTGTACAAAGAATCGCTTTTTAGTGCAAAATGATCCATTCCAACGTCATTATAGCCAGCTCTGTCAAGCAACTGCCTGCCAAGCTCGTACAGAATAAACTTTTCATCTCCTTTGGGTATATCTTTTTCGGAGTAATGCCGCTGTCCAGGCTTTAACCATGGCACATGCGCATAGCTGTAAAAGGCAATGCGGTCTGGCTGCATTGCGATCACTTCATTTATAGTTTCTGTTAGTCCGGCGATAGTTTGCCCCGGCAGGCCATAAATCAGGTCAAAATTAACAGAAGTATAACCGATTTGTCTTGCCTTTGCGGTAACTTCAGCTACTTGCCCGGGCGTTTGATAACGGTTGATCAGGAACTGTACTTTTGGATCAAAATCCTGGATACCTAAACTTAACCTCCTAAAACCAAGATCATATAGTTTAGTTAAGTGTACGCTGGTCGTATTGGCGGGATGTGCTTCAAAAGAAAGATCTGTTCCAGGTGTTATGGTTACATTTTCCATAATGCCATTCAAGAGCAATCCGAGATTTTCTGCACTAAAAAAAGTAGGCGTTCCTCCGCCCAGGTGCAGTTCTTTTAGTTTGGGTTTCTCCCCTAAAACTTCTACATACATTTTCCATTCCGCAAGTACAGCGTTTATATAAGGAAGCTCTACCTTATGGTTTTTGGTAATCCTTGTATTGCAACCACAATAGGTGCACAAGCTTTCGCAAAATGGAAGATGGATATACAAACTAATCCCTTCATCCTTATGGTTTGCATGGGTTTTGGCTACATTGGCTAACCAGCCATTTACATTAAAATTTTCAGTATCCCAATAAGGTACGGTTGGATAACTGGTGTATCTTGGTGTGGCTACATTATATTTTTTTAGGAGTGCCGAAGTTTCCATTATTTAAACGCTTTTATGGTCGAACATTCGTTTTGACAGCAGCATGCAGTACCAACGCATTTACCGGCAGCCCACTGATCGAGGTTTTTGATCACCTGCTCCATCCGTTCTCTGGCACCTGCATCGCCAGATGCCAAAGGAACATTAGCTACTTTAATTCCGGCAGAACCGGCAGCTTTTAAATCAAGATGGTCTGTTTGGAATGATGCAGTAGCGATATACTTTATACCGAGGGCTTTCAGGCCCGAGATCATTATTTCACTAAGCTCATCATTATTAAAAACCAATAGTGCTTCCTTTCCTGTTGCAAATGAAAGTGTATCGGCTGTTAAACTGTTTGCAATTATGGTAATGTCATGTTTTTTATAATTGGCCAGTACCAACCATTCCTTTTCATCGGGCTTGATGTTATAAGCTATAGCTTTCATATATAGAGTTTATATATGCAAAACTATGGTCCATGGCAGATACAAGAGGTGAGAATGCTTAGGGAAAAAAGTGATTTTTGTTACTTTTCAGTGTGAGCGATTGGCGTCGCGCGTTTGGCGATGCGAATTTCGAGCCGGTTAACCGATTGATCTGTCCGGAGTCTTAGACGGATACATTCCCTAATAATTGCGAAAAATAATTATTAGTATTAAGATCCCGCATGCGCGAGGGTGACGATGCGAAAGGAGAGCCTATCAATCATGAACAGTTAATAGTTAACAGTTCTCAGTTTGCAATTTACAGTTAACTGATTTAAACACTTGACCAGTTAACCTTTAACCACCTACTGTTTAATATTCCGTAGTTTTTCTAAGGAAAGAATGTTAATTGCATTCCCTGTTTTATCGATGAGCTTTTCATCTTTAAAATCAGCAAGCATCCTGCTTACCGTTTCGCTGGCTGTGCCTACCAATGCAGCAAGGTCATCACGCGAAATACGAATGGTACAACTATCGGAAATACCATCGCCAAATTTTGCTGCAACCTGTAGCAAGGCATCTGCTACACGCTTTCTTACCGAAGAATAGGCGAGTTGAAGCATCTGTTTTTCTTTATCACGTATATTGCCCGATAACAAACCGATAAAAGTTTTAGAAACCGTTTGATGATTGAGGAGGTACTCCATAAAATCTACTTTTGGGATGTGGATAATGTCCGATTCAATTAAGGTTGCCGCGTTGTCTGTATAAACCCCGCCATTGCAGAGGCTTTCATACCCAAAAAAATCACCATCCCGATAAAGGTTGGATGAAAGTTCCCTCCCGTCTTTAAAACGCTTGTATGTTTTAACCTGGCCCTTCACCACATAATAAAGGTGGTTTGGCTCATCCCCTTCTACATAAATAATCTGTTTATTCGCTATTGGTTTTGATTTCCCCTTTTTACGAAGTTCTTCCATCACCGTTTCGCTATTGCCTGATGCAGCGTTAAAACCTGCCGATTGCTGCTTTTTCTTAAACCTGCTTTCGATCGCCCTGAAAAGTTCGATATCATCAAATGGTTTAGTCAGATAATCATCAGCTCCCATTTCCATACCTTTTCGCATATCTGCCCGCTCGGTTTTGGCGGTGATAAAAATGAAAGGAATATTAGCTGTTTTTTGGTTTTTGTTTAACAGGTACAGTACACCATAGCCATCCAGTTCCGGCATCATAATATCGCAGAGGATCACATCAGGCGAATGGTTTAACGCCATTTCTACCCCCAGTTTACCATGTTTAGCCGTAAAGGTTATATAACCAGCCAGATCAAGTACTTCGGCCGTACTTTCCCTGATGTCGTCATTGTCTTCAATAATCAAAACTTTCTTGTTCATGGGGATGGGACTTAGTTTGTAAAATTATTTTGGAAAGAAAAGGTGAGCGTAAAAACCGTACCGGAATTTTGTTCACTCTGGCAGGTTACGGTGCCATTCATCAGCCCTACATATCTTTTTACAATGTTGAGGCCTAAACCTGTGCCCGGGATATCGCCTGTATTGTGCGCCCTGAAAAACGGCTCGAAAAGGTTACTTTGGTCAATCAGAGGAATTCCAATACCATTATCTTTCACCTCCAGAATGAGTTCATCGTCCTTTAAAATGGAATTGAACTGGATCAGCGTATCTTCGCCAGAGTATTTTATTGAATTGGAAATCAGATTAATCACACAGTTTTTCAACAGGTTCTGATCGAGATAAACTTCGGCGGTTGTACCGGTATGTTCGTAAATAATGTGCTGATTCTGCTTGGTCATCATCTGCATTTCTTCAGCTATTTCCTCAGCGAAACTAATGATATTGAAAGATTGGGCAGCTACTTCAACTTTTCCTGCTTCGAGTTTTTCCAGTGACAGGAAATCGTTCAGGATGGTGGTGAGGTTATTAATTGAATTTTTGATTTTCAAGGTATGTTTTTCTACACTGGCTACATCCTGCTTGATAGTATATTTATCGATTAGAGATGCCGATAACTGAATGGAACTTAATGGCGTCCTAAACTCGTGTGAGGCCATAGAAACAAACCTGGTTTTGAGCTGATTGAGTTCCTTTTCCTTATGAAAGAGTGCCTGCATATTCTCTTTGGCCATTTCCAATTCCGATACCAGCTTAACCAGATCATGTGTACGTTCCTTGATTTTGACTTCCAGTTTTTCGGTGTAGCTTCTAATCTGCTCTTCGTTGGCTTTTTCTTTGCTCAGATCGTGGATAAAACCGGTATAAATTTTACGGTCGCTAAATTTGATTTCGCTTACGCCCAGCCTAAAGGGGAAAACCGAACCATCTTTACGTTTTCCGGAAACTTCTCTCCCAACACCAATAATGTGTTTCCGTCCGGTATGTTCATATCTAGATAAGTAGCCATCATGGCGCGAATGATCGGGTTCCGGCATTAAAACCGAAACATTTCTTCCTACCAGTTCTGCTCTGTCATAACCAAAAAGTTCGAGCGCGGCCGGGTTTAAATGTTCAATAATTCCTTTGTCATCAATGGTAATTATCCCATCAATGGCATTTTCAATAATTGCATCTAAAAATTTCGATCTATCCATTTCGCATCCAGTATATCCTTGTAAATATAGAAAAGTTATTCCCGATCTTTTTCCCTCATTCAACAATCAATCCATCGAGCTTGCCTTCCGACTCCGCTAATTGCTCACATAATCCTTTTAACTCTCCGGATGCCTGATCTGCAAGCTCGGCAAAAAGTTTTTTATAATAATTAATCCCTTCAGCCAGCTGAACTTTGAACGCATTTAACTGCTTTCTTTTCTTATCGCTAAAATTTTGAAACTGCTGTTTAATATCTTCCTGGAGATAGTCGATATAGAGATTAAGCTCTTTGATAAAAACATGTGGCCTTTCTACTTTCGCCAACAGGTTAATTTTTCCATAAATATGGCCAACCATCTCATCAAATGAATAGACATCAGAAAAATAAGCGAGATTTGGCCCCGGACAAATGGCTACCGCTGAACTTTCCTTTGGTTTTGAGATGTTATATTTTAAATAGGCAGAGGCACATAAGCCCTCACATAAACAAATCTTTTCGGTTACCAGGTTAAACTGCTTTTGGTATTCGTCGGCAGATAAACCAGCTGTTTTTAAGCTTTTGATTTTTAAATGCTGGTACTCCCGGGATGCTGTACAAATGGCCTGCACGGTAAATTCGGTATTGTTACAAAGGTATTTCTTGGTACATGGGCTTCCCGGACGGCCCTTTTCTATCCGCCCGGCACGCTGGATATCTATTGTACTGTTTTTAAAATTGTTAAACCGGATACCCAGCGGGGAAGCTCCGCTCAGATAAAAATCACTTTCCTTCGAACCTGCCAATCGGGCCAATGTTCCGGCATCTACATTGGTTACTTCGGGTACCAACAGAAAAGGGCTTCCCCAGCCTGTGGCATCAAGATGATAATATTGCAGGAGAAAATCATGCTCAGCCGCTGTACCGATCCCACCCTGAACACTGATCCGTTGTTTAGGCTGTGTTGCTATTCGGATCCCCTTTTGTGTCAAAGCAGATTCGTACATGGCAAAAAGCTCAACAGACATATCGTTTCTCTTGAGCTTAAACTCTTCCAAAATCGGCCCCAATAAATATCCTTCTGTAGCAAATGCATGGCCACCGCAATTCAGCCCGGATTCTATCCTGAATTCTGAAACCCACAAACCCTTTTTTGCCAAAAATTTAGCCTGGATCAATGCGGACCTGAAATCGCTTACTTTTAAGATGATTTTCTTTTTCAGCTTTCCATTTTCATCCGGAAAAAAATCTTCAAAATTTTCCATATAGCTGTATAATTTCGGGTTCATCCCTGCAGATAGCACAACTGAAGCGCTCAGTTTACTTTCGGCAAAACCCCGTAGTGCTGTTAATGCATCGGTATGCGTATCGCCGGAATATTCGCCATCTAAATAATTCATTTTATCTACCTTGGCCATAATGTTCACATCAATAGCTCCCACCCGCATCGCATTTTTTAAAAGCGACTGAAAAGTCTTTTTGGTTTCACCTTCCGGATATTCCAGCATCAGATCATAACTATGTTTTAATTTAGCGGAATCTGGTAAAAGCTCAAAATAACGGCAAATATCATTTCCAACGGCGAAATCCTGTTGTTTTAAGCCTTTAAAATCATCGGTTATCGTATCCGACAAAAAGTTGAGATAGGCGGTGATACGTTTGCTCCGGCTGTCAGTCACTCCTTTTGGAATCGCTTCGAAAGGAATGAAACGGTTTTTTGAATGATAAGCACGGATACGCTCGATCAGTTCGTCATCAACTATAGATAACACGGAAGATATGCCGTACCGGGCAACTTTTAAAGGGGTATCGATAGAATAGCCTAAGCCCAATACGGGAATATGGAATGAATGTGGCATCGTATTTCGTTATATATGGGTATGCCCCCTCATAACGAAAGGGCAAATAATTTCGAAAGCAAAACTATTAAAGCCGAGGCAACCGGAGGATGATACCTGTCAACTCAAAAAATGATCCAGCTCATTTTTTGAGTAGCAATTGCGGATTGGAATGTTAGAAGCAGGGTAAAAACTATCAATTATTGTTATTATTTATTTCAAACCTGCCGGTTTTAAGGTGCAGGATAATTTTGAATACAATAATTTCTTTATCGTAAGCATCGGTTTTTCCTGTGCCATGTGAGGGCTGCTCAGAAGGTGTATTGGTTAATGGCATCATCCGGTGGATAATGCCTTGAAGAGCCCTTTGTTTTTCGCCGGCATCGGTAACTTCCTCAAATTTGCCCCAGCATATCACACTTCTCCAGTTGTAAGTATCGCGGATCTGATCAGTCTGAAAGCACACCTGGGGATTACTTTTCATCATTCTGATTTTTTGCCCGGGAGCAGAATGGGCATAAACGGTGCCGCTGTTGTACACATAATTAATGGGTACAATGTAACTTATGCCATGGGCATGGCAGGCCAAACGACCAATATATTGTTCTTTAAGGAGATTTTCGATCTCCACTTCTTCTAAATTCCCTAACATTTTTTTATCCTTAGATACCTGTTTATAAATACTAACTGCCCGAAATTTCCAGCACAATCCTTCCCTCAATCTCCCCCTTTTTCATCTGTCCGAATACTTCGTTAATGTCTTCTAGTTTTGCTGGTTTAACCTGTGCCCTCACCTTTCCGTCTACCGCAAATTCGATGGCTTCCTGCATATCCTTTCTGGTGCCCACAATAGAGCCTCTAACGGTTATCCGGTTCAGAACGGTATCGAATATGGGAAGGTCAAAACTGCCGGGAGGCAATCCGTTTAGCGCTAAAGTACCTTTTCTGCGTAATGCCGAAAGCCCCTGACTAAAAGCAACAGGTGTTACAGCAGTAACTAATACACCATGCATGCCTCCGGTCTGTTTTTTTAAAAATTCGCCAGGATCCTGCTCAAGGGCGTTCACCACAATGTCGGCACCGAGTTTTCTGGCCATCTCCAGTTTATCGTTCGATATATCAATTGCCGCAACCTGAAAGCCCATGGCTTTTGCATACTGAACACCAAGATGACCAAGTCCGCCGATGCCAGATATGGCTACCCACTCGCCTGCTTTAACCTCGGTTTCTTTTAAGCCTTTATAAACGGTAACACCGGCACAGATGATCGGTGCCATTTCTGCAAAGTTAACATGCGAAGGAAAGTGGGCTACATATCTCGAATCGGCAATTACATATTCTGCGAAGCCACCGTTAACACTATAGCCGCCGTTTTGTTGCTCGTAGCACAATGTTTCCCAGCCTGTTAAACAGAATTCGCAACAGCCACAGGCACTGTATAACCATGGCACGCCAACCACATCTCCTTCCTTAACACTTTTAACGTCATCCCCCATTGCGGCAACAAGCCCGATCGCTTCGTGACCAGGTACCAGAGGCATTTTTGATTTTACGGGCCAGTCGCCATTACAGGCATGTAAATCGGTATGGCATACACCACATGAAATTACTTTTACCAGAATTTCATATTGATTGAGTGGTCTAACCGGAAGTTCTTCTATGGCCAACGGTCCTCCATATTCATGGATAACTGCAGCTTTCATTGTTTTAGGGTACATCGTTTTTTATTTAGGAATTGAATTCTGTTTATCTACTGTCGGTTACATGGGAATGTTGTGTTCGGGCGGTAAAACCAAAAGGGGAATCTGAATATGATCCGACATGTTCAGGGTATAGCTGCCATTAATCAGGCGGTAAAAAAAATCGTGTTTTCGGTGCACCATTGCCAGGATGTCGATCTGTCCGTTTTCTACGATCCAATCCAAACCTTCCTTTATCCTTTCGCTGTGTACATGCCTATGGTAAATATGTCTGTAGTTAACCCTGTCGGCTACCCGGTTTAAAAAATCTTCTGTATTTTGTTTCGAATCCTCAGGGCTTGATGTAGGATTTCCGGTATGCATAATGAGTATATCGGCGTTAAATGGTTTTGCAAATTCGGCAAGCGCACATAAAACAGGGATATCACTATGACTAAAATCTGTTGCAAAAGCGATCTTTTTAGGTTTTTTAAACTGGCAGGTCGCGGGAATCAGTAAAAGCGGAATTTGGCATTCAATCATTTTCCTTGCCTTGCTGCCTACAAATAGTTTTGAAAGTTTACCTGCGCTATTTAATCCGATTACAGCAAGGTTCATTTTACATGCTGTAAAATATTTATAAACCTCTTGGTCAACCTTACCACGAACCGATCTGCCAAACACTTCTGCTTTAAAACCCAATTCATCATGGGCCTTTTTATATTTCTCTTCCACCCTTTCCACCAGCTTTTCCAGCGCTTTTTTAGCATCATCTTCGATAAGCTGATATTCTTCAAGCGGCCATACCAGGGAGGCTGCAGCAGGAGAAAACTCCGGAACCTGAAATACATTTAGCAGTTCTACCCTGGCACCAATACCATAAGCCAGATCCGTAGCATAATCGGCTGCGTTCTCCGCTGTTGCAGAGAAATCAACAGGCACCAATATCTTTTTCATACTGAACTCTTTTTTTGTTGTGCATAAAGTTTGGAAAAACATGATGATAAAAATATGAGCTGCATCAGTTATTAAAATGATCGTCATCTGGGACGATACCAAAAAGGCAAATCTTTCTAAAACCTTATTAAAGGGATATTTAGACTAATTATCATTACCACAAAAAAAGATTAAATTCATTATCCTTTGTGTAATTTCAGTGTTTTAAAATTATCCCCTTGTAGAAAATGAGTGTTCATATAGGCTTAATGATCTGGAAAGAAATGAAGCAGAAAGATATCTCTGTTTCAGACATTGCCGCTGGGCTTGAGATTAACAAAACAAAAGCACAGGAGATGCTGAATAGCGCTACCATCGATATTCTTACCCTGGTTCGCGTCAGTGAATTTCTGAACTATAATTTTTTCCGTTATTACGAAAGCGGAAAGGTGTTCTCGAAGATCGAGTTACAGGAAAAAAACAGGCTCGCAGCAGAAGTAGACCGGCTTAAAGCTTTGCTCAACGAAAAGAACAAAGCGCTCGAACTTCAGGAAAGGTTAAATAAAATTCAGCTCAGTACAATTTCCCTATTGGAAAAGGGACAATTCAGATAAACCGGCTTAATCAATTTACTGATCATCACCGGTTTATTTATATGCAACCGCTATTTAAACTTGAGGTTTAACGATACAATGTTCGAAACCAAACTTGTTGAGCGGGAATAGTGTCCATATCTCAATTCGAGCATGTTCAACCTTTGCCAGCCAAAAACACCTTTTGGGGGAGCAAACCTGATGCCAGCTCCATAAAAATCACTGCTGAGTGTTGATAGGTCATAATCGCTGGTAAAATACTGTTCCGATGCCTCATGCTCTCCATAAGGTGCAAAGTATTTAGTTCCAATCTGGTTATTATATCGGTAAAACGGACTGATTGAAAAGAAGGAACTGATCTTTACGGGAATTTCGAGTTCTGCCGTATGCGCCCTTATCCCCCAGTTATCCATATAATACCGGTAAAACGTGCGGATCACAAAACGATCGTCCAAAAAGTAATTCATCCGCAGTCCGATAGGAAGTTTATAACGTTTATCAGGCAAAGTTTCCGAACGCATCGAACCGTCTGTAAAATAATCCCGCTGGTATTTGGTGGCCAGCAAACCTTTTTGATAGGAAGGTTCCAAAATCAGGGAAGCCTGAAATTTCTGGTTAATCACCTGAGAGAGGGAGAACGATGCACTGAAAGAATTTCTCGGGGCGGTATCATATTGCTCACCTCCTTTTCCGGTATTTCCCGTTCGCAGTTCTATAGGCAGGATGACCGTCCATTGATCCAGAAATGCCTGAAGCTTGAAATCAAACTGTGTATTTTTATCTTTTGATAATCGTGTTAAGTTAAATGCGGCTCCCAAAGATTGATAATCAAACTCTGTTGAATATGAACCTGTAAATCCAAAGGAATTTCCAGTCTCTTCATTAGAATGTGTCCAGTTTAAGGAAGGATAAATACGGGTATCAGCAGAAGAAGCTGAAGAAATGGTGCTTGGATCTATCTTATCAGAAGAAGCTGAAGTATAATGGTCTATACCCAGTTCGAAAAGAAATGTATTTTTCTTACCTCTTTTGTTGAACCTGGACATCTGCAGATCAATGGTATTGGCAAAATCGCTCAGTTTTTCGGTTCCTACACCACCTGTTACCGCAGAATTATTGCCGTCCTGGTGATAATAGGCAGAAACGAGATTGATCTCGTCTATTTTTAACTTGCGCGACTGGTATTTACTGCTGTCGACCTTTGCAACTTCCGGTTTGGTTTGTGCGTAAGTGCTCAATATACCGAAGTACATAAAAAGCACATGGAGATATATTTTTCTCATTGCCTATAAAAGATTAATTACAACCGCAACCACCACCGCTTTTACCGCCGTTAGCACCCGAAGCGCCTTCGCGGTAAAGCTGAAAACTCTGTTCAAATTTCTGGGCTTTTCGGGCTGAAAGGATCATATCGGCATCATTGAGTTTGCTTTTTTGATAAGGCTTTACACTGCTACAGGCGCTCAGCATCCCGATGATCGAAAATGCAGTGATAGCCAGGAGGGAAAATGTTCTGGAACTTTTCATATTTATATCACATTAATATTGTTTGAGGTAAAAACCCTGTCGTTATCGTCGATGACGATGCAGGCCACTTGTTTAATCTGGTTGATTAGCGCTAGTCCGACCTGAACACCCATCACAACAACAGGTGTGGCCAGCGCATCGGCCAATTCAGCACTGGGGCAAATGATACTCACACTCTTCACGCCACTTACCGGCAGTCCGGTTTTAGGGTCGATCGTATGTGAATACCGTTTTCCATTTATAGTGACATATTTTTCATAACTGCCAGAGGTGGCAATGGCCATATCACTGATTTTTAGGGAAGAAAATGGTCTGTCGGTCTGTTCGGGATCTGCAATACCTACTGTCCAGGGATGACCATTAGCCTGGCTCCCCCAGGTAACCAGGTCGCCAGCGGCATTTACAATTCCACTTTTAATGCCCAGCTTTTGCAGCACAATCTTGGCCTTATCCGCCGCGTATCCCTTCCCAATTCCGCCAAAACCGATACGCATCCCTTTATTTTTTAGAAACACTGTCGAATTATCCTTATTCAGGATCACACTCCGGTAATCGATCAGCCCAACAGAAGCCAATGCGGTTTCTTCATCAGGCAGACTGGTCATATTGGGATCAAAGTTCCATAACCGTTTATCTATCGATCCATAGCTAATGTCGAACGCACCATCGGTAATTTCTGAGATCCTGATGGAGCGTTCGATAAGACTGATCACTTCTTCATCTACTTTTACAGGTTTTAGGCCCGCGTTTTCATTGATCAGACTGGTCTGACTAAGATCGCTGAAAGTGGTGAGCAGGTATTCGATCCTGCTCACTTCTGCAATAGCAAGATCAATTGCGGCATTGCCTGCCTGCTCACTTTCGGCGATCACCGTAAACTCAAAGCGGTTTCCCATGAGCTTTAGTATCCGGTTTACAGAAACAGGTTTGATCATTTAACTTACTTTTTTAGTTTATCAATTTCGGATACAAAAGCCTGCGGCGTTTCATCTGGAAAGCCGTCCCAGCTTTTGAGCACCTTTCCATTTTCATCTACCAGAACGGTGTAAGGGAACTTTCCATCTTTATTATATACCTCTGCCAGTGATTCGTTCAGTTTGATCTGCTCTTTGGATAACTGGTTTTTCTTTTGTCTCGGAAAATCGGCCCTAACAAGCAACAGATTGACAGCTGCATACTGCTCAAAGCTTTCTGATTCTAAAATTTCCTTGCGCAGGCGGATACATGGGCCGCACCAATCGGAACCCGAAAAATTGATCAGGATCTGTTTGTGCGTAACCTTAGCCAGTTTCTGCGCTTCCGTAAAATTTCCCATCCATAGTGCGGGAACAGCCAACAGCCCAAATAGGGTAACAAAAAGTAGTTTCATATTATTTAAGAATAAACTTTTATAGTGGTACCCATAAGCTGGGTATTGTAAACGGTTATTGCACGTGATGCCGGGACATTTGTAATGGTGCCGCTTGCAGAAAAGGTTTCACCATGGTTGAGGCAGGAGAATCGGTTACTTCCCGACTGATAGCTGACCACATAGCTTTCATGTGTACACGAACGCTGCACGGCAATGTAAGCCACGACCTGGGTATTTGCTACGATGATCCCGTTCGACACCAAAGATCCGCCCTTGTTTAGCAGTAAGGCATTGCCAACCATACTTAAGTCGAGCGTGAAATTCACCCTTGCGGGACTTGATGTATCTGAGGAACTAGCCCAATCAGTTTGCTTACAGCCTGTGCAATTGACCAGGGCAAAAGCCGCAGTGCTCATTCCGATATTGTTAAGGAAATCTTTTCCGTCCATACACTTTTTATAATTAAAATGAGCAATTCATTAAATATCCAGTCCAGGGTGCCAATAGATAAGGGTTTAGTACCGACGGGCAAGGCTGAAAAAATCTTGTAAAATTCTTTCTATAAAAAGTTATTAGTTTTCCTAATTCTGATGGGTATTGCATTCTCATTAGAGAATCTGATTAGATCTCCGTTTTGTAACAAAAATATGAATGAAATCTGAAGACATTCTGAAGTTCAACAAAATAATTTGTTAAATTTTGTTAACAAATGTCGTTCGCTTAGCATTACATGAGGATAATAAGATTTAAATAAGCTCAAATAATCCTACCTGTTCCATTTTCAAGAAAAAGGCACCACAAGCTGGTTTTTGCCTGGATGAGCCTCCAATTTTTTTTTTTGCAGGGGTCAAATCAAAATCTGAAAACTGACCGTTTGTTGTCCGGTCAGTTCCATAACACCTTGCTTAACATTTATCATATAGCAGATTTCGAATTGTTAAATCAAAATCCTTTACCTCAAGATTTAAAGTTATGACATGTTACTTAACAGGCTCAAATATTTCGACTTTTCCAGAATTCATGTCATAAACTCCCCCAACGATTAATATCTCACCTTTTGATTCCATTTCCTTCAAAATTACGCTCCTGTTCCTAATTTCCTGAATAGACAGTTTGACGTTTTCATCACAAACGGCCTCTACGAATAATGAATTTGAAGATACAGGTTCGCCTTTGAAGGTAGTTGTAGCGCTGGTAACAGCGGGATTAATTTTTTCAAGCAGCTTAGTGATGTTACCCAATTTCACGCCATCAATAGCGGATTTAATCGCACCGCAATATTCGTGGCCCAGTACAAGTACAAGCTTTGCTCCGGAAATTTTGCAGGCATATTCCATGCTTCCCAAAATATCATCATTGATAATATTCCCCGCTACCCTGGCAACAAAAAGGTTTCCTATTCCACTGTGAAACACATCTTCTACAGGTACTCTTGAATCCAGGCACGACAGGATAACTGCCTTCGGGTACTGCCCAAGCGAAGCTTTTCTCACCCTTTCTGTGGTATTGCGAATGGTTAAGTTATCTTTGGTAAAATCGATATTACCTTGCTTTAAGCGTTTTAGCACATCAGCAGGTTTAAGTTTCGACTGTTCTTCTTTTGTTAAAATATCTGAAGTCAGAATGTCTTCATTAGCAATGGTTAGCGTATCTTCCTGATCAATTCCATCATGTTTTATTTTTGAATTATTTTGCTGGCATGCATTTAGGACAATGGCTGGAATAATAAGGAAAGCGAAAAAAAAGGTTCTCATAAGTGCTTGATATAATGATTTAAATTTATAAAAATATTTAAACATTAAAGCGTCTGGAATTTCCAACTATCAATTTTAATGCAAGCTGGTCATCCCCGTAGGAGAAGATATTTTTTGATTTGATATTCATTGTCAACCCTATGAAAAATATAGGGACACATAAGCTTATATGTTTCTAAGGTGTTCCATATGGAGAAATCCTTCGACCCCATTATCATTAACAGGCTCAAGTAAAGCGGTTACGATACTTTGAGATGATTACTCAATCTCTCCTGTCATTTATATTGATTTTTATAAAATAAATTATCCCTCAGGACGACCAGAAACTATTCTGCGCGAATCAGTTTAGATCTGCAGGAACAAATAAACCAAGAGGTTCCCACGATGATCACACCGATTAACGCAGATTTTAAAAGCGCAACAAGAGAAACAACACTGCCCAAATACCCTTGAAGTGCATCGTTTAAAATACCTCTACGCCTTTGCCGGTAAGGATATATGTAAACAGGCTTTTTCCAATTAAATTTTGCCAGGTACCCGAACAGCTACCGTAACATTCGATTGCTGGCACAAGTCCCTGGTGGGTGAAAGTTAATCTGGTCTTATCTCCTTCCGGAGTTATCGCAAACACGATTTTTGTGTCTACCCATTCCTTTTTATCGTTCACAAAACTGATTTTGCTATCCGTAACCAGCCATACTACCTTTTTTCCGGGTATAGATTTGATCACTCTTTGCTTAGAAAAATGAACGTCGCCCATTTGATAGGTAAACTCATCGCCTACTTTTTCGGTGTCACCTTTAATTTCCCCATGCCACCATCCGCTCACATGATTGATATCGTTAAATACTTCTTCCGGAGTCTTATCAACCACAATTGATGTGGTATAATCTTTTTGTTGTTCCATGTCATTACTTAAATTTATAATCGTGTTCCCAATGCAGTTCTCTATTATTTATCTGGTAATCCCCACTTTTTTACAAGCTCGGCGTTTAGGCCTCCTTCTTTGCCGTTAGGCTTTCCCGCTCCGGTTTCAATAAAGTTTTTCAGGCTTCCCTGAATGTAGCTTGTCCAGGCATCCTGACAAACCTGGTAACATTCATATTCGGGCACCAAACCCTCATGTGTAAATATAATTTTGGTGTGCTTACCCTCAGGGATTAACTCAAAAACCAGTTTGGTACCCACCCATTCTGTTTTATCTTTTACGAAATTGAACTGGTTATCGATCACCAGATAGACGAGTTTCTGATCGGAAATCTTTTCGATGAGTTTCAGTTTGCACAAATGCACATCCTTATAGTGGTAGAAAAAGGATTCGTTTAGCACATCGCTTGTACCCTGGATTTCTTCCGACCACCAGCCCCTGAAATTTTGTATCGCCTTAAATGCTGTTTGCGGATCTTTGTTTACCACAATCTGTGTGGTGTAGTCTTTGCTGTTCATAGTCGTTTTTTTTATGTTAGTGATTTCGGTTAATGCGTTTTGTTTTACAGGCCTTCCCGCCAGACTTTGGCAGCTGAGCAGTGTTGTTAATAAAAGAGGTACAATCATGACTTTAATTTTTAGGTTAGGTGTTTCAGCAGAATCCGATATACCCCGCTTTCTGGCTGATACACAAAGTAATGAAGGAATTCACACTTTGTTAGGGTGTTAAATAGACAATATAGTGGGTTGATTTGGACAATACCATGCCTTATCTTTGGGTAAAAAAAGGCTATGAAACACCTGACGATTATAGTACCCAACGGAGAGAACAATTTGAGTAGCATTACGGGAACCTACGAGATTTTTTCGAGGGCAAACTTGTATTGGAAAAGTATGACGAAACAGGAGCTGTTTAGCATCCAGCTGGTGGGGGTATCGTCTCAGATAGATTTTAATGCAGGTCTGTTTTCGGTTAAACCACACACTACGATTGCAGAAATCGCTAAAACAAACCTGATCATTGTGCCCTCCCTCAATCACAATTATGAACTTGCGCTGAAAGGTAATGAATCCTTAGTCACCTGGTTGCTGCAACAACATCAACACGGTGCTGAAATCGCTACGATCTGTACCGGCACATTTCTGCTTGCGGCTTCCGGCTTGTTAGACGGAAAAGTTTGTTCCACACACTGGTCAGTAGCAGAAAATTTCCGTCTGATGTTCCCAAAAGTAAATTTGCAAACGGATCTTCTGATTACTGATGAAAGGGGAATTTACACCAATGGCGGAGCCTACTCCTTTTTAAACCTGATCTTATACCTGATCGAAAAATATTACGACAGGCAAACCGCTATTTATTGCTCCAAAGTATTCCAGATAGAGATAGACCGAAGCACGCAATCGGAGTTTACAATTTTTAACGGTCAAAAAAAACACGGGGATGAAGTTGTGAAACAGGCCCAAAACTATATCGAGCATAATTTAGAAGAAAAAATTACGATTGGCGACCTCTCCTCAAAATTCAATGTTGGCCGCAGGAATTTCGACAGAAGGTTTATCAAGGCCACGGGAAATACGCCAATTGAATATGCGCAGCGGGTTAAAATTGAGATGGCGAAAAAAGCTTTTGAAACAAGTCGTAAAACAATAAATGAAGTGATGTACGAGGTAGGTTATGCCGACGTGAAAGCATTTCGTGAAGTGTTCAGGAAATATACAGGTTTATCGCCTTTAGATTACAGGGGGAAGTATAATAAAGACGGTATAGGGAAATAGTAATGCCGAAGGTTTATTAGTCATTGGGTTAATCGGTTAAACTGGTTCATGGATCATTGGTGATTGGTGGGTCGATTCAAGACTATGGACTTCAGACTAAAAAATACCTTCAAACATCCAATGCCTTCTCAAGAAGTCCCGAAATCCCCTCTTTTATCACAAAGTAATTCATTTAGAATAGCCAGGATGACTGAGCACAGCGATTGTATCACCCTTTTTATTCTGCATCCAACATTTTCATCTACGGGGAACAAATCAATAAAAAATTGTCCCGCTCACCAAACAGATCATCGCAGATTTTAAATCCCTTCTAGCGCAAGTACCCGTATACCATATAATGCCATGGTCAGAATGTATTTTGCTAAATAAATTAAAAACATATTTAACCCACCAAGATTATCCAAAACACCAGCACTTGCGCCAGAATGGTTCAACTTATACCTCTACATCAGGGTAACTTTTGCTAAATCGGCACCCAAACCTTTGAGTGATGCATAGGTTAATTTATCCATCGTTGCCCCATCAAAGCAGATCGTTTTAATGGTCCGGTAATATTTATTGGTGAGAGCGAAAGTAGAGCGGAATGAGACATTTTTAAGTGTTGCGTTCTTAAACGAAGTTTCATTAAGCGCTGCATTGTGAAACAAAACCCCTGTAAAAGTCTGCCCATCCAAATGGAGTCCACGTAAATCGGAATAGTCAAAATCTACGCCCTCAAACACGCAGTTTTCAAAAACTGTCTCCCTTAGATCGGTCTTGCTGAGTTTTACCTCGGTAAGCTTGGTATTACTGATTTTTGCCTTAGCCAGTCCTAACGCGTAAAATTTTGTACGCAACAAAATGGTCTGCTCGAAATTAGCGCCTGTAAGATCAGTGGCAGACAAGTTGCAGTCCGTAAGATTTGCTCCTTGAAAACTCGCCTCACGAGCATTACTACCCAGAAAAGAACTGCCCGTTAGGTCGGCACCAGTAAAATCTGACCCACCTAAATTACTTCCATTAAATTTCAAATGATGCGCAACAACACCTGCAAAATCGGTATTGGCAAGATCATTCCCACTAAAATTGGTCAATAGCTGCGGCTGATGCGAATCGGTTAAACTATTTACCTCTGGTATGGTCTGTTCAATTTCACTGATCTGATTTGGAGAAGATGGCTTCTCTGAAAAATAATTAAGATCTACATCCAGAATCTTAGCGAGTTGGTTTAAGGTAATAATATCGGGCATTGATTCTCCCCGCTCCCATTTTCCAACAGCCTGTGGGCTTACAAATACATGTCCGGCAAGCCCAGCCTGCGACATACTTATCTTTTTTCGTGCTCCGGCAATCATCTTGCCAATCATTTTTGCGTCCATATGTATTGTCTTTTTTTAACTTTCGACATTGCAAATGTAGCTGGCCAACAAGTCAGATTCAGCAAATCAGTCGATCATTATAGTTGCAATTACGCTACTTATTGTTGCTTTTTAGCAACTTATAGTTGTATTTTGTTCACACTTGAATTTCTAAAAGGTTTAAGACTTAATCGATCGCTTAAGCATTCTTGTCGGCACAGACTAAGCCATAGCCTGACCTACACTTTAAAATATTTATAGACACTAGTCTTGCATCAGGTAACAAACTTTGGTTTCAGGTCTAATCAACAAATAAGCTTATATCCCACCCCCCTTAAGCTGATGATCTGTATCTCTGCTTCACTTTTTAAGAGTTTGCGCAAATGCGCCATGAAAACATCCATACTGCGGCCATTGTAAAAACTGTCTTCACCCCATATTTTAATCAAAGCATCCTCGCGTTCCAAAACCTTATTGCGGTTCTGCAGTAACAATTCGAGCAGAATGGCTTCCTTGTAAGAAAGTGAATATTCGCCTACGGAAGTTTTTAATTTCTGGGCAACGGGATCGAGTTCACAGTTTCTGAACTGGTATTTTCTATTGGCATCATTTTCTGCTTGGTGCGCGGGGCCAAAGCGCTTTAAAAGGGATTCCATGCGCACCAGCAATTCTTCAATACTAAAGGGCTTTTTAAGATAGTCGTTGCCCCCGTTTTTGAATCCCATTATCACATCTTCGGTAAGCGCCTTTGCACTCAAAAAGATAATCGGGATATTGGGATCTGATTTTCTGATTTCAGCCGCCAGCGTATAGCCATCTTTTTGCGGCATCATGATGTCGAGCACACAGATATCAGGCTTTTCTGCAGCAAATTGTTTCCAGGCAAGCTGCCCATCCGCAGCAAGATTTACCGCATAACCGCTGCTGGTTAAACCATCGAGTACAATGCGCGCCAAAAAAGGCTCATCTTCCGCATATAAAACCTTAGTTTTCTTCATACAATGGCAAAATAACCATAAAATTACTTCCCTTACCTACTTTGCTGTGCAGCGCAACACGCCCGCCGTGGAGTTCTACCACCTGTTTTACATAGTGAAGTCCTAAACCGGATCCTTTTACATTGTGTATATTATCCTGGTTAAAAATCCTGAAAAAGCGTTCAAAAACCTGTAGCTGATGAATCTCTTTAATACCAGGGCCATTATCTTTAAAGCTGATGGTTAACTCATGGTTAGCAATACTGCAGGATATCTCAATTTTGGATTCCGCAGGCGAATATTTCAATGCATTATCAATCAGGTTATAACATACATTAGCCATATGCATCGCGTCACCTTTGATAAAATAGGGTTCATCAGCAGGTATTAGTATCAACCGCGTATTTTTCTCTCTCACCTGAATATCCATTGAAAGTATTACCTGTTTCAGTATAGTTTGAATATCGAAGAGGCTTAATTGCAATGTAGTTTTACCCAGATCCATCTGTTCCTGCTTAAGCACCTTTTCGATCATGGCCTGTAAACGCTGCAATTCGTGGCGGCTTATATTGAGGTAATTCTCCAGTTTTTCGGGCTCATCTATTAAATGGTATTTGCTGATCGATTCGAGGGCTACGGCAATCGTCGAGATTGGAGTTTGCAGTTCATGTGTCATATTGCTGGTAAAACTCATTCTCGCCTGCGCATAAAGCTGTTGGTTTTTCATCAGCCTGATGAGCAGGTAGAATGCCGCAGCGGTGAGCACCAGCATCAGGAAAGATGAAATGAGGTAATACCGCATCTGATAAATGATTAACCAGGTAATGGTTGGGATTACGAGCTGATATCTGTTCTGAAACTTAAGGTTATAGGTATATTTTCCGCTGAGGAAGGCAGATGGAGATTTGGAAACCACTTTCCCTTTTACCAATCTTCCGTCAGAATAGTCGTAAAGTGCATAATTTCTATCGATATGCCAACCCAACCTATCGAGCTGATGGTTCACCAAACTATCCATCACTTTCAGGTCACGCTGATCTCCGAGCGAAACATCACGTTGAGATTTACCATCGATAACAGCTTTAGCCTTATGGCCAATTTTCTTTTTAGGATCGTTCAGGAACGACATTTTCATTTCGACCACCGAACTGTCATTGGTAATTCCATAATGAAACTGGCTCCGCAGGTTATCTACTTTTAATTCATCAAAAGCCTGCCTGAGCGATAGCCATTCAGGAGAGAGGAAAAACTGCTGAAAACGGATACTTTTCTCATGTCCCTTCGCGATACTCTGATAGGTGATCCGCCTTGAAGCATCACTCACGATGGATTCGAGAGCTGTAGCAACGGATTTCTTTTGCGCCAGATACAATTGCCTTATCCATGCACATTGCAGGCATACACTAATCACCAGCGTGATCACCGCTAAAGGAAGTACATATCTGGAGCTAAGCCATTTCATTCCCCTAAATTGAACAAATCATTTTATCAATGGAAGTATCGACAGAAGATTTAACCATATTTAACCGAGCTTAACTTTGCTTTACATGCTAAGCATTTAGCTTTGGAACATGAAAAAATTAAGCCTACTCCTCCTTTTCTCTTTCCCTTTAATCACATTAGCACAATTGCACAAAGGTTTTGTGAACGATAAAACCGGCGAACCGATTGATGGAGTAACCATCAGCCTGCACCGGGCTGACTCGACCCTGGCTATACAGACTTCAAAAAATGGATTGTTCAGTTTCCTGCAGCCTTTCAAAGGAAATTATGTTTTAAAGGCCAATGCGGTTGGATATAAAAACATAACCAAAGTGATAAATCTTCCAATAGATTCAGTGACGATAGTAATGATCAGTGACGACAAACCCCTCGATCAGGTAACGGTATCC
This sequence comes from Pedobacter humicola, assembly GCF_056490705.1. NCBI lineage: Bacteria > Pseudomonadati > Bacteroidota > Sphingobacteriia > Sphingobacteriales > Sphingobacteriaceae > Pedobacter > Pedobacter humicola. The sequence goes on along the minus strand of NZ_JBWJIG010000001.1, from coordinate 32,725 downwards.
GCTTCAAAGCCGCTGATCGTGCGAAAAATCGACAGGGTAATATTCAATGTCGAAAATAGCATTGTTGCCAGTGGTGCAACGGTTTGGGATGCGCTGGGTAAAGCACCGGGTGTACAAACACGTTTTGATGGGGGCGTAACAGCAAACAATAAGGGAGTAGTGATTTATATGGACGATAAGCCCATCAGGTTATCTGGAGAAGACCTGGCTGCCTATCTCCGGAGCCTGCCTTCGGATAATATTGCCAAAATTGAAATTATTGCCAATCCAACAGCCAGATATGATGCACAGGGTGGTGCAGTAATCAATATTATTTCTAAAAAACCAAAAGGCGACGGTTTTAACGTGGTGCTATCTGGTGCTTATACCCAATCTACCTATAGCAGTTATAATTCAAGCATGGTATTTAATTATCGAAAAGACAAGTTGAATATATATGGCAGTTATGGTTACAGCAGGCGTAAAAAAGACCACACGGAAAGTGAGTACATCATCTTCGATTCGCCGGAAAACTATGCAGACTGGAAGAATGATAAATCGGGAATACGTTTGGGGAATGCCAATAGTTATAAAATTGGCGCGGATTACAACCTGACCGGCAAACAGGTGATCGGTATTTTGGTAAATGGTTATCATGGCAACAACAGCAGACCGAACCAGGCGTTGACGACTATAGTGAATAACCATGCACTACGACCTGATTCTATCCTCAATACCCAAAACATTTCTACCGGAGCGGCATATCAATATAGTTTTAACCTGAATTACAAGATCAAACTGGATACCAGTGGAAGAAATATTAACGTCGATATGGATTATGTGCCCTACCAGAACAAAAACAGCCAGCAGGTAGATACCTATGGTACAGGGAGTACCGGAAATTTGCTTCCAGATAGTTATCATATCTTTACCCCATCTAACCAGAACATTGATATTTATTCAGGAAAACTGGATTATACCGATAAATTCTGGAAGAAATGGACATTTGAATCAGGCCTGAAATACAGCAGTATCCGTACACGCAACAGTTTTGATTTTTATAACCATCCGGCTACCGGCCTGGAGTTGATACCAAACCACAGCGACCGCTTTGAATATGCAGAAAATATAAGCGCCGCGTATGCAAGTATTACCGGAGATGTAGGTAAGTGGAGTTTTGAAGGTGGCCTGCGTGGCGAATATACCCAGACAAATGGCAAATCGCTGGTATTAAATACCAACAATCGGAAGAACTATTTCAAACTTTTCCCAACGATTTTCGTGCTTTATAAAATGAATAAAGACAACGAAATAAACCTCACTTACAATTCAAGAATCAGCAGACCTGAATACTGGAGGCTAAACCCTTTTAAATCTTACACCAGCCCCTACACTTACCTGGAAGGAAACCCTGCGTTACAACCTGCCTTTATATACAATGGTGAACTGGGCTATACCTATAAGCAGCAATATAACATTTCATTCTATCTCAGACGGACAGTTGATTATTTTAGCAATATCTCCGTACAGGACAATATCACAAAACTATTTTATGATACCCAAAGAAACCTCGATTTAAGTCAGGAAATGGGCTTCTCGGCTTCCTTTCCCATTAAGCCAGCTTCCTGGTGGGAAATCAACAATTATGCACAGGGCTCCTATCGCCAGGAAAAGTCGGGATATTTACAGGCACATTATGATTATCATGCTTTGGGCGTTTACCTCAGTTCTAATCACGCATTTACCTTAAACAAAACACATGGACTGAAAGCAGAAATCAGCGCATGGTACTCTTCCCCTACCATACAGGGTATTTATAAACTTGCACAGCTTTATGATGTGAGTGCTGGTGCGAGCAAGAGTCTGTTAAAGGGCAAAGGTACTTTAAGGTTGGCCATCAATGATCTATTTTACGGAAATGCTTACCGCATTGATGTGGATTATGAAAATCAGCGCAACGGTTTTTATGAGCAGAATGATACGCGCAGTGCCACGCTAAGTTTCTCATACCGGTTGGGCGGTAATCCAACAGCCGCAAGAAAAAGAACATCGGCCAGTGAGGAGGAAAAGAAACGCACACAGTAAGCGTTAACTTTAGGTAATAATAAGGTGGTTTAGTTCGACTTATAATACCATAATATCTATTGCCACCAGGCCACAAACACTCAACGCAATCTCGAACATTACTTCATCGCTTACATCCACCTTTGTATTCAAATTTGTCAAATTAAATATTATTTCCTGCTCGTTCTCATCCTCAATCAAACCTCGTCCAAGGGCCGGATCAAGACTCAGTATTTTTCCTTTTCTCATTTATGTAATTATCATGTTATCCATATTCATTTAATGCCACATCATATCGCGCAATACGATCCATTATTTTATCATATTATTTAAATAATAAGAGGCCTTCCTGAAATTGTTGATCTTGAGCACAAGGCCAACGCCATCTATCCGCTCATTGGTGTACAAATCCGCCTTCGGAAATACCTGCGATCGGGGCAAACGCTGTTTATTTAAAAATGAGCTGAAGGTTTTAATGTAGTCCTTCAGATTAATGTCGGTATCAATCATCGACCATAAATCAGATAGGTTCTTTAAGGCGACTGATTTATTTTTCACTGCGTAGCTAATCACTGCCTTGGTTACATTTTTTTGTCTTTCAACCCTGGCATGATCATCATAACAGGTTCCGGCCACCCGCACACGGGCATAGGCCAGCGCCTGGTCGCCCGTCATTTTAATTGTCCCTGTACGGGTTAGCGGCAAAAGCGGTACTCCTTTTAAATAAGCCTGTTCCCCGATATAATTGTTCACATAATGGTGGATGCCTTTATCAATGGTTAAAGTTATGCCGCCAAAGGAGTCGATCACTCTAGCCGTATTGTTAAAATCTGTAACGATGGAAGACACCAGCTTGGTTTTAAAATTTGCATTGATCGTAGAGATCAATAATTTTCGTCCGCCCAAGCGATATGCTGCATTGATCTTCTGATTGCCATAACCCTTAATGTATACATAGGTATCGCGCAAAATGGAAGTGAGCTTTACCTCTTTGTTTTTTACAGTGATCACCATGATCAGATCTGCATTTCCTCTTTTATTTTCCTCCCTGGAATCCGAACCAATCAGCAGTATCTGCTGTGCATAAAGCGAATTTGTACATACAATCAGCATCAATATCAGTAAGCATTTTGATTTGATTTTCATTGCGGTAGTGTATAACATATAGCGATATATTTAATACTTAAGTGGTTAGTAATTAAATGACAAAACTAACACGAGGCTTTCAGCTCCCATATAGCCTTTTATCGCTATTTATAAGTGAGTTTTGTTATCCACCTCATCAAGGCAAGCTATTAACTTTTATTTACGGACAATCACGATATCATGACTTGAATCTTAGTCTATTTTTGACCAATCTTATTGCTGTCCTGCTAAAGCAAACTACCCAAAAAGGCTATAGACTGATGCATAAGCTTTAGCTAAGTTTGCCGCAATGGCATTAACATCAATCGTTACCGTAAACTATAATCAGCCCGGCGTTACCCTGGATCTGTTAAATTCCATCAAACAAAATTGTGTTGCTGACGAAATCGAAGTGATCCTGATTGACAATGCCAGTGAGATCGATCATGAAACCCGGTTCAGGGCCTGTTATCCTGAAATAAAATATATCCGTTCGGAGGTAAATCTGGGCTTCGCGGGAGGCAACAATCTGGGTATACAGCAAGCTACCGGAGATTATATTTTGATGATCAACAACGATACGGAACTCATCTCTGGATTTATCGCACAGCTTATCACTGAAATGCTTGCCCGCCCCGAAATCGGTATCCTCTCCCCTTTGATACTGTATCATGATGATCCGGATATTATTCAATACGCCGGCTATACGCCAATCAATTTGATTACGGCAAGAAATAAAACCATTGGCCTGGGTGATCTAAATAAAGATCAATATGCCAATACCAGTTGTGAAACAGCCTTTTGCCATGGCGCTGCAATGATGTGCAGAAAAACAGATATCGACCGTATAGGTTTGATGCCAGCACAATATTTCCTGTATTATGAAGAGTTAGACTGGTGCGAAATGTTTAAACGTGCGGGTAAAAAAATCTGGTTTACGGGAAAAACACATATCCTTCATAAGGAATCGATGAGTGTAGGTAAGGAAAGTGCGGTTAAAACATACTTCAATACCCGCAACCGGATGTTATTTATGCGGCGCAACACCAGGTTGATCAATGTCATGCTCTTTAGTGCTTATTATCTTCTGGTCGCTATTCCAAAACAATTGATTGGCTATATATGGAAAGGAAGATCTGATCTGATTCCTTTTGTAATGAAGGCGCTGTTATGGAACTTATCCCATTCAAAAAACCATTTGGGAGACCATATCTCCAAGAATTCCATACCATCGTCCTTTATAAAAAGCATACCATAGAATGGTATTAAAGGACTATTGGTGAACAGTTATACTAAGCCTACCTTCGTGCCAATCGGCAACAAGGTAATTTTAGTCTATCAAATGATGCTGCCGGTTTAATCCATATCTGCTAAAAATGATTATTTTCCTCTGGACCTGTCTTTTTATCGTAACCTATACTTTTGTTGGTTACGGAATGCTGCTTTATATCCTCATCAAAATTAAACGGTCATTTTCCAAAGCTAGAAACTTCCAGGCCGATGCGTCTTTACCTACGGTTACTTTATTGGTAGCCGCCTGGAATGAGGAAGCCACAATCATAGATAAAATCAAAAACACGCTTCATTTAAATTATCCGAAAGAACTGTTACAGATCATTTTCATCACGGATGGATCTACAGACCAAACTCCCGACCTCATTTATCCTTATGAAGAGATTATGCTGATGCATAATGCCGGTCGCCATGGCAAGATGGCAGCGATTAAAAGAGCAATGCCAAATGTGAAAGGTGAAATCATTGTCTTTTCTGATGCGAATACTTTTTTGAACCGCGAGGCACTCCGTGAGCTGGTGAAACATTACCAGAATAAAAAAGTTGGCGCCGTTGCAGGCGAGAAGCGGATTATGGTGAACCAGTGTGCTGATGCCAGTTCTGCGGGAGAAGGTTTTTACTGGAAATATGAGTCGAGACTTAAAAAATGGGATTATGAGTTATATTCAAACGTTGGTGCTGCTGGCGAACTCTTCAGCATCCGCGCTTCTTTATACGAACCTATTGAGTCGGACACGATTATTGACGACCACATGATTGCGATGCGGATTGCCGAAAAAGGCTACCTGATTGCCTACGAACCTGCAGCTTATGCCAGCGAAACCGCCTCAGAAAATACCACTGAAGAGCTTAAGCGAAAGATCCGGATTGCTGCAGGAGGAATCCAGTCGATTCTTAGGCTTAAAGTTGCCGCGAACCCATTTCGCTATCCGGTTTTAACCTTTCAGTATCTTTCGCACAGGGTATTAAGATGGACGGTCACCCCTTTCCTCCTTGTCCTGGCCTTATTGGCAAATATTTGGATTGTATCCCGCCATGGAGATCAGTTTTATACGCTCCTATTGATTGCACAGTGCGTTTTTTATACTTTAGCCTTATTCGGGCTCTTGATGGAAAGGAAAAATATCAGGATCAAACCCCTTTTTATCCCCTATTATTTTTGCATGATGAACTATGCCGTAGCCGCAGGGATTGTTAGATACATTAACCAAAATCAGAGTGCAGCCTGGGAACGCTCCAAACGGAAAAGCGCCTGACCCGATTGATGAGAACAAAATCTTTTGGTATTAAAGGGCTATTTCTTAAAGCTGCTTTCAATCCTAATTTCGTAAGCAATGGAAACAAGCCATTCCAGTTTAAAATTAAACGCTATTAACCATAAAAAACATGAAAATTGCAGTTATCGGCACAGGTTACGTCGGATTAGTGACAGGAACCTGCCTGGCAGAAACAGGAAACGATGTGATCTGTGTAGACATCAATGCCCAAAAGATAGAAAAGATGCAGCAGGGTGAACTGCCCATTTATGAACCCGGGCTCGAACTGCTTTTTCACCGCAATATCCTCCAAAAAAGGATACAGTTTACCACAGATCTGTTATCTGCGGTACAACATGCCGAAATTATATTTATGGCCCTGCCTACCCCTCCAGGAGCAGATGGTGCTGCCGATCTCTCCTACATCCTCGGCGCTGCGAAAGATATCGCGCTGCTGGTTACCGGTTATAAAGTTATCGTAAACAAGTCGACCGTTCCGGTAGGAACGGCGGATAAGGTAAAGGCCGTTTTCAAAAGCATCACCACAGTTGAGGTTGATGTAATTTCCAATCCCGAATTTCTGAGGGAAGGTGTTGCTGTGGAAGACTTCATGAAACCAGATCGTGTGGTAATCGGTACAAGCAGTGAGCGGGCAAAAAAAATGATGTCGGAGCTTTATGCACCTTATGTGCGCCAGGGAAATCCGGTTATTTTTATGGACGAACGCTCAGCAGAACTGACTAAATATGCTGCAAATTCATTTTTGGCTACCAAAATCACCTTTATGAACGAGATTGCAAACCTCTGCGAACTGGTTGGTGCCGATGTAGATGCTATACGTAGGGGTATTGGTACCGATGAGCGGATTGGCAAACGCTTTTTGTTCCCAGGTATTGGTTATGGTGGATCCTGTTTTCCAAAAGACGTGCAGGCGCTGGTAAAATCTGCCGATGAACACGAATACCATTTCGAGATCCTGAAGTCGGTAATTACGGTAAATGAAAAGCAAAAGGTAATCCTGGCGGATAAACTGCTACAGTATTACAAAAATGATATTTCAGGAAAACATTTCGCACTCTGGGGACTTTCTTTCAAACCCGAAACGGACGACATCAGAGAAGCTCCGGCACTTTACCTGATCGAAACCCTGTTAAAAAAAGGCGCCAGCATCAGTGTTTTTGATCCGGAGGGACAAGAAAATGTAAAGGCCATATTCAACGACCGGATTTCGTATGCCGAAGATCAATATGCCGTGCTTGAAAGTGCAGATGCCTTATTGATTGCCACCGAATGGTCGCTATTCAGAAACCCGGATTTTGAAAAAATGGAAAATCTGCTAAAGGAAAAAATAATTTTTGATGGCAGAAATCTTTTTGATCTGGAGAAAATGACCGAACTCGGTTATTACTACAACAGTATAGGAAGAAAGTTGATTTCCCAGGTCCAAACCCAAACTACTCATCAATCTTTAGCTAAAACAATATAAGCCATTAACAATCCATTATGCATCAACCTGAAAGTATAACCCTTGTAACCATTTGCGACAACCAATTTGTAGTATTAATGGCGGCAATGTTAAAGTCTTTAGAAGAAAATCACCATTCTGGTGAAGAAATCAACCTGTATATTGTATCTGATCACATCAGCGAAAAAAACAGGCTTAAGGTTATCTCCAGCCTGTCGACCGCTAAACTGACCTTACATTGGATCCCCATAGAGGAAGCTTTGCCGAAACAGTTTAAACTACCGAGAGATAAATCCTCTTTCCCCGCCAACGTTTATATGCGCCTGTGTATCCCATATTTTATTCCACAGGAAGCCACAAAAGCTATTTACCTGGATGTAGACATGATTGTGCTTGACGACATCTCCAAACTTTGGCATACCGATATAGGAGATTATGATCTGGGTGCAGTACCGGATCTTTCGGGCGTGGTGAGCTCTCCATGGGGAGGAATCAATAATTATAAAGAACTTGGGCTCAATCCAAATAGTAAATACCTGAATGCAGGCATGATGTTGCTTAAACCGCAGCGCTGGCGCGAGCGGAACATTACGGCCAGGGCTTTTGCCTGTGCAGCGGAAAACGCTGAACATCTTAATTTTGCGGAGCAGTACACATTGAATGTTATTTTTAATGAAGACTGGTTTGAGCTTGATCCCTTATGGAACTGGTTTGCAAAGAACCATACGGCTAGCCCATACCTGATCCACTTTACCGGCATGAAACCAATTTACAAGGGTTACTCAGGTCAGGAAGAGTTCAAGATGAAGTTTTTTCATTACCTGAACCAAACGAAATGGGCAAACTACAGCCTGAAAAGTGATGCAGTGAGTAATCTAAAAAAGATCTATAACAAAATAGAGAAAAAGCTGGTTCTGGCTTTCAGATAATTAACTACTGCGGAGGATCCTTGCCGGGTTCCCCGCAGCTACGGCACCTGCCGGAATGGATTTTACCACCACCGAACCTGCGCCTATGGTTACCCCATCTCCGATATTGATATCTCCAATAATAACGGTATTACAGCCGATGTCTACTGAATCACCAATTACAGGTGCTTTAACGATACCAGATGCGCTGAAATCCTGCTTAACCCCGATTGTGGTACACTGACGTACCGAACAGTTGGCACCGATAACGGTATCGGGATGGATTACCACCCCACTGCCATGCCAAAGCTGGAAGCCGCCACCTACTGAAGTTTTCCAGTTAAGTTCTACGCACATAAACCATTCGATAAAAACCCTGTAAAACAACAGGTACCAGCAAAAGAGAATCTTGGTCACCTTACGTTTAACAATGAGCTGTGCAATCCTAAAAAGAACTACGATATATTTGCCCTTTGTAGGATTGGCCAGATTGGCTTTCCAGTCTTGAAGGATATACTTTCTTATCCCCATATTAAAAGATCCAAAACCTGAAGGCCGGGATTGATATTTTTACTTGTGTGTCCATATTAAATACTACCCGGCGAACCGCGGCAATGCCTCAATAATTTTTATCAGAAACATATCCAAAATTAACACCTTAAACCGATGCTTCCATTAGTATTTAAGGGCTATTTACATAGCCCTTTGGGATGAGTAGTTTTGATCAATGTTAAGATATAGCACCGATATACTGTGGGCTGCTCAATATGCAAGATAAATACTATTTCATTGAATGAAATTAATTTCTAAGTTAAAAAATATACACTTCTTATCCTTAATGGGTACCGGGGGAATGTCACTGCTTACTTTCCTATTTACAGCCATTTTGTACCGGTCGTTAAGCATTAAGGAAATTGGCATCTGGTTTTTCTTTCAGGCGTTGCTTTCCTTTTTGGATACGTTCAGACAGGGGTTTCTGACCACGGCATTTGTAAAGTTCTATGCAGGTGCTACCCCACAAAAAGGCCAGGAGGTAATTGGTTCTACCTGGTATATCGCAGCACTTATTACACTGGTATTGGTAGCAATCAATATCCCATTACTTTTTTTCAGCCATTTCAGTACCGATGAGAGCCTGGCCTTTTTCATTAAATACTACGCCATAAATCTGCTCTGTTCCCTACCGATGGTTGTAGCCATGTGCATTGCGCAAGGTGGACTGAGGTTTGATACACTTTTATACATCAGGATGTCGCAGGTGCTTTTGTTGATCACATTTTTAGTTATCCTCAACATCTTACACCTAAACTCCCTGCAGAACCTCATGATGGCCAATATTGCCGCTACCCTGCTCACCAGTTTGTTAACACTTTTTATGGGCTGGTCGGGCATTGCTTATTTTTTCAAAAAACAAAAGGACTGCATCAAAGAGATTTTTGATTTCGGAAAATATACTGTGGGAACATCCATCAGCAGCAGTCTTTTTGGCGTGACCGATACTTTTGTCATCAACTTCATGCTCGGCCCCTCTTCACTTGCCATTTATAACCTCGGTAAACGCCTGATGGAAGTGGTCGAAATACCATTAAGGAGTTTTGTGGCAACAGCGATGCCTTCACTATCAAAAGCCTATAACAATGGCAACAGAAAAGAGGTAATCGAAATTATGAAAAAGTATATCGGAACCATCACCATCTGTTTGTTCCCGGTGCTTGTAGTGGCCTATATCGCCGCAGGCCTGGCCATGAGCATTATTGGTGGTGGCCAGTACAACAATACTCCAGCGGGTGATACAGCGATAAATATCTTCAGGATTTTTACCACATTCGCCCTACTCTACCCTGCAGACCGGTTTATGAGCGTTGCACTTGATGCGATCCATAAGCCCCATATCAATTTCATGAAAGTGATGGTAATGCTGGTGGTGAACCTGTCGGCCGATTTCCTTGGTGTATATCTTCTTGGAAATGTTTATGGCATCGTAATCGGAACTTTCTTCCCAACCATTACGGCAATAGGAATATCCTACTACTATATCAATAAAGACTTTAAAAAGTTTTCCCTGATCAACAGTTACCTCAGCGGTTACCGCGAAATCGCCAGGTTTATAACTGTTGGACTTAAGCAGGCAAGAAATTTACGTTGATTACGATTTTAGCTCAAATAAATAAGAAAGCAAGGCATACGATGAACAATATTTTCCATACACCAAACTGGATCAATAAATACGATTTTTCCTTCACGAAAACAGCTGAGGTACCCGATGCTCTTTTTAAGGAAATCAATCAAAAACTTGATAGATTGCAGACGGGAGCCCCACTGGTGAGCATTGTAATTGCTGCCTGGAACGAAGAGCTTAATATTATCCGTAACCTGGCCAGCTTAGCCGATCTGGCCACCAAGATACCCATCGAAATAATCGTGGTGAACAATAACTCTTCCGACGCCACACAGGAAACGCTGGATAAACTGCACATTAAAAGTTATTTCCAGAAGATTCAGGGCTGTGGACCAGCCCGGCAGTTGGGTATGGAAAATGCAAGCGGAAAATACATTTTACTCGCGGATGCAGACTGTATCTACCCAGCGTGCTGGCTTGATGATATGCTAGCTGTTTTGAGCAGCCCGGGTACTGTTTGTGTGTATGGCCGCTACTCTTTTATCCCCGAGCCGGGCTTCCCAAGATGGAAACTGGCCATGCTTGAAAAAATGAAGGATGGGATTGCCGCTTTAAGACATGTAAAACGCCCTTACCTTAATGCCTTTGGCATTAGCATGGGGTATATCCGCGAATATGGAATGAAAGTTGGCTATGTGATGGTGAATGTTAGAGGAGAAGACGGGCGGCTCTGTTTCGACCTGATGCAGTTCGGAAAGGTACGCCAGCTTAAACTGAACCGTTCACGTGCCTGGACAGCACCACGTACCTTGCAGCGCGATGGAAGTTTCGGACAGGCACTCTTATCAAGGATTTCCATCGAATCAAAAAAATTACTTTCATTGCTTACTCCACACAAGCCGCACGACACAAAAAAAATTTAAAGATTTATTTCATCAATATGTACACTTTTTTCCAGGTTTCACTGCTCATTACCCATTACAATAGAAGCGTTTCACTCGGCAATCTGCTCCGAAGGCTAAAAGAATTAAAATGTAGCTTTGGCGAAATTGTTGTGTCAGACGACGGAAGCAAGGATGAACATTTGGCTAATCTCCAGTTACTCCAAAAATCTTTTGGCTTCAAACTCATCACCACGCCGGTGAACAGAGGCCTGGGCCATAACATCAACAAAGGCCAGGATGCAGTTACCAAACCTTATACCCTGTATATCCAGGAGGATTTTGAACCCTCCAATGAATTTCCCCATCAGTTTTTACAGGGTTTGAACCATATGAAAGAAAAAGAAGAACTGGACATCATCCGGTTCTACGCCTATTCTCCATACGCATATCTAAAGCCCTATGATGCGCATTTTTCGCAGATGTACCACCCTACTTTTGGAACAGATTACACTAAAATCTATCTTTATTCGGACCATCCACACCTGAGAAGATCAACTTTCTTTCAAAAGTTTGGCAGGTATCCCGAAGGTTTGAAAGGCGATCTGACAGAATACAGAATGTGTATCTCTTTCTTACAGAACAAGGCTCAGGGCTTGTTTTACAACGATTTCAGCAGGCTTCTTATTCAGAAAAACTCAGAACAGGAACCTAGTACCATGACTAGAGTGAGCTGGCGGGAAAGCAAAGGAGTATTCATTAAACTGATCAGGGATACCTACAGACAGGTGAAGTATAATTTCGATATTATTGCTCAGCCACCATTGCGAAAGCTTTAGTCTAAATATTTTACGCAAAAAATTTCATAAAACGGAGAGTACTGCCCATACTCTCTTCAAAACCTCATGGCTAAAAACCTGGCTATGTTGATTCAAAAAGCTGATCGTTTTTCTTCCATAACTAAGGCCAGGGCATTATAGATCTCCTGAACAGATTTTTGCCAACTGTGGGATCGTGCAAAATCAGCTCTTTGACCTGCTTTTTCCGGAGTATCACTACCGAGCAGGATTTCGATACCTTCAATATACCCTTCCACATCTTCTGCCAGATAAACATGTTCCTTAAATGCATCCATTGAAGGGGTAGCCGTAGCGATAGTGGGTTTGCCCATCACCAGGTATTCATCAATCTTCCTGGGATAATTTCCAATGGTAAGTGCATTTACCAACTGAGGATTGAAGCATACATCAAAACCATTAATATGCATGGGAAGCTCTTCAGTAGGCCTGGCCCCTATAAAATGGACATTTGTTAGCTGATGGAGCGCACTGGCCATAAAATCCGCATCTTCCGGCCCTACTAATACGATATTCCAATCAGGCCGTTGATTGGCTATCCCTGCAATAAGGTCAATATCCAGTCTTGCTGAGGTAAGTACGCCTACATAACCGATTACGGGGCCTGAAAAACTGTGTGGCAGTGCTGGTGACGGGTTCTGTAGAAAATGGTCGAAAAGGTTAAAATCACATCCCTGCCCTACATAGGCTGAGTTGGGGTTATATTTTCGGCAGTATGCCGCCAGATATTCGGAATTTGCGACACAGAGATCATTTTTCGCGATCAAAAGAGGCTCCAAGGCCAGGCCATGTTTTCTATAATACGAAGTGGCAATCATGTTATCCCGCGAATAATAAATGGAGGCCGTTGGCTGCAATAATTCGATGAGATAAAAACTTCTGAACATATCACCGTCATTGAACAGTATCGCATCATTAAAACCTAAACTTTCGATCACAGACCGTACAGAACGGTAAAACCGATTATTGTTCAACCGGTTAATTGCATTAAAGATTAATCCCCCGGGCAACCAGTTTACCGATTCGATCAGACAATCTGGATAAAGGGTGAAGAGCCCGGGGTTGATTTCTTCCAACCCACTCTGCCTGCCCTGAATGACCGACAGGCGTTTCTGAACTTTTTTGTCGCCAGCGTGCCGCATCCTGCTGATCCGGTCGAGTGGTGGGTTGATATACAGCACCCGGTTCTGTTTGGAAAATTCGAGCGCGATATTTTTGCAGTTGCTACCGATCTCTGTATCCCAGGGCTGTTGCCCCACAATGATGATGTTCTGGTTTTTCAAGTCCGTTTCTGGTTAGGTTATTTGATGATGTGCCGGGTTGCTACCGAACGTTTATTAGCATGCCTGACGCGCATGAGCGAACGGAGCTGTACAAATATAAAAGACGGGATACCCACCAGGGCCAAATAAATATTTCTATTGGCCCTGCCGTGTCTTAGCGCTACAAAAAAGCTCATACCAAAGGCCAAAAGACCGCCAATCCACAACCATAAGCCTATGCCGCCAAGAAAGAGGTTGATTATAAAACAGAGTATAGAAAGCAGGATAAACAGGAAAAGTGGCGGACGCAAGAGGATTGTACCAAACAGGAACTGATTCCAGCTGAGATTGGCAATCCCGCGGCCGATAATGGAAAAGCCAAGACTAAAATATTTAAACCAGGTATTGATCCAGCGCGACCGCTGATTTTCCAGTTGTGTGCGGTTCGCTGTTTTTTCATCATAAACTATCGCTGCAGGCGCATAAGCGATGCGAAGATTTTTAGATACTATTTTTGCCTGTAAAACTTTATCAAAACCTGCTCCCTGAAGATCATGATTGATAAAAGATTCGACATAAAGAGATGTTTTAAAAGCCATACCCGAACCGGCAAGTGTGGCTGAAGAGCCTAAGGCAAACATCACTTTACCATCAAAGAAATGATAATAGAGATCCCTTGCAGCATCAAGCGATGCAATGGTGGTTCCCAACTGCTTAGATCTTCGCAGACCCTGAACCGCCTCGAAGCCCTGGTCAAAAAACACATTAAGTTCCTTTAAGTAACGGCGGTCTATCAGGTTATCACTATCAATAATGGTTAACAGTTCATGCTCGCGTTTAAAATGAGCAATGGCATAAAGATGCGAACGGGTATTACTGGCCAGCACCTTTTCGGGACGGAGCAAAATTACACGTTCATCTCTAAAATGAAGATCGGAGACATCACAATTATCACAGACCAGGTAAATCAGGTAATTGGAATATTCCATTTTTAACAGGGAACTCACCACAGCCGGTAAAAGATCAGTTTGTTCGTAGGCTGTTACAATTACAGCATAGTCATATTCCACTTTATTTAATTTTACCAAAGTACGTTTCTTTACCGATAGATATCCTGCATACAGCAATATTGGAAGAACCAGATTGTAACCGATCAAAAGCTGAAACATCAGCCATAAAACATCTAAAATCATAGTCTTATTTACAGTTTTTTTGATGAATAAATACTTTTGGCTTTTGAAAAGCCCACTAAAAGGCAAATAATTCCGGGAATGATAAAATATTCGAAAGGCATATATTTAAGTTAAAATTTCTTTACCCGGGATTAATAATGGCGATCTGTAGATAAATACCCAGGAAAGATACACTACAATTGAGCTGGGAATCAGGTTCATGACCTCATTACCATAGCTACAGAATAAAATGCCTGCGCATCCCGCGGTAAGGGCTATCATTTTTGTTTTTAACACCTTGTCCTCTATTCGCCAAACAATACCGCAACAACTTCCTAAAATGTACATCATTATACTAAACCAGATAGTAAGCCCTACAACACCGTACATCATCCAGATTTTAACAAAATAACTATCGGGCTCAACCCTCGAAAGATACTTATCCTCATTATAGAGTTTTCCATAATATCCCGTAACCCCGGGTCCGTTACCAAATGGATAATCCTGCATATATAGGGCAAGATTTCGCTGATTGGAAAGCCTGAGGTTTAGTGAGGGGTCTTCCGGGTTCATCGCCGTACGTAACCGATAAATCTGATAATTACTGTCTCCAATTGTTGTAAATTTTAATATGCCAAGCAGTGCAACTACCAAAAAGCCTCCACACAGAAGCGCCTTATAGTTTTTACCCAATGCAATAGCCACAAAACCACCAACAACAATTGCGAACAATGCACCACGCGTACCGGAGATGAGCATACCATATATATTGATTGCACCGCATAAAAAAAGTACAATCCGCTTCCAGGTTTTGATTGGCGCCAGGGAAAGAATGATGGCCATAAGCCCAATATGGGCCTGAGATGCACCAAACTGTCCTGCATCACTGTAAAAAGAAAACACACGCAGATGCCCCCATAAAAGATGGGTGCTGGCATTCTCCACTAAAAATTTACGTTCATTATCGCTTGGACCGAGGTAAAGCTGTTTAATCCCGTTTAATGAAGCCAGTGTTGAGCATGCCAGTACCAGGATAAGAAATAGATCCAGGTCTCTACGGGTTCTGAAAATCACCAGCCCCAGAAGCACGGCTACAAAAGGATATATGGCGGTACTACGGATTTCATTGATCCAGCCCAAGCTGCTCGAACCTGGGTTAAAACCCTCTAACAAACTAACCAATAACCACAGCAACAGCGCATAAAATAAACTGACATTAAGCCCATCCCACTCTTTTTTTGGCGTAGTGGCAATCGCCGTAATCAGGATTGCGACAAAGGAAATATCAATAATCAGACCGTAAGGCAGTCCACCAATTTCCCGGGAGAACAAAAACAACAAAAAGCAGTACGCTACAAGAAAATAATATAAGTACCGCTTCATTAGTGTCGTAAACCGTTTTTGTTAAAGGGCTTGTTATTTAACATCATTTACCTTGTTGAATACCCAGCCCATAAAACCTGGTTGCTCTCTGATATACCGGATCAGCGGACGGTCCGCCTCATTAACTTTACCACCATACTCAAATAGGGCAATATTTTGTTCTGTAAACAATAACCATTCCTTCGAAATATTCACTTCCCTTAAACTGTTTACATCAATAATTACGTAATCGAATTCCTTTTTAAGCACTTCAAAACCGTCTTTCAGATTGCTTACATTTTGGATTTCGAGCAATGAATTGCGTTCAATACTTTTAGTCATCACCGTGATCAGATCTTCCGTATGGAATTTCTTTTTGATCAGAAAATTCTGGAAGCTCAAATTTGCAACCAGTCCTTTTTCATTAGACAGTGTTTGTAGCTGTTCATCAGCAATCAGAAGTACTTTTTTACCGGTTAAGGCGAAGGCGTAGGCAATGCTATGGCTTAAAAAAGTTTTCCCCGCTCCAGCAGACAAGCTTGTAATGCCCAGGATCTTACTACCATTCTTTTCCATTTGGGAGGCGATCTCAAATCTCAGCGACCTGATCTGTTCCCTAAATACGAGATACTTTCCGTCACCTGATTTATCGCCCCAAATATTTCTGGCGATGCGTTCCGTTCCTTCTATTTCATTCACATTGCCAATCACTACACTTTCGGTAACGGCCTCTAAACTCCGTTGATTACGGATTGATGAATCAGCCACCACCAAAAGAAATACAAAGCCCAGGCAAAGCGCAAGAGTACCTGTACCCGCTCCGGCAATGTATAAGCCTTTTTTGGTAGGCTTTGGATTTCCGGGTAAACCCACTTGTTCAATTTCCAGGTTCAATCCTAATTTCTGATCGGTTTTTGCGGCGTTAAACCGGTCGAGTGCCAACATATAATCTTTAGTCGCCAATTCCGCATCGCGCTGATAATTCTGTATATCTGCATCAAAGGGTACCATGCTACTATAACGTCCCCTTAAAATCTGTAGCTCATGATCGATTGTTCTGATACTGCTCCTGGCCTGTTGTAAGGAAACTTCCAACCCTACTTTTTGCTGAACAAGATCCTGCTTAGATACCCGCGTATCAATCACATTCTCATCCATGTTTGCTGCACTTTTAATATTGATCAGTCTGTTCAGGGAATCAATTTTTTTCTGCATGGCTGGTTTAAACCCACCATCAATAAAAAGGTTATTGGCCACCTGCAATTGTCTTTTAAGTTCGACGATCTCCCGGTTGCTGGCTTTGCTGCTTCCATTAATGTACCGGTCGTTACCCTGGAGTTTGCTTTCGATTGTTGCCACCCCCCCTGCATTCGACTGGATTACCCGCATGGCTTCGGCACGCTGGGCTTCGTATTGTGAAATCTGGTTGTAAACCGTTGCCGATTGTTCATCCAGGTTCAGCACCCCTTTGGTGCGCTTAAAATTCGACAGCAGTTTATTTTTGGCATCCATCGTATTTTTCTTGCTCAAGAGCATTGAATCGAGGATTTTCGCTGAGGAGTTTTGATTCAGGGATACATCGTTGCTATAGCTGCTGATAAATTCAGTAGATAATGTATTCACTGTGAAGGCAGATAATGCCGGGTTCTCAGAAGTAAAGCTGACCAAAAGCAGATCACTGTTTGCCGCATGTGATACTTCCAAACCATCTCTCACCTTTTCTTCCCCATAGCCCATATCCTCTGCGATACTGAATAATTTTATAGCGCCCTTGTCATCATCAAGTGTTAACAGTGCATTATCAGCCAGTTTTCGCTCAAAAAGCGCTGATATTTTTTGCAGCTCAATACTACTTTTTGACGATAAAGATTCAGGAAGGCGTTTAAATGCATTTTTTTGATCTCCAAGATCATGGATAATCAGCTTATAAGTAAGCAAATTGACCATTCTCTTCATGGTGAATTTTTCGACCAGATTGGCGAACTGCTGGTTCACTGCAAAAAAATCGACAGTTTCATTGCTGATCACTTTTTTGGAAGGATCGAGCAAACCAGTCGAAATCTGTGCAACTGATTCGTACTTTTTCGGAAGATTTTTCACCAGTAAAAAAGAGATCACTATGGCCAATACGGGCAATGATATGATCAGCCATTTTAACCTGGAAACACGCAGCAAAAACAATTTCAAATCCATTACCATATTTATTTTCCTTCAGGGATCTCCTGTCCTATAATTTCCTCTAATAAATCTTTTGCTTTCAGGTAATTGCCTTCAGCTTCTACCTTTAAGGTTTCGGCACTCGATTGTGTAACCCTCGATTGGTTGAACACTTCAAGTGAGGTTTCGCTGCGCTCAAATTTCCTTCTTAAACTTTCCGCCACACCTTTACTATCGGAGGCACTCTGGGTAAGCACTTTCAAACGCGCTTTTTCCTGCAGATAATTATAATATCTTTTTTTAACCTCAACAACCAGCTGTGTGTCAAAATCTAATGCCTCCAGCTGCGCAACCTTATAATTTGCTTTCGCTTTTTTTACCATATACGGCTTTTGGAGCAGGGCACCCAGATTGATGTTAACCCCGAACTGGAAACCATTGATGTTGTAGGGATTTACAGGATCGATTACCGTATTGTTCTGCGGACGGTAGAAATAGGATGCATTAAAAATATCCAGATAAGATATTTTCGCCATAGTGACGTCGTTCTTCAGTGCCTCTGTAGAAACACCCTGGATTTTCCGCTTTACATAATTCTGTTTTGCCAAAGCGATATACTGCTCAATATCGGTTTTGTTCACCTGGCTCAGGATTGACTCTTGGGCTGATACGCTTGCTCCGCCCAGCACGAATAATAAAAGGGCTATAACTGAAATGTTTTTCATATGATTTTTGTGTAATTTGTAACTGATCCGTTTAAACTTCTTCTTTTTGGATCAGCGCTGGAATGGTTTTTAATATAATTTTGAAATCGAGGAAAATAGAATAATGATTCGCATAATAATTATCAAGTTCTTTACGCTCACTTTCCGACATTTCTTTCTTGCCTCTTCTGCTGATCTGCCACAAACCGGTTAAGCCAGCAGGGCCGTTAAAGCGCGACGACCATTTATTGGTGGTAAGTTGCTCGGCTTCATACAGAGGAAGTGGCCTGTTGCCTACCAGCGACATGTCGCCGATAAAAACATTAACCAGTTGAGGAAGCTCATCAATACTTGTTTTACGAAGGATCTTACCGAGCCTGGTAATCCTTGGATCGTTCGTAAACTTTATAAAAGCCGACTTTCCATTTTTATTTCCTTCGTTTGCATATTGGTTCAGCGAAGAGAGTTCGGCAATCATCTTATCTGCATCATTGCGCATAGACCTGAATTTATAGAAATCAAATATTCTGTAACCTGCGCCCACGCGTTTGCTTTTATAGATGATGGCGCCTTTAGATTCGAGCCTGATCATCATGGCGATAATGATAAATAGCGGTGACAATAAAAGTAAGGCTATTCCAGAAGCGATGATATCGAATACCCGTTTGCTTAAAGGCATCTTATAGCTTTCCTGCATCTCCGCAGAAATTTCGAGTACATTAGGTTTAACCGCTTTGAACTTAACCAAAAAAGCGATCCTGGAAATAAAATCTGATTGCGGAAAGGGATAGACATAATAATCGTTTGCCCTAACCCGAAGTGCTTTCTTTCTCCAGTCGGCATTTTCGCTCTTTCCAATGAGTACAACAATAAGATGACTCAGTATAGGATGGTCTCTGATAAAAGAAACCTGGTTAAACCACTCCGGGTTTTCGTCCACTTCAATCATCACCAGATCTGGAAGACTTAAAAAAGTTTGCTGCTGGATATATGACTGAAAGTCATCAATAAAAATAAGTTCTTTGGTGCAGCCTCCCAGACATTCAAACATGACGTCCCTCAATAATTTACCAAAATATACTGAACGGACATTAGCCACAGCACTATCTATGTTCGGAGTGTTCATTATGCGATCAATCTGCTTATCTGATTCTTCAAAACTGTGGGGTCGAAAGGCTTTTCCATATAACTATCGATCCTAAAAGACATATTTTTCACTTTTTCTTCGAGATTTTCTTCTCCTGAAAGTACCATTATTGGGGTGTTGCGGTAGAACCCGCTGCACTTGAGGTTCTGGATAAACGTGCTCCCATCAAAATAGGGCATCCTTAAGCTAGAAATAATTAGGTCGGGATCATTACCCTCCTCAAGCCAGCTCAATGCATCAATTCCGCTGGTTTTGATGGTCAGCCTATATTCAGGAGCCAAAATGAAGTTCAGTAACTTACCGAGATTTAATCCTCCATCTACCAGAAGGATATGCTTTTTGGTATAACGCGTGATACTGTTCTTTAAAATAAGATTTTTCATTGGGTTTATTATGTTGTTGACGCTAATATTCTTCAGTATAACTTCTTGGAGCTATAGGTATCATAGATCGGTGTAAAGGTCATATATCCCACTCCGTTGATCAATAGCCCAATAGGGCTAATCCCTTTAGAAAGGGGATAAAATGATAGAAGGACTTCTTTTTAATTAAAAAAATTACCGGAAAGACTCGTGTATAAATTTGGTCATCTGGCTTTATATCAATTCCTTTCAACTGAGATAATATACTTCTTCTTCAATACGGTTGCCGTATTGCCCACCATCACACTGTTATCCTCCACATCTTTGGTAATTACGGAACCGGCCCCTATGATTACATTGTTCCCAATATTCACATCACCGAGTATCACTACGTTAATGCCTATATCTACGTTATTGCCAATCCTGGGCGCTCGGCTGTAGCTCCCGTTCTCTTTCATCTTGGAACTGATGTTGGTAAGCTGCCTGATATTACAGTTTTCGCCGATCACGGTGTTACTACCGATTACCGTTCCGAAGCCATATTGAATCCTAAGCCCCCTGCCAATAACAGCACTTGAGTTGATACCGATATTCATCAACCAGCCAATGGCAAATTTATACAGCAGTAAGTACCAGAAAAAAATGAACCGTAAAATTTTGTACCGGTAGATTAATGAGGAGATTCTGTAGAAGAGCATAATCATCCGGGACTTGAAGTTTCCTTTATTGTTCTTCCAGTCCTGAAAGATATAAAGTGACTGTTTTTGCCCCTCAGAAATCATTATTGTTCTTTTTTATATTCATATACATTAAGGCGCATGGAAAAAAAATCAGGCACGCCATATTGCGTATAGATCCTAAGCCTTAGCTTCTACAAAGCTATCGGTTAGTTCTGCCGCGCTCAATAGCCCTTAAGTACCAATAAAAACGGTTTAACCTAAGAAGAGTGGATAAATCTTATTAAAGAAGAGGTTAAAGTTGGCTTGGTGGAGCTTGAAGTTTATTAAACAGATCTGAAAGAAGTATCCTTCTATTTAAATTGCGCCAATGGCTAGCATTACGCTCGAGCTAGAGCAAAAAATGGATGATGCTTTCAATTGCATCATCCATTTTACATATTCCATTTTGGATCCCACCTATTTCGGCTGTACAAATACTGGGGTTTCAGTTACCTGGATCTGCAAGATGCCATTTTTAGTAGCTACTGTTTTACTGTCCATTTCATCTTTACCGATAGCAAGCGTATAAATAATGGCTTCTTTGCTTTGTCCAAGATTCAGATCATAGGCTTTAGATCTACCCACCTGATCTGGAATGGTTAATACGTAGGTCTTTTTTCCGTTAAGTATGTATACATCAACCAGAGGATCCTTATTCAGGGTTGATAAATAATGATAATCACCGATAAGCTTATTTGTTTGGAGCACATAATCGGCTGATGGTCTTCTGGAATAATCTGGATTGATAAAACCCGATGAGGTATATTGTGTCCAGCTATTAACATCCACATTCTCGAGCATATAAAATATACATTTGGAAAGTCCCGTTCTGGCATACAACAAAGCTGTGCGTAGGTTCCAGTCCGCCTGGGTAACCATTGCACTTTTATCCCTGATTTTTAAAGCCCTTTGGGGGGTATGCTCGCCTATATCAAAACCAGTTTCAGTAACCCATACAGGGATACCATCGTTTACCGTCTTTGAAAATTCCTTGAAAAGGGATGCTACCTTGCCCAGATCAGAAAGTTCGGGTGCCATACCTGCCGTGGCATTTCCATAGTTTTTAAAGGCGTCGTTAGAATATTGGTGGTAATTGATTACGTCAAAACAAAGATCAATCTGTCCGTTGGCCTTCAGCCCCCGATTTGTTTTGCACCATTGAACCATCTTGCGAACAAATTCCGGGTTTGGATCGGCAAGACCTCCCATCACAACAATCATATTGGGATCAGCAGTTTTCACGCCTATGCCCTTGCCAAGAGTGCCTTTATGGCCATCATAAAAAGCAGAAAGATTGGCTGCGTATTCTTCTGCAGACTGCTGGGCGAGCGGGCCTTTCCACCATTTGTCGCGTTCATTGTCGCATTCCATGTAGGTGATAAGCCCTAAACCGGCCTTTGGCATATTCTGTGGGTCATCTCTCCAGCGGACAGTAGGATCGGCTAAAAGCAAACTCATATCAACATTTTTGTTTGAGCCATAACGGGCAGCCAATTGAAAACCTGCGCGCGCTTGTTTGATGTAAGAGGCAGGTGCAGCCCTGTCTAAACCATAGGGTGCAGGAACATTCTCTGCATCTCTTTTACCGATGGGATAAGACGCTAAAAGCCAGTCTGGACAGCCTTTTAGATCCAGTAAAACATATTTCCCGGCATCTTTCATCCGTTTGTAAATCTGATCATAATCCCAATCCCCATAATGAGAAGGACTGTAAGTGAACGATCCTTCTTTATTTTCAATTCTTTGCCAATCCAGATAGTGCCTGATACCCGTAAAAGATTTGATAGTCTTGAACCTGGATTCCTCGATCTGTCCATGGATAACATCTGAAGTAAAGTTCCACTCAAAAGCGTTAACACCCAGATAAGCTCTGAAAGGTTCATCGCTCATTGAAGCATTGGCCACATTACCTTCAGGGGCTGCAATTACAACCTTATTGCAATTCGAAAAAATGACAATAGTAATAAAAGCAGCAGCAACATATACTTTCCGGAAATTGCATTTTATCATGATGACGGGATAGGTCTACAAGATAGCAATTTTATCTTCTCATTGGCTATAAACTGCTATAAGTGACGAAAAATTAATACTCTGGCAATACAAAACGGCATAAGATCGCTTTATGCGGAGGCACACATGATAAAAATGGTCTGCCTGCTGTCTAATAAAAATATAAATTCAGTGAACTTATCCTTGATATTCTTGGTGATCTGAATGACCTTCCCGCTGGACTGATATTCATCCATAATTTCATCACCAACCTTTATTTTATCAAGCTTGGAAATGGGAGTGCTGTACGCTAATTTAACCATATTGAGAAAAAATAAACTTTATTATTGTTGCCAGTCAAAGCAAGGACACATCATTATCTACAGATCAACGTTGATGACCTGACAGGAATGAGGAGTAGACAACAAGACAATAACAGGATAAAGCCATAAAGGTTTCACCTGGCCTCATAAGATTAATATATATCGGTATAATCCTAGCTGGAGGACTACCTGAGCAGTTAATAATATTAAATGTATATACAGTTTGGGAGCTGCCATTGTGCCAGCAGGTGGCAATAGGAACTGAAAGCGCACACAGGCTTTAATTGTAACTATAATCTTTAAACTTATTGAGGGCTTCAATCTTATTTTGTACGTGCAGTCTTTTATAAATGTTTTTGCAATGATTTTTTACTGTATTAGGACTTATAAAAAGCATTTCAGAGATTTCCTTATACAACAGGCCCTTGCTTAGCAATGACAAAACCTCCAGTTCCCGCTCACTCAGGCCTAAATCTATTTTTTGCTTAACAGGCCTGCTTCCCTGTATCAGACTGATCACCTTCCTGGCAATATAAGGACTCATGGGCGAACCCCCATTATAAAGTTCTATCAGTGCTTCATGGATCTCCGCCGAGGTAGATCCTTTAATGATATAACCTGATGCTCCGGCCTGTAAGGCACTAAAAATTTTCTCGTCATTCTGAAAACCAGTACACATTAAAAAAAGTGTTTTATTTAAACCTTCCCTACTTTGCAGAACAAGGTCGATACCCGACATATTGGATAATTTAATGTCTACTATGGCTATATCCGGACGCTCCTCCGGCAATTTCTCAAGTGCTTCTTCAGCAGATGCATAAACTCCTTTAAGTTCAAATGAGCTGTTTTCGAGAATAGAACTTGCTAAACTGTTCCTGTAAAGGTTGTGATCTTCAACAATCGACACTGAAATCATAATAATGCATTTTTTTTAGGTAATATTGTTACATGCCAGTATCCCCATCATTTTTTGATCAATGTTTTTCATTAAGCCAATGCATAGCAAGTTAATACCACTAATGGCCAGGCGATTTATTCTGAAGGATAACGACTATTTGCTCAGTTTAACTGAACCTGACAAACCTATAAAAAAGAAAAGTTTTATCTATGTCCTTTGATATCACTCAGTTAACATAAATCATCTGTACTAAATAAGTTTATCACAAATACATTTATTAACGGAGATAGTAATACACAATTACACAAAAATCGATAAAATGTGTATTTGCAATAATACAAAAATCACATAAAATGCGCTTTTAAGCACCATAATCTTTTTATTGAACAAAAAATATGCATCTAAATTTTCACCAAAAACCTAACGATTTATTATTCATTTTTTTAATCATTTTAATTCTGTTCCTACTCATCTTTTTGTTGAGATATTATAAAAGTGCAATAAAATATAAAAAAAAATATAAAAATCAGGCTGTACTGATCAAAGCAGAAAGAGACAGGATCAGTGGTGAAATACATGATGATATCGGATCTGGTCTCACAGCGATCAAGCTATATGCCGAACATGCAGCCCGTTCCAAACCTGATGTGACGGAACTTAAGAACATAGAAGGGATGATCGGCGATATAGCGGTGAAAATCAGGGAAATCATCTGGAGTTCGAATACAGAAAGCGACCATCTGGAAAGCCTGATCTATTTTATCGATGAACAGATCAGAAAACTGTTTGAACATACCGATATCATCTTCAGTTCCGACCTTCCTGAATTCATTCCAGCCATTCAGCTGGAAAGTCAAAGCAGACGCGACTGCTATCTTATTGCTAAAGAGATCGGTCATAACATTCTTAAACACGCGCAGGCGAGCGAAGTAAAACTGCTTATTGAGGTTGAAAAAGATCAACTTATATTTTCCCTGAAGGATAATGGCATAGGCTTTGATCCCGCCGCCCAAAAATCTACCGGAGCGGGTATGGAAAATATACGCATCAGAACCAAACGCCTGAAGGCGGGTTTGATTATTGAAAATTACAGAGGTACACGGGTAAGGATTAATATACCAATGAAACACAATTTGCCCTATTAAGCGGCATAGCGAAAAATTGAGCTGAAAAGGATAAGCTTCTTTAATACTAATATTGCCGATCAGCCTGTTAGTTTTACATGCAATAATGAAAATTTAAAACATCACCCTCCATCCGAAGGGTAATGTTAAAAAAAATCGTCCCGTGATTTATGAAGATCACAAAAATAAAGCAGCAATAAATAGTATCCTATAGCCCTTTACAGCCATTAGGTGTTTAAATTTACTATTTATAAATGCCCCATGCTGAGGTTTTTAAGCCTTAAGGGTTCCATTGCTTGCGTTGACTAATGCCGGTATTACAGAGCTCCAAAGATGACCTAATGATGTTTAATACACTTCATTAGGCCACACTAAAAGGTTTTAGTAAAGCTTTATTGATTTAGATTAGCCTGCATTTACTTTAGAAAAATCAAATCCAAGGTTTGATGGAATAATGCTTCTGTTGATTACTCTGACCACTTCCCAAAAATAATTGCCATTCATGTCTTGCCCACCCATTATGCGGACTTCGTAAGCTTTTCCCATATAGTTTGTCGAGATTTCGAGAAAATCGTTCTCGATATCTAAAAGCTTAAGAGCAGCTTTCAAGCGCTTTAAAATAATTTTTTTAAAATTGTCGAATTCAGTATTACTAAACATAGGTTCGTTAGGTATAGATGATTAAAGCTTATACTTTTTCAACTTTTGTGCCATTTAGACTAATTAAAGTTATTGAAGCCTATAAAGAGTTAATTTATTGATTAATGTCAAGTTTTTGGCCGCTAAAAATGTTCCGTACGATAATTTTTTACGACAGGCAGACAAATGAAAAATGTCATTATCCCTAAACATTGTATAATTTAAATTACATATTTCAGTCAATCAAATGCGCTCCCCTACTAAGCAATTTAAATCAAAGCAATAAAAGCACTTATACACGGCCTGTTACACTAAGTCATACCCTGCAGGGTTCTTCAATTTGTTCCGAAACCGCGAGGGAAAGCGATCTAAGGCCTACTGCCTTGAGCCCTTTTGCAGTAAGTACGATTTCAAACCAGACATCACGGTTGATGTATAATTCAAAAGGTGAATCCGCAATCCGGAAATCAATTTCCTGCGCATTCGCATCAGTGATAGTTGCCAAACCTGAAAAGCGATCAATGGCTGATATTTTTCCCAGGCGCATCATCAATAGAAACTACACTTGATCCCGATGGTATCTGCATCAGCCAAAGGCCTGATAACTCCATCACGGTGCAACATTTTTTTTGAATACATATATAAGGATAGACGGTCCAATTTTTAAGATCTTCATCAGGTAATCAACGCCTTTAGCAATTGCCGATCACTCAGTTAGAAAATCAATTTCTGTAATCAGTTCATACCTAATCAGATGTTTAAAATTACAAATACTGCCGTGATGTACCCATCCAAATTAACAGTTGGTAATCATTAACCTCTTAAACAACAATATCAGTTAACAGTTGGTAATTCTATCGCTGCTATTCCAGAGAATTTGACTCCAGGAAACTATATTTCATTACATCATTCCGAATTTGATGAAAATCCGATACTTTAGCATATCATGTCTCTACGCCCTATTCCTTACTTCATCGGCTTTCTGCTGCTGGCTGTTTTATCAGTCAAGGCACAGCCTGTTCTTCTCGAGAAGCGCAGGCTTACCTCTGCCGATGGATTACCTCAATCTTTTGTCAGCGGGATCGTCCAGGATAAGGCAGGATTTATATGGATCTCTACCCGCGAAGGGCTGGCCCGATATGACGGCCGCAAATTCAAGATTTTCCGCCATAGGGTGAATGACCAAAAGAGCCTGGCATCCAATATTATTGCCACCCTTTACCTCGATGGCCAGGATCAGCTATGGATCCAGTATGAAAACGGTGCAATGGATGTGCTCAACGCCCATACAGAACACCTGTACCATTTTTCTGACGACCCCGTATTCAGGCCTACCTTTTCCAATATAAAAAATATCAATGCCATTGTTTCCCCTGAAAAGAATATGTATTGGATGATCAGCAAAAACGGGGGAATCTTTGTCGCCGATCTCAAAAACAGGAAACTGGCATTTTACACGCCCGCAAAGCTCGGCCTGGGCAAAAGACAGATTACCGGAATAGAAACATCCAAAGGCAACATTATAATGGCCACCAACTCGGCAATCATCACTCTGACCACCGCAGGCAAAATAATCAGTACCATCCCCTTCACCTTTAAAAACCCAAACATATACGACTCCAGCAGGACCTGGAAGGACACCTCTCCAATCATCAGAAAAAACGGAGACATGGTTATTCTGGATATGGGACGGGTAATCATCTATAAAAAAGCCTCCCGTAGCTTTAGCATCCTACCTCTTACGGAGTCAAAATCTTACGTGCAGCCTTCCCGAACAGTGGATAGCCAAGGCAACATCTGGTTTGGCAGTAACCAGTCTGTATTTATGCTAACAACCGATAGCAGGCTGATCCCCAAGCCCATTCACAGTGCACCTGGAGAGGTTGCCAGGAATATGCTGATCGACCGCTCCGAGGTACTCTGGATTGGCACAAATGGTTACAATCTCCGCCAGTTTGACCTGAGACTGCCCCGCATGCCAGCGAAAACCTATGTCAACAATTTTTTTATTGATATCCTTCACCGCGAAATGAATGTCCCGGGAAGGGAGATACAAAACAGTCCCTTAGCTACCGCGAGAACAACTTATCTATTCCGTTCAGCTATGGATAAGCAGGGGAAAATATGGATGTCGATTGCAGGCTCGAATGAGATTCCGGCGCCTAATATCTGCTATTATCAAGGGGGCCATCTGATCAGTGATAAATGGCAGTATGCCGATACGGTCAGCAAAAATCATAGAAACCTCAGCGCTATATGCCTAAGCAATAAAGGCCAGCTTTGGGCCGTGGACAACCAACTCCACCTGATCCGTTTGGATACCACTAAACGTCTGGCCACTATTGTTTCACAGATCCCGCTTTCAGGAATAAAAGAGGTGTTCGAAATCTATAGCCTGCTTGTTGAGGATGAACAAATATTCTATATCACCACTTCGCACGGTTTTTTCCGGTTTGATCTACACACTAAAGTCAACCTGTCGTATGGAAAAATGCTGCCTGGCGCAGAATTTACGATGCTGATCAGAGATCCGGTAAAACCGGGAATACTATGGGTAGGAACTAAGGGCGACGGGATGGTGAGAATGGATCCCGCCCGCAAAACATTCCGCCTCTATAGCACAGACGATAGCCTTCCCAATAATACGATCTATGCCATCCAGGCTAAAAATGGCAGATTATGGTGCAGCACCAATAAAGGTATATTCTCATTTAACCTGAAAGATGCCAGAATACAAAGTTATACCATGATAGACGGGCTCCCTGTAGATGAATTTAACAGGTTTCACTATTACGAAATTCCTGATGGCAGACTGGCATTTGGCGGAACACAAGGCTATACCTTATTTATACCTGATGCCATTACCCACGACAACTTTGAACCTCCTACTGTACTGACGGGGATCCGGATAAACAATAAGCCTGCAGATTATGGCGATCCAAATTCCCCTTTTAGTAAGGCGGTGAATGCACTCGATACGCTTAAGCTGTCGTATCACCAAAATTTCCTGGAACTCGATTTTGCTGCACTGGAATACAATATTACCGGTAAACTCAACTATCGCTATACAATGCTCGGACTAGATGGCAAATGGATCGACGAGGGAACGAATAACCGGGCCACTTATACCAACTTATCACCAGGAACATATCAATTCTTGGTTAATGCTACAAATTCCGGAGGACAATGGAGCAAGGAATATAAGCAATTAACCATTATTATTCACCCGCCATTTTACCTCACCTGGTGGTTTATATCTGGTCTGGGCATACTTTTTATCGCGAGCGCCTATCTGCTTTTCAAACAAAGGATTTCCGGCATCCGTCAGCGTGATCAGAAAAAGCATGAACTGGAGATAGAAATGATTGAACTGGAGGCACAGGCCCTGCGTGCTCAAATGAACCCTCACTTCATCTTTAACTGCCTTAGTTCAATCAAATCATTAATTCAGGAAAACGCTAACCAACAGGCTATCAGCTACCTGTCTATCTTCTCCAGGCTTATCAGAGGGCAACTCGGCAACGAACTACAGGAAATATCACTGGAAGAGGAAATCAACACCTGCCGATTATATCTGGATATGGAAAAGCTCAGGTTTGGAGACAAGATCAGCTATAGTTTTTTGACTGGCCCGGGGGTTGAATCCAAAAGAATAATGGTACCCCCGCTTTTTCTTCAGCCCCTGATCGAGAATGCAATATGGCATGGCATCCTGGCATTGGAACAAGGCGGCGAGATCGTGGTCCGCATCGATAGCAACCCGCAATACATCACCTGTCGGGTAGAAGACAATGGTGTTGGTATGGCAGCTTCCCGAACCCGAAAGTCGAGAAGCAATAGCCTCCACGAGTCGAAGGGAATCGCACTCATTGAGAACCGATTAAGGGTATTCAATGCCAGAAACGATACCCAAAGCAGTATTACGATCTATTCGCAGCCCAATGGAAACATGGGTACTATTGTTGAAGTCAAATTTTTAAAACCATAAGAAATGATCAGCGTAATTATCATTGATGATGAAGCGCATTGCGCCAATGCCCTCAGTAACGACCTGAGGATGTACTGCCCGGATGTGAATATCCTTTGTATTGCCCACTCCGGCCTTGACGGGATCAGAAAAATCCGTGAGCATTCTCCCCAGGCCATCTTCCTGGATATTGAAATGCAGGACATGAATGGATTTGAAATGCTAGAGATCCTTGGGACTTCCCTTGGGGCCAAAGTAATCTTTACCACGGCATATGCACAGTTTGCCGTTCGGGCCTTACGCATCAATGCCCTCGATTATCTGCTGAAACCCATAGACGGACAGGAACTTCTACAGGCCGTAAAACGGGTACACTCCTCTATTGAAGCAGAAGAAAATAACATTCAACAGATACAACAGGCAATAGCCAACCTTAAGTTCCCGACGGAAGAACAAAAACTCGCATTGCCCAACCGTAGTGGATATGATTTTATCTCTCCCACAGAAATTCTTTACTGCAAAGCGGACGGAGCCTATACCGAGATCCACTTAACTGAGGGCAAAACCATTCTGCTTTCCAAATCGCTTGGCGAAATTGAAACTTTGCTTCCCAGTTCGCTATTCGTTCGCATCCATCATTCCTACACCATCAATATCAACCAAATCAGCCAGTTCAAAAAATCAGAAGGCGCCTTCCTGGTGATGGCAAATGGACATCAGCTTGGGATCGCACGCTCAAAAAAAGATCATTTACTCAAAAGAATTGGGCTTATGGCAAAGTAAAAGAGAAAAAATCCCTGGTAAGAATTAAGTACCGAGCCAAACATTCTGGAGCCAATAATATTGTATAAGAAATTTCTATACAGATGTAAGCAAGGATTAGGTAGTTTTCATGTAATCAACCCGCAAATAAAGTTCTAAAAGCTTTAAGACTTAAACCTTTCTGCGATTTAAAAAACTTATTCAGGTGGCTTTCATCGGTAAACCCCAATTCATAGGCAATTTCATTGATCCGCATATTACTGAAACGCAAACGTGCCTCGATAAGCTTAATTCTTAAATTGGCAGTATATTGCTGTAATGTTTCATTGGTATGTTTCTTAAAATATTTACCAAAATAGTTTTCGGAAATACCGAATTGCTTACTCAGTTTTTCGGCCCTCAATTTCTCAGGATAATAAATATTGGCCTGGATGTAATTTAAAAGTGCCAGAGTTTTTTCTTCGGCATCGCCTTTTACTGCTGCAGGCATATATTTAGCAATGTTACGGGCGATTACTACAATCATCGTATCAACCATTTTAGTGATTAATTCTTTATTATAAAGGTCGCGATTTAAATGTTCGGCTATCATTGCCTCGATCAGCGACTTTACAAAAACTTTATCTGACAGATTTTTAAGAATACAGCCTGGTTGATGACTGGCATTTTGCAGAATATATTCCATCCGCTGTACATCGTCGGTACGAAAGTCTTTCGATCGGATATATACATTGCCAAAACGTAGAAAGAAAAATTCGGTGGTGCTTTCGATTTCAAACGAATGGCAATCTTCTGGCGTAATCAGAAACATATGCCCGGCCCGATAATCGAATTTGTTGTTGTTGATACATTGTTTACCCCTACCCGATAAAATATAAACCAGTTCAAAAAACAGATGTTTATGACCTTGCTTGGGGCATTCATCCAGTTTTTGATAAACAATTTCAAACGATTCGTATAAAGTTTCTCTGTTCATTGCGGATTAAACCAGGGCGCAAATTTACTGATTAAACACAAATTTATACCGAATAACTAAACAATATCAGTTTATATTTGCTATATAGAATTAAAATAACATTCAGTTTAAAGTAAAAACATATGAAATCTATAGGATTTAAAACATCGCTCCCGATAACAGAAGATGAAAGTTTGATCGAATTCGACACCCCCATTCCATCACCGCAGGGGCGGGATATTTTAGTAAAAATAAAAGCCATTAGTGTAAATCCCGTTGACTATAAAATCCGCCAGAACAGTGCCAAAGATACCTTGCTCGAAAACCCAAAAGTAATTGGATGGGATGCAAGCGGAACAGTAGAAGCGGTTGGCGACGCGGTTAACCTTTTCAAAGTAGGCGATGCCGTGTATTATGCTGGTGACCTTACACGGAGCGGTTCGAACACCGAATACCAGTTGATTGATGAACGTATTGTAGGCTCAAAGCCAGTTACACTCAGCGATGCAGAGGCTGCCGCAATGCCACTAACAGCACTTACCGCATGGGAATCGCTTTACGACCGCATCCGCATTAGCAGTGAGAAAGATCATGGGAAAAGCATTCTGATTATTGGAGGTGCCGGTGGTGTGGGTTCGATAGCCATACAGCTTGCCAAAAAAGTAAGCGGACTAAAGGTAATTACAACCGCTTCGCGTACCGAAACAAAAGAATGGTGTAAGGCGATGGGAGCCGATGTGGTGGTAGACCATAAAAACCTGATCGAAGAAGTACGGGCAGCTGGTTACCAGGAGGTAGACTTTATTCTCGATTTTGTGGACCTGAACGGATATTGGGACGCGATAGTAGAATTGATCAAACCACAAGGGCATATTGCCTCCATTACCGGCTCAGCAACTCCTATTGCATTAAACAAACTAAAAAACAAAAGTGTTACCTTTTCATGGGAACTGATGTATACGCGCTCGATGTATCAAACCGATGATATGGAAGAACAGCACCGTATTTTAAATAAACTGGCCGCACTATTTGATAATGGCACACTTAAAACAACATTAAATACTACACTTAAAGAGTTTACAGCAGAAAATTTAAAAGAAGCACATCGCTTATTGGAAAGCGGCAAAACCATTGGTAAAGTGGTAATCGAATATTAAAAAACATCAAAAATTGAATCGAGTAGGAAGATAGGGATTAGTTCCCTATCTGTCCTCTCACACCACTGTACGTACCGTT